>JAIOZY010000057.1 GCA_021740385.1 Prolixibacteraceae bacterium | reverse complement strand
TTTCCAACTTACGGGAACGGCTCATGGTAAGAAGCTCTTCTTTCTCATCCATGGTTAGTTGTATTGGTTTTCCTATCCTTGCCATATGACAAAGATAATAAAATATTAGTTAATTAACTTAGTAATTATCACACTAGGCCGGTTGTTTAAACAATTTCCTTTTTTAGCCCCCGGGTTAATCCCGAAATTTCGGGACGGGGTTAGTGATATCCTTTCACAAAATTCCAACTTCACAAATCATCACGGGTAAAAAGGGCATTCAGGTGTTTTTTATTCCACGGGCATATATTTTCAATGTTCAATACCACAAACTTATAAAAAAAAAAAGAATACCACCAAACTTTATGGCCGTTTTCTTTTTAAAATGCAGTTAATTATATTTTGAATAATTGAGACGAAAATTCGAAAAGAGGCGTTTCTACCCCTTTATTCCCAAAACAGCAAAAAGGTTACCACCAAAATTGATTTTTTTTCAAATCGCGGGTAAAAAATTATTCTGCCCGCCCGTAAAGCCTGAAGATTATATCGAGGTGTTTCGCGGCCAGCGAGAGAGGCATTTGTACTTTTTCCCTGCCCAGCAGTGCATTGACAAAATGGGCCGAGAGGGCATCGTTATCGTCGTGCCCGGCCATGTTAACCACAATGGTTTTACTGCGGGCCGTTCCCCGGCCGTTTTCCGAAACATCGAAGAATTCAACGCGGTTATCGTCCCACGAGCAAAACGAAAGTTTGATGCCACCGCGTGTGCCGTAAATGCGGGTTTCGTTCACGGCTTCCATGTTGGCATTTGTTGCCCGTTCCCAGTAATAGTTAATATCCCCGCTCAGTTCGAGGCGTGCCGCAAAATGTTCTTCCACGTCAAACACATCGGTACCGGGGTCTTTCTGGTCGAGCCCGTTTTTCATGAAAAGTAATTCTGCAGCCTCAACTTCAGGCACATCGCCCAGCAATCCCAAATGGAAAGAGAGGTCGTACACGCCCCAGTCGAACAGTACGCCGCCACCGGCAATTTTCTTGCTCAGGAACCACTTGGCCGTTGGGTGGTATTCAATGCCGGGCCTCGACTGCCGGGCAACGGCATTGTGATGAATAAAATAGATTTCGCCAAGTTTGCCCGAATCAACAATATCCTTCACAATATTGAATTTTGGCTGCAACCGTGCATGTCGCGACGAGCAATCGCTGATGATCAGTTCCGGGTGCGCTTCAGCCAGTTTTACCATTTCGGACAAGTGTGCCGGTTTTATTGCCGCCGGTTTTTCGAGCAAAATGTGTTTGCCTGCCTTAACGCAGGCTTTGAACATATCGTAATGGAGGCTGGGCGGACTGGTAATGATCACGGCATCCAATTCGGGGTCGTTAAGCATGTCGGTATAACGGGTAGTACCCTTCTCAATGCCGTACTTTTTTTGAAACGGTGCCAACCGGGATTCGTCACTGCGGGCAACCCATTTTACGTTAACAAGTCCGGTTTTTTGCAGCCCGGCAATGTGCTTTTCGGCAATCATGCCGGCACCAATAATACCAAAAGTCAGCGGTTTTTGTGCCATATTGAAAAGTATCAATGATTACATGATCATTTGGTTTGGGAGAGAGTCCCTAAAGTACAATATAATTTATACTTTCTGTATCAATTTCAACCATAAAACAATTTTTGTTATCGAGCTTGGATATCGAAAAAATATTTTCAGAAAAGATATTTTGTAATTTTCTATTTGAGATATTTCCGAGATTTATTTTAATCAATTTTTGGGGAGTTTGTTTTACTAAAAAAGAATCTCTAAAATCTGAATCTTTTGTAACAACTACATAATTATTTACATCAGCAAAATTTGAAATTTCGGAATCTTTTGTTGCAGATTTATCCAATATTTCATTAACGTGAACAGTTTCAAAACCCAAATATTTCAACTGTTTTACTATTTTATAGGAGATATGAACATCACATAAAAATTTCATTATGCAACATCTTTAATCGAATGGCCAGAAAGGTACAATTTGGCAAATTGTAAACATGCTAAAATATCCTCCTTTTCAAGTTCAGGATGATCTTCAATAATTTCTTCTGTTGTCATTCCTGAACCAAGCATATCAATAATCACTTCTACAGGCCATCTCATACCCCGAATACACGGTTTTCCATGGCATATTTCAGGATTAATTGTAATTCTATTTCTTAATTCATTCATAACTATGTTCTTTCCACAAAAGTAAACATTTAAAATTACTTTTACATCCTATCTGGATTTTTAACATATATCTAACAATATTAATGATTACTTTTCCTTAGCTTGATATAATTAACCATTTAGCTATTAACTATTCGAAATCTTTCCTGTTCAATAAAAAGCCTTACCCTTGATTTATTCCCCCGGTGTAAGGTAGTATCCCCCTTCGGTTAAAACATTTTCGAGCTTATCATCAACAACTTCAATGTACCCCTTGTTGGTCGTACCCGTTGTAATGTCCAGTTTCTTAAATGTAACATAATCAGCTCCTTCGCCTGTTTTAACAAACACATAGTTTCCTGTTTCGGAATCAAAAACGGCCTTTTCAGGAAGAGCCATTGCTTCACGCCGGCAGGTTATTATGCGACTTTCAACAAACATTCCGTTTATGAGGTTATGCGCCGTCCCATCTTCAATTGATGCAATACAATTGATGGTCTTCGACACCGGATCAACTTCTTTTCCAATTAACACCAATTTAGCCCGGTGTTCATTTGTCTTGTAATCGGGATTATAAAAAACAACGTCCTGCCCGGGTAGCAGATCCCTGATATCGCTTTTAAATACATTTAGTTTTAGTTTTAGTTTTGAGGTGTCTACAATTTTCAATGCCATTAAACCGGGTTCAGCGTACTGGCCATTTTCCAGATTAACAGCTGTAATGTAGCCGCTTATGGGTGCAACAACTTTTGCTGTCGGAAAAACGTTTCCGTTTTCTACCTTTTCCGGATCGATGTTCATCATTTCCAAAAGGGTGCGTTTTCCATTTCTCTCACTCAACGCGATGGTATATTCATTTTTAGCCGGCAGCAAGGTTTTAGCAGCCGAAATTTCGTCATTAATTAACTTTTTCACCCGTTCAAGTTCCTGCTTTTTAAAATCGAGCTCCGAACAACTTTTAATGTATTCCTGCTGAAGGTTAATGATGTTGGCTCCCCCCAAACCAAACAAAACATCGCCTTTTGAAACGTAGCTCCCTGTAGATTGTCTGACACCGGAAACAATACCCGGTACAAGCGTATGTACCGTTGCCACGCCATCGGGCGAAGGGGTTGTGTAACCTGTTGTGTTTACTTCTTCCGAGAATATCCGTGATTCAGTACTCCCCAGCTCCATTCCAACAGCTTTAAACTGTTCTTTCGAAACACGTACAATGTTTTCTTCAACAGGGGTTTCCTCAACTTTTGCCGTTTTGTTAGTGCACCCACTCAAAAGCCAGCTTCCGGCAACAAGTATTAAAATGTATGTTATCTGTTTCATTTTCTTTGTTTTTTATCGAATTTCTATGTCAAATAAATCAGTTGTAACTCCGAATTTAATTAATTGTCAGATTATTTAACATGATCACAACATTGTTGTAATTAAACAAATTATCGTAATATTCCAGTTCAATTTGAATGGCGTCTTCAATGGTTTGGACAAAACGGAAAAAGTCGATTTCGCCCGATTCGTAGCCTTCTTTTGCTACTTCAAACATTTCCCGTGAAAGGGTGCTACCCGTTTTTTCGTAATGTTTAATCAATTCATCGTACTTTTCCAGTTCAGACAAAAGCATTTCAATTTTTGCGCTGAATTCAATTTCATACTCCCTTTGCTGAAATTGCACGGCCTCAATGCTTCTTTTACGGGCATTTATTTTTGCTTTTTGCTCGCCAAAAAACAGAGGCAAACTTACGCCGAAGTAAACCCCGTAATAATTCTGCGCATCGCTGTATGCATTTGACCCGTTAAAATAACCAACACTTAAATCGGGCAACAGTTTATGCTTTTCAACATTTAACAAGGCGTCATTCATTTGCTTTGAATAAGCAAGGGCATTGTAGCCAGGTTCGTTGTCAACAACAGGTATCTCTGGTTCCAAACGCACCAAAGGCACCGGCAGGATATCGTACTTTTCATCGGCCTGCAATATCGAATTCAGTTTTTGAAGGCCAATGTCAATGTCGTTTTCAAGCTGCTTTATTCTTACTTGAAGCAGGCTTTGTTTCGACTGTGCATTCAGTAAATCGAGCCGATTCATTTCACCGACCTCATATTTTTTTAATGCCCGTTTATTGTAGCCGTTATAAACCGAATCGACTATGGCAAGCCTTTGCCTCTTATTATAAAGACAAAGTAAATTGTTGCAAGCCTGCTTCACCTCTTTCCGAAGCATTTGTAAATTGCGCTCATACTCCTCCCTAACTACTTCTGCATTCAGGCCGTATGCCTTTTTCCGGGCAAAATAAACGGTTGGAAATTCGAATGATTGTTCCACACCAAAAACCCCGAGGGGGTAACCGTTTGCAGCAATGTTATTTTCATCGTATTCGTAATACAGTTGAGTTTTTTCAACCGGGAAGGCCGTTGATATTAACTCCTCCTGTGCCTCAACGAGTTTTTCAAGCGCTTTAATGCTGCTGTTGTTTTCAATGGCAATTTCGACAGCCTGTTCTGCCGAAATTTTATTGAACTGCGCCCTGGCGGCAAATGCAGGCAGTAAAAGCAAAAGGATCAGTGGCAGTGCCTTTCCCTTTCCCTTTATCAGTCTGAATGGCCTGAACTTTATACCGGTAACATCGTCAAAAATGGAATACAACAGAGGAAGCGCTATCATGGTAAGCATGGTGGAAGTAATGAGACCGCCAATAACGACCGTTGCAAGGGGGCGTTGTACTTCGGCGCCTGCCGAAGTTGACAGGGCCATTGGGAAGAAGCCCATTGCGGCAGCAGAGGCAGTAAGAAACACCGGACGCAAACGTTCTTTTGTGCCCCTGAAAATACGCTCTTTCATATCGGTAACCCCCTCTTTTTTAAGTTCTTTTAAATGCTCGACAAGCACAATGCCATTTAGAACAGCAATGCCAAACAGGGCAATAAAGCCAACACCGGCCGATATGCTAAAAGGCATACCCCTTGCCCAAAGTAAAAATACCCCACCTACTGCCGATAGCGGTACAGCGGTGTAAACCAGGGCAGCTTCGCGCAAAGAACCAAAGGCAAAATGCAAAAAGATGAATATTAGCAGCAAAGCAACCGGAACAGCAAGTTGCAACCTGCGGCTTGCGTTATTAAGGTTTTCGAATTGCCCTCCGTATTCGAGATGATAACCGGGTGGCAGTTTTAGCTTTTGGTCGAGAATTGGCTGTACAGCATCAACCACCGTTTGCAGGTCGCTATTACGTACGTTAACACTTACCACGACCCTGCGCTGTGTATTGTCGCGCGATATTTTTGCCGGGCCGGTAGTATATTCAATATCGGCCAGTTCGCTTAAAGGCACCTGGCTGCCGTTTGGCAAAGCAACAAACAGGCTGCGTATGTGCTGTATATCGGAGCGATATTCGGGACGCAGGCGTGTAACCAAATCGAAACGGCGTTCGCCCTCGAAAACGCTTCCGGCCTGTTCGCCACCAAATGCCATTGAAACATACCGGTTCAGTTCTTCAATGTTCAACCCGTAATAAGCTACCTTGTTTCTTTTGTATTTCACTCTCATTTGTGGAAGTCCGGCCGTTTTCTCCACAATCACATCGGCTGCACCCGGCACACTGTCGATTAACGCTTTTGCCTCAAACGCTTTTTGGTTAAGCACATCAAGGTCTTCGCCAAATATTTTAATGGCAAGGTCGGCCCGCACACCGGTTATGAGCTCGTTAAAACGCATTTCGATAGGCTGGGTAAATTCGTACTCAATTCCCGGAAGTACCGACAAGGCTTCTTTAAACCTGTTTGCCAGCTCCTCTTTTGTTTTTGCCGACACCCAATCCCGTTTAGGATGAAGTTTAATGATCATGTCGATCTCTTCCATCGACATGGGGTCGGTGGGAACTTCGGCAGCCCCAATGCGGCTTACGATTTGATCGACTTCAGGAAACTGTTCAATCAGAATGTTTTCCATTTTTGTGGTTAACTCAACCGTTTTCGATAACGAAGTACCCGTTTTTAAAACCGGCTGGATAACAAAATCACCTTCGTCGAGGGTAGGTACAAATTCACCGCCCATACGGGTAAATACAACAACCGTTGCCAAAAGAGACGCCAGTGCCAATCCCAGCACAAATTTTTTATGTTTGTAGGAGAAGCGGATAACCGGATCGTACGAGCGGTATATCCATTTCATGATCCAACGGGTTATCCTGAACTTTTTTTCCTCGGGAACAGGCTTCAAAAAAAGCGATGAGGCAACCGGCAGCCAGGTTAATCCAAAGAACATTGCCCCCAGCAACGCAAAACTAAACGAGAGTGCCATGGGCCGGAACATTTTTCCTTCAACATTGGTTAGCGACAAAATCGGGATAAATACAATCAGAATAATCACCTGACCAAAAATGGCCGAATTCATCATTTTTGAGGCGCCGTTAAATGTGATTTTATCCATCAGCCGTTTTTTCTTCTCCCCCGATACTGCCCCCAATTCGCCCGACCGAACGGTCAGGTTAACAGCAATGAACTCGACAATGATCACGGCCCCGTCAATAATAATCCCAAAATCAAGCGCACCGAGGCTCATTAAATTTGCATCGATTTTGAAAATGTACATGAGCGAAAGGGTAAACAACAACGACAAGGGGATAATGGAAGCAATAACCAAACCTGCCCTAAAATTACCAAGTAAAAGTATTACAACGCCAAACACGATTAAACAACCCAACAGCAGGTTTTCGAACACGGTAAACGAGGTTTTGCCTATCAACTCGCTGCGTTCAACAATGGGGTTTATGAAAACCCCTTCGGGAAGGTTACCCTGAATCTCTTCTACCCTTTGTTTTACCTCGGAAATAACCTTGTTCGAATTGGCATCCTTCAGCATCATTATCTGGCCCATCACCTTTTCGCCCTCGCCATTTGCCGTAATTGCCCCAAAACGGTTGGCACTTCCAAAGCGCACATCGGCAACATCGTTCACCAATACAGGGACACCTGCTTTGTTATCGACAACAACAGAACGGATATCATCGAGGCTTGAAACCAGGCCATCGCCGCGAATAAAATAGCTCTGATCCTGTTTTTCGATATAAGCGCCACCGGCAACACTGTTGTTTGCTGCCACCGCATTGTACACATCAATCAGTGTAAGCCCGAAGCCTTTCAGCTTTTCGGGGTCAACCGCTACTTCGTACTGTTTAAGGAATCCGCCCCAGGTGTTTACCTCAACCACTCCGGGTATGCCCGAAAGCTGTCGTTTCACGATCCAGTCCTGCATGGTACGCAGTTCCATGGTGGAATACTTGTTTTTGTAGCCGGGTTTCGTGTCGAGCACATACTGATATATCTCGCCCAGCCCGGTTGTAATGGGGCCCATTTCGGGTGCACCAAATCCATCGGGAATTTGTTCCGAAGCCGATTTTATTTTTTCGGCAATCAGTTGCCGGGGCAAAAAAGTACCCATTTTATCCTCAAAAACAATGGTAACCACCGACAGACCAAACTTCGAAATGGACCGTATCTCCTTAACTCCCGGCAGGTTCGACATTTCCAACTCAACAGGGTAGGTTATAAACTGTTCAACATCTTGTGTTGAAAGACTGGTGCTGGTGGTAATTACCTGCACCTGGTTATTCGTAATATCGGGTACGGCGCCAAGCGGTATCTGGGTTAAGGCAAAAATGCCAAACCCGGCCATGGAAAGGGTTAGTAAAATGACGATCAGCTTATTCTTAATGCTGAGTTGAATGATCTTGTTTAGCATATCCGTTTTTTTATAACCTTCAAGTTAGGAATTTGTAATGAAACAATTGGGATATTTCAGTATAAAATTACGGCTTTTACATGCGGTATTTTGTGATGAATGTTACATAATAAAATCAGTCAGTAGTTAAAAACAGAATAATTTAAAGGTGCTATTTCCGCATATACCTAAATCCCAAAAACTTGTTGCAGCTGCCCTGTCTCAGGTAATTTCGGTTTGTCACCCGGCAATACATGGCATCGTTGCTCCAGCTTCCGCCGCGGTTAACCCGTACATCGGGCCCGGTAAGGCACATGGGGTCGTGGCTGTCGTTGTTGCGCTTGTAAAATTCAGCATTGTATTTATCGTAACACCACTCCCACACGTTTCCGCACATATCGTGAATGCCGAGTAAATTGGGTTTTTTACCCCCAACTTTATGGCAATAACCCCTTGAGTTGTCGACAAACCAGCCCAGTTCGGCCAGGTTGTTGCCACCGGCATACCGCTGGTAATAATCGTAACTTTTGATACGCTGATCGGTATAATATTTAAGGGCAAAAATTCCCCCTTTGGCAGCGTATTCCCACTCGGCCTCACTGGGCAAACGGCCTCCACGCATGAAATTACAAAAAAATTGTGCCCCGTCCCAGGTAACATTCACCACGGGATAGTTTTCGTAACCTTTTTCGGGAATAAAACGCCCCTCTCGTTTGTCCCAATATATTTTCGTGTCGCGCGACCGAAGATCGATCAACCGAAGGTACCCAATATTCCCCAGGCTGTCGCACCCGGCCAGGCTCATAAAAGTGGCATATAAAGTATTGGTAATTTCGTATTTACTTATCAGGAAACCTGAAACATCAATTGAATAAGCAGGGCGTTCATCTTCATCAAACCTTTGGTTCTGGTTATAAGCACTGTTACCTGAATACGCTGTTATTTCCCCCCTGCCAAACTCGTTGCTACCCATTTGAAACGTTCCGCCCCTTACACGCACCATGTCGATAAAAACATCGTTTTCATCGGGGTGAAAAACAATGAATTCCAAATCTCCCCGGATACGAATCGTGTCTTTGACTGTAAGTTTACCAACCGTTTCTTCCATTAACTCATCAAGGGGCCTTTGCTTTACAATCCGCGACGAATCGAACACTTCAACAATTACAGTATCGGTTTCGACACATAAAAACGAATCGACTTTAATGCTCTGGAATTCGGGTTCATACGGTATTGTGTCGCCCACCGTGTAGCCCAAATCGGCAATAACCCCATCCATAATGGCATGGGCATCAGCCAAATCGCGGGTTGAATCGGCCATTATTTCGTCCCGGGTATAATAATTTTTCGGTGTCTTTGCAACAATAGCTGTATCGGAGGGTGACCCGATATTGGCCATTCCTTTCCAGCTATGTGTATTTTCCACGGGCATCAGTTCCATATTGCCCTCACGGTTTACAACAATGGTAACCGGCAACGAGACAAGCGGTAAAAGAGTGCTGTCGGTTAAAATGGATTTAATTACCACCGATGAAGGTGAAAGTTGTTCAAACAAAAGGCTGATTTTAAATGAATCGGAAATGACAGGGAAATAGGTATCAACCATATTGGCAGTAAAGCGGATTCGTGTAACCCGCGAAAGGGTATCGAACAAAGGGGGCTTTTCATTGATCAGTTCCAGGTCGATTATCAAATTAGCTTCAGGCGGCTCAAAGTCGTGTTCAATAAAGAGGGTTTCGTTAAAAACCACCTTTTCTTTTCGGATGTTCGACCAAATGCAAACCAGTGTATCGAGTTCGGCCCCCTTAGGCGAAGGACTTTTCAGAAACTCAAGACCGGTATGGTCGAAAAACGGCACATAATCGACATACCGTGGCTCAGGCGGTTTTTGTGTTTTACAACCAAAAACAAGCAAAAAAAGCGGTAACAAATACACACATTTCTTCATCCTGGCCTAAATTAATTCAATTTCATTTCAAATATACTTTTACTGTTGTTTTATAAAAAGCAATTTGAAACATAAATGTTGAATTTGGCAAATGACCACGGGTTAAATTTTCTTTTTATATATTTACGGTACAAAATGGTTTTTATGGACACACAAGAATTGCCCGACATTAGTGGAAAAACAACGGTACAAGCGCTAAAAATGCTTTGCAGCATGTACCCCGGAAAAATTATTTTCACAACCAGTTTCAGCCTTGAAGACCAGGTTGTTACCCATATTCTGTGTTCCAATAAGCTCCATGTAAAAATTGTTACGCTCGACACAGGCCGGCTTTTTGAAGAAACCTACAAAGTGCTTGCACGTACCCGTGAACGCTACAATGTGCCCATTGAAATTTATTTTCCGGATGCTGAAAAAGTTGAAAAAATGGTGACCCAAAAAGGACCTTTCAGTTTTTACGAATCGGTAGAGAACCGCATTGAATGTTGCCACATTCGTAAGGTAATTCCCCTTAAAAGAGCACTTTTGGGACAAAAAATATGGATCACGGGCCTTCGGAGTGAACAATCGAACACCCGCGCAAACATTAAACCTGTAGAATGGGACGAACGCTACAATATGGTAAAATACAACCCCATTTACGACTGGTCGTTCGAAGAGGTTAAGAACTTTATTACAAAACACAACATACCCTACAACGTATTGCACGACCGGGGCTACCCAAGTATTGGCTGTGCACCGTGCACACGGGCTGTTGCCCCCGGCGAAGATATCCGCTCGGGCCGCTGGTGGTGGGAAAACAACTCGAAAAAAGAGTGCGGTTTACATGCCCGGTAACACACCACCAAACCCGTTATCCTTTTCCGCCCGTTTTGAATATGGCCGTTAAACGGGTCAGTTTCTCAGCCTGTATTTTCAGCTCGGTAGCATACTGATCGATATTCACAGCATGGTGCGTATTGTTTTGCGACATGTCCTTCAACCGGCCAATCAAGTTCACAATGCTTTCTATACTTTCCTGCTGAACGAGTGTATGTTTGTGCAATTCGGATACGATACCTGAATACTGGTTAATTTGCGAAAACGTGTCATCGAGCATTACACCGGCATCTTCGCTGCTTTGCCTGGTATTTTCGGCAAGCAATACAATTTCGTTGGCAGCCTCTTTGCTGCGGTCGGCCAATTTGCGTACTTCGCCGGCCACAACAGCAAACCCCCTGCCGGCTTCACCGGCACGGGCAGCTTCAACAGCCGCGTTTAGCGCTAAAATATTGGTTTGAAAAGCAATATCGTTAATGACTTGAATCTTCTCGGAAATGTTTTGCATTAACCCAATCGACTGCCTGAATTTGCCGGAGCTATTTGTAACCCCTTCGGTTGTTTGGGCCGAAATTTCCCTGGCCGACAAGGTATTGTTTGCACTGTTTTTAAAATAATCCGAAAGTTCGTTCACCGATTTTTCAGCTTCAATGCTTGAATTTTCCTGGTCGTCGGCAACAGAGATTAATTCACGGGAACTGTTTGCAAGGTTCAACGCGGTTTTCGACAACAGTACTGCACCATCGGTAATGTTGGTTACAATGTTTTTTAAATACCCGGCCATTTGATTTAGCGATGCAGCCAATGTGCCAATTTCGTCGTTTCGTTTTACATCCAGGCTTTTCGAGAATTCTCCCTGCCCTATTTCACGGGCAAAATTGATACATTGCACCAACGGCTTTTCAAGCCTGAGTGTTAGCCAGTACATTATTAACCCCAGTACAATCAAACCCACGAGGCAAATCAGTATTGATAACTTAATGGTTGTATTCACGGTTGCCATTACGGCATCTTTGGGCAATTGCAATACCAACGACCAGGGTGTATCGCTTTTGCTCAGGGTAATGGGCGCCATGGCCACAAAATATTGTTCACCATTAATTTTCTTCTCATACGATTTATTCAAACCTTTTTGAATGTTACCAAGCATTTTTTCGGTGAAGTTTTCCCAGGCATCGTCAATGTTCCTTAAAAGATATGCTTCATCGGGGTGGGCCACGATCATCCCTTTGTACGAAACGACCATGGCTTTGGTCCCTTCGTATGGCACAAGCTGTTCGACAAAAGGCATTAAACGGTCGAGCGAAAAATCGAGACCGGCCAGCCCCATAAAATTATCATCATCATCAAGTACGGGCACACAAACACTCGACATGAGGTACTCCCTGGGATCGTTACCATACGTATCGAGATATGGTTCGCTAAACTCAACAATTTTTGTTTTTTTCAGTGTGTAATAATCCGATTCCGGATCGTCGCCTTCAAGATTTAAACGTTCCACGATATAATCTTCCTGCCCTTTCAGAGTAACCAGCGTATACCGTTCCCTTCCGTAATTCTTATCCCATCCGGGGTCGATGTATTTCAATTCCATATTGATCCAGGCTGCCATTATGCGGGAGTTCTCGCGGGCAACATTATCAAGAATTAACCGGTAAAAATTCTTATCGGAAGCGCGGCCGTTTTGCAAATTCGATTTAAAGGCAAAACTCATTCCACGGGTAAGGTTCATGTCAACATTCAGGTCGGCTGTGGCCATGTTGGCGTATTCTTTAGCAAGATTCCCTGCGAGGAAACGTGCCCTTTCTACCGAGTCGGCCCTGAAGCGCAAAATAATTATAGCAACTATTGCAACATACAATAAAAATGACGATAAAATTAAAAGGAAAGTAAACCGAAACCTGATCCGGTTAAACAGGTTAACTCTTTTCAAACGCATAGCAATTTTTTTTAAGAGGAAATTAAAAAAACACCCTTTTCAATTTACAAAAATTGATTTTTAAATATACCAATGCTTGTTGATTTTTTTTCAATTATTACATGAATGCTGCTAAAAAATGAATAAACGTAAGCTATTCGTCATTTTTTTTTAGGATAAACATATTTTTTATTCAAGATTGATGATTGTAAAACGTTTTTTGTCTTTATCGAGGTCGGGCAACAGTTCATCTTTTACCCATTTATATTCAGGCACATCTTTTAATATATCCTTGTAAATTTCACGCGCCTTATCCTTATCACCCATGCGGGTATAAACCTGCCCCAGCCAGGTGCGCATGTGGTAATACATCCAGTTGTTGGGGTCATCGTTTTCATACATTTCTGTAACCGTATTGTACAGTTCAAGGGCCTTATCTTTATCGCCGCCAAACAAAGCCGGCCTGAAAAAAAGTGTATTGCCCCACTCAAAAAG
Organism: Prolixibacteraceae bacterium; assembly: GCA_021740385.1. Taxonomy (GTDB): domain Bacteria; phylum Bacteroidota; class Bacteroidia; order Bacteroidales; family Prolixibacteraceae; genus DAIMEA01. The sequence goes on along the minus strand of JAIOZY010000057.1, from coordinate 15,816 downwards.
GGGCATGGGTTCACCGTCTTTTCTGTGTTTTAACGATTCTTCAACGTAATACTGGCTTTCACCTCCCAGAAAAAGTGCTTTAAGGGGATTAATCCATATACTGAAGCCAACGTGAGCAGCCCTGAATGCAAGTAATGTCGCGTCGTATGGGTTTTTCCTCAAGCACCTTTCAACATGATTTTTATAGATTTCAAGCTCCTCACGGGCTTTTCTCTTTTCACCATAACCCAGGTAATACCCAATTAATCCGTATTCGCCGTAAAGCAAAACATTGTCTTTTTCTTCACTTAATGTTTCCATGCGTAAACTGTCAACAATGGGCTTCCAGTCACTTATCTCTCCGTATAGAAAAATATCCTGAAAACGCTTTTTTAACTCCTCAACGGTTTCGCCATAACTCTTGGCTGCACTTAATACAAAAAACAAAAGCAATAATAAAACTGATACGATTTTTCGTGATTCCCCTTTCCTGCTCATGATGAATACGTTCTTCCTTTCCATTCCACACGTCCCTTTAAACTGTTCAATATATTTTTATACGAAATAAGAAAAAATACGGCCATTTGGTTTACATGAAGGGTCAAATTTTTTAAGACGGGCTGATAACTAAGTGTCGAAACCATCCATTTCATAAACAAAACCATTAGTAATCCGACGAATGCCAGGATTGGCGACACAAAAAACAAAATTAGTGGCAAACGCAACCAGGCTGCCAGGTTATAAAACGTCAGCCACATTCTGTTGCCACCGAAATACTGGTGTACGTTACGCGAAAACCCACGAACAGCTTCCCCGAATCCGGAATACATCCGGCACGATATATCGTTGCTACCCAAAAGAACGGCAATGGGCAGGTGTTTATTTTTCATTGCCCGCGCAATCGATATGTCTTCCACCATGGCATCTTTTAATTGTTCGTGCCAGTTGTACTTACAATAGGTTTTGGCATTAAACAACATCATTTGCCCGTTGGCTGCCGATAGCGACGAAAACCATTTTAACCGCACCAGCCGCAGGGGCAAAAAACTCAGCAGTATCCAGTTCATCAGGGGCACAGTTAGCCATTCGCCCCTGCTTTTTATCTCCTGCCGGGGAAACATCGAAAGCAGGTGTAGGTTTTTTTCCACAGCATAAGCAACAGCCCTCGAAATAAATCCGGGCGAAACCCTTACATCGGCATCGAGAAACAACAGGTAACGACCTTTTGCCCTGCAGGACAACTGATGACAGGCAAAGTTTTTGCCCTTCCACCCACGGGGAAGAACTGCGTTATCGAAAAAAGACAAGCGCTTAAAATGTTGTTGAAACTCCTCCAAAATTGACTTAGTGCCATCGGAAGAATGATCGTTGCATATAGTTACTTCAAAGTTTGAATAATCACTGTTTTTAAGATCGTTAAGGAGTGCTGGCAGGTTTTGCTCTTCATTACGGGCCGGTATAAGCACCGAAACCAATGGTTCATCACCAGTGAACGGTTTTACTGGCAGAAATGGCCGTGCAAGAAAATTGGCCACAACAACCAGAAACCGCAGTGCCAGCATGGCAAACAGTATGTAGCCGGCCCAAATCATTCCCTCAATTTTGCTTGTTTATCTTTCGATTCTGCATAAAATGCCCCGTATTGTTTAAGTAAACCCGCTGCCGATAAATCGGGCTTTTCAACTTCGCACAGGTAAAAAAACAGGCTTGGCTTCCGGTGTGAAAAATAATCGACAAAAGCACAGTAAAAAAGCAACTGGATTTTCATCTCCGGGTCTAAAAGGCGTTCCACCCCTTTTTCGAAACTTATTTGATGGTTAACCATGCTCGATATTTCGCCCTGCGGAAACATCAGCACCATGTTTTGTGCGTTACGCAGCAGGTTTTTTGTGTACTGCAAACTTTTAAAAACATCGCGTGTGCCGGGTTGTATGGAATAAGCCCCGGCCTTGTTCAGAAACATGCGCTGCGAAAGCTGTTCCTCGAGCATCATTACGTTAAAATCTTTTTTAAGGAATTGATTATTAAGGTATAAAGCCCAGAAACCGTCCCACCAACTTATATGGTTGCCTATAACCATGGTACCGCAATTGGCCGGTTTCCAATCCCCGTCAATAACCACTTCATGAAAATCCTTTGTTATCATAAAAGAAGTGTACCAGTTGAAGAAACGGGAAAAAAACCAATGGTGACGGGCTTCTATCATTTCAGAAAGATATTTAAAACAACAAAAAAGAACAACTGAAACAGGAAAATCCGACCGGCAATTTTGTTGTCGGTTTTAATTGAAAACAGCTCAAAACCGGCAATAATAATGGCCGACAAAATAAACCACATGATGAAATTCTGCCAGGGAATGATGTTGTAACTCCAGCTCCACATGCCGGTTTTCATAGCCACGGGCTCCATCATAAAATCGAACAGTGTCATGGCTGCTGCGCCTAAAATGATGATGTACCTGCGGAGTTGCTTGTTCATACGCATCAACTGAACAACACCGTAGGATAACAACAACCAGTTTAACCCAATAATTATTGGTGTGCCAAACAATTTAACAGGCAACGATTCGCCATAAAGGTATTCGCCAAACAACACGCCGGTATTCATGCCAACAGCTTCAATAAGGAAAGTGAGCAAAACCACGGATCCGAAAAAGGCGAGGTGCTTTACATTGTAGGGTTTATGAAACAGAAAAAGCAAAAACAGGTTAACCAACAACGACAAGGGAATCATTTTTTCAAAAATTTCCCGTGAATAAGGGATAAAAAAACCAATTATTCCCACGATATAAAAAACAATTAGAAACCTTGTGGCATCACGTACCGTAAGATTTTTAAAATATAATACTATCCGGTTCATTTACTCCTTCTTTTTGGGTTAAAGATACAATCTATTTTATGAGTTGATCAACAATTTTTGCCGAAGCGAGGCAAAGCGGTATTCCGCCCCCGGGATGAACGCTACCCCCGACAAAATACAGGTTTTTGTATTTACGGCTGAAATTGGGGTGACGCAAAAAGGCTGCCATCGCACTGTTTGAACTGTGCCCGTAAAGCGAACCATTTACCGAAGACGTACGGTCTTCAATGTCAACAGGCGTAAAAACATCTTCGGTTTCAATTAAGCCCGCTATGTCAATTTTCAGAATATCGCTGATTTTATTTTGAATGATTTCCCGTGCTTTTTCAGTCAATGCTTGCCAGTCCTGGCCAATGTTTTCAGGGGCATTTACCATCACAAACCAGTTTTCCTTTCCAGCCGGGGCATCGGTATCAACCACCTTTTTGCTGATAAAAATATATACCGTTAAATCATCGGCAAAGGTTTTATCGTGAAACAATCCGTTAAACTCAGCCGCATAATCGGCGCTAAACAGGATGTTGTGTACGTCAAGGTCTGATTCAATGTTTACCCCCCAGTAAAAAATCAGGGCCGATGAAGAACGTTCACGGCGCGAAAGTTTTTTCAGGCGCAATTCATCGTGCAAAATGTTTCGGTAAAACCCGGTTACATCGGCGTTGTTTATCACTACATCAAATTTGTATTCACTTTTACCGGTAATCAGCTTTTCAACTTTTTTCCCTGAAGTTTCCAGCTTTTTAACCGCTTCGGAAAAATGGAATTCAACACCCAGTTCGCGGGCCAGCTTCACCAAAGCATCAACAATACCAACCATGCCGTTTACGGGGAACCATGCGCCCGTGTTGTGTTCCAGGTGGGCAATCATGTTCAGGGTAGCCGGGGCGCGATAGGGGTCGCTGCCGTTGTAGGTGGCATACCGGTCGAACAGTTGTGTTAATGGGGTATTTCCAAATGTTTGCTTATTTCTCCTGTGCATGCTTTTGAGGGCATCGAGCCGATGCAACGCACCCAGGCTTTTTCGCCCTGCTTCTCCGGTGTATGTCGATATTTTATGAATGGAATTAAACAGGAAAAAATCGCTGGTATTGTTGTAAACATACGATTGCCGGGCAAGGTATTTTTCTATCACCGTCCGTTCAATACCTGCATTTTCAACTTCGTTAACAAACTTTTCTTTATCGCTCCAGGCCCTTAGCTGAAATCCATCAGGAAAAAAATAATTGCATGTAACAGGCAGCGAAACAACCCGAAGGTAATCATTCATATTTTTACCGGCCAGCATGAAAAGTTCTTCAACCAATGCCGGAAGGGTGAACAGCGAAGGCCCCGTATCGAAACGAAACCCATCGCTTGTGAGGGTAGAAATTTTACCCCCGGGTGTGGCCGATTGCTCAAATACAGTAACCGAACAACCCCTAAGCGCCAATCGTATTGCAACAGCGAGGCCTCCAATACCCGATCCGATTATTCCAATTGTTCTATTCATAATTTATTAACGTATCAAAATAAACTATTTTATCGTATAATGGTTTATTTTTGGATTAATTTATCAAAATAATCAAATACTACTTAACTTGTTCGTAAAAAAATATGAGAAAAAAAGAGGTCATAATTGTCGGAACGGGACTGGGTGGTTTAAGTGCTGCCCTAAGGCTTTCATCGCTGGGATTTAAAGTAAAAATGGTTGAAAAATACCACCAGGCCGGGGGACGGTTAAACCTGTTTGTTCAAGACGGATTTAGTTTCGACCTTGGCCCCACTTTCTTTAGCATGAGTTACGAATTCGATGAACTGGTAAAAACAACCGGCATTGAGTACCCCTTTGAATTTGTTGAACTTGACCCGCTTTTTAACGTGAATATAGACGGAAACCCGCGACATTTCACCATCTACAAGGACCTCGACAAACTCACACGGGAGTTCATAGACGTGGAGCCTGACTTCAGGAAAAAAATGGAAAAGCACCTGAAAAAAACCGGCAACTTATACCACGACACCGAAAAAATCATTATCCACCGGAATTTTTATTCGTTCTTCGATTACGTAATGCAATTAACAAAAGTGCCGCTTAAACACGGTCCCTTGCTTTTTAAAACCATGTGGAAGGAGCTTTGCCAAAGTTTCGAATCGAAGGAGGCCCGCATGATTTTTTCGCTTGTTGGCTTTTTCCTGGGCGCCACCCCTTTCGACACCCCGGCTGTTTTTTCCCTGCTCAATTACATCGAATTAAAGCACAATGGTTACCACAATGTTAAAGGCGGCATGTATAAAATTGTTGAGGGACTTTACAAAGTATTGCGCGAACGCGGAGTCGATTTTTACTTCAATACCGAAATTGTTGATGCAAAAAAAGCGAAAGGCAAAATTGAGTACCTGATTGATCGGGAAGGCAAAACCTGGAAAGGCGATTATTACATTGTAAATGCCGATGCCGCCTGGTTCAGGGGGGCAATTTTAAACAGGCCGCGCTTCAGCAATAAAAAACTCGACAAGAAAAAATGGACCATGGCACCGCTTACCATATTTCTGGGGATAAACGGAAAACTCGACAGACTGCAACACCACAACTATTTTCTGGGCAATAATTTCGACCAGTATGCCAAAGGGGTGTTTAAAAACAAAGTGTCGTTTCAAAAGCCTTATTATTACGTAAATGTCCCTTCGAAAAACAACCCGGAATATGCCCCCGAAGGAAAAGAGAGCCTCTTTATTTTGTGTCCCTCGCCCGATTTGCGCTTTAAACCCGACTGGAACGACCGGGAGCAAATTGCCCAAAACATTATTGACGACCTGTCGGAACGGACGGGTTACGACCTGAATAAGATGATAGAAAGCCGCACCGTACTTTCGCCCGAACATTGGGAAAAAATGTTTAACTTGTACAAAGGAAACGGCCTCGGGCTGGCGCACGACATGAACCAAATTGGCTGGTTCAGACCCGGGAACAAAGACGAAATATTTAAAAACGTATATTATACCGGCGCATCGACCATACCCGGAACGGGTTTACCCATGGCCGTGATTAGCTCTAAATTAACCGTTGAAAGATTGATAAAGGATGATAAGAATATTCAGAAAAAACAACCAGCTATGCAGTAAAAACACCACACAGTTTTACAGCACATCGTTTTCGCTGGGTGTACAGATGCTGGACAAAGAATACCAACGGCATATTTACAACATTTACGGTTTTGTACGCTATGCCGATGAAATTGTCGATACATTTTTCGGTTACGATCAGGAGACACTCCTGAAAGAATTTACCGATGACACCTACAAAGCCATTGAACGGGGCATAAGCCTGAACCCGATAATAGACAGTCTTCAGCATACGGTAAACGAATGCCATATCGACCACAAGCTCATCGATGACTTTTTAAAAAGCATGGAGATGGACCTGCATTTTTCAGAATACAGCAAGGAGGAACTGAATAAATACATTTACGGTTCGGCAGAGGTCGTCGGGTTAATGTGCCTGCGGGTTTTTTATACCGATGATGATGAGAAATACAAGGCCCTGCAATACCCGGCTCGCAAACTGAGCCAAGCTTTCCAGAAAGTTAATTTCCTGCGCGATGCCAGCGACGATTTTGAAAACAAAGGCCGCGTTTATTTTAAAAACATCGATTTCAGTAATTTCACCGAAAAAGAAAAAAAGTCCATTGAAGAAGAAATCCAGTTCGATTTTGAGGAGGCTTTCAAGGGCATCATTGAACTGAAAAAACAGGTTCGCTTTGGCGTTTACCTTGCATACCGGTACTACCTGAACCTGTTCGAAAAAATCAAAAAAGCAAAACCGGAAGATATTCTTGAAAGAAGGTTCAGGGTACCCAACCGGCAAAAAGGGGTATTGCTTGTTAAAGCATCGTTGCGGAATGCTGCCGGGATTTTTTAACCGATCGTTATACTTTTTTCATATAAAACCTCAGGATCAATATCGGCTTCATTGGCCCATTCAATGGAATCAAAACTTTTCTTAACGGTTTTGAACATTCTCAAATCTTTCAATTCCTTAAAAATTCCAACTTCAAGATATGGTTTCACATCAAATTGCTTCTTTTCTCCATTTTCAAAAGTCAGCAATAAAAAGTAATTATCCAATGCTTCAACATCTTTTACAGCCAAATACATATTCAATTATTTTAAGGGTTCAATTTTAAATGGTTTTTCCCCATTTTGACACAAATTCCAATTTGCTATCAATTCATCCTTATGAATCTCAATCCATGCCTGGATTAATCTTAATTGCCTCGTTGGCATTTTACCGTCAAGTATTTCCCCATCCTGGATATTTATTACAATTACACTATCTTGATAATAAGCATGAATATGTGGTGGATTATGCTCTTTTGGAGCAAAATACATCCTGATTATTATTCCAAAAAACATTGAAATGGTCGGCATAACATATTCTTTTTACTATTGTACAAAAATAATCATATTTCGTTTAAAGTATAAATTTGCCTAAATGAATCCATCATAAATGTACAAAATTGAAAGGGAGACAAACTCCATAATCCAAACAAACAATTCAAAAAAAATCTCATTTATTTATGGTTTATTTTATAAACTATTTTATATTTGCAATCATATAAATCTATAAACTTACAGTCATGGAAGAAAAAACAATGTCGGAAAAAGAGAGTCTGGAACTCATTTCCAGCATGATCAAAAAAACACAGCAAAACCTTGAAAACAGTAACGGAAGGCCTTTTTTAATATGGGGCTATACCACTGTTTTTGTGTCGTTACTGGTTTACTTTGTCGTTTCGAAAACAAACAATTATCATTACCACCTTTTATGGTTCCTCATCCCGCTAATTGGCATTACTTTAATGATGCTAACCCGGAAAAAAAGGGATAAAAAACAACACGTTGTTACGTTCCTCGCACAGGCCATATTAAAGGTATGGACCGTTGTTGGAATTGCAGCAATGCTGGTTGCTGTGGGTTCATTTTTTGCCAACATTCCGATCCTGGGAATTATGCTCCTGCTGATGGGAATGGGTACAATGATCACGGGGTTGCTTATCCGGTTCAACCTCATCGTGATTAGTGGCATTATAGGCATGCTATTTTCTGCATTGCCTTTTGTCGTTCAACAAATGGAACAGATTCTGATATTTGGGGCAATTTTCCTGCTCATAATGGTCATCCCGGGGCATGTGTTAAATTACAAAAGCCGCAAAAGCCATGTTTAAAGCATTAGATCCGCTGCTTCATTCCGAATTGCGGCTGGCCGTTATGTCCATCCTCATTTCGGTAGAAGAGGCCGATTTTGTTTTTATACGCGGGAAAACAGGTGCATCGGCCGGTAACCTAAGCGTTCAGATTGACAAATTGAGTGAAGCAGGCTACATCGAAGTTAATAAAGGCTTTAAAGGGAAACGTCCGCAAACGGTTTGCAAAATCACACAAAAAGGCATAAAGGCTTTTGAGGGTTATGTAAACGCCATAAAAAGCTACCTTGACGTAGATAAGGACAACTAATTGCTGCCGTTTTTCTATCTTCGTGTGAATAAATGAACAAATACGAAGATGGACACCATTACCCTGCCAGCCGAATGGCACCCGCAACAGTGCATACAACTGACGTGGCCCCACGCGGGTTCCGACTGGGACTACCTGCTCGAAGAAGTTGAACAATGCTTTGCCGCCATTGCCCGCGAGGTGCTTAACAGGGAAAAGCTCATCATTGTTTGCCAAAACCGCGAACACGTTAAAAAGGTTCTGAAGCAAAATGGTTACTGCCATGAAAACCAAATTGCATCAGGACCTTTATTCTATGAAATTATTTCGAACGACACCTGGGCACGCGACCACGGGGGTATTACGGTATTTCAGAACGGGAAGCCGCTTATTTACGATTTCTGTTTCAACGGCTGGGGAATGAAATTCCCGGCTAACCGCGACAACCAAATTACACGGGAGCTTTTCAGGCAAGGGGCATTCGAAGGTTACGGATATTCGAACATGAAGTTTTTCACGCTCGAAGGGGGAAGCATTGAAAGTAATGGTCGGGGTACAATTCTCACAACCGAAAATTGCCTGCTTTCGGCAAACCGGAACGATTCCCTCTCGAAAAACGAAATTGAAGGCTGCCTGAAAAAGTTTTTTGGTGCCGAACGCATTTTGTGGTTAAAGAACGGCCACCTGGCCGGCGACGATACCGACAGCCACGTCGACACCCTGGCAAGGTTTTGCAACGAGCACACCATTGCATACGTCAAATGTTCCAATACGGATGATGAACATTTCGAAGCACTTCAAAAAATGGAAAAAGAGCTGGAAACATTCAGCCAAACCAATGGTGAACCTTATAAACTGGTTCCGCTGCCCTTACCCACCCCGGTTTTTGATCCCGATGACGGACACCGTTTGCCCGCCACCTATGCCAATTTCCTGATTATGGACAATGCTGTTCTTTTCCCTGTTTACAATGTCGAAACCGACAATGAAGCACTTGAATCCATCAGCACGGTTTTCTCCGGCAGGGAAATTGTTCCTGTCGACTGTTCTGTACTGATACGCCAACACGGTTCCCTGCATTGCGTTGCAATGCAATACCCACAAATGAAACTTACCTAAAAAAAAACATTTATCCATGAAGTACCTCGTAATAGAAAAAGAAATTGAAAACGTAACAATATGAAAACAGCTTTAATCCAGCAAACGAACATGGCCGATGTCGAAAGCAACAAGGCTAAACTGGCCAAAAACATAGCACACGGCGCCCATCATGGCGCCAAACTTGTTGTTTTGCAGGAGCTGCACAACAGCCTCTATTTTTGTCAGTCCGAAGATGTTGATCATTTCAACCTTGCCGAAACCATCCCCGGCCCCTCAACCGATTTCTATGGAGAACTTGCAAAAAAACACAAGGTAGTCCTGGTTACTTCACTTTTCGAAAAGCGCGCTACCGGGCTTTACCACAATACAGCCGTTGTTTTTGAAAGCGATGGGTCGATAGCCGGCACTTACCGCAAAATGCACATCCCCGATGATCCCGGGTTTTACGAAAAATTTTATTTCACACCGGGCGATACAGGCTTTCACCCCATTCAAACTTCGGTTGGTAAATTGGGCGTGTTGGTATGCTGGGACCAGTGGTACCCCGAGGCAGCAAGGTTGATGGCACTGGCCGGTGCTGAAATACTGATTTACCCAACGGCCATTGGCTGGGACATGCGCGACAGCTTTGAAGAGCGCGAACGTCAAAAAAATGCATGGATTACCGTACAGCGCGGACATGCTGTTGCCAATGGGATCCCTGTTGTCGCAGTTAACCGGGTTGGGACTGAAGACGACCCAACCGGACAAACAGAAGGCATCAATTTTTGGGGCAACAGTTTTGCCGTTGGCCCTCAGGGCGAGTACATCGAATTTGCACCAAACGATGAAGAAGAAAACCTGATTGTGGATATTGACCTGAAACGCTCGGAAGAAGTGAGGCGGATATGGCCCTTTCTGCGCGACCGGCGCATTGAAGACTACGGCGATTTGAGCAAACGGTTCAGGGATTGATGCTGGATGCTCGATATTGGATACTGAATACTGGATACTGGATGCTCGATGCTTTGTCCGCCGTAGCCTTGGCGAAGGTGGGGAATTTGGAATTTAAATTATATACATAATGGAAAAACCTGACAAATCGAAACGTTTATACTGGTTTCTGGGAATAACCTTTTTCTTGTCCTTTGCACTTGCCGGGATATATTACCTTGTTTTTCCCGAAAAAGACAAACTATCCTACACATTAATGGCCACACTTTACATGTTCATACCGCTGATAAGCGTGGTGATTGTTGAACGCGGTATTTATAAAGCCAACCCCTTTAAAACCCTGGCTGTAAACTTCAAACCCAACTGGTGGTATTTGGCAGCCTGGCCGGGTATGATCGTTATTGCATTCATTGCTTTGGGCGTTAACATTCTCTGGCCGGGTATAAGTTTTACACCCGACATGAGCGGTTTTTTAGAACGGATTGCAGAACAGTCTTCTCCCGAACAGGCAGAAACCATGAAGGCCCAGATGAATTCGCTGCCCCTGCCCTATTTCTGGATAGGTTTATTGCAGATGTTTGTTGCAGGCATTACGATAAATGCTGTTGCCGGTTTTGGCGAAGAAATTGCCTGGCGCGGTTTCCTGGTAAGGCAATACAAAAACCTGAAGTTTGCCAACGCCTCTCTTCGAATCGGAATCATCTGGGGAATCTGGCATGCCCCGTTGATCCTTATGGGACATAACTACCCCCAACACCCGGTTATAGGTGTAGGCATGATGGTAATTTGGTGCATACTGCTTTCACCGTTATTCCTGTTTATCAGGTTGAAAACACATTCCGTTATTGGCGCTGCCATTTTTCACGGAACCCTAAACGCATCAGCCGGACTGCCATTAATGTACATTGCCGGTGGAAATGATTTAACATCGGGCATAACGGGTTTTCCCGGTTTTGTGTCCCTTGCACTGGTAATTGGTATAATGGTAATTTACGACTTATTTATTTCTAAAAAACCGATTACCAATTGCACTATCCTTGAAGGAATAAAATAGTTGAACAAACAAATATAGTCTGACCAATCCCATTTGTATTAATATCTAATAATTACATATTGTATTAATTTTTTTATTTAATTATTTTCAAACCGAACAATACGTTTAATAATCTGCAATGTACTGCTTCCTTCTCCGTTTGGCAGAATAGCAGAAATAAGGCCTGCGGCACACTTCACAGATGAAAGGAATCCCGATAATAATTGGTTTGATTTGTGTCTTCAGTGTTCTATTTTGCAAATCACCCCCCTAAATGTTACAAACAAGCATTATTCTGTGGTGTTCTAAAATTATCTTTGTGTAAATCCATTCATTTCGAAACAACAAAAACAAAATATCGATGAAACGTATTATTTACCAACTCGCTACTCTCCTTTTGATTTTTTCAATCAACACCGCCTGTAACCAGTCTGTAACAAAGCCGGAAGAACCCGTGCGCGAACGCGTGCTCATGGATTTCGACTGGCAGTTTGCCTTTGGGCATCCTTACGATCATGCCCGGGATTTCAACCACGGAACGGGATACTTTTCCTACCTCGCAAAAGCAGGAAACGGCGACGGTGCTGCTTCGGCCAACTTCGATGATCGAACCTGGCGCACCATCGACCTGCCACACGACTGGGCCGTAGAAGTCCCTTTTGATGCACGGGGAAGCCACAGCCATGGCTACAAAGCCATTGGCCGCAATTTTCCCGAAAACAGTGTAGGCTGGTACCGAAAAACGTTTACCCTGCCCGAAGAAGACAAGGACAAACGCTTCCTGCTTGAATTCGACGGGGTTACCCGCGATGCCAAAGTATGGGTTAACGGTTTTTACTGCGGAAACGAACCCAGCGGTTATTACAGCTTTTCGTTCGATATTACCGAATACCTGAACTTTGGTGGAAAAAACGTGATTGCCGTGCGTACCGATGTAACCCTCGAAGAAGGCTGGTTTTATGAAGGTGCCGGCATATACCGCCACGTATGGCTCACCAAAACCAACCCCCTGCACATTCCGCAATACGGCACGTGGGTTACCTCGGAAGTTAACGATAACAGTGCCGATGTAACGGCCCGGGTAAAGGTGGTTAACCAGGAAATTAATCCCGAGTCGTTTTCCGTTATGGTTTCAATAGTAAACAGCGAGGGTGAAGAGGTTGCAAAAACCCGTTCGAAGGAGAAAAAGCTCAATTCTTTTCAAGAAGAAGAATATACGTTTGACATAAATCTGTTAAAACCCCGCCTGTGGTCGATCGACGACCCGCACCTTTACACCCTGGTGAGCACCATTGTGCAAGACGAACAGGTAGTTGACGAATACGAAACACCGTTTGGCATCCGCACCATACGCTTCGATCCCGACGAGGGATTTTTCCTGAACGGCGAACACGTAAAGCTATTGGGCACCAACAACCACCAGGATCACGCGGGCGTTGGCTGTGCCATTCCAGATGCACTGAACGAGTGGCGCATTCAACAACTAAAAAAGATGGGCAGCAATACCTACCGAACGGCCCACAACCCGCCTACCCCTGAATTGCTCGACATTTGCGATCGTCTGGGTATGCTGGTTATTGATGAAAACCGGCTGATGGGAACATCAGAGATGCACCTGGATTACCTGAGACGGCTGATTGAACGCGACCGCAACCATCCTTCGGTCATCCTTTGGTCGATTGGTAACGAAGAATGGGCCATAGAAGGAAGCGGCCGCGGTGCCGACATTGCCCAAACCATGCAGGCCTTTGCCAAATCGGTTGACCCGACACGCCCGATCAACGCGGCTATAAGCGGTGGTTGGGACAACGGCATTTCCACCGTGATAGAGGTAATGGGCTATAACTACCTACACCACGGCGATACCGACAAACACCATGAGAAATTCCCGTGGCAACCCGCGCTCGGCACCGAAGAAGGCTCGACAAACACAACGCGCGGCATTTACTTCGACGACCGCGAAAAACAGTACCTCGCTGCCTACGACCGTCAAACCTCGATATTCTGGTCGTATCATCAAAGCTGGCAACATTATGCCGAGCGTGATTACCTCGCCGGTGTATGCTACTGGACCGGTTTCGACTACCGGGGCGAATCCACCCCATTTGGATGGCCATCGGTGGTGTCTTATTTCGGGATATTCGACCTTTGTGGTTTCCCGAAAGACAATTACCATTTTCTGAAATCGTGGTGGAACAGCGAACCCGAAATACATATTCTCCCCCACTGGAACCTGCCTGTGAGGCAGGCAGGCTGGCCCGGCAAAGCGGGCGAAAAAATTGACGTGTGGGTATACAGCAATGCCGATGAAGTTGAACTTTTCCTGAACGGCAAAAGCCTTGGCAAAAAGCAGATGGAAGAAAACAGCTCGCTGGCCTGGAAGGTTAACTATGAGCCCGGTACGATAAAAGCAGTTGGCTATACCGACGGCAAAAAAACAATGGAAACATCGGTAAGCACATCGGGGAAAACAGCCAAAATGGAACTTACAGCCGACAAACAAACGATTAAGGCCAACCGGCGCGATGTAGCCGTTGTTACCGTTAAGGCTGTTGATGAAAACGGGCTCCCGGTACCCGATGCCAACATCCCGGTACGGTTCAGCATTGACGGGCCCGGCAGGATAATTGGCGTTGGTAACGGTGACCCCACGTCGCACGAGAAGGATCAATTCATTGAAAAAGCCGAAGCTGTTTCATTCGGAAGCTGGAAAGAGATGCCGCTTTCGGAAGTATCGTTGAACAAAGCGATACAACCCGGTTACAACGACAACAACTGGGGACAGGCTTTCCCTCAGGGCAGCAACGATCCCGGGGCTGAACCACCAAAGAAAATTTTTCGCAGCCATTTTAACCTCTCCGAAGCAGATTTCAAGGCAAAAATTACCTGGATGTACAACAGCATTGGCAACGGGCAAACCGTTTATGTAAACGGGCAGCTTGTTGGTGAAAACCTTGAAGACGGCCAACGTCGTTTTGCTTTTGAACTCGATCATGCCATGCTGAAAGTGGGAAAAAACACCGTGGCCATATCGGCTGTTCCGTATGTAAAAGTAAACACGTGGGACAATGTAAACACCCGTCCCGGCCTGATGCAGGTACTTACCCCTGCCCCACAATGGAGACGCAAAACCTTTAGCGGCCTTGCCCAGGTGCTGTTGCAATCGACCGGTGAAAAGGGGGAAATTACATTGCAGGCCATGGGCAACGGACTTGAAACGAGTTCGCTGAAAATTGAAGCGGAATAATTGGGCTGAGAGCAAAGAGCAAAGGGCTGAAAGCTTTTCCCGAAAAAATCGGGGCAAAATTGATGGTGATAAAGCTGGCCGAAGGCAAACAATATATTTATACATTCGTGGCAACCTTTGGCCGGTCTCTCGCTATTGCCGTACGTTGTTTCCTACCCGGCCCCATGCTTACCGCTGCATACAACGTACAATACTTTTTCAACCAACTACCGTGCTGCGGTTTTTGGGGTCACCCATACCGGGATCCCCGGCTACTATTGTTACAGCCCTTCGGGCTAAATTCACTTAATTGCGTGGTTTTATACCTGTGTACAAAAGGCAAATAATCAAATTTCCCATGCCTACGGCATTTAATTTATTAACGGGCACACCATCCTGTGGTTAAAACCACAGACAAGGCCATGCTTAACGGCATTTCTTCGGCCGTTGCAAAATGCGCAATCCGACAGCCCTGATACATTCATTAGCACAAACACGAAGAGGCCAACTTTATCAGTTGGCCTCTTGCGTATAATAATATAATTGCAAACTATTTTTTCTTCCTGCACCTTACAACAACACCTGCTCCGATAGCAAAAATACCTAAAACCGATGCAATAAACGGTACCGGCACGGCAGCACCTTCGCCGGCCATCACGGGTTCGTCGGGTGCACTGCCCATACCCGATGCTAAAATGGTAACTTCAGGCGAGTCTTCATCAACTACCACCTGTAACCATGCATTGTAGCGTTCGCCTGATTTCATAAAACTCACGCCCAAATATCCTTTAAGATAGCCATCGTTGGTTGTTGCAGTCAGAGGACTTACAGGTGGCAAACCCGTTTCCCTTTGTACAATAATGGCATCGTCAGTCCAATATGGCCCCGAAGGTAGTGTTAAAGGAGCATCGGCCAAAGGTGAAGCAACACCCGGACAATAAATCTCAGCCCCAAAAGGTAAAATGGAGGTGAAAATCGGGGGTATTGTCGTCAAAGGTGCTGAAGCTTCTAATGGTGCACTTGGAGGCGAAACATATTCTGCCAAAAGGAAATTGGCGGCAAGCGTATTATGCAGCAAAGGAGTAGGAGGAAAATAAAATAAGTTTTCCTCCTATTTTATTTTCCGACCTCTCACACCACCGTACGTACGGTTCCGTATACGGCGGTTCCATTAGCCCACCCTCACTTTAAGGTAGTAATCCGAGAAAAATAA
>JAIOZY010000106.1 GCA_021740385.1 Prolixibacteraceae bacterium | reverse complement strand
TAACCCCGAAATGATCAACGGCCTGGAGGTGTACAAAGGGGGCTTCCCGGCAAAATACGGGGGCAAGCTCTCGTCAATCGTGTCAATCACCCAGCGCGAAGGCGACAACTCGAAAACGAAAGGCTCGCTAAGTTTCGGGATAACCGATGCCTCTTTTAGCATTGAGGGCCCGCTACTGAACAAAAAAGCCAGTTTCATTGTAACCGGGCGCAAAACGCTCATCGACCCTTTCATGATCCTTGCAAGCGGAATGAGCGATGGAAACGATGCTTACGTTTTCTATGGTTTTCACGATTTTAATGGAAAATTTACGTGGCGCCCCGATAACAAAAATAATTTTTATTTTAACTTATATCAGGGAGATGATTACCTCAAATTTTGGAACAAAGACAGAAAAATCAGTAATGAAAAATATTCATATACCAACACCTGGGGCAACTGGCTGGTATCGGCCCGCTGGAACCGCCTCTTTTCGCCCCGGCTGTTTGCCGATAATACCCTTTCGTACACACGCTACCGCTTGAATGTGTTAAGCTCCTACTATTCAAAAACTTCTTCAGACACCATCGACTTTAAATATAAATACACATCAACGGTACAGGATGTTTCACTGCGCAGCGACTGGCAGTTCAAATTCCTGAAAAACTGGGATGTCGACTACGGGGCAAAGGCAAGCCTTTATACTTACATTCCTAATAAAACCACGCAAAACGGTAAAACCACCAACTTGGGTTTCGACAAGATAAATGCCGTTGAACTCTCGCTTTACCTGAGCAACCGTTTCACCCTTTTCAACAAGGTGAACGGCGATGTGGGCGCCCGGCTGGTCAATTACAATTCGGACGGGTTAAACGAATTCGCAATTGAACCCCGCCTGATGCTGAACGCGCGAATAGTCAAAAACCAAACGTTGAATATTACATTTCAGAAAGTCAACCAGTTTTCGCACCTTGCCTTTACCTCGGGCAGTATTCTCAACAACGAAGTGTGGATACCGGTCGGGAAAAACATTGCCCCGTCGAATTCAAACCAGTTTTCAATTGGCTGGAAAGGGACCTTCTTTAAAGGCACTATCGAAACGGAGGCCAATGCCTACTACAAAGAACTAAACCAGCTTGCGACTTACAAGGAAGGGTATACCAACTTGCTGGGCGATGGAGGCTGGCTCAATAAAATCGAAACCGGCGGCACGGGCAAGGCAAAAGGCATTGAATTAATGATCAGGAAAGTAAAAGGGAAATGGACTGGATTCATCGGATATACTTTGTCAAAATCAACCCGCCAGTACCCCGGGATTAACAAAGGGAACGAATACCTGTTTGAATACGACCGTCCCCACTCACTGTCGCTGAATATTAACCACCGGTTTAATGAAAAATGGTCGGTAAATGCTTCGTGGGTTTACCAAAGCGGCATACCTTATACGCCGGTTATAAGCAGGCAACTTGTCCCGGTAATCAGCCCTGATGGTACAATAAGGTACCATGAAGCATTAATTTACGGAGAACGCAACAGCAGTCGAATGAAAGATTATCATCGCCTCGATTTATGTATCAATTTAAATACAAAAACCAAAAACGGACGAAAAGCAACCTGGACTTTTTCGGTATACAATGCATACAATCGCAAAAATCCGGTAACATACTATTATGGCAATAACATAGAAGGAAGAATGAATAACAATTACTTTACAGAAGGATATAAACCAATCTCGATGTACCAGACAAGCTACTTTACAATCATTCCGGGGATTTCATATAAAATATATTTTGAATGAATTATGAACAAAACATGATGAAACGACCATGAATAAAGCATATAACCACAGGAACGTGATTATAAATTTCATAGGAGTTCCATGTGTTACCATTGAAAAACATAAATTATAAACACATGAAAAACACGAAAATATTTGCATTAATTTTAATCCTTTTATTTTTAGGCAATACAACTGTTAAAGCTCAGGAATATTCTTTAAAAGGAAGGTGGAACATTAAAGCCGGTTATTCGCAGTATTATGACCCAATAATTATCGAGAAAACACATAACTACCGTTTGGAAATCAACTATGGCTTTTTCGATTTTGCCGAACTTGGTGGATACATAGGATATAGCAATTTCAGGGCATTCCCATTGCCAAATCACTGCAATAACATAAGCCCCCATACATATACCTCCTCTATATATACCTCTACTCCTTCGCTGGGAATACAAGGTAATTTTCACATTTTTCCCCTTTTCCTGAAAACAAGAGATTTTCTTGTTGACCTTTACATTTCAGGAAAAATAGGTGGGTTAAAACACTTTTCCCCGGAAAACTACTATCCCAATAATTATAAATTAGAATATGGCCTTTATGGTGGAATGAACATACACCTATTTCAATATGCCGGATTTTTTGTAGAATACGGTTATGGGAACTTGTGCAATTTCCGCTTCGGACTGAGTGTGAAGTTTTAAAATTTGATCCATTACAGAATTAAAAGCATACAAAACGCAAGCAATAAAAACGAATAATTGAAGAAGATGAAATTTAAAATAAGAAAGATTATCCTGGCAATGTTATTTTGCATTAACGGGTCTTTTGTTTATCCCCAGGATGCAAAATCAAGGATATTCGATCGTTTTACAGGGAACATGAGTTTTAAGGAAACCCTTATCACAAGCAGCCCCAAGCAGCATTCCCAAATTTTGGATTTTTATCTGGGCTATAAGTTCAAAAACAAGTTTTCGATTGGGGTATGTACAGGTAGCAATTACCAATTGAATTATGCCGATAACAGCTTTGAATACTTCACGTTAATGGGAATAGGAATTAAATACTTGCTATTCGAATTGGATAAGAACAGGGGAAAAGGTATTGGCGTTGAGCCTTATGTGTTTTTAACCAGGGCGGTAGGGTCAGCCG
Organism: Prolixibacteraceae bacterium; assembly: GCA_021740385.1. Classification (GTDB taxonomy): domain Bacteria; phylum Bacteroidota; class Bacteroidia; order Bacteroidales; family Prolixibacteraceae; genus DAIMEA01. The sequence goes on along the minus strand of JAIOZY010000106.1, from coordinate 2,321 downwards.
ATGATTTAGAAAACTATTTTACATACTATGATATCGGGATTAATTTTATTGCGACTAAAATGCCTTATTTCTATGGCGGTACAGGCATAATGCAAAACTTTTATAGCCTTGAAAAGAAGAATATTTTCTGTTGGTATATATCTTTTGGGCTAAGGATATAGCTGGTATGGTTGGGTTGTTATTACTTAATCCGCTTGACACAAATACAAATATTTTCTTAATGAAATTTTATATTACAATCATCATTGCTCTTTTTATAAGCAATTTAACTTTTTCGCAAAACCAATCCGTTAAGGATGGGTTGAATATAAAAATTGCATATTGTCACTACCCTTGGTTAGGTGATTATGACTATGGTAATACCTCGGACAAAGCAAAAACCTATACCCCGGCCGGCATAATCGAGACAAACTATGCTTTGTTTAATTTTTTGGAGGCGGGCGCTTACCTGGGCTATAGCATGTATGAGAGGCTTTATGTTGAAGACAGATATAAGGGCGAAGATGGTAATATGCATATACTTATGAGTCCCCGGCTAAAACCTTTACTTTTGTATGGGCTGACTTGTAACCTGCAACTTTTCCCATTAATATTTCAACGTGACCTTCAATATCTGGACTTTTATGTTTCTTCAAGATTGGGAGGAATCTGGTTTGTCGATAAGAATACCAGTGATTATTCACGCGAGCGTTCAAAATGGGATTACGGTATTTATGGTGGCATAGCTGCGTATCCATTTAAACATTGGGGGCTCTTTTTCGAATACGGGTATGGAAACTATTTGAATTGGCGGACAGGCCTTAACCTGCGTTTTTAACCTGAACTATTCATAAATTATAAAAATATGAATAAAGTTCAGGTTAACCCCGACTTAGATGAAGTTTAACTTTTTTAAAAAAGTTTTACTGAATCTTAGTCGCTATCAGAGATAGGGATTATTCGTGAATAATCCGGGTTAAAATACTTACAACAATGATGATAAAAAAATGTGATCCGAAATTATTACTTGCAACACTGCTTTTGATTTTCACGAACTCGTGTAACGACTTGGTGCAAGACGAATTCCCCGACTATCCCGCTTCACCCACGGTTAACAGCATCCTCGTTGAAGGGGAACCCGTTGAACTGCACCTGTCAAGGGCAGGCGGGCTCGATTCCCTTTCACTTCCCGCCATTAACAATGCAGCGGTTGAACTGTGGGTTGACGATTCGTTTTCAGAAACGATGGAACATGCCGGGAATGGCGTTTACGTTTCAAATGAAATTGCACGACCGTTAAAAACCTATACCTGCAAGGTTGCAATCCCCGGCGAAGAACCCATTGAATGCAGCCAGGCACTACCTGAGCCCACCCCAATTCTTAACATTGAGCACATCCAAATTGCCGGGTGGGACGAAGAAGGGACTTCATATCCCGGAATAAAACTCACCTTTCCAAATTCCACTACCAACCGGGAATATTTTGAAGTTGTGGTTTTCTATTACTATTATGATGAAGGAATTCGTACTGCACAAATACACACAATAAACGACCCGGTCATATTAAACGAAGGTTTGCCCATTGCCTTGTTCAGCAACGAGATCATAAGCGATTCGGTTTACACTCTTATATTAAATTATAAATCAGGAGGTGCGGCATCGCATAATAACGGTCCTTTTCGGGCTATACTTTTACCCCTGAAAGTTGAATTGCGCACGCTTACGTATGATTACTACCGCTACAAAAAACAGTATTACCTGTACGAGCAGGGCCGGTATGCCGATGGGCTCATTAACGCTGTTACCGCTTCGCCGGTTTATTCAAACATCGAAAACGGATACGGCATTTTTGCCGGGTATTCCGTTTCTGTTTCCGATACCATAACGCCTGAACCTTATGAAGATTAAGATACTTATATCAGCATTATTGATTGGCCTGTTTTTCAACAGCGCTTATGCTCAATACCGCGTTGCCGGTTTTGTAAAAGACGGGCAAACCGGAGAAAAACTTATTGGAGCCAATGTTATTGAACCCGGCACGAACAATGGTGTTTCAACCAACAGTTACGGCTACTTTTCGCTGATCACAAAAAATGGAAATATCCGGGTTTCGTTTATTGGTTACAAAACGGTTGCGTTGAATTTTTCCCGCGATACGCTTGTACATGTCCAGCTCGAAGCAGGCGAAATCATTGAAGAAGTAGTGGTTAAAGGCGAACTGTCGAAGCGTTTCAACATTACCACGCTCAGCCAGCAGGAAATGTTCAACATCCCCACGCTGGGTGGTAAGCCCGATGTAATGAAAGCCCTGCAGCTAATGCCGGGCATACAGGCGCAACAGG
>JAIOZY010000109.1 GCA_021740385.1 Prolixibacteraceae bacterium | reverse complement strand
ATCACCTTCTTGTGTTCTGTGTGCCTCATCAGCAAGAACAATAATATTTTCTCTATCGTTTAAAACACCATCGGCTTCGGCAAACTTATGCATCATTGTGATAAGTATCTTGCGTGTATCTTGTTTTAAAAGCCTTCCCAATTCTTCCCTGCTTTCCGTTGCCACAATATTAGGCACATCACAGGCATTGAATGTAGCCGTAATCTGGGTATCAAGATCTATGCGATCAACAATGATTAAGACTGTCGGGCTTTTAAGCTCCGGGGCATGACGAAGTTTCTGCGCGGCAAAAACCATAAGAAGTGATTTTCCTGACCCTTGAAAGTGCCAAATAAGTCCTTTCTTAACGAGCCCATCCTTAACCCGCATGACAATTAGATTCGCGCCTTCATATTGCTGATAGCGGGCAATGATCTTTATTCGTCTATTTTTCTTATCCGTAGCAAATATCGTGAAATACTCCAATATATCCAAAATGACTGAAGGCTTAAGCATTGATTCAACCGCCACCTCAACCTCTTTTAATCCAAATAGCTCACCTAACGCTTTATCATCCTTTGATTCATCCCGCCATGGGCCCCATATCTCAAGCGGCATACGGATAGAACCGTATCTGAAAGTTTTTCCCTCTGTCGCGAAAGAAAAGATATTTGGCACAAAAAGTTCAGGAATACTATTCTCATAATCATCGTGGATTTGCACAGCTCCATCCAACCATGATATTGAAGGCCGTACCGGTGTCTTAAATTCACCAACAACTATCGGAACCCCATTCACCAAAAGTGCCATATCCGGTATTTTTGTAACACCTCTGGTAACCTTATATTGATTGGTAGCAATAAAACTGTTGTTGGAAAGGTTTTCAAAATCAATAAGCCTTACCGACACATGCTGATTATTCTCGCCAAACGGCATGGTCTTATCACCCTGAAGCCATTTAGCAAACTCCTCATTCGCGCGGACAAGCCCTACTTCATGTACGGACAACAAAATAGCCCTAAGTTTATAGATCACTTCATCTGCCCGCTCAGGCAATGCCCTAATTTCAGGATTAATACGAATGAGCGCATCTTTAAGCATAGCCTCAATGATGATCTCTCCCTCATCCCGGCCAAGCTCCTCGGGGGACACATATTTCCACCGGGCAGTTTTGCCATATTCAGACTTTGCGCTATCGGCAATACCTTCAAACCGGTGCCCGGTCAACTTTGAAATCACATATTGTTCAACAGTATTTTGTTCGTTAAAAGTCATACTTTTTTATCTGTATTAACACCTTTTGGATAAAAAGACGATTTTAATTGTGTCACAAATCTACGTCCACCCCATTTTTCTTTTTGTTCTTCCGGCACTTTACAAATCTCAACCATTTTAGGCATCTTTTTTTGTAGGAATAAAATATTCACTTCCTCAACAAACGTAAAAATATTATGAATGGATGCCTTAACTAACTCGCATACAGATGTTCCTTCATAAAAATGAGGGAAGCCAACAATCCATTTTTTATGTTCTTCTGACCAGTTAATATCGAAGTCGTAATATAATTGTTTGCCTTTAGGGATCATGGTGTCCGGATGTTCATCTGCATTTCTTAGATCTAAGAGTTTCTTTAACCAGCCGTCGTGATCTTGTTGTGTTTGCAAATAAATAGGGTCTTTATCTCCATAAACGTCTTTAAATTTCTTGCAAATCTTATCATATCTTGGGAGGCTGTTACCCGTATCACAAAATACATTGATAACTTTGACCAACTCCTGCAGTGATTGCTTGCAATATTTTAAAAACTCTCTTACATCATCCAAATCTTTTGTCGATGGCACGTCAACGCACCGCTCAAAAGACTGCGTTTTAACCCCTGTCTTATTTAGCTCAGCCATGACCGTTTCAATATTTTCACAAATTTTCAATCCTATCTTCTCGGCCTTAGTAAGACTCTGTACTATATTGAAATTAGAAGTGTTAATCACCTCCTGCGTAGCCTCATCAATCTCAGCCATTTTAACAATATCAAATAATCCAATCGTTAAACCTGCAACGATAGGATTATCTGTACCGACATCTGAAATTTTTTGTATTTTAAATTGCCTCTTAGCCATAGCTATCCAAATATCTGGTTAATAAGTTGTTTCTGATATTGTTCAATAATCAGAATTAAATCCTTATATTTCTGAATACCGTTTTCGACAGCTTGCAATTTATTTATAATATGCCTCTGTTCATCTAATGATACTTTTGGTATAGGTAATTTAGGAACACTCGATAAGTCCAAATGAAGAACGGTTGTCCCGGGAGAATGCGCATACATATACCAATGAGCCCATTGCGTTCTTAAAAGATAAAATAAATAGGCGCCAAGCATAGATTTATTTTTGATTACCAATTTAGATACATCCATTGTAAAAAGAACAATTTCATCCCCAAAATCCGGCACTAAAACAGGAAAACCAGCCACGTCACCATTTCTGGTGATGTCCGTATTAGCTATGATTAAATCATTCTTATATAATTTGTGTTTCTCAGAATACTCCCCAATATAAAATTTGATTCCTTCTTTATTAAACCCTCCAAATTTTTCAAAACATTTAAGATTAATTAAAATATTGCCCGATTTTTTATCTCCGTAATCATCACTACCATAAGTTAATCCTTTTTCGATCTTTACGAAATCACCCAACCAAGATGAAGGTGATATTGGCTTTTTTATTGAATCCTCCAAAGTTACCTGGAATTCATTTTTCAATTTATAAACTAACTCCCAATATGCTCCGATAGTTTCATCCAAGCTCCACAACAAATCCGCGAGGCGTTTTTGTTCGGGTAGTGGGGGGAGTTTGAATTTTAACTTAGCAACATCTCGCCATCTCACATGTGGATTCGTAGAACCTACAATAAAATTGGTCGTGTGCGCAATAAACAAACTGCTTTGCATTAAAAATGGCAAAAAACTGGGTAAAACCTTATCAGCTAACGGCTCTAATGTTAATGTTTTCTCTCCGCAGATTCCATCAAATTCAGCTAAGGCAGCTCTTTGCAAATGAGGATTTCGTGTCGGATACAAAAGCTGTCCCTTTCGAAAAACCTTATAAAACGTAGGCGGCAATTCATCCTCACCAATCAATCCCCAACGTTTGATATGCAATGAACCTTTGTCAAAATGTTCAACTTTTAAAAATTTAGTATAACCAGCGGCATGTGCATCTCGTTCTTTTTCCTCCTTCTTCACAACTAAATCACCGAAAGAAACATTTTCCCAACTTTTCTTATTATCAATAAATTTCATCATCTTATTTTTTATTATCCTCAAGAACTTTGAGCAAATTTTTCATTTCGGTTTTTAAAGTTTCCGCCGTTCGCATCCATTCACTGACTATGCATTCAAGATTATTTGATTCTATATTATTTATTATTCTCGAAGATTTGACATAATTTGTGACCAATAATGATGCATCATTTTTAAGCACAGCCTCTTTACTTAAAATTCTGCAGAAATCAGGAATATTCTTATATTCGATATAAGCTTTTAATATTTTCTGAACATGCTCCTCCCGTAAAAAACTAATAGTTTTTTCGCGATAAATTAAGTCAAAAGCATTTATTAGAAGAACTTTATTTCTTTTTTTATTTGGTTTATTTGTATTACAAACCAAAATACATGACTCCATCGAGGAGTTATAAAAAAGATCCTTACCCAGGCCAATTACCGCATCAACCACATCGCTTTCAATCATTTTCTTCCGCATAGCTTTCTCAGAATCACGGAACAATATCCCGTGCGGCCAAAGGATCGCACACCGCCCATTTTTGTCATCAAGGCTTTTGATGATATGTTGCTGAAACGCATAGTCCGCATATCCTTGCGGCGGTGTTCCATAAATATTTCTACCATAAGGGTCTTTTTCAAATTCTGTTCTGATCCACTGCTTGATTGAATACGGCGGATTAGCGAGAATAATATTAAATTTCTTGAGCTTATCTTTTTCCAAGAAACCCGGGTGTTTAAGCGTGTCTCCTCTTACGATCTTAAAATCCTCTATGCCATGTAAGAACATATTCATACGGGCGATAGCGGACGTCATTAGATTAAGCTCTTGACCGTAAAGCTTTAGCGATCTATATTCTTTGCCATCTATTTTAAGTTTATTCACACATGACAAAAGCATGCCACCTGATCCGCATGTGGGATCATATATCGATTCGCCCGGTTTCGGATCCATCAATAGCGTCATGAGTTCTACGACGGTTCTATTTGTATAAAACTCAGCCGCTGTATGCCCTGAATCATCGGCAAATTTCTTTATTAGGAATTCATACCCAGTGCCCAACTGGTCATTAGGCACGTTTTTAATTGATAAGACGCGTGACGAAAAGTGTTCCATCAGATTGATCAGGGTTTCATCGCTTAGGCGGTCTTTGTTTGTCCATTGCGCGTCACCGAATATGCCAAAAAGCGTATCAGGATTTGCCTTTTCTATCTGGCGCATGGATTTTTGAATTGCTGTGCCGACATTTTTTGTATTCTCTCGCACATGTTTCCAATGAGCGCCTTTTGGAATCTGGAACCTATGATTTTCAGCAAATGAGGCATACTCCAAGTCACCATCTGACTCCTTGAGGGCGTTCTCATACTCCTCATTATAGACATCACAGATACGTTTATAGAAAAGTAGCGGGAATATGTACTGCTTATAATCCCCGGCGTCTATTAAACCCCTGAGAAGCGTAGCCGCACCCCATAAATATTTTTCCAGTTCCGCTTGCGTCATCATTTTAATAATCCAAACTCCTTGAGTTTTTCTTTCATTTTATCTTCAGCTTTAATAGCATCTTTAAATGCGCTTTTAAGATCCTTTAATGCCTCCTCTACCGAAGGCAAATTATCTTCAATCTTCTTTTCCACATAAAGCGGGATATTCAGATTAAAATCGTTTGTTTCTATTTGTTCCAATTCCGCAACCTTGGCATGATCCTGCACGTCTTTATAATCCCGATACCATTTATATATTCGCTCGATGTGTTCTGTTTCCAGATAGTTCTGGGCCCTGCCAACACGCACCTGATCTGAAGCATCGATAAAAAGCACTTTGCCTTTTTTATCTTTCTTCTTAAGCGCGCGAAATACTAAAATACAGGCCGAAATAGCCGCACCATAGAAAATATTTGACCCTAATCCAATAACCGCTTCAACAATATCCATTTTAAGTAACTGCTCACGTATTTTGCCCTCTTTGCCTTTACGAAATAAGGCGCCATGAGGCAAAACAACTGCCACCCGTCCATTGGGGTATTCCATAGATTTAACCATGTGCTGAA
>JAIOZY010000056.1 GCA_021740385.1 Prolixibacteraceae bacterium | reverse complement strand
ACAATTTGAACCGTAACGCGTGGCACAACTTGGACCGAAATGAAGATTATATGCTACAATAAAGTGGCACACTTTCGACCGAAATGGGTGGCACAACTTGAACCGAAATGGGTGGCACAACTTCGACCGTTTTATCTACCTTTGGGTAAAATACTTTTCAGGCGCTTTTAAAAATCGGCTATCCCGTGCGGAGTTATATTTTTTTAAGAAATAGTTGGAGAATCAGTAAAATACCCGAGCCTATCAAAAGCCCAATAATGATGTAAATAAATTCGATACGTAAATGAACAAAACCGTTAACCAACAAATGAATAAAAACAGCCGAGCCAATTAAAAGGAGTGAATACAACAGACCTGCTATTCGCGACATGATAAAATTGTTTTTTCGTTTATTAATGTTTATCCCTTTTCTCATTGTATAAGTTTGAAGTTTATTTCTTCAAAAATAAAGCATTCACGTATACGGTGTTAGAAAAAGCCAATGAGCTTTTTCACTTTTTAGTGAAGGTTGCATTTTTGTAAATGAATGATTGAAAACCGATAGTAAACGAAAACAGGTGGGTTTTAATTTTTAATGATTTTTTGAGAAAAATCTCCGTTTGTCGTAGTTAAAAGGAGCGTATACAAGCCCTTTTTCAATTCCGAAATATTTATTTTATCGGGGTTGGTGTTCTTTCCCTCAAAATCAAACTCCTTAACAACCTGGCCATTGGCAGCAATAAGCTGAATATTGATTTTTTCAAAAGCATCAATCCCTTTAATGGTTAAAATATCGTTTGCCGGATTGGGATAAACCGAAATAACCCTTCCATTAATTTCAAACACCGATTGGGGACAACCCTCACATGAATTGAAACATACGACTTCCAATACAGTATCATCGTCCGGTACCGTTAAAAAGCGATTGTTATTATCTCCACTTCCACATTCATCCGGTATATTTAATTCCCATTCATCACCATTTGCAAATTTGTATTCAACAGTCTCTCCAGAAGTTAATTCAAGGGTTTTTGAATAGACGGTTCCTTCTTTTTCGAGAGGCTCATCACTATCCCAGTCATTAAAACTTCCACACAGATATACATTGGACGAAACTGTTTCATTTTGCATATCGACACGGAAGGTTACGGAAGTCTCATACTTTGGCAATTCAATGCTTTCGATGTCTGATTCGAATCGCGGATTCAGCCCGTATAACTCATAACGGTAAACGACAATTCCGGATATATTGTATTGATTTCCGGATATCAGTTCATGGAGATAAAATTTATCGTCGATAACCACTTGTTCCAGATTTTCATATTCAACGATCCAATCTGAATTCTCATTCTCTTCAATCGCTGTAACATTTTCAATTGTGATTAAAACACTTTCATTATCTTTATCGATTTCGGTTCCGTCAACGATTATGGGACTAATTCCAAGAGTGGAAGAGTAGGTTTCAGTCCATATAACATCGGCAATTTCAGTTAATCCATTGTACTCGGTTACATATCCTTTCACATTCAAACCATCGCCAATTTGAAGTGAAGTAAAGGCATCACTAAAAATGAATATTCCACTTCGTAATTGTTCTTCATCCTGAATGTAACATCCGTATTCAGTTATGAATGTTATTTCGCCGCCGGTTTGAACTAATTGATCGATATAGGGTGAAACCTCATTGTTCCCTTGAATCTCACTTATTTTTAAAATGGGGGCTTCAACAATTTCAGATTCCGTCAGGCTGATGTAATCAAAAGATACATCCGGGGTATAACCGCCAACAAAAACAGAAAAACCAACCCCGTAAACTGTTTCAGTTGTGTGGTCGTAAGTTATGGTGTTTTCCTGCCAATCACCATTCATTTCAGGTGTGTCGGAAAAAAACACATTTAAAGCAGGTTCATATTGTGCTGCTTCAAATTTAATTTCTCCCGACTCGCGTTTTGCCCGCCAGTGCAATGTATACCGATACCCCTCTTTCAGCGTAAAATAGTTCGTATTGTGGAAACCGTATGTCCATAGCTGTCCGGAGTTATCGGTTAATTCACGAATGATTATCTGACCATCCTCAACAGCAACCGAATCGTTTTCACTCCAATGTACCCAATTATATGTTCCTAAGCTGAAATCGGAATTATCCAGTAATTCGATAACCGTAGCTTCTGTCCATTTTGCATGTAAATTGATATTTCCCGAACTACCTGCCGGAATTTCAGTCATGGGATCTCCCGTAAATTCAGCATTGTTGTACCAGCCTTCAAACAGATACCCCTCTTTTGTTGCTTCATCCAGCATAATATCCTCTTCAAGGTTGTATGGATATAGCGCCGGATTGGCACCATTTTTTCCTCCACCGAGATGATAATCAATGGTGTAAACTTCCTGTTCAGCCAACCTCCAGGGAGTATCTGCAGCCTGTTGTTTAAGCATGTTGTAAACGTACATTCCCGAAGGCGAGATGATTGACTGGTTGGTCCAGTTCTCTCCGGTATACGACACATTTCCGTTAAAACCGTTTTCATCGTAAAACAATCCGGAAGCATTTTCGAAATCATCGATATAAACACACCAGTTTGCAGAAGAAATATAATATTCGTCCATGAGGGCATGCCAGGTGTCTGAATTTTCAAAACCCTCTACAGTGGTTAGCCCTTCATTTTCACCTGCGACAAAAATGTTGCCCCACTCCGTAGCAAAAAGTGCAGAACCATTATTCAAAGCAGTCCGGACCTTTTCACGAAGTTCTTCCTGGTGGTTGGCATAGAAATGAAAAACATAGGCTGTATTGGGATCATCAATAGGAGAAAGAGAGGCGTTATCGACCCCTGTTGAATAGGATTCTGTTCCAACAACGACCAGGTTGTCGGAATATTCCCTGATGGCTTCAATCACTGCTTCAGCATACGTTTTTATGGCAGGCCAGTCGGGTAGGATTGGTTCATTGTAAATTTCAAAAATAACATGGTCGTAATGGCCGTATTTTTCAGCCATGTAGGAGAAAAATTCAATGGCTGTCTCAACATTTTGGTCGGCGTAATGCGAATGATAATCAACAATGACATAAATATCGCGGGCTATGGCTGCTTCAACAACAGTTTCCATAAAGGCAATTTGTTTCGTTTTCCCGTTTTCGTGAAGGTAACCAAAGTCCCAACCATTGTTATTTTCAACCGACATGGGTGCCCTGATCAGTTCTATGTCCCATTCATCAACCAGTGTATTAACAGCGCCACAGTTCCAGAATTTTTCTCCGCCCCAGATGCTCCAGAAAAGACTGATGCCTTTTACCAGGACAGGAGTATTGGTGCGTTCTCCATATATGCGGTTGCCATTTACCTGCATTTCACCATAGAATGAAACTGGACCGGCACCGGGGTTGGTATTGAAAACGATAGGATCGATGCAGTAGTTGCAGGAGTTAAAACATACTAAATCGAGAATATCATCGTATTCGGGAACAACAAGGGTTCTGTTATTATCTTCTCCTGCGGTACAATCTCCGGTAAAATCTTCAGGTGAGTCCCCGTTTATAAACTTATACACGATGGTTTCTCCCTTTTTTAGTTCCAATGATGTAGAATATTCCGATCCGTTTGCTTCCATTTCAACGGGTGTCTCCCAATTATTGAAACTCCCTGCAATAAAGACTCCATCAGGAGAAACGGTTTCAAATTGCATATCAACACGAAAGGTAAGTGTGACCTCATTGTTGGGATCCTCCAGCAGGCTGATGTAATCGATGGTTGCATTGGCGTCACTACCTCCCATATTTAAAGTTACAGCCACATTGTTAATATCTTCACCCGTATGAATATACTCCACACAATTTTCCTGCCAGGTTCCGTCAAAATTTTCGGGAATATCATTGAAATACAGCGTGTAAGGCGCTTCACCCAGACCAACGTTAAATACCAGTGTGCCGTTATCGCGTTTTGCCCGCCAGCACAGGGTGTATTTAAACCCCTGCCGTAGGGTTATGCTACCCTGTCCAAGTTGGATATCCCAAATGTTGCTCCCGGGTTCGGAAATGTCGAAGGCTACTTCCCCGTTATTTGTGGAAATATCAGCGCCATAAGCCCACCATCCATTGGTGCCGTCATTAAAATCGGGATTGGTTAAAAGCTCTGTTTCCTGTGCATGTAAATGAATAGAACAGAAAAATAGGGTTATAAGGAGGCTTAATCTAACAGGAAAGAAATTCATAATTTGCAAAATTAAAATTTCATCAAAATAATGATTTCAAATCAATTTATTCCTTTTTAGAAAATTTTTAATATATCTGAGCTTTTTAATAGCGATTAACCACATACATGCTCCCGGTATGCTTTGGGCGTTAATCCAACAATGTTTTTAAATGCCTTGTTAAAGGTTGACTTGTTTTTATAACCGCATTTTTGTGCGATTGCACTTATCACACAGTTCTTATGTTGCGGGTTTTCGATGATGTTTTTTGCTTCGTTTATACGCATGGTATTCAAAAAAGCGGGGAAGTTCATGTTGTAGGTTTCCTGTATAATTCTCGATAAATACGAGGTATTTGTATTGATTAATTTGGCCAGTTGGTGCATGGTCAGGTCATGGCGTAAATACATTTTTTCTTTAGCCATGGCATTTTCCAAATCGAGCTGTATTTTTTCGCAGAGCTCTTTGGGCAGTGCCTTTGATTGTTTATTTTTCCCTTCCAATTTTTATTTTTTATACCGTTTTTTTAAATACAAGAAACATGCAGCTAACCAACCACATGGTTATAAATGGGTTTAATTCCTGTGGAAAGAATTTTAACCCGGATTATTCACAAATAATCCCTATCTCTGATAGCGACTAAGATTCAGTAAAACTTTTTTAAAAAGTTTAACTTCATCTAAGTCGGGGTTAACCTGAACTTTAATCATATTTTTAAAATTTATGAATAGTTCAGGTTAAAAGGCTGTTTTAAAAGAATCGTATCGAATGGGATGAGAAAACGGATGCTTTTAAGAACAGCCTTAATGTTTCAAAACCAATTTGTTGTACGCTAAAGTTTAAAAGCCACACCAACGGTGAAATACCCAAGCCCGTAGCCGGCTTCGCCAAATACCGCCATTTTTTCCGAGAGGTAATAACGGGCCCCGACAAAAGCCCCGTACGATAAACCAAAGTAGTTCGAACTGTAGGTCCAGATTGAATAACGTCCACCCAGGGCTAAACCGGCATAGGTGTCAAGCTTGTCGATAAACGGGTAGTGGAATGCGCCCCGTGCACCAACAAGTATGCGGCTCGAGTTTGTGTAGTAGCTGCTGATGGCAAATCCGTAACCGGCAAAGGCGCCCACGCCAATCGATCCAACTTCGGCAATGCCGTCGGCAACGCAATACTCACCCGAGGCCGAAATGGTGGTGTACCAGTCGGCACTGATACCGAGGTTCACAACTTTGTCGCCCTTTACAAAAATGGGGTCGACCGCTTTTACCGAAAAGGCAAAAGCCAATAAAAGGGAAAGTGTAAGTAATTTTTTCATAATGCTTTTGTGTTAAGTTTAATTCGCAATAAATAGTAATTCAGGCAAATGATACCGTTTTTTATCCCAGTTTTTTGTCAACTTCTGCCTTTGCCTTTCTGGCTTCCAGCTCATCGGCCACGGCTTTCGAAACACATACTTTTCCTACCGGGCTAAACCAGGTAGACAGTGCTTTTGCTTCGCCCAATGCTACCGGAATACCAATCAGGGAGACAAATTCGGCGGCAATCATAAAAATGTTTACAGCGGCCATAAACAGTCCAATGGGGAAGTACAATATCTTGACAATAATGCCAAAAGTGCCCCATAATTTTTGGCCTGTTTCTAAAATTTTCCCCAAAGTTCCCTCGTACTTTTTGGGTTTTTTTTCCAATAATTTTTCACTGACCATTGCTTTGGAAAAGGGACTCAGATAAAATTTAGCCAGTTGCAACAATCCGATACCGATTGGTGCCCCGATAATTGTTATGATAAAAAATGCCGCGACAAGGGCTGTGCCAAAGGCTCTCAAAAATCCCAAAAATGGGAAATGCCATAAAATGTTTGCTAATGATTTCATTTTTCTTTGTTTTTAATTAATAAATTTTTTGTATAAATATTAAAGTTTCATTGATCGCATGTTTTGGATGGTTTACCGGGTATTTTTTCCATTATTTTATCATAATGGCTGGCCATATCAGTTTTAAACCTGTTTTTTTAAGCCGAATCAAAGGAATGGCATAACGCTCTGAAAAGCAAATGAATAATGTGTGGATTTATAAATCCGTACTTATTCGTGAAACGTGGATTTCAAGAATGAAGTGAATTGAAATCCAAAAGTTGAACGAATCCCGATAGCAGAGCGTATAGGGATTATTGGCCACTTATTATAATGTACCCTGCCGTTTGTACTCGTTTGGGGTAAGTCCGGTAATTTCTTTAAAGGCCTTGTTAAAAGTCGATTTGCTTTTATAGCCGCATTCGTGCGAAATGGCATCAATGGTAAAATGGGCAAACTTTTTATCCAGAATCATTTTCTGGGCTTCAACAATCCGGCGTTTGTTTAAATACGTGCTGAAATTGGAATTGTAGTTTAACTGAATGATCCTGGATAAATAACTTGAATTGGTTTCCAGTATTTTCGACAAGGAATACAACGTGAGGTCCATTTTTAAATGGATGCGGTTCTCTTCCATTTCCCATTTCAATTTTTGAATGATTTCGCTTTGCCGCGATTCAGGGATCTCCACAACGTCCCGTTTACTTTGCATTTTGCTTTCCTTTTCTACCAACTCTTTGTTTTTTAGGAATAACAGTCGGTTCGCTTTTTGTTTTCTGATGTACATTACAATGAAAACAAATACCCCCGCGAGCAGCAACAAACTGATTAATGAAATATAGGCTACCTGCCTCTTTTTTTGATCCAGTTCGGCCTCTTTCAGCTTGTTCAGGTTTTCAGCCTCTTTCAGTTTGTAATCTTTTTCAAGGTTATCGAATTCTACCTGGAACCGGGCCAGTAATTCCTGGTTTTGTTTTGTGAAAACCGAGTCTTTTATTGAAATGTATTTTTCGTAGAATTTATGGCTGCCCATGCCTTCATTGGCAATGTTGTTATAGCGGGCATAAAGGAGGGCCGTTTGGGCTTCAATTTCTTTCAACGAATTTTTCCGGGCAATTGTGGCCGCTTTGTCGAGATGTGTTTTTGTTTTTTCCAGGTTTAAAACGGCCAAATGGTTTTCTGCCAGAAAGTAGTGCGAATTGGCAATGTAAGCGGGCCTTTCAATTTTTTTGAATAATTCCAATGCCTTGCTTGCATCGTTTATTGCCTCGGTGTATTGCCGGTTTCGTGCGTAAATTTTCGCAAGTCCGTTGTAAGCCCTGCCTTCGTTGAGAATATCGTTCGATTCAGCGGTATAATCGAGTACCCCGTTATAATATTTTTTTGCTTTATCGAGCTGGCCAAAGTCTAAATAGATATCGGCAATAAGTGAAAGTACGTTTTGCCTGAAGTGTTCAATTCCAGCTGAATTTGAAAGTTCAAGTGCTTTTTCAAGGTATTCCAGTGCCGCTTCTTTTTTGCCCCATGCCATGTATAAATTTCCGGTATTCACATAGGTTGTGGCCCGGGCAACATTGTTGTCGCTCAGGTCACATAGTTTAAATGCTTCTTCAAAATATTTTATGGCATGGCGGAAATCGCCCAGGTTTTGATAATTAATGCCAACTTTATTGTACATCGTTATCCGGTCGTAGTCGTTAATATGTGTTTTGTTTTCAAGGGCTATATCGAAGTATTTTTGGGCATTTGAAAAATTGCCCAGTTTCGAATACAAGCCCCCTAAAACCATAAGGGCTTGGACATAATACTCCGATTTTTCAGCCATTTCGAAAATCTCGAGGGCTTTGGTGTATTTCTGAATGGCACTGTCGTATTCAAATTTGGTTTCAAAAATACGGGCACAACAGGCCGTTGCACCTGCAAACGCCGTATACATTTCCTGACTCTTGAAAACATCGGCACTTTTATCATAGTATATTTTTGCCGAATCTAAATCCTGTAAATACATACACGCAGTGCCCAACCTGTTAAAAGCAAAGCCAATCTGGGCCATGTTTTGTTCTTGTCGTGCAAGTTCCAGCGCTTTCAAAGCAAATTCTTTCGATTTTGGTATGTCGATATACCAATGTTCCTGTGCCAGCTTGTTGTAGGTTTCGGCAGTTGCCCGGTTCTGTTTAACCACATTCAAAAGACTGTCGACAGTTGTGTTTTTTGAAAAGCATGTGTTGCCTGCTGAAAACAGCGCAACCATTAAAAGTGACCTGAAAAGAGGTAAAATGTGGTTCATAATAGAGTGTAAAATTGGACAAAAAAGGAATGACATTTTTACGATGCTTTTTCTCCGGCATTCATGCGACATTTGTAAAGCTAACAAATATTGTATTGTTCGTTTTTTTAAAAATTCAGGCCTAAATTTACAACCAAAGTTATAAATTCAGGCCTGAATTTGTAAGTTTTAATAAAACCCGGGTGTCTTATTCTAATTTAACCGGCTTAATGAGTTAAAAAAATTGTATCGTTTTAAAACAGAAAAAAAATCCTTGTTACTTCTCTTGTCGCTTCTTCTTTTTCAGCTCTTTTTCTTTTTCTTTTAGCTTTTTCTTTTCGGCATCAATTTTTTCTTCCTTTTCTTTCAGTTGCTGTTTTAATGCTTCAATTTCTTCTTGGGTTAATTCATGGTTTTCCTCAACCGAGTCCCAGTCAATTTCATCAAGTGCTTCAAGTGAAAGTTCTACACCTTCAAGCGCACATTCTACAATTCCTTCAATGTCGAGGTTTTCGAGAACGGCCGAGGCGGCATCGAGACCGATCTGGGCTGCATCAATCGAAAGTTCGATTATGGCTTCGGGTACATGGTCGTTTTCCATGTCGCGGCGCATTTCCCATTCCACCTCGCGCCGGGCTTGTTCAATTTCACGGCGTGCCTCCTCAATATCGCGCCGGGCTTCGGCCATATCGCGGCGTATTTCTTCGCTATCGATTTCTTCAAGTGCTTCCCTTCGGGCCTCTTCGATCTCTTTCCGGGCCTCTTCAATCTCCTCCCTGATTTCTTCATAATCGATGCTGTCGCTGCTTTCACTTAGCAGTTCCTGCATGTCAACTTCTGCCATCGCTCTCGATGCTTCATCCATGGCGCTTGCTATAATGCCCTCAATATCGAGACTGGCCAACATGTTGTTAACCTGCACCATCATTTCGGCCGACAATGCTTCATCGGTTTCCGACAGGGCAATTTCAACCATTTTTTCAACCTCTTCCGAAACGTCATCAATTTCTTCGCTTTTGCTGATGTTTTCTTCAAAGGTCATGCGGATACTGTCGATCTCCTGTTTCGATCGCTGTACGGTAACTTCGGGCAAAACATTATGCGGAGTTTGCCCGCCAACGGACTCTTCCGTGGCTCCGTTTCTGATTTCCCCGCTTTCTTTATTCATTGTAAACGAGGCAAGTGTGAGGCCAAGCACCACCACTGCGGCGGCAATCAGCCCTTCAATAAAGTTTGTTTTCATGGCTACTTGTTTTTGAATTCGTTTAATTCGTTGTAAAATATTTCCTTTCGACGAGGCAAAAGCCATGGCTAATTGCTCCTGCTCCATCTGTTTTACTTGCATGGCTGCCAGTGCTTTGGCAAACGATACCTTGTCGCCTGTAAGCTCAATGGCTATGTTGTCGCAACTGTTTTCGCGTTCGTTGCGTATTTGTGCCGAAATGATCCAAACCCCGGGGTGATAGAAAAAAATGATTTCAACCAGCGACTGGATAATGTTAAAAAGGTAGTCGTGCCTTACAACATGGGCCAGTTCGTGTGCGATAATGGCTTCAATTTCTTTTGACGAAAGTCCGGTAAACGCGCTCACCGGGAACAACAACACGGGTTTGATTGCGCCCAGCGTAAGCGGCCCTTTTGCCAGTGGCGAGAAAAATGCATCAATTTTTCTTTTAATTTGAAGTTTTTCCGAAAACTCATCAATCTTCTTACGCCATTTGTCACCCAGCGCTGAAAGCTGGTAAGTCCTGAGCCGGTACGAATAAATGAAACCACCGGTTAGCCTAATTATCAGTAGCATAACACCAACAATCCACAGCGAACATATTAAATAAAAGTTACGCTGAAAAAAGCTTCTGATTTTTACAACCTGCATGTTAACCGGGGCCGGTGCAGCTTTCTTAACGACACTTTCCGTGTTTAATTTTTCCTCAAGCTGAAGCTTCAGGTAATCGGGGTTTGTTGCAATCTGCTCTTTTAACCGGGTTTTTTCGGTGGCATAATTGTACGAGCGTACAAACGTTGCCCCCGACCATGACAGTAAAACTACAAGAGCAACAAACGAGATGAAATATTTTAACTGTGCACTGTTTTTCCGGAGTATCATTAATAGCAGAGCAAGGGCGAGGGTTACAACTAACCCCTGCCAAAGTGAATGGACGATGGTCCAGCCCAGGGCTTCGATCAATTCAGGTGAGAATATGTTGAACAATGCCCTCATTATTTTTCGTTTTCCATTTTGTCAATAATGCGCTTAATCTCGTCGAGTTCCTGTTTGCTGGTTTTTTTATTTCCCAGCAGTTGCATCACCAAACCCGATGCTGAACCCGAAAAGGCTGAATCGAGAAAGCGGTCGAGCAAACGCCCCTGGGTCTCCTCTTTTTTAGTGATGGTGGAATAGAGATGGCTTTTCCCGTTTAACTTGCGACGTAAAAAACCCTTTGCATGCATGTTCTGCATTATTTTTAGGGTGGTGGTGTAACCCACTTCTTTTATTTCGGCGAGTTTTTCGTGAATGTCTTTTACCGTTTGGGGTTCTTTTTCCCAAAGAATATTCAGTATCTCGAGCTCGGAAGCCGTTGGTGTTGGTTTGCTCATTACTTTCTATCTACGATTAATATCGTACAAATATATACGACTTTTTTCGTAGATGCAAATTTTATTACGAATTTTTTCGTAGATGTTTTTTTGAAGGCTTTTTTAGTGGATTATAATCGTCAGGGGGAAATGGATTTTTGTATTAACCAATATACCCAATTAGACAATTCTCAAAAAGAAAAATAATTTTTGGTGCTTTTAAAAGGATTTCCATAGCCAGTCGATGAGGGTTACCATATTAGTAGTGACAAAAACCACTATTTCTATCAATGTGTTAATGTTTTTATGAATAAATATGTCAATGCATTGATTGAATTGAGAGTTATTTATATCTTTGCATCGACATTATTTAATAAATTATGGAAGCACTGATACAACGATTTACTGAAAAATATGCCCGTACTCAGGTTAAAACAATCCGGGGTTTTGAAAAAGACATTGATTGGGATAATCAACTCATCGGGATTAAAGGGGCGCGGGGTATTGGAAAAACAACCCTTTTATTACAGCACCTGAAATTACATTACCCCCTAAACAATTCAATTTTATACACATCGCTTGACCACTTTTATTTTATTGACAATAAATTATATGATTTTGCCGAGTTGTTTCACCAAAGGGGGGGTAAATTACTCGCGCTTGACGAAGTACACCGATATCCAAACTGGTCGGTGGAGTTGAAAAATATATATGATGATTTTCCCGATTTGAAAATTATATTTACCGGATCATCGTTACTTGAAATAAATAAAGGCAAGGCAGATTTGAGCCGCAGGGCGGTAATATATAATATGAGTGGGTTATCATTCAGGGAGTTCCTTGAGTTCGAAACGAAAATAAATTTTCCGGTCATTTCACTTAACGATTTACTGGCCGACCACCGTTTGATAGCGGCTGATATTTGTTCAAAGATTAAACCCCTATCATATTTTTCTGATTACTTGCAGTTTGGCTATTACCCTTTTTATCTTGAAAACAAAAAAACCTTTCTTTCAAAACTAGAGCAGTCCATACATTTAATGCTTGATATTGATATTCCCCAGTATGAGCAAATACAAATATCGAATATTATCTTACTAAAAAAGTTATTGCAAATTATTTCAGGATCTGTGCCTTTTAAACCAAACTACGCGGCTATTAGCAAAAGAAGCGGGATAAGCCTGAATACCATGAAAAGTTATGTGTCGTATTTGAGTGATGCCGAATTGCTCCTGTTATTGTATTCAAAGTCAAAGAGCCTCAGCAATATGGGTAAACCCGAAAAAATATATCTTCAGAATACAAACCTGATGTATGCAATGATTGGCAGCCGTAT
Source organism: Prolixibacteraceae bacterium (assembly GCA_021740385.1). Lineage (GTDB taxonomy): Bacteria > Bacteroidota > Bacteroidia > Bacteroidales > Prolixibacteraceae > DAIMEA01. Next base: position 17,202 of record JAIOZY010000056.1, on the reverse strand, counting down.
TAATATTGGCAATATTCGTGAAACATTTTTTTACAACCAGGTATGTAATAAACACGATGTTATGTCGTCTCCTCTGTCTGATTTTCTGGTAGATGGAATATATACCTTTGAAATTGGGGGAAAGAGCAAAAAGAAGAAACAGGTACTCGGCATAAAGAATGCTTTTATCGTGAAAGACGATATTGAAACAGGTTACGACAATGTAATCCCTTTATGGTTATTTGGATTTCTGTATTGAACTAAAGAAAATCTAATCCTTTACCAAATATTCCAGCGCTTGTTCTTTGGTATCGAAAGCCACGATTTTACCTTTGGCTACAAGGTTGAATACAATCAGATGTATTATTTATCGAACAAGAATGCCCTGCCTGCTTTACGATTTCAATTATAAATTCTATTTTTACGCCCTCGAATTCAAAAAAATAGCATAACATTATGGCCGAAGATGTGTTTAAAAAATTAGTTGCCCATTGCAAAGAGTATGGGTTTGTATTCCAGAGTAGTGAAATTTACGACGGGCTGGGCGCCGTTTACGATTACGGGCAAAACGGGGTTGAGCTGAAAAACAACATTAAAAAATTTTGGTGGGATTCGATGGTTATGCTCCACGAAAACGTGGTGGGCCTCGATTCGGCCATTTTTATGCACCCCACAATTTGGAAAGCATCGGGCCACGTTGATGCATTTAACGATCCGCTTATCGACAACAAGGATTCAAAAAAACGTTACCGTGCCGATGTATTAATTGAAGAGCAACTGGCAAAAATTGAAGCCAAAATCGATAAAGAAATTACGAAAGCAAAAAAACGTTTTGGCGATGCTTTTGACGAAGAACAATTCCGGGCAACCAACCAACGTGTGCTGGCCAACCAGGAAAAATGGGACAAATTACACAGTCGTTTTTCAAAAGCGCTAAACGATAACAATCTTGCAGAATTGCGCCAAATTATTGTTGACGAAGAAATTGCATGTCCCGTTTCCGGTTCGCGCAACTGGACCGAAGTGCGGCAGTTTAACCTGATGTTTGCCACCGAAATGGGTTCAACGGCCGATGGTGCCATGAAAATATTCCTGCGGCCCGAAACTGCCCAGGGCATTTTTGTGAACTACCTGAACGTGCAAAAAACCGGTCGCATGAAACTGCCTTTTGGTATTGCCCAAATCGGTAAAGCGTTCCGTAATGAGATTGTTGCCCGCCAGTTTATTTTCCGTATGCGCGAATTTGAGCAAATGGAAATGCAGTTTTTTGTAAAACCCGGCACCGAGCTTGATTGGTTTGAAAAATGGAAAGAAACACGCATGAGCTGGCACCAGTCGTTGGACTTTGGTGCAGAAAATTACCGTTTTCACGAACACGAAAAACTGGCTCACTATGCCAATGCAGCCGTCGATGTGGAGTACAAATTCCCCTTTGGTTTTAAAGAAGTTGAGGGTATTCACTCGCGTACCGATTTTGACTTGAGCCAGCACCAGGAATACAGCGGCAAACGCCTTCAGTATTACGACCCGGAAATTAACGAATCGTATGTGCCTTACGTGGTTGAAACATCCATCGGGGTCGACCGCATGTTTTTACAGGTGCTTTCGGCATCGTATCACGAAGAAGAAGTGCCCGATGTAAACGGGAAAATGGACACCCGCGTGGTTTTGAAACTGCCGCCTCAACTTGCCCCGGTAAAAATGGCCGTGATGCCGCTGGTTAAAAAAGACGGCTTGCCTGAAAAGGCCCGGGAAATTATCGACAGCCTGAAATTCGATTTCAACTGCATGTACGATGAAAAAGATTCCATCGGGAAACGTTACCGCCGCATGGACGCCATTGGTACGCCATTTTGTGTAACCGTCGACCATCAAACAACCGAAGACAACACCGTAACCATTCGCTATCGCGACAGTATGGAGCAGGAAAGGGTCGACATTTCGAAACTAAGCGAAATAATTGCTGAAGAAGTGAGCATGAAAAAACTGTTTGCTAAGTTGAAGTAAACAGAGTAAAAGCAGCAATTGTTTTTTTGAAATTGGCACACTGAATTTTGGTTGATATATACCTAAATTTCTTTTTAAACGTTATTTATAGAGTCAGAAAACACGCTTTTCGGGTTTTGCCCGAAAAACGTTACTTTTAAACCCGTTTTTTAAACTGATTTATGTTGCTTAGGTACACGAAGATAATTTCCATTTTACTCATTATTTCGTTGATTTACGGTTGTTCGGCCTCGTATTATTCCCGCGGGGGGTTCAAATCGTACGATATTGGCGAATACCATGCTGCCATTCAAAAACTGGAAAAAGCTTACCGGAAAGAAAAAGACCGGGATAAAAAAAGGGACTATGACTACCTGTTGGCAGAGGCTTATTCATACATTGGAGAATACCGCCGGGCCGAAATCCGTTACCGTAACCTCATCCGGTTTAATTACCCCGACAGCTCGCTCACGCTCAAATATGCCCATGTGCTGCGCAACAACGGGAAGTATGAAGAAGCGGCTGATATTTACCGGGAAATCCTTGATTCGATACCGGAACATAACGAAGCATACAACGGGCTAAAATCGTGCGAACTAACACCTGAATGGGAGAAGAACCCAACCCGGTTCAAAGTTGAACGGGAAAGGTTGCTCAATACCCGCGATGCCGAATATTCGCCGGTTTTTGTTTCGGGCCTTGATAATAAGCTCATATTTACCTCGACCCGTGAAGGTGCCACGGGCAGGGGGAAAAGCGCTATAACCGGACAGCGGAACGGCGACCTGTGGAAGGCCAGTTACAACATTCAGCGCCAGCGGTGGGACAAACCCGAACTGCTCGACGAAGAGCAGTTGATTAACACCTCGCTCGACGAAGGCGCTGCAACACTTTCGTCCGATGGGAATACAATGATTTTTACCCGTTGCCGTTTCGATAAAACCAAATCATTCGGGGCTGAAATATATGAGTCGCAAAAAAGCCGCGACAACTGGTCGGAAGCTACCGAAATTGAGCTTTTCGGCGACAGCCTCATTGTTGCCCACCCATCGTTATCGGCCGACGGGCAAACCCTCTATTTTGTTTCCGACAGGGAAGGTGGATTTGGCAAAAAAGATATCTGGATGACCGAAAAAGTGAGCGATGGCTGGAGCGAACCCGAAAACCTCGGCCCCAAAATCAATACCGATGGCAACGAAATGTTCCCCTTTATTCGCGACGACGGTACGTTGTATTTCTCGTCCGATTATCACGTTGGCATGGGCGGGCTCGATATTTTCAAAGCCTATTTTAAGGAAACCGGCGGCGAACGGCAATTGGTTGTTGAAAACATGAAATCGCCCATTAATTCAACGGGCGATGATTTCAGCATTTTCTTCCTGCCGGGAAAAGATCAGGGTATGTTTGCATCAAACCGGAAAGGGTCGCTGGGCGACGATTTGTACTCGTTTATCCTGCCCCCGAAAATATTCCGTGCCGAGGGGGAAATTGTAAACAGCGAAACCGATACACGTGTAAACGATGCCTACATGCGGGTGATTGGTACCGATGGTACCATGCTGAAAGTACGTTCGGATGACGGGAAATTTCAATATCGCCTGAGCCCCGAAACCGAATACATTTTTGCTGCATTCAAAGAAGGCTTCCTAAATGCTAAAAAAATAATTTCAACCGTTGACCTGGAGGACAGTAAAAATTTTGAACTCACTCTGCAGCTTACCCCAACCGATGTGCCGGTTAATGTTGACAATATTAACTACGAATTTGGCAAGTGGGATCTCTTGCCCGGTTCCAAAAGGGCGCTCGACAGCCTTGTTGATATCCTGAATATGAACCCGACTATCGTGGTAGAGATCATGTCGCACACCGACTTTATCGGTTCGGTACAGTTCAATTCCGAACTTTCGCAGAAGCGTGCCCAGGGCGTAGTCGATTACCTGATTGAAAAGGGCATCAACCCATCAAGGCTGGTGGCAAAAGGCTATGGCGAAACATGGCCCAAAAGGGTGAATCGGAAACTGGCCAAACAATACGATTTTCTTGAACCGGGCGATGAACTTTCGGAAGAGTTTATTAATAACCTTGAAACCGAAGAGCAACAGGAAATTGCGAGAAGTATCGACCGCCGTACGGAGTTCAGGGTGTTGCGTACCGACTTCAGGGAATATTATTAACTTAGCATTTCATTTGAAATTTTACTACTAACCACTAAAACTATCTAATATGAGTACTTTAGGATTTATTGGAGGTCTTGAATTTCTGTTTATTCTTTTTTTAATAATCTTCTTCTGGGTATTTACTATTATTGCATTAATTGACATTCTGAAGAGCAATTTCGAATCGAACAACAAACTGATTTGGGTACTGGTGGTAATTTTCACCAACATTATTGGTGCAATCCTTTACTTCACTATCGGGCGGAAACAAAAAATCAGTTGACAGGTTTTCTGAATCACAACAGTATTTTCAATGTTTTTCATGGAAGGGGCAAATCCAGTTCGTTTAATATTAGCTTCATCCTTTCCAGGTTGTTTTGCTCTATGTCGTTTTCAATAAACATGGGCACTTCAATCACATTGTACCCCAGGCTTTGGTACATCGTTTTGGCACATTGCAGTTGAATTTGGCGTAAGCAAAGCATTTAGCGTTGAAGAGTACTATTTTAAAATAATTAAGCAAATTTCCATTAATCCTACTCAATTCCCATTCTTCAGTAAAAAAAGGAAAATCCGTAAATGTGTGATTAGTTCACAAACAACCATGTATTACAAGCTTGATGAAAGTGTAGTAAACCTGCTTAGCTTTCGAAGCAATTTTATGAACCCTCAAACAAGAAATCTATAATAAAACACCGCCATTTTTCAACAGCAGGGCTTGAATATTTTACGGGTGTCATCCTGAATGGAACGCAGTGTAATGAAGGATCTGTTCGTTTTTGCAGGGATCCTTCGTTCCCGATGGATCGGGACAGGCAGTGCCTCCTGTCAATGACAGATTCTATATTGTGTGTCATTTCGAATTCGTTGAGATTCCTCATCCCGAAATAAGTCGGGATTCGGAATGACACCTCTTAACGACTGTCTTTACCGCAATATGCTCAACAATTTGGGTGGGTCTCGAAATGTTTTAAATTAGCGATTGAAAATCGCCGATCCCGTTATTCCCCGTAAATTTCCATCAGTATCTCCATGATTTTCTTTCCGGCAGTGGCTACGCTTGTGCCGGGGCCAAATATGGCTGCAACGCCGGCATCGTAAAGGTATTGGTAGTCCTGTGCAGGGATTACGCCACCGGCAATTACGATTATGTCTTCGCGGCCAAGTTTTTTCAGCTCTTCAATTACCGAAGGCACCAGGGTTTTATGCCCGGCTGCGAGTGACGAAACACCCAGCACATGCACGTCGTTTTCAACGGCCTGTTTAGCGCTTTCCCCGGGTGTTTGGAACAGCGGCCCCATGTCAACGTCGAAACCGAGGTCGGCATAGCCTGTTGCTACAACTTTAGCGCCGCGGTCGTGCCCGTCCTGCCCCATTTTTGCAATCATGATGCGGGGCTGGCGGCCTTCCATATCGGCAAATTTTTCGACCAACTTCACAGCCTGGGCAAAGTCGTTGTCGTTTCTGGCTTCTGATGAATACACGCCTTCAATGGTTCTGATTACTGCTTTGTAACGTCCAACATGTTTTTCACAGGCACCGGATATTTCACCCAGCGATGCCCGTTTTTTCGCGGCCACAACGGCCAGTTCCAACAGGTTGCCCTTACCGGTTTCAACGGCTTTCGAGAGGGCTTCCAATGCGGCCTGGCATTCCTCCTCATTTCGTTCGGCACGGAGCTTTTTCAGCCGCTCAATTTGTGACAAACGTACAGCAGTATTGTCAATTTCCAAAATATCTATCGGGTCTTCTTTTTCCAAACGGTATTTGTTCACGCCCACGATGGTTTGCGAACCGGAATCGATGCGGCCCTGTGCACGGGCAGCTGCTTCCTCAATACGCATTTTGGGTACGCCGGTTTCAATGGCCTTTGCCATGCCTCCAAGCTTTTCAACCTCTTCGATCAAAGCCCAGGCCTTTTCGTAGAGTTCTTTTGTGAGTGTTTCAACGTAATACGAGCCGGCCCAGGGGTCAACCCCGCGGCATATTTGCGTTTCCTGCTGAATGTACAACTGGGTGTTCCGGGCAATACGTGCCGAAAAATCGGTTGGCAATGCAATGGCTTCATCAAGTGCGTTGGTGTGCAGGCTTTGGGTGTGCCCCAGCGCCGATGCCATGGCCTCGATGCAGGTACGCCCAACGTTGTTAAACGGATCCTGCTCGGTAAGCGACCATCCCGATGTTTGCGAGTGTGTACGCAGTGCCATCGATTTTGGGTTTTGCGGGTTGAACCGTTTTACCAGTTTTGCCCAAATCATGCGTGCTGCACGCATTTTGGCAATTTCCATGAAGTGGTTCATGCCAATGGCCCAGAAAAAGGAGAGCCTTGGAGCAAAAGAATCGATATCCATTCCGGCATCGATCCCGGCACGCAGGTACTCAAGCCCGTCGGCAAGGGTATAGGCCATTTCGATATCGGCTGTGGCACCGGCTTCCTGCATGTGGTATCCCGAAATTGATATTGAATTGAACCGGGGCATGTTTTTCGAGGTGTATTCAAAAATATCGGCAATAATCCGCATCGAGAATTTGGGTGGATAAATATACGTGTTTCGCACCATGAACTCTTTCAGGATGTCGTTTTGGATGGTTCCCGAAAGCTGATCAAGGGTTGCGCCCTGTTCGAGCCCGGTTACAATGTAAAACGCCATTACCGGGAGTACAGCCCCGTTCATGGTCATCGATACCGACATTTCGTCGAGGGGTATCTGGTCGAACAACAGTTTCATGTCGAGGATTGAATCGACAGCCACACCGGCTTTACCAACATCGCCAACCACACGGGGGTGGTCGCTGTCGTAGCCACGGTGGGTTGCCAGGTCGAAAGCTACCGAAAGCCCTTTTTGCCCGGCTGCGAGGTTTCGGCGGTAGAAGGCATTCGATTCTTCAGCCGTTGAAAAACCGGCATACTGGCGGATCGTCCAGGGGCGCATGGCATACATGGCCGAATAGGGCCCGCGCAGAAACGGTGGTAAGCCTGCTGCATAATCGAGGTGTTCCATCCCTTCGAGGTCGGCTTTGGTATAGACCGGTTTAACCGGGATTTGTTCGGGGGTCATCCAGTCCTTACTGATGTTGTTTTTCGCGGCCCACTCCTGTTCGTTTACAGCAGCAGTACCGGTTTTGATGTTTATGTTTTTGAAATCTGGTTTCATGTTGAATAAAAGATTTTAGACTTAAGATTAAAGATTTTAGGCAACAGACTATTGTAAACTATTTTGAAAACCATTTAATATACGAAGGATTTCAGTTGTATTTTCCAAAATCCCTATTCCTTGTTCTTCAGATATGAACTCAAGGTCGATTGATAAAATGATTAAGGTTTCCAATTCAAATAATGAACCACGCGCAATATCGAGAAAATGAGAAAAATCTTTATTAGTACCTCTACCTGCTCCTTCAGCAATATTGGCAGGTATTGAAATAACTGCCCTCCGAATTTGCGATGTTAAACCGTATATTTCTTCTTTAGGATATTTTTTTGTTAACAGATATACACTTTTAACGACAGTCCTTGATTTTTGCCAAACTTTTATTTCTTTATAATTATGCATGGTGTAATGTTTTTTATAGTTATTTAATTAAGGTCTTTTGTCTTTGATCTTTTGTCTTTATTCTTTAGTCGCTGTGTTTATTTTATTAATTGTTTCTGATATGCTTTTAATTCTTCAAGTAAATTGCTCCGAACATGGATAAAGTTGTTTATCCCTTTTGCTTCGAGGTCGGGTTTGCAGGACGGGTTGCCGGCTACTACAAATATTTTATCGTTTAAAAGCTCTTTTGCAGCCGGAGCAATCGCTGCATATTCATCGTCCGAACTGCAGATGACAACAATGTCGGCACCGGCTTTTTTTGCATCGGCAACGCCTTCTTCAATGGTTTCATAACCTTTGCCTTCTTTTACGTCGAAACCGGCAATGGCAAAGAAGTTGGCGGCAAATTGTGCGCGTGCTTTACGCATGTTCAGTTTCCCGATGGTAAGCATAAATGTCAACGGACGTTTGTTGTCTTTTGAAAAAAGATCGGTTTTATAGCGCAACTTTTCAAAAGCCTGGGCGCCGCGGTATGTTTTTACGGGTTCGGCAATGGCCTGATCGCATTTCAGCGATTTTTTGCAGAAAATTTCGGCGCTGAATTCGCGCTCGGCATATTCCGAAAAATTGGGGAACTGGTTTGTGCCAAGCAGGTTTTCCCGCCGGGTAGCAATAGCCTGATCCATTTTACCGGCTGTTTCTTCAATGCTTTGCTGAATAAAACCGGATTTAAATGCCTCGATATAACCTCCTTTGTCCTGTATTTCGAGGAAAAGCTTCCAGGTTTCTTCTGCAATGCTGTCGGTGAGGTTTTCGATGTAGTACGAGCCGGCTGCCGGGTCGGCAATTTTATCGAAATGCGACTCTTCTTTTAACAATATTTGCTGGTTGCGTGCAATGCGTTCAGCGAATGGTGTGCTTTCTTCAAAAATGGCATTGAACGGCATTACGGTGAGTGAATCGGTGCCGCCCAACACGGCGCTCATGGCCTCGGTTTGTGTGCGGAGCATGTTCACATACGGATCGTAAAACGTTTTGTTCCAAATGGTGTTTTCGCTGTGAATGAACATGTTACATTTGCTAATATCCACACCATAAGCTTCTGTAAGCTTTGCCCACAACAGCCGCAGGGCCCTGAGCTTGGCTATTTCCATAAAATAGTTGGTGCCAACGCCCATGTTGAATTTCAGTTTCGATGCTGCTGTGAGGGCATCAAGGCCTTCATCGGTTAGTTTGGTAAGGTATTCGGCACCCATGGCCAGCGAGAACGCAAGTTCCTGTACAATGTTTGAACCGGCATCGCGGAAGTTTTTCCCGGTAATGGCTGTTGTCCTGAATTTTTTCAGTGCAGCGGTTTTTTCCATTAGTGGTTTTAGCCCGTTCAAATCGGTATTGCTTAAATATCCTTTTAGTGTTAGTGTGTCGAGCGGATTGATGTTTACCGATGCAGAAATGTTGCTGTTTTTGTAATTTTCCGAAATGTAGTTTGCAAAAATGATTGCGGCATCGATGTTGTTGTAAACCAAGGCGGTATCAATGGAGTCAAGGCGAATGTCTTTAAAAAGAACCGTTATGTCCCGGGGTGTCAGTTTTGTACCATCGTCAAGAATAAAACCCAGTGAGTTTACGCCTTTGTTTAAAATTTCGAGGGCCTTTTTGTTGGCGTCTTCCAGGCTGGCCACTTTTATGTCCTGCCTGATGAACCAATTGTTGTTATTGGTTTTTGAGCCCCGCACAAAGGGATAATTACCGGGCAGTGTGTCAAGGTACTTAACTCGTTCCAGATCTTCCTGCCTGTAGTAGGGTTGAACGTTAAACCCTTCGTTTGTCCTCCACACCAATTTTTTCTCGAAATCGGCCCCTTTCAGGTCGGCAGTTATTTTATTTTGCCACGCTTCGGTTGAAACCGGAGGAAACTCGTCAAAGAATTTTGTTTTCTTCTCAGCCATAAACTATATGTTGGTTTTAAAAAACGGGGGCAAAGGTAGTTGTTTTAAATAAGTTGAGGCTGAAAAAAGTCAGATAAATTTGTTGGTTTAGGCGAAAGTTAATTTTTATGGATGGCCGGTTACACTACTGTCCATTATGTTCAGGGGACAGAGGATGCCAAGGATGATGTAAGGTGTAAAATACCAGTTGGTTATGGCAGGGGAGAAAAATGTTTGATAACAAAATTATTCATCCATTTCGCTTATTAGTTTTGCAGCTTTATCAAAATCATTTTCAGAAATGTACACTTCCATTTCAAAATAACCACTAAGCGGGGCACGGGCATGTACATGGTCCGATTTGGGTGTCAGTTTGTAATCGATTGAATTGTCGTTAAAAATGATGGTATACTTTCTAAGTTCTTCTTTGTCGTAAAAAGTACTGTGGTATTGGTATTTTTCCATATCATAAATTTATTTAGGATATCAGTTAACCAGGCAACATTTTACAAGCACAACGTCGAAAGTGTAACCTGAGCATTGCCCTTTTATGGTTACAGTTGTACCTTCGGTTAGTTTTTCCATTTCCGATTCTTTTTCACAAAGTGTGCAGGAAACTGTTCCAAACGACTGGCTTTCGAATGCAACAACTGCCCTGTTTAAATCATCTGATTCAACCGAGGAAATAATCCCTTCAACGGCAATTACATTGCCAAGATACAGGCTGTTGGCTTTTTCTTCATCGGTTTCATATTGGTTTAGCAACTCGGTGGCAGCAAGTGTGGCCACAGCTTTTTTGTTGCAAACGCATTCGGATGTGGGTCGGAAAAGATAGCCAATTACGGCTACCCCGATGATTGCTCCTGTAATTAGTACCAACCAGATTATTTTTTTCTTTTGTTTCTTCATATCCTTTTGTTTCGCATTATTATTTATTTTTCATGGGTTCAAGGGTCATCTTAATTTTCACGTCAACAACTTTTGCCACGCGGTCTTTTACATCTTCGGGTACCGTTATCCCGTAGTCGTCAATGTTTACTTTAAAATCACAATTACCCATTAGTTTACCTTCTTTAACAAGTAGTTTCACTTTTTGGTTTATTTCCTGGCTTTTCCCGTGTATGCTTAACGTGCCCTGTGCTGTAACCTCATGTTCGCCTTCAACTGTAAGGTCAAGGCCGGTGACTTCGGGCAGCTTTCCTATAAAGGTTGCTTTCGGATGATCGTCCGATTCCATGTAGGTTTCGTTAAAATGCTTGTCGGCGGTTGCCAGTGGCAACTCAAAGGCTTTTATAAGGACAATGGCAACCATTTCACCGTTCGAAACATCGAGGATGGCTGCAACCTTGTTGTTACTCCCGTCGATATCAATGGCATCGGTGTGCGACATGAAGTATACGTAACCGGTTTTGGTTATGTATTTTTGAGCCTGTCCGTTTATGAACATAAATGCAAACAGGGAAATGATTAAGATTTTAAGTTTCATTTTTTCGGATTTAAAGAAAAGACTGTTGATATGTTAAAACCTACACGTACTTCACCTGCCCAAAAATTATGGGTTGTATTGGCAATGTAGTGGTTTTCGGTAATGCCGTTGGCGTTGGTAACAAATACTTCGAAGGCATGCCGCGATGTTTGATAACAAACACCGAGTGATAGCGGATCGTAATATTTCATATTGGGTGTATCGTGTTTTTGCACCAGGAAATATTCGAGGTTTACCCGAAGCCTTTTTTCAACTTTAATGCTGGCACCTAACCCAAGGGCATAAATATCGTTCAGGTCGTTTTTGGTACTGACCAGGTTCCGGTGAATGTAAGTAGGGCTTAACTGTGCCGAAATTAAATTTCCAAATTTCCGGGCAATAAGCAGTTGTGAGGTATATTCAAAACGGTCGGTCCGGTTTTTATCCCGCTCTTCATCGTCGAAAGTTTGTGTTTTGTAGTTGGCATTTAGCAAAACAACACATGAAACGGGCATTGTTTTTGCCCCTGTCGATTGCCGCAGCAACCTGAATTTTGTGTAACCGTTTAACGATTCGTTAAGCGTGGCGCGCCCCAGACCAATGTTCCACCAGTCGGCAATGGCATAATCAAAAGCTATCAGCGAATTTGAGTCGTCGAATCCAAACGATTTGCTGGCCCCACTTGTAAAACTCCCGAATTTGTGCGAAATACGAAAATTGAGCCCGTATTTATTGAGTAACTCGGTCGACTGGTTATTCAGCAAGTTTGTTGAAAGGAAAGTCCCGAATGTGTATTCAACGGGTTCTTCCATTTCGTCGAGCAACATGGCCTCGAGGTCGTCCTGGGCTTGCATGCCCCATGCAAAAAGTAATAAAATTGCCAGTGATAAAATTTTTCTTGCAGCCATGTTATTCTGATTGTATTGTTAGGTAATAGTTTAATTCATCGCTTGAAAGAAACCGGTTGAACACGTGAATTTCGTCGATACATCCGTTGAAAAAGGTGTTGGCCGTGCTTTTGGGATCCGACGAGCGACCAATATACAGCAGGTCGGTCATGGGGTTGAATGTTGCCGGTAACTCGTAGCTGTTGGAAACTTTATGCGGGCTTCCGTCAATCAGGTAGCCCTGAAACGAGAAGGAGGCTTTTGTCCCGCCGGCTTCGAAATAAAACAGGCTGTATTTGGTGTAGGTGTTCAGGTAATCTTCTTCGCCCATGTTGGCCGTTGAGAATTCGGTATCGTTTTGTTTTATTACCAGGTTCGTAGCTTCAGATGTGGCATCGACCAGGGTTGCGGTTGCGGCATTGTAACCGTAATCGAACATAACCGGCTGGTTTGGGTTCACAATGCCGTTGTTGCTGCCGGCTTTTAACCAGAACAGCACGGCAATGGTGTCGGTAAAACCGGGCGATATTACAATGTAGTTGTTTACACCATCAAGCTCAAGGCCCTGGCCAAATTCACTGCTCAGTCCTGCGGAGTAGCTGATGGGACCGGCAACCGAAATAAGGGTTTGGTTTCCGGTTGAATCGTTCAGGTTGCCATTAAGCGGGAACCAGGCCACTTCGCCAACAGGCTGGTTCACGGGTTGGTTGTAAGCGTATTTTTCTTCAATGTTTTCCGATACGCATTGTGAAAACAGAAGCGCCGTTCCAAGGAGGAAGAACATCAATTTGTGATCCATAAAGTATTAATAAGTTAGTTGTTTTGGTCAAGGCCCTAAAAATAGAAAAAATTTTGCAGAAGCAAATTCTGAATCTGCAAACTCATAGTGGTTTTGTATCTGTTTGTATCAAGTTGTATTCATTAAAAAATTCTTTTTATCTTTATGATAATTAAATAATGTTAAAAACATGGCAAAACCGTCAAACCTGCTTTATGGCGTAAACGACAAACCGCCTTTTTTTACATCACTGATATTGGGTGTTCAGCATATTTTTATCGTATTTATTAGTGTGATATTTCCGGTTATAATTATCCGGAATATGGGTGAGGCCATATCGGCCCATAATGCCCGGGCTTTTATAAGTTTGTCGTTATTATCGGGAGGGATAATCACCATTTTGCAGTCTCTCCGGAGTAAAAAATTTGGATCCGGTTACCTGTGCCCTTCGGTAAGTGGTCCTTCGTACCTGAATGCTTCCATTTTGGCAGCATCGGCTGGCGGACTTCCCCTGCTGTTTGGCATGACGGCTTTTGTTGGTTTTATAGAAGCGCTTTTTTCACGGGTAATGCATAAGCTGAAGGCCTTGTTCCCGCCCGAGGTTACCGGTACGGTGGTTGCACTGGTTGGTATTGTTGTTATCCCCATCAGCATAAAAGATTTTGAAGGCATCGGGCCGGGCGATAACATTACCCAGCATGAAGAACTATGGGTGGGTTTTATTACGCTGGTTACCATGATTATACTGAATGTGTATTCAAAAGGGAAATTACGCTTGTATTGTGTCATTATCGGGATGATTGTGGGTTATGTGAGCTCGTTTTTATTTGGTTTGCTCGATACTGAAAGCATTGCCCAGGTAAAAGAAGCGCCGTTGTTTTCCCTTCCATATATTGAAAAAATGCGCTGGGCGATCGATTTTCATTTGATGATCCCTTTTACCATTGCAGCCCTGGCTTCAACATTTAAAACGGTTGGCGATATTTCGACCTGCCAGCGTATAAACGATACAAAATGGAAACGTACCAATATGAAAACGGTTTCCGGGGGCATACTGGTTGATGGAATAGGCGGCATTCTTCCGGGTGTTGTGGGCGGTTTTGGGCAAAGCACCTCTTCATCGAATGTGGGCCTTTCGGTTGCTACAGGCGCAACCAGCCGCATTATTGCCTGGTTTGTTGGCGGTTTGCTTATTTTCCTTGCCTTTTTCCCAAAGCTTGCCAACGTTTTTATTATTATGCCAAAACCGGTTATGGGTGCTGTGCTGATTTTTTCGGTATCATTCATGATCATACAGGGGTTCCAGATGGTGATGTCGCGCATGCTCGACTCGCGGAAAATTTTTGTTGTGGGCATATCGCTCATTTTTGGGCTGAGTGTTGACATGGTTCCCGGCCTGTACGATAACGTGCACCCATACCTGAAACCAGTTTTCAGCTCCTCGCTTTCGCTCGGTTCTGTTTCGGTTGTTTTGCTTAACCTGCTTTTGCGCATTGGCATTTCAAAACACGCTTGTTTGGTTATCAAACCTTTTGACCCCGGGTCGGATAACGTGTTTGCATTTTTCGAACAGCAGGGGCAGAAGTGGGGCGCACGCCGCGAGGTTATTACAAAGCTTTCTTTTGCTGTATGTGAAGCATCCGGTTTGATTTTTAATAAAACGGATTTTAACGAAGACATTGAGGTAAAGGCAAAATTTAACGAGTATGCCCTTGAAGTAGAAATGCTGTACAAAGGCCGGAAAATTAATTTGCCCGAAACATCGCCCGATCCCGGCAAGGTAGAAACCGACCCGGAATGGGAAACAAAACTGGCCGGCTTTTTAATCCCAAAATTCTGCGACAAGATTAAAGTAAGCGGGCGTGGCGAAACCTCAAAAGTATGGATGAAGTTTGAACATTGACAAGCGGATTACGGTGCACCCGGCACACCCCGTATGGCTAAGGCCGGCTTATGTAAGAAATCATTGTTGTCCGGTAAAAATTTAAATATATTAATCCTGACAGGGCTCCGAACCCTGTCAGGATTAACAACAGGGCATCACTTCACCACAATCTTCCCGCTTTGCACCCCGCCTTCTTCGCTTACAAACCTGTACAGGAACAGACTGGTTGGGAGCACTGTTTATGGATATGAAACATGCTGTGTTGTTAAAGTTGAACCCACGGGTATACTAAAAGGCCCGTTAATAATAAACTCTTCCCTGTACTGAATTAAGACGTGTGCGCTTGATTGCAGGGTAATGTTATCGAACTTAACAATATCGCCGTTAAACTTTGAGATAAGGCCTGTAGTACTGATTGTTGTATTGCCTACATATCTTAATCCCGGGTGTGTGGTCGGATTACCTGAAGGGGCAAGCCAGTCATATAAACTGGTTGGTTCGGTAGCGCCCCCGTACCACGAAGCTGAAAATTTTCCAAACCATGATAGTGTTGAATCACTACAAAAATGATCATTTCCATCCCATACGTGACCTACAACCCGGTGGTTTGAATTATACAATGGTGCACCCGATGAACCGGGTTCAATTGTTCCCACGTTCCAGTTGGCAACCTGCCAGAAATAAGTGTTATAGGTTGAAGGGCTTTCATTGTCAATAGATATTTTTTTCACATCTCCTGCAGGATGATGTATGCTTACTACCGGGGATGGCGGGGTTGATCCCGAATGGTCCCATCCGTTCCAATACGGGTTAGAACTTGCAGGTGGCACTGAACTTAACTCGACCAGTGAAAAATCGGAAGTTGACCAGTGTGCTCTTAGTGTAGAACCTGTAATGTATTGAGACAGGGAACCATCATTACCTTCGCATTGGGCGCTTTCATAATTAAAATAGAAAACAGAACTACTGGCTTCAGGAGATGAGCCAATGCAGTGGTGAGCTGTTAACACGTATGCCTTTCCATCGTTATTTGTGTTATTAATCAAAGATCCTGAAAATGAAAATCCGCTTCTAAGAATAATACAAACTGATTCTTTTTCAATCTGCCAGTTATTCCCTTCAGTACAATTTATGTCTTTATTACAAACCTGTGATTCTCCAAAACCCCAATAGCCATCATAACCATTTTGAATATTTTTATAACCATGAGCAATTTCCCCGATAATCAATTTCCCGGGAAAGCCAACTTCATAAGGTTCGAAATATTCAACAATAACTTCATCGCCTTTAATAAGTGGAGTTGGTAATATGTTTGACTCATTATTGCCAGATTCGGTTATGGGGCCGATAATTTGCATTTTGTTATTGTCATAAATAAAAAGCTCAGCGCCGGGAGGCACATGAAAATAATCAAAGATCATATTTATCGAAGAGGCACCGGCTGATTTTATACGTAACCGCCAGATGTTTCCGATATCTGCAATTTCTTCTTTATATCCTTTGTTTTTAACATCAATTGAAACATCAAAAACTTTTGCAAACCGGTAAGGTAGTCCCGGTTGGGATTCATTCTCCCTGTCTTCTTCTATGAGCTTGTTTAGGTCGAATTCAGGCATTGCCTTTTGTGGTAAATTGGTTATTTTGGTTAAATAGTCAATACCATGGCTTCTTGGATGGACACTTTTTATAATTTGTGCCGATACAGGTTGTATCGCTATTAAAACGACAATTATTATATATTTTTTCATCAGGTTCTTTTTTTAAGGGTTAACTCTATTGTAAACATAACCAGGATAACTTGGATAATACTGATCAAAATCAACAATGGTAAGAATTGTTTTATCATCATTTAATCCGATTTTAAAATTTTGTTCATTGGTAGCAATGAAATAACCTCTGATTTTTTGAATGCTAACAGAATCTTTAAACAATGTAAAGCTGTATGCAAATATGAAATCTTTTCTTATTGTGTCGTACCTCTGTATTTCATCTTCATTCCAGATAAGTGTATCTTCCAATGTTACGGTATTTGCCCATGTTCCGAGGTAATCTTCCAGTGTAGGATATTTGGGCTCTTCGGGTTCATCGGGTTCTTTACACCCGGTAAGGATTAAAAGAAACAGGAACAGTATTGACAGGTGTCTCATCTTATTTAGGTTTTATTTCGTTAAAATCATCTTTTTCGTATCCACCTCTTTGCCATCGGCAATAAGTGTATAGAGGTACATGCCGGCTTTTAGGCTGTAGCCTTCAATGGTTACAGACGAGTTGCCACGCTCTTGTACGGGGTAGCTGCTAACTTGTTCGCCCTGCATGGTATAAAGGTACAACTTTGCTGTTGAAATGGTTTCGGGCAGGTACATGTTTATTGTTGTTGTGTTGCTGAATGGGTTGGGTACATTTTGTTGAAGCGAGGCTTCTTTTGTCTTTGCCGAAGTGTTTACAGTATTTATTAAAGCCGATTTCAGTCTGCTTTTGTTTTGCAGTTCATTAACTTTGGCCGAAAGTTCTTTTATGGCTTCCACTAAAACCGGGACTACTTTGGAATAATCAATTGCATACACATCGGCAGTGTCGTCGTATACTACTACTTCGGGTAACACTT
>JAIOZY010000055.1 GCA_021740385.1 Prolixibacteraceae bacterium | reverse complement strand
CAGTTGGTTGGTTGGTTGGTTGGTTGCGCTTTTCCGCGACTTTAAAAGATTTTTTTTCATAACGTAAAAGTTTTAATTTGTATTATAGATTCATTGGGCATTATGCCCTTTTTATTCAATTATTTTCTCCTTCTATCAAGTCTCAACCTTTCACCCTCTCACCCTCTCACCCTCTCACCCTCTCAAAGTCTCAATGTCCCACTGTCTCACCTTCTCACCTTCTCACAGTCAAAAATGTAAAACATTTCCTATTAAAAACATCTTGATAACAACCGGCCGGGCAGGAAATCCGGGGGACAATTTCCGGGTTTCTGTCGGGAGCCGTTTATCTTTTATTCCGAAAACGGCAAAAAGGTTACCATGAAAAATCAATTATTTTTCAAAATAATTCTCAATTATGTGTAAATATGCGATCCCGGCCTTGGGGCGGGCGTATTGGAAAAAACCTTCAAGGTTTAACAAACAAAAAGGTTATTTGCATTCGTGCGATTGAAAATCGCACGTCCCTTCCCCCACAAAAAAAACGCGGGTGAAATCCCTGGAATTCCTTTGCGCCTCAGCTGTTAAAGTATTTATTACAATTGCTTTAAGTCTTCGCGTGAAAACTATCGGCTCCCCAACGCCATAAGGTAAACCCCGGCAATGATCCCGGCCAGGTAAAAACCTTTGCGTTTTATGTTTTTTTCTTTAAAAAACAGGGCAGCAAAAACGAAGGGAATAACAACCCCGCTGCGGCGGATGCCCGATAAAACCGATATGAGCGATTCGGGGTAGCTGAGCGCGTAAAAGTAAAAATAGTCGGTGAGGATGAGGAATATCCCAATCAGGGGTATGGTCCATCGCCACTGGAACCGGGTTGTTTTGGCCCGGGTGGGATACCATATAAAAAGCAGTACCGGAACCATAATGACTAATTGGTAAATACCGGTCCAGGCCTGTACGGCATGCCGGTCGATATTAGTGATGATGAATTTATCGTATAAACCGCTGACGGAACCAAACAATGTTGCCCCAATGATAAGAAGTACCCATTTATTGGTTTTGAAATTGATGCCTTCGCGTTTACCCGTGGTTGAAAAGAGGTAAAAAAACAGCAGTGTTGTAATTAACCCCGCCCATTGCAAAACGTTGGGCTTTTCAGAAAAAATGATCAGCGCCCCGGTTAGTGTCCAAAATGGAGCTGTTGAACGAATGGGGGTTACAATGCTAAGTGGTAAATGTTTAATGGCAAAAAAAGCCAGTATCCAGCTCGATAAAACAATGATGGCTTTCAGCATTATCAGGAAGTGTTCATTAATGCCAACTCTGGGTACGTAAAAATGAAGTGATTCGAGCAAGGTGGCATTTACGTCTGATCCGATTATTGCAAATCCGAAAACAAGTGCGCTGGTTGCAACCGAGCAAAACAAAACGGGTATCACTGCATTGTTGTTGAGCGATGTTTTTTTTAGTATATCATATATGCCCAGCAGCATAGCCGCTGTAATACCCAATAGTCCCCACATGTCGCCAAAATTTCAGGCAAAAATAGTGTTCCTTATCGTTGATTGGTTTTATTAGGAAAGATGTAATAAAAACTTAGGATTGAGTTAAGGTAGTTGCTGGTCACTTGTTGCTGGTCACTGGTCACTGGTCACTGGTCACTTGTTGTTGGTCACTTGTTGCTGGTCGCTTGTCGCTTGTCGCTGGTCTTTACTGAATTGACTGCTGATCAATGACTTGTTTTCCGGTTTTAACCAAAACATGTCGAAAAGTATTTTTGCCCATATCAGCACACAGGGCAATGCTTTCAGTGCATAAGGTACCACAACGTTTTCGCGTATGCTGCGCGGGAAAATGTCGGTTGGCGATAACGAAACAAGTATAAAGGCAAGGATGATCAGGGAAAAGTTAAGGTAATTTTTTTCGGCACGGAAAAACCAGATTGCCGCACCGGCCATGGCAATTATAAAGGTCGACGATTCGGCCTTGTGGTTAAAGATGATTACCCAGATGAGCACCGAACTTAAAACCAGCAGGCGAAAAATTTCGTTTGAATATTTTTTGAACTGTACCAGGGGAACGCAGAACAGCACAGCCCCGGTAAGTACCGTTATCAATTTATTGACGGGGATGCTAAACCAGCTTTGGATAATGCCCATTACCGAAATACCCAGCGAAGCCGAGTGGTCGTTTTGGAGCATGTTCCCCCAACTGGCATATTGCAGTTTTAATTGCGAAAAATCGGTTACCAGCAATGGCGCGGCAAGCAGCACAATAGCCCACAATGCAGAATAGAGGGCAAGTTTCCATTTTTTGGGGTAAAGCAGGAACAGGGCAAATGCCACAAGCCCGAAAAGTTTGATGTAAACAGTAAGCATAATGAACAGGGTGGCCGGCAGGTATTTTCGTTTTTCGAGCATGACAAATCCAAGGATGATGAGCCCGGCAACCAGCGCGTTCGACTGCTCGTTTTGCATGGCCGTCATCAATTCAATGAGGCACAGCAGCAGGATGAATATTTTTTTTCGGTTATCGACTGAAGGCAGCAGGTAAATGGCCAGGAAAAAAACGGCGCCGTTTAGTATGTTCCACAAAATTAGCCCGATAATGTCGGGCAACCAGGCAAATGCTCCAAAAAACAACGAGAAGGTGGGGCTGTATTTAAACAGGTCGCCGTGTTCGTCGTAGTAATGTACATAGAGGTCGTTATCGTTCAGTAAATGAAAATGCGACTGTTTAAAAATGACGTAGTTGTTGTAGCAGGTATACTGCGGGTAACTTTTGTTTTCGACCAGGTACGATTGTATACCGGCTGCAATGGCAAGCAGTGTATACGTAACAATGATCAATAAAAAAGCTTTTTGGGGTGTAATCTTTTTTAAAAAAGACATGGTTGACAAAAAATTTAAGCGTTCGAATCTTTTTCAACATAAAGCTGGGTGTTTCCCTGCCGGGTTACAACCACCGGGTCGTTCCTGTCAATGTAGTTGTCTTCGGCTTTGGCATCCCATATTTCACCATCGATGTTTACTTTACCCGATGGCCTTAGCACCGTGTAAGCGTAACCTTTTTTTCCAGCCATGCTCAGTTGTTTAACATTAACACTTACGTAGCCTTCTTCTTTTTGCTGGGTGCTGGTAAGCGCTAAATTGTGCAGCGGGCCTTTGGTTGCCGTGAATAGTTTTTTTCCAAGCCACAGCGATAAAATAAACCCCATAAAAAGCGATATGGTAACGGTAAGCAGGGCAATGATGACTTCTTTGCCATCGACCCCTTCAAAATTGAACCGGACGTTGTTCAGGAGGCTGAGCGTGAGGCCGACTATGGCCAGTACAATGCCCGAGGCCCCGGCAATACCAAAGCCGGGAATTACAAATATCTCGAGTGCGATTAAAATTAGCCCGACAACAAAAATGATGATTTCCCAGTTTTCGGCCAGCCCTTCTAAGTAAAGCGGGGCAAAGTAGCCCACGGCGGCCAGTATGGCAATTACCAGCGGGAATCCTATACCGGGCGATTGCATTTCGAAGTAGATGCCGCCCAAAATGCCCATGATCAGAATTCCTGAAATGATGGGGCTGGTAAGGAACCCGATGATCAGGTCAATGGTTGTGGGTTTGTATTCCTTTATTTCATAAGTACCAATGTTGGCCTTTTTAAGCAAATCGTCTACGTTATCGGCCGTGCCTTCGCAAAAACCGTTTTTCATGGCTTCGTTGGCCGTAAATGTAAGCACTTTTCCGGTATCGATAACACCTTTCACATAAACGTCCTCGTCAACCATGGCTTCGGCAATTGCCGGGTTTCTGAACCATTTTATAATGGTGTCGGTTGCCGTGTAAATGGTATCGGCGCCGTGACTTTCGGCCGTAGCTCTCATAATGGATCGAAAATACGACTGATATTTATCGGGGGCTTTTTCTCCTCCCTGGTTAACCACTGTTGCCGCGCCAATGTTGCCCCCGGGCCGCATGAAAATGCTGTCGCAGGCAATGGATATAAGCGCTCCGGCAGAAGCGGCGTTGTTGTCGATAAACACCCACACGGGTATTTTGCTGTTCAGTATTTTGGTGCGGATTGAATCGGCATCGACAACCGTTCCGCCGTATGTGTTCATATGAATAAGGATCAAATCGGCATTGAGCGTGTCGGCCTGTTCGAAAACTTTTTGGGTTTGACGCCAAACCGTGGGTGCAATTTGTTCTTTAATGTTGAATTTGTAAACCAGTTTGGTTGAATCCTGGGCAAACACATTGCCAAGGATTATGATGAAAAATAACAAAAAAGCAGTTCTTTTCATTTTTCAGGTTGTTTAATGGACTAAAACTATGCGCTAAAATTACAATATTTTAGCGAAGCGCGATGCAATCTCTTTTAATCAATTAATTTTGTATTGCAGAAAAGAAGTCCCGTGAAAAATTTATTTCTTTTATCTTTGTGGGTTCATTTTTAAAACAGAATTATGAGTTTGAACGAGTTAACAGCAATAACACCCATCGATGGCCGGTACCGTAACAAAGTTTCGGTGTTGGAAGAATATTTTTCGGAATATGCCCTGATAAAATACCGGGTAATGGTTGAAATTGAATATTTTATTGCACTGTGTGCGCAACCCATATCGCAATTAGCCGGGTTCGATCAGTCGGAAAACGAAAAGTTGCGGGCGATATTTACCGGTTTTAGCGTTGAAGATGCCGAACGGGTTAAAGAGATCGAAAAAACAACCAACCACGATGTTAAAGCTGTAGAATATTTTATCAAAGAAAAATTCGATGAGCTGGGCTTTTCGGCTTATAAAGAGTTTATCCATTTTGGCCTTACATCGCAGGACATCAACAATACATCAGTGCCCTGTTCGCTGCGCGATGCTTTGCAGGAAGTATATTTTCCGCAAATTGAAGGACTTGTACACAAACTTGGTGAACTTGCCGACAGTTGGGACGATGTGCCCATGCTTGCACGCACCCATGGACAACCGGCATCGCCAACCCGTCTTGGAAAGGAAATCAGGGTTTTTATCGAACGGATTAATGTGCAACTCGATCTGCTTCGCAATATTCCATGTTATGCCAAATTTGGCGGCGCAACAGGTAACTTCAACGCCCACCATATTGCTTTTCCAGCCATTGACTGGGTTAAATTTGGAAACGATTTTTGTGTGAATGCGCTTAAACTCGAGCGCTCACAATACACTACACAAATAGCCCATTACGATAATTACGGGGCCATTTTCGACAACCTGAAACGCATCAATACCATTTTACTCGATCTCGACCGTGACATGTGGACCTACATTTCGATGGATTATTTCAAACAAAAAATAAAAAAAGGCGAGATTGGTTCATCGGCCATGCCCCACAAAGTTAACCCCATCGATTTTGAAAATTCCGAAGGGAACATTGGCCTTGCAAATGCATTGTTTGAACACTTGTCGGCAAAATTGCCCGTTTCGAGGTTGCAGCGCGATTTGAGCGACTCAACCGTGCTTCGGAACATTGGAACACCCCTGGCCCATTCGATAATAGCAATCCAGTCGACCATGAAAGGGATGGGCAAACTATTGCTAAACATGGAAGCCATTGACAATGACATGGAGCGTAACTGGAGCGTGGTGGCCGAAGCTATACAAACGGTTTTGCGTAGCGAGAACTACCCGAACCCCTACGAGGCTTTGCTTAAATTAACACGCACCAATACGAAAATTGATAAAGCTACAATACACGAGTTTATCGATTCTTTAAATGTTGGTGAAGAGCTGAAAGCCAGGCTTAAGGAAATCACTCCTCAGAATTATACCGGCATTTAGGTTCGGGGCAAGTGAAATTCTTGTAAAAACACGGCCTTTTTTGGCAATAATTCCCGGGTGTATTCAGTTATTTTTACAGACCACATAACCACTGCAAATGAAAGGACTTTTAACCTTACTTCGCCGTTTTATACCTCCTTATAAAGGCTGGGCAATTTCGAATATATTTTTTAACCTGTTCGGTGCCATTTTTGGTGCCTTTTCATTTTTGGCACTCAGCCCGGTTTTGGGCATTCTTTTTGGTACCCAGGATATGGTAAGCGAACCTGTTCCGTTTTCGCTCAATTTTGATGATATAAAGCACAACCTTTTTTACCACATGGGTAACATAATTGAAGATTCAGGCCCGCTTAAAGCGCTGTACCTTATCGGGGGCTTCATGATTGTTATGGTATTCCTGAAGGTTGGCTTTACTTACCTGGCCAGTTTTTCCATGGTGCCTTTACGAAACGGTGTTGTGAGGGATTTGCGCTTCTCAATATACCGCAAGCTTGTTATTTTACCCCTGGGTTATTTTTCAAACGAAAAGAAAGGCGACATTATGGCCCGGGTTACAGGTGATGTAACCGAGGTTGAAACGTCCATTATGAATTCGCTCGAAATGCTTTTTAAAAACCCGCTGTTAATCCTCGTTTCGTTAATTGTGATGGTTTACATGAGCTGGTCGCTCACCCTTTTTGTTTTGCTGATGCTACCTGTTGCAGCTTTTGTAACCGGCCGCATTGGCCGTACATTGAAAAAGAAATCGAGAAAAGGGCAGGACAAAATGGGGGAGTTGTTAAGCACCATCGATGAAACCTTATCGGGTCTATCAATTGTAAAAGCTTTTAATGCTGAAAAACGGATGGAAAACCGTTTCAGTAAAGAAACCCAGCAGTACTACAAGATCATGAACCGATTGATGTGGCGAAATTATCTGGCACACCCCGTGAGCGAATTTATGGGAACGGTAATCATCATTGTGGTGTTGTGGTACGGCGGTAGTTTAATACTTAAAAACGAAGGCGGCATGCCTCCCGAAGATTTTATGACCTACCTGGTGTTTTTTTACAGCATTATTAATCCGGCAAAAGCCTTTTCGACAGCGTTTTACAGCGTGCAAAAAGGGTTGGCCTCGCTCGACAGGATCGACTCCATACTTGAAACAGAAAACCCGATTACCGACCCTGAAAATCCGGTAATAAAGAAAACGTTTGATCACGATATTGAATATAAAAATGTCACTTTTGGATACCACGACGACCGTATACTCAAAAACATTAACCTGAAAATTCCCAAGGGGAAAATGGTGGCACTTGTAGGGAAATCGGGATCGGGGAAAACCACTTTTGTGAAGTTAATCCCCCGGTTCTGGGATTTGAAGCATGGCGAAATACTGATTGACGGGGTTAATATTAAAGACCTTAAACTGTCCGATTTACGTAGTTTAATGGGGTACGTGAGCCAGGAGCCTGTTCTTTTCAACGATTCGTTTGAAAATAACATTGCCTTTGGAGTAGACCATGCCGAAAAGGACCAAATTGTTGAAGCGGCAAAAATCGCTCATGCACACGAGTTTATTTCCGAGAACGAAAACGGTTATGCAACCCGCATTGGCGATCATGGCTGCAAACTATCGGGGGGTCAAAAGCAGCGCCTTTCAATAGCAAGGGCCGTGTTGAAAAATCCGCCCATCATGATTTTGGATGAAGCTACATCGTCGCTTGATACCGAATCGGAGAAACTGGTGCAGGATGCCCTCACACACCTTATGAAAAATCGCACATCAATTGTTATTGCACACCGCTTATCGACAATTAAAAATGCTGATATTATTTATGTTTTCAAAAAAGGTGAAGTGGTTGAACAGGGTACTCATGACCAACTTCTTGAATTAAACGGCGAATACTGCCGTTTGCACAAAATGCAAAGTTTTTAGTTTTTTTAACGATTTCCCGTTTCAAATGTTATAATTGTAGTATATCAATGCTTTGTTGCCATTATCGGAGAAAAAATACCTTCGATTTAACCCGTTTTTTTCACGGTTGGTAAAATCCAATATCTTTGTAGTAAAATTTGGTTCGAAATTTGAAAAACTGATTAATAACTTTTAAGTTGCTGAAAATAATTTGGTAGGTTTGTCGGTATAATAAAAAAAGATTTTGAATAAGAATTTTTCAAAACTATATTTGAAGAATATAGATGAACTGGTTTGATGAGGAAAATGTAAAGCATACAAAACGCAGGTTTTGAAAAAAAGTAGCAAAATGAATAAAAGTATCATATTCCTGGCATTGCTTACGCTGTTTTGTAGTGTGGTTGTTCAAGGACAGAATAGTGTGATGGAAACGCCCGGACGTTATATGATGCCGATGGACAGGGCATCCGAATCGTTTCCGGGTAAGGAAAAAGGGGGTGAATTGTGGATTGTTTTTTCCGACAGGCCAAACAATCCTTTGTATGCCGATCGTTCGTGCCGGACACCCAGTGGCGGTACGCTCGATTTTATGCATCCCATGTACGTTATCGATGAGTCGGAAACAACAATCAGGGTTGTTGAAATTTCAGATGCCGATTCGAGGGGAAACCTTCTCGAAAATGCAAAAGATAATTCGGCCTGGGTTAAAAAAGATGACATGTTGCTTTGGAGTACCTGCCTGAAAACACGCGATGTAAACCTTCCCGGGTTTAAAGGTGGTATTTTCAACAAGAAAGCAATGGTGTTAAACATCATATCTTCGGGGCAGAAGGTTTTACGTGCCCCGGGCTATTATTCCCATCCGCGATGCTATTCAGGCGACTCGATAAACTCGGCGCTTGTTTACCAGATAAACTACGTGTACAAAGAAACCGACAACGCATATTTGCTGGGCGATGTGCCCGAAATAAGAAGCATCGAGCGTGATTTGCCCCGGATTAGGGGTTGGGTGCTTAAATCGCAAACTACGGCCTGGAACCACCGGCTTGCTTACGAAGTGAACTGGGACACAAAGGCTGTTCAGGAGCGGAAAAATTCCGGTAATAGGGCACAAATATTTTCAAACAAAGGGTTAACGGGTTCACCTGTTTTTGAAGAAAACTTCAATTCGGGTGGAAGGATGATTGGCGAAGCCGACCGATTCCCGGTACTTGATGTTTACAACGGGGTTTCAAAAGTAGGCGTAATTGGCGAACTGAAATCGCAAAATGGGCAAACCCTTTCGAGTTATGAATTTGCCCACATTAAGCATGTGATCGATTCAATGTCGTGCTCGCTGCGAAACGTAAACATCATTTTTGTAATCGATGCTACAAGCAGCATGGTTCCGTATGCAGCTTCAATACAGAAAGCACTAACGGGAACCATGCGTACCTTGCTCAGGGGACAGAATAATTACCGTTTTGGCGCCACGCTTTATCGCGATGCGCAGGAAGGGAATTCGAACGTTCTTCATTATTCCCGCGATTTCACATCAAATTATAACCAGATAAATACATTATTAAGGCGTTACATGTCGCCAACGTTTAACCGTTGCAATACCGATCCCGAAGAAGCTGTTTTTTACGGCATTAAAAGAGCTGTTGAACGTTTCGACCCCCCCGTGGGCGAATCGAATTTTGTAATTTTGATTGGTGATGCCGGTAACCATAACCGTACAACGTTCACCGATTGTAACGGAAAAACCGAAGACGATTTTACCAATATTAGTCACTCCGAACTTGTTGATTTGCTGGTGCGTAAAAACATCAACCTGTTTGCAATTCAGGCACACCACCAGGTAGCTTCCGATGTTAAGCCGGTTTATGATTCATTCAGGACCCAGGTGGAAAAACTGATGGCCGATGTTGCCATCAGGCGTACCACCAATAACCAAAATTTAACTGCTGAATCGGTAATAAACCGACAGGGAAAAAGCATTATCGAAATTGACGATGAACTGGGCGTTCCGGGTTACTTTAAACTTGCCCCCGACGGAGGCAGTTTGCATCCATCGGTGTTAACGCGCGACATTACCAATGAACTCAACATTATTGACGACCGGGTAAACAAACAGCTCGAAAGCATTTCGATGTATCTGAATGGTAAACTGAACGGATCAAACGTTAAACAAATCGACAATTTCATTCAGAAACTGAAAGAAAACAACATTTCTTCCGATAAACTCGACATTGTTTTCCAGAAAAGCGGACAGCTTTACACAACGGGTTATACCCGCAGGCATGAGCCCGGTTTGAAAAACCCGGTATACCAGGATGTGCTGTTAATGTCGCAGGAAGACCTCTACTCGATTAAGCATTCGCTCGAAAGGCTGATACCTACCGATGCCCTTGCTTTGCCAAAGAATGAATCGCGGTCGTTTATCGTGTACGGTTGGTACGAAATACTGATCGATATCCTGGGCTACTTTCCCGAAAACAATAATGAAATCATCGATACATTGAGCCTTTACACCCTTTCGGCAATATTAACCGGTTGGGGCGGCAAAGAAAAATATAAAGACATAAAGCTGATTGATGTGACCATGCCTGATCGTTTTTCAGATGTAATGTTGTGTGAATACCTGATTGACTGGTGTGTTACTAAAGGTCACGTTCAAAGTATTTACGATGGTCAGAACATGTTAACCGGCGATTATTTTGAAGACCACATGTGGACCATTTTTTATGAATACCTTTACAATTTGACCGAAGGCAGGGTTAGTGAAGACCAAAGCCTGAAGCAGAAATTTACCGACTACTATAAGAAGTACGATAAAGAATATAATAATTTCAGGGCATCGTTCAGGATTCCCATGGGCACAGGTAACGGCCTAAAACATTTCTGGATCGACTCCAGGATTTTTCCGCACAGTGCCAAAGAATTCGGGGAAACCGGACTGATTGAAACATTGTATGAAGATTACATGAAATAAGCGAAGTTAAGCGAATGGCGGAAGACTCAACCAACGGGGCAAAAAGCAGGGGAAATGTACTTTATAACATTGAAAGGTTATCGTGTGCTTATGTGAGCAACACACCTGTACTTGAAGCTGAAAACATAATTATACCTAAAGGGAAAATTACTGTTCTGCTGGGGCCTTCAGGCTCGGGCAAAAGTACATTGCTCGAGACCCTTGGACTGATGACACAGACCGTTAACAGCGAAACTTCTTCCATTTTATTTTACCCCGCCGAAGGCGAAGAATACAACCTGGCAAACATTTGGGGTGAAAACCAGGAACCCGAGCGTTACCGGCTCAGGATGCTTTATTACAGCTTTATTTTTCAAAGTACAAACCTGATGCCCAATTTTTCGGCCCTCGAAAATGTGGGGTTAACCGAGCTGATTCAGAACAAACCCGAATCGGAGGCTTATTTCAACGCCATTGAATCGCTGGTAAAAAATCTGAGTGTAACCAGCCTTTCGTACGAGAAGAAACCTTTTGAATTCTCGGGGGGCGAAAGGCAACGGCTGGCTTTTGCACGGGCTATCAATCCCGATTTTACCGTGTTGTTTGGCGATGAACCCACCGGCAACCTCGACCATTTCAATTCGGTGAAATTGATGCACTTTGTCAGGGATTTTATTACGAACCAACGTGAAAATGCCAGTGCCATAATTGTTTCACACAACATACCCCTTTCGCTCGATTTTGCCGACAGGATTATTGTCCTCTCGAAAAGGGCAAACGACATATCATCAATTGATCCACATTTCGTTTACGACAGGGATGAGCTAAAATGGTACGAATCGAGAAGGTTGCAGTTGAAAATTCAAAACGAGATTGAACTTCTTTTGAATTCCGACACCGAAAGTTTTGTACAGATATTAATGCACCTTTCGGATCAAAACGTCTCAGAAGATTTTTTTGATGAGATCAAGGAAAGCATGTCCAGTCATAAGTTATTGATGGATAATGAGCGTGATTTTTCCAATGAACAAAAGTATGGGTATCAGAAATGGCTCGAAGAAAAACTGAATGAGAAAGAACTATTAACACCTTCCATTAAAGAAAATATACATCAGTTTGCTTATGGCGAAATTAAAAAAGCCGACATAAAAATTAACGATGTAATAAAAACCATTCAGGACCTGAAATTTAAAACGGCCGTTGAAGTACACCGCGATAAAAAGACCGATACTACCGGCGGAATTGAACAACAGGAACTGAGGGGCGAACAATCAGTTATTGCTACCATTTTGGGTTTTTTGCCCTGGCTTGTTTTGTCAATATCACCTTTGTTCAGTTTTTGTGCCGATAAAGTTTCAGTGCTCTTTAAAGCGTTATTTTCAAAATTGAGGAGAAAAAGAACCGAGGTTAACCAGTCGGAAAACAACGGTATTATTAGTTACCTGAAAATGTCGTTTAAGGATTTTATTCCGGCCATATTTTACAAATTATGCGTTGCCTGGGACTGGGTAAACGTAAAATATACCCTTTTTGCAAAATTCAAACTCAAGCAACATTGGATCCCTTTTAGCACAATACCACATGATTTTAAGCACCTGTTTTACCGTAACGAGACAAAAGAATTGCTGGGGAAACGGAACAGGCACTTCTGGCTTATTGTGGTGATATTGTTTTTTACGTTTCTTGCCATCGGCTTTTCGAACGGAAGTTTGAATTACTTAAAAGACAAGATGGAAGACCCGTTTGTGCGTTCAATTGATGCGCCCATACCGGGAAATATCCGTAACATCAGAAACACGCTCGAATTGTACAATACCGATTCGCTTAGGCAGGATTACCGGTACGATACCATTATTGCATACAACAAGTGGATGGCTTATTTTAAGGGCAATTTGCCCGAAAGCCCCAAGCGGGGTATTGATGGGAGGTCGATACCTTATAACGACCCGCTTGTAAATACAATTATTGATGAAAAGATCAATAAATCGGTTGGCAGCGCTTTTAGCGACGAAACCGATATTTCGGTTATTGTAACACGTAATTTCATCAACAAACTTGAATGTTCGAAGAAGCCCGCTTTTATATTTCGCGAATCACGCGACGGCAGACTTGTTCCAATCCCGATCAGGGCCATAGTAGATAAGTTGCCGGGTGAGCGCGTCGATTTTATCACCACCCAATATTATTATAACAACAGGGATGCTTTGGGCGATCGGTTCCTGATTAAGGATAATAAAAAATTTTATGCCCTGGTTGTTACGGATTCAACAAATGTTGAGCTTTTTCGTGATGCCTGCAACAATTTCTTCGACCGTTATGTCGAAGAAGGCGGTTTTCTTATGATTAACAACGTTGATGTTTATCCCCACCGCTATTCATATCAACCCATGTTCTGGCTGCAGGTTTCGTTCGAATATTCCGAAGATATTTTGACCGAAGAAATTGACGATTTGTATGTTCAGTTTCGCGAGTCGGACGAGATCAAAACCTTTATGCAGGAAGCAGGGGTTCGCGAGCATGAACTTATTCAGGCCTATTTTCCGAACCAGACCAATAGTTGGGCGAGGAGGTTCGACTACATTGCGGTGAATTTCAACGATCTGAGCAAGGTTGATCAGTTTGCCGAAAGGTTTGCCGAAGATTCAGGCATCAAGCTTGAAATGGCAAAAATTGAGCAAATGAAGAATTACAATTTTGTCAGCAAATTAACCCTGATCATGTCGATTATCCTGATTGGGTTTAGTGTGTTGATGATCAATATTTTCCTGTCGAACATATTGAGTACCCACCTCAATAACATTAAAATGAACATTGGAACATTCAAAGCTTTTGGTATCGACATTAAACGGATTTATATCGGGATGATGTACATTTTTGTTTTAATGCCTTTGCTGGTTGCTTTGTTGTTTGCCGGAATAACGGGCTACCTCGGGGCTGTATATTTTATTATTGATTTATTGTCGCCATTTACCGTTGAAAAAGACCTTTATTTCGATTTATTCAATAGTTATACGTTAATTTCAATTATTATAATGGCAATTGTGAATTACTACGCATTTACGTTAATTATAAATCGGATTTTCAGGCAAACACCGGGCGATTTGATTTATGACAGGAGTAATAAGGCTTAGTATTCAGGCGTTTAGTTCCAGCTAAACCAGCTGGAAAACTTCATGTCACCAATTTCGTTTTTTTCAATTTCAACCTGAATGTCTTGGAGGTTAACCTCTTTTGAAACCGATATAATGCTTACAAACGAAAGATAAACATTGAGGTAATTGCGTGGTATCGTTTCCTCTATTTTGAAATTGTCTTTGTGTTTCATAATCCCTTTTCTCTTTTTAAAAAACCAGTTCTGAAATGATCTAACTCTATAAATATATTAAAAATGAATGGATAAACATAATTTATTTTGTGCATTTTATGAAAAACCGATAAGTTGGTGTTACAAATAAAAAAAAAACACGGTTTTTATTTTTGAATAAATGCTTTAAAAATTCAAAAAAACAATGAACTAAGTATAATACATTTGTTGGGGAATTTACCCTACCTGATTTTTAAAACTTTAACCATAACTATTCATAAAAATTTAAAATAAGAACAAAGTTCAGGTTAATGATTCTAAATCATACATTAAAGTTGCGTTCAAAAATCAATTTTGGTCAAATTTTTCCTTTGTCGTACAATTAACGTTCATATTTATATTTTTGTATTTAATTTTTGAAAAATGGAAACGATCGTTTTTTATCTCATACTGGCCATTGTAATTGCCGATTTTTTGTTTGAAAGGTTTATCGATTATTTGAACACAACGCGTTGGAGTAACAAAATCCCTGATAAACTGAAAGATGTGTACGATGAAACTTCGTATCGGAAATCACAAGACTATAAAAGAGCAAATTACAGGTTTGAGATGCTCACTTCTTCGTTTTCGTTTTTGCTGATAGTGAGTATGTTGTTATTTGAAGGTTTTGCGTTTGTCAATGCAGTAGCCACGAGTGTTACATCGAACACAATTTTATCGGCATTGCTGTTTTTTGCCATTATTGGATTGGGTGCCGATATGCTTTCAACCCCCTTTTCGGTTTACGACACGTTTGTTATTGAAGAGCGTTTCGGGTTCAATAAAACCACACCCAAAACATTCATTTTTGATAAAATTAAGGGGTGGCTTTTATCGGCCCTGTTGGGTGGCGGGCTTTTGGCCTTGATTATTTTTATATGGATGAAAACCGGTTCCTGGTTTTGGTTACTGGCATGGGGCATTGTTACCCTGGTGTCGGTGTTTATGGCGTTGTTTTATTCAAATTTAATTGTGCCATTGTTTAACAAGCAAACTCCGCTTAAAACAGGCGAGCTTAAAACGGCCATTGAAACATTTGCCCAAAGGGCAGGCTTTAAGCTGAAAAATGTTTATGTGATTGATGGTTCGAAACGGTCGACAAAGGCCAATGCTTATTTTACCGGATTAGGCTCTCAAAAACGGGTGGTGCTTTTCGATACCCTTATTCAGGATTTATCGGTTTCTGAAATTGTTGCCGTTTTGGCACATGAAATTGGGCATTACAAAAAGCGGCACATAGTGTGGGGACTGCTTGCCGGTATTGTTCAAACGGGTATCATGTTTTATGTTTTTTCCCTATTGGTATCGAGTCCGGTATTGTCGGGTGCACTTGGTGTTGACGGGCCAAATTTTCAAATCGGCTTGGTTGCATTTGGTATTTTGTATACCCCGCTTTCATTTTTAATGGGGATTGCCATGAACCTGATGTCGAGAAAAAATGAGTATGAGGCCGATGCTTTTGCTGCTCAATATGGGCTTGCAGCTGAACTTGTTTCTGGCTTAAAAAAACTTTCAGTAAAAAATTTGAGTAATCTAACACCCCATCCGCTGTATGTATTTTTTCATTATTCGCATCCTACATTGTTACAACGTATAGAAAGGTTAGATACAACTAAACAATAATTTTGATTTCTTCTTTTCATGGTTTAAATTTGGTTAATTATCGACCTTGTAAACTCATGAAAAGAATTGGCTTTCTTTTATTTCTTCTGTTTTTTTACGTATGTACTCAAGCACAAGAAGAAGAAAAAAAAATAAGACCTTTGCAATTCTCCGGGCAAAGTAAGCTTTATGGCCAGTATTCAAACAGGGAGGGATATGGCCAGCTGGCACCTGCAAATTATCTTCGCTGGAGTGTAAGCAGCAACACGGCAATATACGGTATCCCAATCAATATCAGTTTTCTTTTATCAACCGAACAACAGGATTTTCAGCAACAGCTCAATACGTTTACCGTTCGGTTTGATTATAAATCGTTACTGCGGTCGGAAATTGCCAAACGGATTCCTTTTCTAACAACATTTAAAACCCTCGAATTTGGAACAACACGCCCGACATATTCCCCACTTGTTTTAAATGGCATCAGGGTTAACGGTTTAAACGTTGAATGGAATCCGGGCCTGTTTTATGCCGCCGTGTGTTACGGAAAATCGAAAAACCTGGTTGCCTATAACGATGATCCCCTTGAACAGGATTACTCGCGGAACCTATTTTATGCGGCCCTGGGTGTGGGTAAAAAAGAAGGGAGCCATTTCAAACTATCGGTGATGAAAGCTTCCGACAGGGAAGGGGCAGTTACCTTCGATCCTCAGAGTTATACAACTCCTGCCGATTCGTTTACCTATGAATGGGACGATGGAGATGAAGAAACCTATGTTACCCGGACGGGTTCATACGAAAAAAGGCTGACACCTGCCGAGAATTTTATAGGAAGCGCCGATTTTGCATTATCACTATTTGAAGAAAAGTTTTTACTTGGCGGAAATGCTGCTGTTTCCCTGTTTACTTCAAACATTAATGCAGGTGGCATTGATATTCCCGAAGGTTTTGAAAGTCTCGAAGGCATTATCAATTATTTCTCGCCAAACCTCTCGTCACACATCGACTGGGGCTGGAACGCTTTTTCAAAACTTACGCTCAACAATAGCCGTGTTAACCTGAACGCGCAAATGACCGGGCCGGGCTATCAAAGCCTCGGTACGTCATATATCCGCAGTGATAACATGGAATATTCAGGAACATTTATGCAGTTCTTTGCAAGAAAACAAATTTCCTTTTTTGCTTCGCTGCGTAGCAGTTACGATAATTTGACCGGTAGTAAACCTTACCGTACCTATACCAATTTTGCTTCCCTGAATTTGAATTTCCGGTTCCGGAACCTGCCATACCTGCAATTGGGCTATAACCCTTTTCGGCAGTACAACAACGATGAAGATTACCTTGTAAACAATTCCAACGACTACATTATTGCAAGTGCCGGTTACCGTTATAAAACCGGAAGTGTGCGGCAGGCAACTTCTGTTTCGTTTACAACAATGACGGGCGAAAACATAAACGGCGATTTTACGGGCAACATGAACCGCGGCATGTTCCGGGTGTCGCAAAGTGCCGGTTTTTCAGTACCACTTAAATTAACGGCATCATATTCAGTTAATTCAGTTGAGACCGACGATAAGCGGACAAACTATAATTCAGTATATTTAAAAGGAAGCTATGGCCGTTACGGGAAACCCAACGGTTCGCTTGGGGTGAAATTCCAGATGAACGATTCAGGGGAATCGAAGCTGGGATTTGCTATCAGGGGTGAATTCCCCGTTTGGTTCATGGGAAAACTCCAGCTTTCGGTAGAACAAAATTTTATTGAAAACACCCTTTTCCCCGACCGGGCTTTTAATGAATTGATTGCCCGGTTTGCATTAATAACAACATGGTAAATCACCTAAACGAATGAAGATGAAAAAATCAGTACTATTAAGCATTATTTTTGCATTTTTTGCTTTAACGCTTTTTTCGCAGGTAACCGTTGAAATAATTCCACCTCCGCCAAACGAACTCAATATGGAAACCTTCAACCGTTCTGTTGTGCTTATCAACGAACAGGCAGAACCAGTTCCTGTTTTTTTGATTGTTACTGTTGATGAAGCTAACGATGGCAGGGTTGTCGATGGCACTACTTCGGTAATTGAAGCAGGGCAGGGCATGACCTACGCCAGCGAGGAGGTCATCGAAATGTTCCGGGCTACCTATCACCCGGCTTACGAATCGGGCTTTGTGCGCACGGGCAATGCGCCCTCGGGCAATTACACGGTTTGCGTGCAGGTTATCTATGCCGAAACCGAGACCTCGCTCGACCGCAAGTGTATCCGTCAGGAAGTGGCTTTGCCGCATCCGCCGGTTTTGGTTTTCCCACCCGATGGTGAAAAAATTATGGAAGATGTGCCCGTTTTTACCTGGACACCCCCGGTGCCCATTGCCGCAACTGCCGAAGTGATGTACAAAATTGTGGTAAACGAAATACTCGATTTCCAGACACCCGAGGAAGCATTAAAGTCAAGCCCGGTGTGGTTTACCGAAGACGAAATATATGAAACGTCGTTTGTATACCCCCTGGCCGCCCGCGAGTTTGAACCCGATAAAACATACGTTTGGGCTGTGCAGTCGCTTTCGCCCGATGGTTTTCCAATGGGCGAAAACAACGGCTGGAGCGAGGTGCATACGTTTTCATCAATGCCTGATAACGAAATTGACCTTTCGCTTGTGAACCTGAGTATTCCGAAAATTGAGTTGATTTATCCAGGACCGGGGGCTGAAGTAAGTGCTGAGGGGACCCAGTTTTGCTGGAAGAAATTACCTCGTAATGATGTAACGTATCAGGTTGTGAGCGAAACTGCTGACTGTATTGTTGAAGAGGGGCAGGAACACCCTTTTTCCGGGCTTATCCCCAGTGATTACAGAGATTCACTGCGGCGCATGAAAACCGATACCCTGAACCTTGGGCGAAGAATGCGTTGGTTTACCCGCTATTGTGAATCGATTGAAGAGATTAAGACTAAGGCCAGGAATAATATCGACAGTATTCAAAAAATGAAAGAGAACCTGAAGGCTGTTGCATATACGCTA
Organism: Prolixibacteraceae bacterium; assembly: GCA_021740385.1. Taxonomy (GTDB): domain Bacteria; phylum Bacteroidota; class Bacteroidia; order Bacteroidales; family Prolixibacteraceae; genus DAIMEA01. Next base: position 11,385 of record JAIOZY010000055.1, on the reverse strand, counting down.
AGTGGAGAGATTGATATTGAACTGAGTGAAAATTGTCCGGATGATATTCCCTGCTGCGATGAATTTGATTGCAGTAATGTTGACCCCTGCGATACCACGGTGCAGAATGCATACAGGGATAAAATGATCTGTTTGAATGATGCATTTAGCGATTACCTGGGGAAATATTACCGCTCGGTTGATAATTTGCCCCAATTGGTTTCCCGCTGGCACCGTGGATATGACCACCGCTGCACCATGGGATTTTACGATGCCTATTTTTCATTAATGGGTGATATCATTGGCTTATTGCCCGATTTAATCAATAAATTATCCGGAACGGCAGAAGAGGCAATTATGGATGAGATTCGCAGTCAGTTGGAATCGGAAGCAGGAGATGCAATGATGGCACAACTGGATTCAGCTAACCGGGCTAAAGTTAAAGCATTGCTTGATAAAGGAAGTAAAGCCAAAGAAGCGTTTGACGCGATAAAAGGCATTGTTTCGGCTGCAAAAAACGGTGGAGAATTTCCCCCTATGCTCATTTTTGAAATGATGAAACAAATGTACAATGCTGCACAGCAGGCCACTGGTACTGCTGTTGAGGGGTGGGCCAACTTTGCGAGCGAAATGTCGGGAAAGATACAGCAAGCTTATGCTGCAGCTAACTGCATGTTGCAAATTGAACAATGTTGGGAAACGGCTTTTGTTAATTGTGATGATTTTTGTGAACGAATGAAACAGTGTGTGATAGATGATTACCGGGAAAGGGAACGCCAGATTGAAGCGCTTTATGATCAAATAAAACAGGAGAGACTCGATCGAATAGATTACTGGGACGAACAGTTAAGTGATATTAAAGAGGAAGTGGAAGGGGCAATGAGCAATTTCGACCCGGCTTTCATGGAAGAGTGTTGCCGGCAAATGGGAGGTGATACGTTGAGGATTCCCGGCAATTCGGAATGTGCAAAACAAATTGAAGCTGAACTGGCCAGGGTGTTGGGCGATAAAATATGCTACCTTACATTTGAATTTACCTGTAGCATAACTGAGACCGACAGTACTGTAGAAACATCATTCAGATATGAACACTCTTTTCCTACGCTCGAACGGCGTGAAGATTGCTGTGTTGATTCAATAATTAACCGGCGGGTAATTGGCAGGGTTTCCGGTAACCGGGATTGCATGCCGGGCGCAGCCGATGGTAGTGGCGTGATACCCATTGACGAAGGTACCCGGAGCTGGCGGGTAGAGGCACGCGACAGTGATGGTAACCTTGTTGGGGAAAGCGAAAACAGGCCAATACAAAGGCATCCTACCAGGCCTGCTCGAACTCCTCCGACAATCGTTCCTCCGGCAAACCCGCCAAAATGCCAATGCAAAATTGATGTGGATATAAACGGCAATGGTTTTCAGAATTCAAGTACATTCAAAGCAAATTCTTCTGTAAATTTTCTGCTGGTTACCGATTGTGGGCCTGATTGTGACAAAGTTGTTGAATCGCTGGCAATTACATACCTCGACGATCCATTAAATGCTACACCACCAGTTGTCTTCAACCAGGGCAATTGTAATTATAAATTCGATAAAACGGGTAAATACAGTTGCGTGGCAAACCTTGTTTGCAGCGATGGATCAAATTGCCAGAAGGATTTTGAAATTGCGATTGAACCGGAACCAGCCAAAAAACCCGCTAAACCATCGGATAGTGATTATACAGCAGATGACCTGGTTGGCTGTGGCAACGCTTTTTGCATGCATGTGTTCTGGTCGGATGTTTCAGCGAATAAGTTTGAGCAAATAACATTTAACCACATTGAATTTAACCAGACCGTTGAGCTTGATCTGCAGCTTCAATCCGATTGTTTCAATACAGGTTGCTACAAGCAAACGGATATATTATGGGAGATAAAAAGGCCCGATGGACGGGTTGATAAACCACAGGGAACCGATTTGTACGACATTACTTACAATTTTGATCAACAAGGTGTATTCCTGATTTGTATTTATCAAACCGGTAGCTGTGGCGGGCAAAAAATTACGTATACGAAGTATATAAAAGTAATTGTCAATTAAAGTAAAATAATATCATTCCTCCTCGAGATATTTCTCGTACAAAAAAACGTCAAGGCGGACAGGATCATTTGTTTTTGCCCATTGTGAGGTTAGATCGTATTGTTCTTTCATGTTTTCAAAATTAAAAAGCATGAAATTTTTATTCAGATTGGGAATCCACACATAGGTGCGTTCAGCCAGGTCGGGGGCTGTTTTCGAAAATTCTGTCAGGCATTTCAGAATCCCCTTTTTCAGGATGTCGTCGATCGAGATGTTCATTTTGTCGAACAGCCCATTGTCGTTTATGCCGAAACCTTTTAGCTCCTCGCTCATGTCGGGCACACTGTCGCTTGACCTGCTGATGATATAAACTTTTTCGACACCAAAGCCCCTGAATTTTTCAAACTCAAGTAGTGCATGGTAAGGCACATGGTCATTGCCAACACCACCGTCGACATATTCAACATCAGGAATGGTTGTTGCATTTTTTATCCGTACCGGAGGGAAAACAATCGGAAAAGCAGAGGAGGCCATCATGATATCGACCAGGTTTAACGTAGTATCGGTTTCTCCATTTATTTTGTGGCTGCACATCCGGTAAACCTCCTTTTTCATGAATAAATCCTCAGGATGGGTAAACGATATTGCAGTCATAAAAGGAAGATCACCAATGGTTTTGAATCCAAGCATATCTTCTACCACTTTGCTGTAAAGTTCACGTGCAGGCTTTGTATTCACGGGTATTTTTTTCCCGTTCTGAATAAAAATGTCGCTGTTTTTAAGGTTATAAAGAATGTTTTTGTATTCATCCCACGTAATCTTTCCACTTAATATTCCATTAAGCATCACTGAATTAAGTGCACCGGAACTAACGCCTGAAATAAATACGAGGTCTTTTAAAAGTCCACGGTTATCAAGTTCTTCAAGCAAAGCAGCTTCCTGAGGAATTCGTGCTGCAGCGCCTGTAATAATTACAGCTACGCCGCTTCTATCTTTCTGAACATCCGACTCAGGAACATCGGGATTTTTAAGACTTGCTAATAATAGTAATACGCCAAGGAGTAGTATGGCAAAAGGCAACATGGTTGTTTTTTTCATCTGAATAAAATTTTTGAAAAATTACTTTAAAAAATTATCGATTAAAATCTAGTTACACCAAAGTGAAATAAGTTACAAAAATAACTTTAGATAAATTATTTTAATTTGAACAGGAGGTCGGTTTGGAAAACAATCTTTTCTAATCATTTACTATTTTTGCCCCATGAACGCAGAAATCATTACCATTGGCGATGAAATACTCATTGGCCAGATTGTTGACACCAACTCGGCATGGATGGCCACCGAACTGAATGCAATTGGTGTTCAGGTTGTACAAATTACCACCATTGGTGATTCACCCGCTCAGCTTGTAGATGCGCTGAACGAATCAAAAAAACGTGCCGATATTGTTTTAATAACGGGCGGACTTGGCCCCACAAAAGACGACCGCACCAAAAAAGTACTGTGCGAATACTTTAACTCGAAACTGGTGATGCACCAGAAAACACTCGACCACATTATCGATTTTTTTAACCGGCGCGGAATGGGCGTAAATCAGTTAAACAAAAACCAGGCAATGGTTCCCGAATGTAGCGAAGCCTTGTTTAACCCGGTTGGCACGGCCCCCGGTATGTGGTTCGAGGAGCAGGGAAAAGTATTTGTTTCAATGCCCGGTGTGCCTTTCGAAATGAAGCGGATCATGATCGATCATGTAATTCCCCGTTTGTCTGAGCGCTCGGGTAGGGGAAAAATTGTACACAAAACGGTGCATGTTATTGGAATTCCCGAATCGATGCTGGCCGACAAACTTGAAAATTTTGAAAACAATCTGCCGGAATTCATCCATTTGGCTTACCTGCCCAGTCCCGGGCAAATCAGGCTGCGTTTTTCTGCCTTTGGTAACGATGAAGCCTTATTGAAAAATGAAGTTGAACGGCAGCTTGAAATGCTGCATTCAATTATTCCTGAAGCCATTTTTGGGTACGATGATACCAGTTTGCCTGCCGAGCTTGGGAAACTTTTACTGGCAAGGAAAGAAACTGTAGCCACGGCTGAAAGTTGCACCGGCGGTATGATGGCACACTTAATCACATCCGTTCCGGGAAGCTCCGGGTGGTACAAAGGATCGGTAGTGGCCTATGCCAACGAGGTAAAAACGGGTGTACTGAAGGTTTCGGAACGGGCCTTGATTGATTTTGGCGCTGTTAGCGAAGCAGTTGTAATGCAAATGGCCAAAGGTGTGAGAGAATCGCTGAATACAACCTGGGGCATTGCAACCAGCGGCATAGCCGGCCCCGATGGCGGCACGCCCGAAAAACCCGTGGGCACAATATGGATGGCCCTTGCCGGCCCCGATGGGGTAAAGGCCGAAAAGTTCACCTTTTCAAAAGACCGTGAACGAAACATTATCCGTTCAAGCCTTACGGCACTTAATTTATTACGCTTAGAGCTTATTGGCTGATTTGTCTTATTCTCAATTTGTTGTCATGGTTGTAGGTTCCCAATAGAATGCAATTGAAAACAATAGAATGCAGTGGAATACAATTGTATTCAACTGTTTATAAACGCGTCCAATTCATAACCTTAACTTTTACTTCGACCTTCCTTCTTCCCCCACCAGTTTGCAAGAGAAACGCCAGTCAAATTGTGTATAATACTGAAGATTGCTCCCGGCAATGCTGAAACAGCCGTGAAAAATTGTGTTGCCAGCGATACCTCCACCCCAAACATAATTACACCAAGCAGTTTTGGTATATGAGGCTTCATCCATGTAAAACCCGATGGGATGAAAATGGCAAGGACAACAATCAATAATACTTCAGACAAAAACATTTTTCAACAAATAATTTTTTGAAGTTGATATTTCCTTGTTTGTCATAAAATGATTGATTATTTTTCATTGTTCTCATGTAAAAGTAATAACATTTGGGCTAAAGCCTACTTTCTTTAACGGTTTCCGGTCACCGCGCTAAAGCACGGTGTTAGTGAAGGTATTTAAAGGAATAAGGTTGCAGCACGTCACTAACTCCGCCTTTTAAATGCATAAATATCAATTATGAGACAATACTTCCGTCACGACCACGAACCTCCTCTATCCATTGAAAAATGGGGATGGAAATACCACCATTTAGGGATCCCGACCAACGAGGAAAAGCCCGGTGAAAAATACCTGCCGCAATATAAATTTTATGTGTCGGGTTTCAGTAGCAGTCCTTTTGGTATTGAGTGGATGCGCTTTGAGCCCGGCAGCCCGGTTCATGAATTAGTACAAAAAGTGCCGCATATTGCTTTTGAAGTTGACGATTTGGATTTTGAACTTGTTAACCATGATTTCAATATAATTACATACCCGGGCTCACCTTCCGAAGGTGTCAGAGCCGCCATGATAGAACATAACGGAACACCTGTTGAGTTGATTGAATTCAAAAAGTAGTATTTATTGAAAATTGGCCGGGTTATAATTATCAGAAATACAGATAAATATATGTTTTTGGACAATATTAAAGTGAGACTTTATATTTGTCCAAAATTATTATGATTACTAAAAGAGAAGACAGATATCTGTTCATGGGAAACCTTGCCATTTATATTAATTGGATTGAAAGAGACTAAATAGCAAAAGTAATGTGAGCTATGTTAAAAAAGAGTGTCATACTGAACGCAGTGAAGTATCTCTGTGCATGCGCATAAATTTGATTAATTTCGGTTTTTAATTTTTTTAAAATCTGAATTACCACTTACAAAAACTCTTTCCCCATTTTCCCGTTATAATTTATACCGAATTGCCTAACTTTGCAATCAAACCGTATATATATATGTCGATAACCGGAAACCTTGAAAAAATAAGATCAACATTACCCGCCGGGGTTAAGCTGGTGGCTGTTTCGAAAACCAAGCCCAACACCACTATCCTGGAGGCATACAAGGCAGGCCAACATGTTTTTGGCGAGAACAAGGTGCAGGAACTGGTTGCCAAATACGAAGACCTGCCCAAAGACATTGAATGGCATTTTATTGGCCATCTGCAAACCAATAAAGTGAAATACATAGCACCGTTTGTGGCGATGATACACGCGGTAGACAGTTTAAAATTGCTGAAATTTATAAACAAAGAGGCGGCCAAAAATAACCGGGTAATCGACTGTCTTTTGCAGTTTCACATCGCGCAGGAGGAATCGAAATTCGGTTTGTCGCTTGAAACTGCCCGCGAAATGCTCACGTCCGAAATGTATCAGAAAATGGAAAACGTGCGCATTAAAGGGTTAATGGGCATGGCCACCTTAACCGATGACGAAAAGCAGATATGTAACGAATTCAAATTATTGAAAACGATTTTCGATCAATTGAAAACCGATTATTTCAGTGATAAACCTTCATTTTCAGAAGTATCAATGGGCATGTCCGATGATTACCTGCTGGCCATCGAGCAGGGGAGCACCATTGTGCGGATCGGAAGTACCATATTTGGTGCCCGCGAATATCAGTAAAACCAATTAAACGAAATACCGATGATCGATTTAAAAACCAATTACATGGGGCTGAAGCTTAAAAGCCCGATAATTGCCGGGAGTTCAGGATTAACTAATTCGGTTAAACAAATAAAGCAACTTGAAGAAGCAGGTGTTGGTGCCGTGGTACTCAAGTCGTTGTTCGAAGAGCAGATTATGCTCGAGGTGAACGATGTGGTAAGCCAGAGTGAAACGAACACCGCTTATCCTGAAGCAGAAGATTATATCCGAAATTATACGAAAATAAATTCGGTACAGAAATACATGGCACTGATTTCCGAAGCGAAAACTGCCGTTGATATTCCCGTTATTGCCAGTATCAATTGTGTAAGTGCCAAAGATTGGACCGATTATGCAACCGAAATTGAAGAAGCCGGAGCCGATGGTATTGAGCTGAATATTTTCAATCTTCCAACCAACCGAAATAAAACGCCCGAGGTTTACGAACAAAAATATTATGAAATACTGAAAGCTGTAAAAGCAAAAACAAAACTGCCACTGGCCGTAAAAATCAGTCCGTATTTCTCGAACATGGTGCGTTTTGTCGATCAGCTTTTTGCACACGGGGCTTCTGCTGTGGTAATGTTTAACCGCTTTTACGAACCCGATTTCGATTTGGATAAGCTTGATTTTACCTCTTCTGAAGTGATGTCATCGCCGGCCGACCTGAACCGCGTGTTGCGCTGGACAGGCATTGTAAAAGGCAGCCTGCCAAAGGCTCAACTGGCCGCCTCAACCGGCATTCACGATGGCGCTGCCGTTATTAAGCAACTGCTTGCCGGGGCACAGGTTACACAACTTTGCTCTACCCTTTACCTGAACGGTTTTGATGTGGTAAAACAAATTGAAGATGACCTGAAAGCTTTTATGCAAAAATGGCGTTTTCAGTCAGTTGACGAATTCAGGGGCAGGTTAAGTTATTCGAATATCGGTTCGCCCGAAGTTTACGAGCGGGCCCAGTTTATGAAATATTTTTCAAACCGGAAAGGACAATAAAATGAAAGTACTTTTTATAGGAGGCAGCGGGGTTATCAGTTCGGCATGTACCCAACTTGCTGTCGATAAAGGTATCGAACTGTTTCATCTCAACAGGGGTAAAACTTCGGATATTCGTCCGGTTCCCGGAGAAGTTATTCAGATCGAAGCCGATGTGCGGAATTTTGAAAAAACGTCAAAAGCCATCGAAGGGCATGCGTTTGATGTTGTGGCCGACTGGATCTCTTTTATGCCGGAACACATCGAAAATAATCTGAAACTTTTCAAGGGTAAGGCGAAGCAATACCTTTTTATCAGCAGTGCTTCGGCTTATCAAACACCACCCCTGAAATTGCCGGTTACCGAGGAAACACCCCTTGAGAATCCGTATTGGAAGTATTCGCGCGATAAAATTGCATGTGAAACATTCCTGAAAGATGAAGCCGAAAAGTACGGAATGAAATACACTATTGTGAGGCCGTCGCATACCTACGATAAAACCTTGTTGCCTTTCGACGAGGGCTATACCGTGGTTGACCGAATGCTGAACGGAAAACCGGTGGTTGTTTTGGGCGACGGGACTTCTATCTGGACACTGACCCACCACCGCGATTTTGCCAAAGGGCTGGTTGGCCTGTTAAACAACCCGAAGGCGATGAACGAAAAATTCCACATCACCTCGGATGAATGGTTAACATGGAACCAGATTTATACGCTTGTCGGACAGGCTTTTGGAGTAACCCCACGGTTGGTTCATGTGCCTTCAGAAATAATTGCATCGTACAACGAAGAGCTGGGGGCCGGGTTGCTGGGCGACAAATCGCACAGCATGATTTTTGATAATTCGAAAATTAAATCGGCAGTGCCCGAATTCGAATGTACAATACCGTTTTCAGAAGGGGTGAAGGAAATTGCTGACTGGTATAAAAGCGACAAGGCAACCAAAGAAACCGATCTTGAACTTGACCGGATATTTGATGCACTTTCAGAAAAAATTGTATCCATTTACAACGCATAGCATGGGCAGGAAAAAACAAATCTTCTTTTTCACCTTTCTTTTATTCCTTGTTTTTGGGTGCGACGAAGTCCGGACAACAACCGTTTCGGTATCCGATGAATTCTCAAAAGCCGGAAACGGGATGATGGTAGCAACCGTTAAAGAAGCCGGCGACGACATTCAATTAAACGGTGAGCTTGACCTTCTTGACGGGGCATTTTCGATATATTTGGAAAACCCTTCGGGCGATACAATTTTCACAAAAGTATATGACAAAACCGGTTTCTACGGAATTGATGAATCATTTGAACGAGAGCAAGGGGATTGGATCTTTTATTATTCAATCAGTAAAAAGGACGGTGTGTTCCCTTCCGGTTATTTCAATTTTGACTTGATTTTTAAAGATTGATCAATGGATAATCGAAACAAATATTATCAGCGACTTGATGAAACGATGTTTACCAATGGGTATAATCTTTGTACCACCCATTTATCGGTAGGTGCTTTTGAAGAAAATCTTTTAAAGGCCCAGAAATACTTGTATGAAGTTGTTGATGATTTTGTTTCGTCTTTTTTGAACGAGGCCTCGAATAAAGGCGTTAGTTCCGATTGCAAAATGGGTTGTTTGTATTGCTGTCATCAAACGGTATTGGCCACTCCTCCCGAGTTGTTTTACCTTACTGATTTTATCAAAAAGAAGTTTCAGGGTAATGTGCTAAATTCAATAAAAGAAAAAGCCCGGGCCAAAATGGCAAAAACCGGAAAAATGAAACTCGATAAATTGCTGAATTACAAAGAACCCTGTCCGCTTTTACACCCGACTGGAGGGTATTGCCGCGCATACCAGGCCAGACCGGTGGCATGCCGTATTTTTCTTTCAAAAAGTGTGAAAAGTTGCGAAGACGATTTAAATTTCCCGGAGGATGCTGCCGTTTTTCCTGATTTGTTTGAAATGCCAATCAGGTTAGGACGCATGTTGAGTGAGGGGTTTCATGCCCGGTTAAGAAAAGGTAAAGAATCGCTGCAGTTTTTTGAAAATACCCTGGAGGGAGGTATTTTTACGGCCTTTGAGAAAGGGAGTTTTGAAAAATGGTTGAAAGGCGAAAATGTATTTAAAGCGATAAAATCATAAAAATCCATAATCTTTTTTTGATAATTATTGGGAACAAATTCCAAGCATGAAATAGTGAATTTCGAATCACAAAAAAAAATAATATATGCACTGTCCAATCCCCTTCTCCTTGGGAGAAGGGTTAGGGATGAGGCTTCTATAATATGAAAACAATAATCGACGATAAAATTCCATACATTAAAGGCGCACTTGAGCCATTTGGCGAAGTTGTCTATTTGCCGGGGAAAGATGTAACGCCTGAAATTGTAAAAGATGCGGACGCAATCATTACCCGCACACGAACCAAATGCAATAAAGAATTACTCGAAGGCTCTACTGTATCGATGATTGCTACAGCCACCATTGGTTACGATCACATCGACACAGCATGGTGCGAAACGGCAGGTATTGAATGGACCAACGCCCCCGGATGCAACAGCTGGTCGGTTGCCCAATACATCATGGCTGCTTTGCATACGCTTGTAAACGAAAGGGATTTGAAACTTTCCGAAATGACCATTGGTGTAATTGGCGCGGGAAATGTGGGGAGCAAGGTCGCCCGGTTTTGTGAAACAATAGGAATGACTGTTTTGGTGAACGACCCGCCACGGCAACGTGCCGAAGGCGATGACGGGTTTGTTTCGCTGGAAGCGATTAAGCAGAATGCCGATATTGTTTCTGTCCATACGCCGCTTACCTATCAAGGCATTGATCAAACTTATCATCTGATCGATGGCCAATTTATCGATCAATGTGCCAATAATATTTATTTCATCAATTCGGCACGGGGTGAAATTATGGAAACGGCCCCGGTTATAAGAGCCCTGAAAACAGGGAAAATCAAAGAAGCCATTATCGATTGCTGGGAAAATGAACCCGATATCGACCTGGAATTATTGAAGCGGGCTTTTATTACTACCCCTCATATTGCCGGTTATTCCCGCGACGGTAAGGCCAAAGGTACCAGCATGAGCGTGCAGGCTATCAGCCGCAAGTTCGGGCTTGGTATCGACAATTGGGAATGCAAAAATGTAGAACTTCCTGAAAAAACAGAAATCGAAATTGACGGGACGGGCAAAACACAGCAACAAATTATTGCTGAAGCAGTACTTGCCACTTATCCCATACGGGAAGACAGTAACCGGCTTAAAAATTCACCTTCTACCTTTGAAAAGCAGCGGGGCGATTACCCCATTCGCAGGGAATTCCCGGTTTATTCGCTTGTTTTGACAAATGTGCCTGAAAAAGGTTGGGTTGTATTAGAAAAACTGGGTTTTAAGCTAAAACAATAATTTTCTAAGTAGTAACTGCAAGAAAACATTATTTTTTTTGAAGGCTTTGATAAGTCCCGATAGCCTTCGGGATCGAGAACAAGGCTTGCGAATCTTAATTGTTAGGAGTTTACGTCTGTAAGTGACTAAAAAGAATGATGAGCGTAACGCAGTTATCGGAGTTATCTACCAATGACAGATTTATGCAAAAACCTGTATTAAAAGCAAATATCAAGCATCTCTTTTTACAACAATTCTGCTTTCCGGCCATACAACATTACCTCTTTTTTCAAGGAACTACCGTGGCTGGTTTTATCTTGCATACTTCCTACCCAGGGCGACTCCGCCAGCCGGCGGATTGCCCTGGGCTAGAATATTTGAGCCCTTCAGGCTCAATAGTACCGTTCATTCAACAAACGATAAGCAGAAACCGGGTTGCCCAAAAAGCCC
>JAIOZY010000105.1 GCA_021740385.1 Prolixibacteraceae bacterium | reverse complement strand
CACCCCGAACTTATTAATATAGTTGAGAATTGCTTCTCTTTTTTTCCAATTTTTAAGCTTTTTTTCAAGCTTCATCGCTGCCGAGCGGGTTTCTACCTCAAGTTTACCAATGATTTTCCACGGCCTTTTCGCTTTAGTCAATTTGTTGAAACCTTTGTTATGTTTCTCAATCCTTGAAGCTAAATTCTGTGTCTGGCCTATGTATAATGTCCCGTCAACTACCGATTCCAATATGTAAACAATGTATGTCATTGCGTACTCTAATCCCGATTTTCTGCAATTTTCAATTGCTTAGAAAATCGAGGACTCTCGAAAAATTACGAAAACAAATCTACAATTTGTTTTCAATTTTTCGGAGCCAAGCTGAGCTACACCCCGAACTTATTAATATTGCTTCTTAGAACGAATTTCTTTAGCGGCACAAAAGTAACGATCTGTTTTAATTTTGCAAAAGAAAAAATCTAACAAGAGTATCTTTTGTGTTAACACAATATTTCGTTCAATATTTTTTTTCTATTTTTAAATTTATGTAATTGAACTAATTATATAATATAACATCATTAAAGTCTTTGGAATATCCGGTGTTAACAATAGAAAACTAAAATTTATTGCAATGACAAACAGTCAGTTATATAGAATTATTTTAATAATAATGTTGGCTTTTCTTTCTTCACTTCATCATGTAAATGGCCAGAAAATCCCCGATTTGGAATTTTGGGGCATTTATATCGTTGTGAATGATGAACCATTCGAATTTAAAGACCGCGATGCACGTGATCTGTCGATGCACGGAAATTTGATGAAAGCAACCATGAACATCAAATCGATCAAAGGTTCGCCCAATTTTAATGACCCGAATGCCTACTTCATAACCTACGGGAATAAAATGAACCCGTCAAAAGGAAAGGAACCAGCGCTTTCCGAACTGGTATGGGATTACCAGGTAAACAGGTACGTTGTAAAAAGGAATATTCCGATAAAAATCGGACCCGTTAAAGACCTTTCTGATGCATTTAAATTCATTCCCGAAGAACCTTTTAAAAGTGGCATTTTTGCTTTTCACTCAGGACGGCTGAATGCTACTGACCCTTTCTCGGGAACAATCGAAGCAAATGAGCGAAACGATGTGTGGACATTCATAATTACCGGTCAATCCGATGAAGCAGAAATGACCAACATGGAACAAATGATCCGCGAACACGAAATGCTTGTTGTTGCCGAAGAGATCAGAAAAGCAAACAAACCCGTTATGGAACAATGGCTGAGACTGAAAAGCTTAATGTTGAAACAAAAGGAAAAGGGCTGGAAATTAGTTCAGTTTATTGAAGAAAGCCTTGGTATGTCAACACCCGAAACAGAATCCCTGAAAAAGTTGATTGATGAATTTGAATCATTCTACCTGACCGAAAAATTGTTGATAAATGAAGAGGCTTTTATTTCGTTTAAAAAGTGTAACAAAAATCACCAAGTAGTGTTATTTTTGAACATATTTTTGAAGCAAAATTTACGTTAATAACTAAAAAAATATACACCATGTTTGATACAATGGACTTATCGGGCAAACAACCGGCCAAAAAGGTTGAAGGCGAAGCTGAAAAAGTAAAATGTCTGATCGTTGGATCGGGGCCTGCCGGCTACACGGCTGCCATTTATGCTGCACGCGCTAACCTTCAGCCGGTTATGTATGAAGGTTTACAACCGGGCGGACAGTTAACCACAACCACCGAAGTTGAAAACTTTCCGGGTTACCCCGAGGGCATTACCGGCCCCGAGATGATGGAAGACCTCAAAAAACAGGCATCGCGCTTTGGTACCGACATACGCTGGGGTATTGCCACGGCTGCCGATTTATCGGAAAGGCCGTTTAAAGTAACCATTGATAGCAACAAACTTGTCGAGGCTGAAACACTGATTATTGCTACAGGTGCCACGGCCAAATACCTGGGGCTTGAAGATGAACAAAAGTATGCCGGGGGAGGCGTTTCTGCCTGTGCTACCTGCGATGGGTTCTTTTATCGTGGTAAAGATGTTGCCGTTGTAGGCGGCGGCGATACCGCTGCAGAAGAAGCACTTTATCTTGCCGGATTGTGCAACAAGGTTTACATGATCGTGCGCCGTGACGAACTCCGGGCATCAAAAGTGATGCAGGAAAGGGTTTTTAAGACAAAAAACATTGAAGTGCTTTGGAAACATCAAACCAAAGGTCTTTTTGGCGATGGCGTGGTTGAAGGCGCCGAATTGTACAAAAACAAAGGTGAAGAAAACGAAGAGCTTGTTAAAATAAAAATCGATGGTTTCTTTCTTGCAATAGGCCACAAACCCAATTCCGAAATATTTAAGGACTACCTCGATCTCGACAAGGTTGGTTACATTCAAACAACACCCGGAACATCCAAAACCAACGTGCCCGGTGTATTTGCCTGTGGCGATGTGCAGGATTCCGTTTACCGCCAGGCTGTAACAGCGGCCGGAACGGGGTGCATGGCTGCCATCGATGCCGAACGGTTTCTGTCGGAAAATTCATAAGGAAACGGCTGATGACAAATGGCTTCTGGCTGTATGCTTTTGGCTATATGCATTTAGCTGTTGGCTGACCTCATTTGTTTCAGCGAAGAAGGGCTTCTTTTGGATACCAAGGGTATGACTTCGACATGGCTATGGACGCCTATGCTGATTTCCAGCAACCTTGTGCCAACAATCTGATGACATTCCCGGCACTCAGTGACCGGTACACAGCAACTTTTTTCCGGGTCATGAAGCGGCCAGCCGGCTTCGTTTCCGTTCGTGTTCTTTTAGGAAAATTTTCCTGAGGCGTATGCATTTGGGCGTCACTTCAACGTATTCATCGTGCTGGATGTATTCCAGTGCCTCTTCAAGCGAAAAGACGATTGGCGGTGCCAGTTTAACCTTGTCATCCGAGCCGGAGGCCCGCATGTTGGTCAGTTTTTTCCCTTTTGTAACGTTAATTGTCAAATCGCCTTCGCGTGAATTTTCACCCACAACCATGCCTTCGTAAACCTCATCGCCGGGGTAAATGAAAAAGCGGCCACGGTCCTGGAGTTTGTCAATGGCATAGGCAATTGATGTGCCGGTATCGAGGCTCACCAGCGAACCGTTAAGCCTCTTTTCGATTTCGCCCTTGTAAGGTTGAAATTCAATGAACCGGTGCGACATGATGGCTTCGCCGGCAGTAGCTGTTAAAACAGCGTTACGCAGCCCGATAATACCCCGCGAGGGGATATGAAACTGCAACAGGGTGCGGTCGTCGTTTTTTTCCATCGAAAGCAGTTCCCCTTTTCGCCGGGTAACCATTTCGATAACGCGGCCAGAGAACTTATCAAGTACATCAATGGTCAGTTCTTCAACCGGTTCGTTTTTAATCCCGTCGATGGTTTTAATGATCACTTTTGGTTGCCCAACCTGTAACTCGTAGCCTTCGCGGCGCATGGTTTCTATCAATACCGAGAGGTGAAGTACCCCGCGTCCGTAAACGTTCCATGAGTCGGCATTAGGTGTTTCTTCTACCCGTAAGGCCAGGTTTTTTTCCAGTTCCTTTTTCAAACGGTCGAAAATGTGGCGCGATGTAACGTATTTTCCTTCACGCCCAAAAAATGGTGAGTTGTTTATTGTGAACAACATGCTCATTGTGGGTTCGTCAATGGCAATGGGAGGTAGGGGTTCGGGGTTTTCGTAATCGGCAACGGTATCGCCAATGTCAAAATTGTCAATACCAATTAGGGCACAAATGTCGCCGGCTTGAACATGTGTAACCGCTGTGCGCCCAAGTCCGTCGAAAAGGTTCAATTCTTTCACCCGGGTGCGTTCAATTGTACCATCGCGGTGGCAGAGGCTTACATTCTGATTGGTTTTGATATCACCGCGGTGCAGGCGCCCAACGGCTATACGCCCCAGATAGGGTGAATAAACGATTGAGGATATTAATAATTGAAGTGAACCGGGCTTGATTGCCGGAGGCGAAATGTGTTCAATAATGGAATCGAGCAGAATCGTAATGTTATCGGTGCGTTTACTCCATTCATCCGACATCCATCCTTCTTTTGCTGAGCCGTATATTGTTTGAAAATCAAGCTGTTCTTCGGTGGCATTTAAACTAAACATTAAATCAAAAACCATTTCCTGCACCTCCTCGGGGCGGCAGTTGGGTTTGTCCACTTTATTTATGACAACAATTGCTTTTAATCCAAGCTGAATGGCTTTTTGGAGCACAAAGCGGGTTTGTGGCATGGGCCCTTCAAAAGCATCAACCAAAAGCAGAACACCATCGGCCATGTTTAAAACGCGCTCTACTTCACCCCCAAAATCGGCATGTCCCGGTGTATCGATAATGTTAATTTTTGTGCCTTTGTAGTTTACCGAAACGTTTTTTGACAGGATGGTAATTCCGCGTTCCTTTTCCAGGTCGTTGCTGTCCATAATAAGATCACCCGGTTTTTCGTGGTCTTTAAACAACTTGCCGGCTACCAGCATTTTATCAACCAGGGTGGTTTTGCCGTGGTCTACATGTGCTATAATTGCAATATTTCTAATCGACATTTTTTTAATTTCAAAAGAGGCGCAAAAGTATTCTTTTTTTGAAGAAGCTGTTGTGCAGGAAAAAGATTCGATAAGAATACGTCACTTATACAACGTTTAATTAACACATGGGGTTGAAAAAAGAAGAAAGAAAATTCAGAATAATTTTATGCCGGCCGAAATGAGATAAACCTGGTTCGCTGCCGAATATTCACTGCTTTCAATGAAAATGTTAAACGTGTTTTCAACCCGGGCATCAATGGTCACAAACCAGAGGTCGAAACCTACCCCGATTTGGGCACCAATAAAATTGTCCTTCAATTCTTCAACGTTTAAATCGGAAAAATCGTTGATTATCGGATCTGTAGTTACATACGAAAGTACAGGCCCACCATATACCCTTAAATTAAAAATGGGCTTATTAACGATATGAAATCCGAGTAAAATGGGTATGTCAATGGTTTGATAGCTAAATTGTTCAGAATAATCATATTCGTCGATATAAAGCGCGTTGAATTCATCAATGATGCCTCCCTTTGTGTTGAAGTAGACTTCGGGCTGCAAATACACCTTGTCGAGGCTAAACCGAATAAAAGCCCCGGCATGATAGTGTGTAATCTGGCTTTTGTCAAATACTTCGTCAAAGCTCGTGATGAGCGATGAATAGTTCATGCCAAATTTTAACCCAACATTAATCGGACTTTGCCCCTTAACACCCAAAAGCAGTATAAGCAGAAAAGAAGTTACAAGGATTCTTTTCATTAATTTTCCATTTTTCAAATGTAATGTTTTGCAAAATTGATAATTAATTTCCAAACCATGAAAAAGGAGTAGGAGGAAAATAAAATAAGTTTTCCTCCTATTTTATTTTCCGACCTCTCACACCACCGTACGTACGGTTCCGTATACGGCGGTTCCATTAGCCCACCCTCACTTTAAGGTAGTAATCCGAGAAAAATAA
>JAIOZY010000054.1 GCA_021740385.1 Prolixibacteraceae bacterium | reverse complement strand
CTCCAATAGCGCGAGTTTGAAACTCGTGCTTTGATGCAATAAATTAACAAATCACGATAGACCTGCCTTCTGTGGCTTTAATTTTCTTGTCGTCTCCTGTTAAGCTATTCGGCACGAGTTGCAAACTCGCGCCATTTAGAGGCCCGGCAAATTTTGAACCGGGCATTTCATATAATTTGTAAAAACGGTTTTGCTACGTCAAACACCCGTCTTTACATTCCGAAAGTATTTTCCTTACATCGGTAGGTGCTACGCGGCCATGTACCTTTTCGCCAACCAATACCACGGGTGCCAGTCCGCAGGCACCAACGCATCGCAGCGCGCTGAGTGAAAATTTCCCGTCGGCGGTGGTTTCGCCCACATCAATTTTCAGTTGCCGTTTAAATTCATCGAGCACCTGCTCACCCCCCCTTACATAACAGGCTGTACCCATGCAAATTGAAATGGGGTTTTCACCCTGGGGAACCATGGTAAAAAACGAATAAAACGTAACCACACCATAAACTTTGGCGGCCGACATATTCAGCTCTTTGGCCACAAGTTCCTGAACTTCGGCCGGAAGGTAACCCAGCTTTTGCTGTACCTGGTGCAAAACGTTAATCAGTTCACCCTCTTTGTTGTTAAAGCTTGCACAAACTTCTTTTACCGTGCTTGTGGCATATTCTGATAATTTAACTTTTGGCATGACTTCGTTATTTTGGGTTAATCTTCCTGTTCAAAAACGGTACTCTTATCGAAATAATTGGTATGCAACAAATGGTGCGCTTTTTCGCTCATGGGTTTACCCAGGAACTCTTCATACAATTTTAAAATATACGGGTTCTCATGCGATTTCCGGATGGTTTTCATTCCATCCTCGCTGTAAATGGCCATTTGCCTTTTTTTCAGAATTGAAGAATCGCTGTGGTGGTATGGCTGTCCGCCACCGCCAATGCAACCTCCGGGGCAACTCATGATTTCAATGGCATGAAATTGCGATTTTCCCGATTGTATATCCTCGAGCAATTTACGTGCATTGCCAAGGCCGTGGGCAATACCAATTTTGATGGGCAGCCCGTCAAAGTCGATGGTCGCTTCACGTATTCCATCCATCCCGCGTAATTCTTCAAAGTCGATACGGGGCAGCGACTTCTTCGTGTGCAATTCATAAGCCGTACGCACTGCCGCTTCAATTACACCACCTGTAGCTCCGAAAATCACACCGGCTCCGGTCGAATCTCCGAGTGGGTGGTCAAATTCCTCATCGGGCAAAGCATGAAAGTCGATATTAGCCAGTTTAATAAAAGCAGCCAATTCGCGGGTTGTCAGTGCATAATCAACATCGGGATTTCCGTCTACACTAAATTCCTCGCGGCTACACTCGTATTTTTTTGCCACACAGGGCATGATTGATACAACCACAAGGTCTTTCCGGTCGATTTTTTGCTTGTCGGCAAAATAGGTTTTTGCCACGGCACCAAACATTTGCTGCGGGCTTTTTGCCGATGAAGGAATATCCTTCATATCGGGGAACTGGTGTTCGAAAAAGTTCACCCAGGCCGGACAGCACGAGGTAAGGATGGGTAATTTAACGGTTTCGTCACCGGCAAGGTGCCTGCTAAGCCTGTCGAGCAATTCGGTTCCTTCTTCCATAATGGTAAGGTCGGCGGCAAAGTCGGTATCAAAAACAAAATCGAAACCAAGGCGGCGTAATGCAGCGGCCATTTTGCCTGTTACCAAAGTTCCGGGCTCGAGCCCGAAGGCTTCGCCCAAAGCAGCCCGCACAGCCGGTGCTGTTTGAACAACAACGGTTTTGGACGGATCGGACAATGCCCTGATCACTGCCGGGGTATGGTCAACCTCGGTTAAAGCACCGGTTGGACAAACGGCAACACACTGGCCGCAATATGTACACACCGAATGATCGAGGTTTTGCTCGAACGGCGGCGATACAACGGCCTGAAAACCACGGTTGATAGCCGATAGCACACCCACGGTTTGCACTTCGTTGCACATCATTTCGCAACGGCGGCACATGATGCATTTATCCAGATCGCGGATAATGGCCGGCGAAGTATCTTCGCGGTATACCGACTGCTCCCCTTCATAATGGATTTCCCTGATACCCATATCCTGTGCCAGTTTTTGCAATTCGCAATTGCCAGCCTTGGCACATGTAAGGCATTCATAAGGGTGATCTGATATTATCAACTCAACAACCGTACGCCGGGCATTGATAACCCGCATGGAGTGGGTATTGATTTTCATGCCGTTGTTTACTTCGGTAACACATGAGGGGGCCAGGTTTTTGCGCCCGTCAACTTCAACCACGCATACGCGGCAACCGCCCGGTTTATTTTCGATGCCCATGTCGTCAAGCTTCATGTGGCACAGGGTTGGAATATGTACACCAATGGTTTTAGCTGCTTCGAGAATGGTTGTCCCTTTTTCAACTTCAACCGTTTTATTATCGATGGTCAATTTTATTTTATCCATTTTTTCGATCAAAATCAATTAAACAATACTGATGGCCTTAAACCGGCATTTTTCGTAACACACACCGCATTTAATACACAAGGTCTGGTCGATGTAATGCGGCATTTTCTTTTCTCCTGATATAGCCCCTACCGGGCAATTCCGGAAGCATAGCGTGCAACCGGTACATGCATCGGGGTCAATTTCGTAACGAACAAGGTCTTTACACTGTCCGGCCGGGCATTTTTTATCGTTAACATGGGCCAGGTACTCATCGTAGAAATTATCGAGGGTAGAAAGTATCGGGTTTGGCGATGTTTGTCCCAACCCGCATAGCGATGTATCCTTAATAACATTGCCCAAAACCCTGAGCCGCTCAATATCTTCCAGTGTACCTTTTCCCTTGGTAATTTTATCCAGTATTTCGTGCAGGCGTTTGTTGCCAATACGGCAGGGCGTACATTTCCCGCACGACTCTTCGAGGGTGAACTCGAGGTAAAATTTCGCGATGGAAACCATGCAATCGTCCTCGTCCATCACAATCATACCGCCCGACCCCATCATCGATCCGGCGGCAATGAGGTTATCGTAATCGATGGGCGTATCGAGGTGCTGTTCGGTAAGGCATCCGCCCGAGGGGCCTCCGGTTTGAACGGCTTTGAATTTTTTTCCTCCGCGTATTCCACCGCCAATGTCGAAAATAACTTCGCGCAGGGTAATGCCCATGGGCACTTCAATAAGCCCAACATTGTTTACTTTTCCGGCCAGGGCAAAAACTTTGGTTCCTTTCGATTTTTCACTACCAATACTGCTGAACCATTCAACTCCCTTGTTGAAAATTACCGGAACATTGGCAAATGTTTCAACGTTGTTCACATTGGTAGGCTTGCCGAGGTAACCCGATACAGATGGAAACGGGGGTTTGAATGTTGGTTCGCCCCGGTGGCCCTCCATAGAATGGATCAGGGCTGTTTCTTCTCCACAAACAAAAGCGCCGGCACCGTAACGTATATCAATGTCGAAATTAAATCCGGAGCCGAGGATATCATCGCCCAGCAGGCCGTATTCGCGTGCCTGTTCAAGGGCAATTTTAAGGCGGTTAATGGCCAGCGGGTACTCAGCCCGTATGTAAACCAGTCCTTTACTTGCGCCAATGCAATAACCGCAAATGGCCATGGCTTCGATTACCGAGTGCGGGTCGCCCTCGAGAATTGAGCGGTCCATGAATGCACCGGGGTCACCTTCGTCGGCATTACAAACCACGTATTTCTGGTCACTCTTTTCTTTGGCCGTAATTTCCCATTTTAAACCGGTTGGGAAACCGCCACCACCGCGTCCGCGCAGCCCCGAATCTTTAACAAGTTGGGTGGCATCGGCAGGGGTCATCTCCGACAAAGCCTTTCCCAGCGCGGCATAACCATCGCGTGCAATGTATTCGTCAATGTTTTCGGGATTGATAAACCCGCAATTACGCAGGGCAATCCGTACCTGTTTTTTGTAAAAATCGATGTGTGCCGTGTCGGTTACCTGGCTTTTTGTTGCCGGATCGTGATACAGCAGTCTTTTTAGCGGCCTGCCTTTTATAACATGCTCCTCAACAATGTCTTTAACATCCACTACTCCAACCTGGACGTAAAACGTGTTGTCGGGAATTATTTTCACGATGGGGCCCTTTTCACAAAAACCGAAACAGCCGGTGGCGATCACTTTTACCTCATCGTCTAAAGCACGCGTTTCGAGTTCCGATTTAAATGCATCAACAATTTTTTCAGATTGTGAAGCACGGCAACCGGTACCACCGCAAACCAAAATGTGCATTTTATAATCTGTCATATTTTGCTTTAATTACAGCGTTTATATTACTCGTCAATTGTTTTGTAGTTAACCGGTATAATGCCATCGACCAATTCACCTTTCACAATGTATTCATCAATAATTTGACGGGCTTTATCTTTATCGACATACCCGTAAACAACCGGTTCTTTTCCCGGCAGGGTAACCTCGATGGTGGGCTCGGCATAACAGTAGCCCATGCAACCGGTTTGGGTTATTACAGCATCGATGCCCCTGAAATCGAGTTCATCGATGATGAACGACATGGTTTCCTTGGCACCCGAGGCGATACCGCATGTAGCCATGGCAACTTTCACCTGCACAACATTGCCGGCATTTTCGCTCTGCTCTCTAAGTTTGATTTTTTTCTGTACGTCGGCCTTTACTTTTTTTAAATCGGCCAGTGTTTTTATTTTCATCTTATTGCTCTTTATTTGGTTTTAATTACGGTTACTGATATTTGGTACTTGAAACCGGCTCGCGGCAATTCGTAACCGTTATGTTATTTTAGCTGCAATCATGTCAAGGTTTTCTGTAATGAGCTCTTTTAATGACCTCAAAATATCGGGGTGACTAATGGGCACACCCTCCAGTTCCTCAAGCACTTGTTTTGTATCCAGTTCAAAATCGCCCATCCCGGTTTTGTGGGTGTAAATAAAACGGATATCGGGATTCGCCCCAATGAGTAATGTCATTGTACCCGCTATGTCGCCCATAATTGGCCTGTCGATGTTCGATAATTGAAATACCGCCCTTACTTTTGTGCCCTCACCTATTTTTGAATCAATGGAAAAATGTCCGCCTGCCTGCTCGGCATTTTGCTTAAACAACGATATACCTACGCCCACTTTCCTCGTGGTCCGTGAGGTAAAAAACGGATCGGTAACTTTTTTTATCATTTCCTCATCCATCCCTTTCCCATTATCGTTAATGGTTATGGTATACGTATCGGTTTTTTCATTTTCATCAACTACAACCTCAATCAGGTCAGATTGAGCGGTAATGGCGTTTTGAACAATATCAAGTATGTGCAACGATAACTCCTTCACGTTCCTTTTACTTAAACGTTTCCCAACCAACGGATTGAACCATCGTTAATTTCGATTTGCTTGTTTTTGTAAAGAGCGCCTATGGCTTTTTTAAAGGTTTTTTTGCTAATCCCCAGCTCTTTTTTAATTAACACGGGATCGCTTCTATCCGACAAATGCAGCATTCCGCCATTCGATTTGATTTTCTCAATCAAATCGGCTACAACAGGTTCAACCTTACGGTACCCAAACTTTTCGAGCACCAGATCTATTTTGCCATCGCTTCGCACTTTTTTTATAAAACCTTTGCATTTTTGACCCGCTTGCAATGGCTTAAATATTTCATTTCGATACAAAATACCCTGATGGCTTTTATTAATAATAGCTACGAAACCCAGTTCCGATTCCTGTGCAATTAACAAATCAACTTCATCGCCCGGTTCGTAGGCAACGGGTTCGTTATTCATAAACTTGTTGATTTTAGATGAAGCAGCAATTCGTCCGCTCTTTGTATCGACGTATATGTGAACCACATACGATTTTCCTTTTTCCATTTTCACCAGTTGCTCCCCAAAGGGCACCAGCAGATTTTTGGGCAGGCCCCAATCAACAAAGGCTCCCACACGGGTAACATCAACCACTTCGAGAAAAGCGAATTCACCAACCATTGCATAGGGGAAATCGGTTGTAGCAACTATACGGTCATCGGAATCGAAATGGACAAAAACATCAACATCGTCACCCATTTCAAATTCTTCTTCCAAATAACGGTTTGGCAACAAAATTTCTCCGTACGGGCCACCATCGAGATATGCCCCCTGATCTGTAAACTTAACTATTTCGAGGCTGCTAACCTTTCCTATTTTAACCATTCACCATTATATTAAATGCAAATTTAAGCAAAGTTCAACTCTTTTTAACCGTAAAAACCAAATGTTATCTTTCATTTATGATAATATAACATACGGGGTTTACAACAGAAAAACAAGTTACGCAAAATAATTTCCCATAGCCATAAATCACATATTTTACAGAGGTTTTGCACGACTCTTTTTCGAAATGTTGGTATGTTATTAAAAAAAAAATTGAAAATATTTCAGATTTCAGGGTAACCTTTTTCATAAAATGGGAATAAACTAATGAAGTTAAGCACCACCTAAAAATTAAAAAAATGAAATTATATCGGTTATCTGTAAGGGGTAAGTGGAAAATAATTTACTATTTTCTCACCAACCTGGCTGTTGTAATCCTCTTATTGTCTGTGATATTCCTGCTGTTACCGGGCGAAATTCAGCATTCCATTTCAACCGGAATATACATTATGGCAGCAATATCGGGGCTTATTATTGGTACAATGGCTGCAAAAATCATCAGTTTGAAAGAGGAGTTGCACAACAAAATTGCCACCTGGCAAAAACGGCACGAGAATATTCACGACTACATTGGTAATGTTGTACACGACCTGCGTTCACCCGTTGCATCGATAAATATGATTGCCGATATACTTGACAATGAGCTAAACAATATTGAACCAATGTACAAAGAGCTCATCCGTTCGGTTAAAAAAAGCACCCAGTCGATGCTCGACCGTATTTGCTGCATACTCGATAATTCGAAAATTGAAAAAGGGATCGATATCGATAAAATGAAGCCTGGAAATGCATTCGATGTTATTGTAGATGTTATTAAACAACACCAGATACTTGCCATTAAAAAGGATATTAAAATATTGTTAAGAATTCCACGAAAAATAAGGAATTGCTATTTCGACCGCGATGCACTTGAAAATGTATTTTCAAACCTGCTGAGCAATGCCATAAAATATTCGCATCCAAAATCGAAGATTATTATCTACCACAAAATATCGCACCATACTGTTGAGTTTTTTGTTGAAGATGAAGGACTTGGAATGAACCACGATGATCTTTCAAAAGTTTTTGGCGAATACACGAAACTGAGTGCAAGGCCCACCCAAAACGAACCGTCAACCGGTCTCGGGCTTGCAATTGTAAAAAAGCTGGTAGAACAGATGGATGGCGAAGTAAAAGCTTTTTCGGAAGGGAAAAACATGGGATCGGTTTTCTCGTTTACCCTTAAAACAGAATCAAATGTAAAAACAATGATTGCCTGACAAATAAGACATTATGCACATTTTCACGCAAGTGATTATCCGGGCAGTATAATTTTCCGGCCGTTCTCTCCAATTAATGTTTTTCTCATTTCAGAAAAAGTGGCATCGTTCATTTCAAAAATGGAAAAAGCCCTCCCTATTGCCCGGGGCCTGTGTGCATCGGAATTTCTAAGAAAAACTGCATTTTCGGGAACGCGTTTATCGTTTTGCCATTTTACCAAATCGGCATGGCGGGTAAGGCCATAAGCATCGGCTTTTAATTCATAAGGCACAAAACCAAGCTGACTGATAATGCCGTTAAAAGGCCGGTCGATGTGCGCCGGAATAAAAAGGCCGCCCATTTTATGCACCGCTTGTTCAATTTCAACAACACCTACATCAAGGGTACTGATCAGCAACCTGTCTTCCTCTTCAATTATTTCATCGTTTGCGTTAACAACAACCTGGTAGCCAAAGTAAGCGGGATCGTTTTTTACCGGCACCAAATGCCGGTCGAGGTATTCCTGGAATTCCTGCAAAACTTCACCGGTTTCGAATAAAGTGAGGCAATGCACCTCTTCCGATGAATTGATTTCGGCTCCGCCAATAACCTCAATCCCTTTACTTTGGCCTAATTCCTTAATTACCTGAACCTGTTTTGTACTGTTGTGGTCGGTTATGGCAATCATGTCGAGGCCTGCCTTCAGGGCTGCAGCAATAATGTTCTTCGGGCTCATATCAAGGCTCCCACACGGCGAAAGCGTGGTATGAATATGCAAATCGGCCTTGAACTGTTTCATGTTACTGTCCTTCCTCTCCTTAAAAAAATAAGTGTACCTGCTATACGTATTGCAACCATCAAATCAACGGGTATATTTTACCGGTGATCGAAAAAGCAGCTTCACCGGTTCCCAAAACCACAATGCCTTCGTCGTTGGCTCTTGCAATTACTTCAGCCGATGGCACAATGCCGTTAACAAGCAACACGGCTGCCAAATCTTTCAGCGATGCCACGGCAATGGTATTCATGTGACTTTGCAAAGTTATCCAGATATCCCCTTCACGGGCATTGGCCATTACATCGCTGAGTAAATCAGAAACATAACCACCGGTTACTTCATTTGCTACAGCCGTCTCGCCGGCAAAAACAACAAGGCCGGCTTTTTCTACTAATTCAGAAACTTTCATCTTTTGCTCCTCTTTTGGTACAATCGGGGTCAAAACGGTTTTTCCCCCATTTATTTTCCATTTTACCGAATGCTTTTTGCGGCGTAATTTTCCCGTCATTTTGCCATTGTTGCTGAACAAAAATGCAATCGGACATTTTTGCCAGCCCGTTTACCATGTCTTCGGCCAGGGCCTGGCAGGTTGGCGCACCACAGGCCCCGCAATCGATACCCGGTAAGTGGCACATGATGCTGCGTGCCCGCTCCATACGTTCAAGGGCTTTCCCCATATCGCTGCCATAAAGCAACAGCGGACGGGGCTTAATGTTTTCGGTTATACACAGCGGTTCAAGCTCCGAAAAGCGTTCGTAACCTTCTGCTTCGGTTTTTATCGACGATGAAGGATACCGTTTTGCCCGCTCTTTCAGCCTTTCAACGGTTAAAAAACGGTTTTGCGATAACAACACACCGCCGGCACAACTACGGTCGCAAGCCCTCAGTTCCAAAAAATCGATACCCGATACCTGGTCGTTTTCCATCCGCTCGAGAAAACGTATGGCATTGTGAATACCATCGACAGAGATGGTTTTGGCCCGTTGCCACCAGGTTTCGCCATGTGTAAGGCTCCACTGAATACCTTCCTTTGTCAGTTCATTCTTCAGTGGTTCCACATTGGTTTCTTCAACGGTTTCAACCACAGCCATTACTTTGTTGTACAAATGGTTGGCATTAACAACCCCGTTAATAACAGACTCTTTTTCGCCAATGGGCGATTTAACGGCAGCAATTTTTGCCGCGCAAGGCGTTACATAAAAGAAGCCAACATCTTCTGCATTAATGCCCTGCTTGCTGAAATTATCGAGTATGTAATGGGCAACGAGGTCGTGCGGGGCTTTTACACGCATTATTTGTTCGGTAAATGCCGGGTACTTTATTCGGATTAGCCGCACTACTGCCGGGCAAAAAGAAGATATGACCGGAAGACCGGAACGGTTTTCCTTTATTTCGCGCCGTACAAGTGTTTTTAGTACTTCTATTGGTTGCTCAACTTCATACACGTGGGTAAAACCAAGTTTGAGCAACGATGCATAAATTTGGTTTTCGGTAATGTTTTGCGGAAACTGGCCGATAAAAACCGATGGGATAAGCACTACTTTATAGCGGTAATTTTCAATTTGCGCCAGGTCGTCTTGTTCTATCGATATGGCATTATGCGGGCAAACCCTCATGCACTGTCCGCAATCGACACATCGTTCCTCACGAATTTCAATATTCCCGTTAACCATCCTGATGGCTTCGGTTGGACAAGCTTTAATACAATGCGTGCACCGGATGCATTTTTTGTCGTCGACAACCAACGCGTGATGAAATGTATCGCTATGTGGCATAATCAAGTTTTTTTGTCATTGTTAGCGTGGTACCTTTCCCTACAACCGTTTCAATTTTAAGATAATCGGTATTTTTCTTGATGTTGGGCAAGCCCATACCCGCTCCAAAGCCCATTTCCCGCACTTTTTGCGAAGCTGTGGAAAAACCCGCTTTCATCGCACTTTCAACATCGGGAATACCGGGACCCTCATCGGTAATTTTCATATCAACCCTTTCCGGATGTATTTCCACTTCAATATGTCCTTTGTAAGCATGTGCCACTACATTAACCTCGCTTTCGTAAAGTGCAACAACAATTTTTTTTATAAGTAACTGACTAATATTTAACTGTTTCAATACTTTCTTTACCTGGCTCGAAGCGGTTCCGGCAAGGTCAAAATTTCCACCTTCTATTTCGTAACGAAGCTTTACCATGAGTTAATAAACCGGTTTTAATCCCCGGCTGTATAATATTCCGCAAATGCGAAAAGCCGAAAAGGGGGTTTCAATGAGTGTTATATCTGAATCGCATGCCAATTGTATCATTTCGGGAGTTGCTTTTTTATTGCGGGCCATAATAATTGTATGTATATCGGCCATTTCGGATGTACGTATGGTTTGCATATTGGCCATGCCTGTAATGAGAATAACCTTATCGGTATCAATGGTTAAAACATCGCTCATCAAATCGGAACAAAATCCTTTTTCAATGTCCTTCCCTTCAATATTACCACAAATAATGCTGCCATCGATATAACCAACAATCTGTTCTAACTTCATTGAGCAATTTTACATTAAATAAAAGTAAATTCCTGTAACAGAAAATCCCGGTTTATACTGCCGTCAATTCCCTGAACAAAAATAACACCTTTTATAAAGGCGCAAAACACTGAAACATTGAAATGTTCAGGGAAATTCAAATTTGAAAATAAATAAATGTCAAAACAATGTTGAAAATCACTCCTCGAATGCGTATTTTTCAGCACGTAAAAGAAAAAAATGATTATGGCAAACAATGGTTCAAACAAAATAAACACTGAAGAAGCAGAACTTTACATTAAACTGGTCGATACGTTGCCCATTCCCGTTTTTTGCCGTAAAAGCAACGGCAAAATAAAAATTTGCAACACTGCTTTCGCACACATTATCGGGAAACCAAAAGAAGAACTGGCCGGTAAAAGTCTCGATGAAATCATTTCAAAAAAACAGGCCGAATCGCTCGCTTTGCGCGACAAGGAGATACTTGAAACCGGCAGCAGCCAGTTTTATGAAACATCGTTGAAATATGCCGATGGAAACGTAAGGCAGGTAATTGTAAATAAAGCTGCCATGCGGCTTAAGGAAGATGAAATTACCGGAATTGTAAGCTCCATCATCGACATTACCGAACGCAAAAAAGCGCAGGATAGCTTAGCGGATGCCCGCAGTGAAAAAAAGATCGCCACCACCATGCTCCAAAAAATAAGGGCCGGCATTGTAATTGTTAATTCCGATTTAAAAATTATTGACAGCAACCTGGGTTTTGCCCGCATGATTGGCGAAGAAAACGAAGAACTGTTCGAAACCATTCCGGGGCTCAGGGGCGCCGACCTTGAAATGCTGGTACCCGAGGTAATACTTGATATGTTCCGCTCCATACTCGAAACCGGTGAAAGCCGTATAGAACGCGACCTGAAATACCAAAACAAACTTTTGTCGGTTAGCGTAATGACCATTCACAAAAATGAAATTGCCGGGGCCATTATCCGCGACCTTTCGTCACCAATGCTCGAACGGGCCGAAATTATTGAACGGGCACGCCAGGTGAACCGAAAAAACATGAAAACCGTTCAGCAAATTGCTTTCCTGCTGGGCGAAAATGCCGCCCAAACCGAAGAATTGCTGAACTCAATCATTGAATCGCAAAAATACAACGTCGACGAAGAAAACTAAACAGCCACCATGCAGCAAAACTACCATACCGAGATAGAAATACAGCAGCTGATGCCCAAAGGGCAGGAAGTGTGTGGCGATGTGTTCCTTTCGCGCAACGTGAAGGAAGAAGGGCGAACCGTTTTGGTACTGTCGGACGGGGCCGGGCACGGCATTAAAGCCAGCGTGCTTGCAACGTTAACGGCCACCATGGCATTGAACTATTCAAGCTTCCATACCAAACCCGAAATTGCTGCCAAAATCATCATGGACGTGCTGCCCGTCGACAGCGAAAAACCCAATTATGCAACCTTCCTTGTAATTGAAATTGAAAAAGACGGGCTGGTACGCATCATCAACTTCGATAATCCGCCCATGATCATACTGAGAAAAAAACAGCGCTTCATGCCTTCAAACATTTACGAACTTGAAGTGGGTGGTGCCGTAAACCGTGGGAAAATTCTCCGTTGTATGGAGTTTTATGCACAAAAAGAAGACCGGCTGATTTTTTTCTCCGACGGCATCACGCAGTCGGGCATCGATACATTTAAATTTAACATGGGCTGGGGTCACAGCAATGTTGTGGATTTTGTTTTGAAAATGGTCGAAAACCAACCCGAAATATCGGCCACCAAACTGGCACGTAAAATTGTTAACCGGGCACTTACCAACGACAATTATTCCATAAAAGACGACACCAGTTGCGGGGTGGTCTATTTTCGCGAACCCCGTGAACTGATGCTCATTACAGGCCCGCCATTTTATAAAGTTAAAGACACGGGCTTTATTCAAAAAGTAAAAGGCTTCGACGGAATGAAAGTGGTTTGTGGCGGCACAACGGCCGACATTATCTCGCGCGAGTTAAACCTGAAACTCGAAATGGTACAGAATTTTTCCGACCCCACCCTGCCCCCTATATCTAAGCTCGAGGGCTTCGACCTGGTTACCGAGGGCATACTCACCATCAGCAAAGTTGAAGAGCTGCTTGAAAATTTTAACAGCGACACACGCCTGCATGCATCACCAGCCGAGGAAATTGTAAAACGGCTGCTGCAACACGATATTATACATTTAATTGTAGGAACACGTATAAACTGGGCCCACCAGGATCCCGACCAGCCCGTTGAAATAGAAATCAGGAAAACCGTTGTAAAACGCATTATTAAACTGCTTGAAGAAAAATTTTTCAAGAAGGTGCTGGTGGATTATATTTAATTCACCCCCACCCCGTTCAACTGAGCTCACGTCGAAGCCTAAGGGGGGAATTTTTTTGCCGCGACCATGTGGTTAATGATTATATAAAACTTAAATTGTGGTTTTTGACAATAAGACCAGTTTTTAGGATATATACGGGTTGTGCGGCATGCAATAATAAATTCAGGCAAAATGAAACAATTAAATTTAAAAATAAAATATCCTCAAAATTACATCATCAGAAGACCGGTGACGGGTACATTCATTTTGTTCCTTTTTTCAATTGGATTCACGCTTTTGTATCATCCGATGAATACGCATAAAAGTATCTATTTCAGTTTTGAATTTACAATGCTGCTTTATTCACTAAGCAATGCTGTTGTTGCCGGACTGTCAATATTTATACTGAAAAAAATTCCTTTTTTCTCGAAAATTGAAAATTGGACAATAGGCAAAGAAATCGCTTCAATCTATATAGTTTTACAAATATTGGGGATTGCCATTTATTTTTTGGGATTTGCAATTGAACAACAATCAAATGAGGGGCGTTGGAATTTGTTCACATTTCTCGATTCGTGCAAGCATTCTTTTTTGATTTACATTTTCCCGTTTGCCTTTTTTTCGATAGTTAATTACAAATTTCTTTTCCTCAATTTTGAGTCAACCATAAATAAATTTCAGGAAGAAAAGCACCAGAAACACACAATAAATATACGTTCTCAACTAAAAAAAGAATCGCTTTCATTTCAGGCGAATGAATTGCTTTATGCTGTTTCTGACGGTAATTATGTTGTTTTTCATCTCTATAAAAACAATGAATTAAAAAAAATACCTGTCCGAAATTCCATTTCCGATATTGAAACTCAACTTAAAGATATTCCTTCTTTTTTGCGTTGCCACCGGGGGTTTATTGTAAACCTGAGTATGGTGGAATCGAAAAAAGGCAATTCTTCCGGATATCTACTTCGAATTAAGCACTGCAAAAATGTTATACCCGTATCGAGAAACAAAACAAAACGCTTCAATCAATTCATGGAAACACCGCCCCAATAAACCTTAGCCATTCATCACAATTTTCTGCATTTTGTAACAAAATAGCTAACCGTCCTTGCATTTCATCACATTTCTTGTGTGTATTTCCCTCTTTTTAGGATTCTTTCGCCCCTCCTCGTTCCTTTGAATCAAGACAAAATAAATTTCTAACTAAAAAAGGGAGAAATGAGGAGTTTAAACTATCTAATTCATGTGGTTTTAAGTGTGTTCTTTATCATGCAAATTGGTGCACTGGCAGCACAAACAGAATATAAAATTACCGGGCAACTGCTTGATAAAAAAGAGCAGCCCGTGATGTATGCCAATGTTGCCCTTTTGAATAGTGCCGATTCATCAATTATTGCAGGAACAGTTTCAGGCCAAACCGGAAAATTTGAACTGAAATACAATAATCCGGGTAGTTATCTGATTTCAGCAAGTTTTGTAGGTTTCATACCCGTTCAAAAAAAGGTCGAATTATTGGGCAATCAATTGGTTGATTTAGGTAAAATAATTTTACTTGCAAAAAAAACCGAATTGAACGAAGTGATAATCAAGGGAGAACGACTGAAAGCGAAACTACAGGTGGACAAAACAACTTACTATGCAAATTCTGCCATGAAAAAAATATCGAACAACGGAATTGATATGATACAACACATCCCCGGCGTCCAGGTCGATTTATTGCAGAACATTTCGCTCAACGGGTCGCAGGATATTATTATCATAATTAACGGCATTGAACGCGATGGCTCTTTTTTAGCTCAGCTCAACCCGGATAAAATTGACCGGGTTGAAATACAAAACTCACCCGGTGTAGAACATAATGCCAAATTTTCTGGTGTGATAAATGTTATTCTGAAAAAAAATGAAAATACCGGAATAAGCGGACATTTGTACGCCAATATCCCCACTGCATCAAACGAAGTTTTTTCTTTCCCAACAGCAAGTCTGAATTATGCTTCTGAAAATTTAACACTTTATACTGCTTATAACGGCGAGTTTAGTTATTTCGATATCGAAACAGAAGATAAGCGGGTGTTTTCATCTTCAACCAGCATTTCGGATGTAATCAAAAACGAAAGTCTTTTTCAACAAAACTGGTCGCATAAACTACATTTTGGCGCTGACTATTTTTTTAACGAAAACAATCAGTTGAACCTATATGGTTTTATCAGTCGGTTTTCAAATGAACAAAGCGGAAGTTTTTGTTTAAAACAATTCAACATTACGTCAGAAAATCATTTAATGCAGTATAAAAAAGACGACTTTGACATTAACAGTTCAGCCTACGCCTCTGTTTTTTTCAAGCATATTTTTGCCGAAAGTACCGAATTGAGCTTTGATGTCAATTATTATTCGCTGGAATCGGAAAACAGAATTCGCTTGTCGGATATGAATAGCAACAGAGAGCAAGTTAGCCATTCGAAGCCACGTAATAATTTATTAAAAACCCGCTTGAATTTTCACTTTCCTGTAAATCAGTTCATAGGTGTAAAAACCGGTTTTGAGCAAAACCTGAATTATTCAAGCGATGATTTAATGCCTGAATTTAGTTATACTGAAATTACATCGGCAGCTTACATTCTAGCCAACTACAGCAAAAACAAGGTACAGGCAAATGCTGGAATAAGGGCAGAATACTTGCAATATGGCAACAACAATTCATATAAAAATCAAGCAATTGCATTGCCCGCTTTGCATATCAAATACCAGTTATCGGGTCGTGAACATTTACGGTTTTCGTATAAACAAGGCATTGTACGCCCCCCTGTTTTTCAATTAAACCCAAATCTACAAACCATTGATTTTTATACAACGCAAAAGGGAAACCCGGAATTAAACCCGGAATTAAACCATAATTTGAATTTGGATTATAGTTTGACTTTCAATAATAATTTCCTTAATGCAGGCTTGTTTTACACGTACAAGCAAGACGCAATTGAAACCCTTACTTTATTAAACAACGAAGTGTTTTTAGAAAAAGAAAAACAAAACCTGGGAAATATACATCTGTTAGGGGTCAACGCTTCGGGCAACTTTAAATTGCATGAAAAAATAAGCATAAATCCTCACATCAGGTTTTATTACGTTCAAACGCGGGGCAATGATTTAGCCCAGGCTTATCACATTAAAAACAAACAGGCAATTAATTTTGAATCTGCTTTGTCGGCTATACTTTTGATGAAACATAATTTTGCTCTATCGGTTACAGCACAATACAACAGTCCGCTAACACGTATTCAGAACGATTACCGTGAAGATGCCCTCTATTTTATATCATTTGAAAAAACCTTTTTCGATCAATTGAAATTGAGCATTACTTCTGCCATTCCGTTCAAAAAAGAATTTACTTATCAGGGCTATGATATTTCGGGCAGAAATTTCAGACAATCCACCGAAGAAAACATACAAATGTCGTTGTTCCCAGTGTGGTTTAAACTCAGTTATTCATTTGCATCGGGCAAAAAAGCGAAACAGTTTGAAAGTGAAAATTCTTTTGAAGAAAACAGGCCACAAAAGGGATTTTAGCAGCATTTTGCCTATATGAAATATCTTATAAAATCAATTGCTGATTTTTAGAAACTTATTGTTGCAAATTGTGAAAGCGGCCTTGATTTCAGGGTCTAATTTTTCAAAATTCACGTTTTACTGCCCTAATTTACATAAAAAATTTATTTTTTTACAACATCGTTTCGCTTTTTTTTACGCTTTTTATCATCTATATCACTAAATTTCAATTTTTTTCTAAACATAGTGTAGGTATATTTGATGGTTCCCGTCTCCGTGTAAAAATCACTATTTAGAAAAAGTCTTAATAAGTTTTATTCAACTAAAATCTTTCGTACATTTGCCGCGTTTTAAGGTTAATCAGGGTGCTTACGTTAAATAAAATAAAAACCGGCGAAAAGGTTTTGGTTAAGCGGGTAAACGGGCGCAGCTCGTTTAAGCGCCGCATTACCGAAATGGGCTTTGTAAAAGGGCAGGAAATTTTTGTAAAGAAAAATGCCCCTTTTAAAGACCCCATTGAGTACCACGTTATGGGCTACAACATCTCGTTACGCCGAAGCGAAGCGGCACTCATTGAAGTGGTACCGGCCAACACAAGCGAAAAAGAATTTACGGGTTATTACGGCACACTCTCGTTCGAAAAAAAACAATCCGCGCAGAAAAAAAACGGTAATACCCTCAACGTTGTTTTTGTGGGTAACCCAAATTCAGGAAAAACGTCGCTTTTCAATGCCATTACCGGCTCACAGGAACACGTTGGCAATTACTCGGGCGTTACGGTCGATGCAAAAAGATGCAACCTGAAATATAAAGGGCGCAAACTGAACATCACCGACCTGCCCGGCACCTATTCCCTGTCGCCCAACTCGCCCGATGAACTGTTCGTTCGCGACTACATACTGAAAAAACACCCCGATGTTGTGGTAAACGTGGTCGATGCCTCAAACCTCGAACGCAACCTTTTCCTTACCAGCCAGCTTATCGACATGGACATTCAGGTGGTGCTTGCCCTGAACATGTTCGACGAAATGCAAAAACACCACGACAAGTTCAACCTTGATCAGTTTGCTACCATAACCGGCATACCCGTTGTACCTACCATTGGAACAAAAAGAACAGGTTGCAGCGAACTGATCGAAAGAGTAATTGAAGTGGCCGAAAACAAAGAGCCACACCTTAGGCACATTCACATCAATTACGGTTACGAGCTGGAGAAATCGATAAATGCCATTCAGAAAAAAATATGGCAGGCCTCCAATTACGTGAGGGAATACTCATCGCGCTATTTTGCCCTGCGCCTGCTCGAAAAAGACGCACACACGAGCGAAAACATCGGCTACCTCGAAAATGCCAATGAGATAAGGCTAACCGCCGCTACTGAAATTGAACGGCTTGAAAACCTCCTGAAGGAAGATTCACAAACACTCATCACCAATGCCCGTTACGGTTTCATTAACGGTGCATTAAAAGAAACCCTCAAACAGGGTATTCCGTTGGGAAAAAAAACGGTATCGGACCGCATTGACCACATCCTTACCGGTAAATATTCCGGATTTCCCATATTCATTATCATTTTATGGGTCATGTTCCAGGGCACATTTGCACTGGGCGCCTACCCTGCTGATTGGATCGACATGGGCGTGCAATGGCTGGGCAACCTGTTGGGACAAATGATCGCTCCCGGTGCCGCCCACGACCTCATTGTTGACGGGGTTATTGGCGGGGTTGGCGGGGTACTGGTGTTTTTGCCCAACATTGTGATACTGTTTTTCTTCATTTCATTATTAGAAGATACGGGTTACATGGCACGCGTGGCCTTCATCATGGATAAACTCATGCACCTGATCGGGCTGCACGGGAAATCGTTCATTCCCCTCATAATGGGCTTTGGCTGCAACGTTCCTGCCATTATGTCGACCCGCACACTGCAAAACCGCGGCGACAGGCTCCTTACCATGCTCATCATCCCCTTTATGTCGTGCAGTGCCCGGCTACCGGTATACATACTCATTGCAGGTGCCATTTTCCCCGGAAATGCCGGTACCGTAATTTTTGGCATATACATGACCGGCATTGTTGTTTCAATTTTAACGGCCCTCTTGCTTAAACGTACACTTTTCAGGGCCAAAGAAGCCCCGTTTGTTATGGAACTCCCTCCCTATCGAGTACCAACCCTGCAATCGACTTTAAGGCATATGTGGAACAAAGCCCGGGAATACCTCAAAAAAATGGGGGGCATTATTTTATGGGCTTCTGTGGTTGTATGGTTTTTAAGCTATTTTCCCAGGCACAGCGAACAAATTGACC
Organism: Prolixibacteraceae bacterium; assembly: GCA_021740385.1. GTDB lineage: Bacteria > Bacteroidota > Bacteroidia > Bacteroidales > Prolixibacteraceae > DAIMEA01. The sequence continues at coordinate 11,839 of JAIOZY010000054.1, read as the reverse complement.
GGTTAGAAAACCAAAAGGCAGAAGTTACCCGGCAACTGGAAGAAATTGCCAATACAAACCATGCTGAAACCTTTGCAATGGTTACCGACAGCCTTGCAAAACGCGACAAACAACTTACAAGAAAGGTGCACGAAGAGCAACAATACAACTCATACCTTGGCCGCATGGGACGAGCCATAGAGCCGGTTATTCGTCCTATTGGATTCGATTGGAAGATTGGGGTAAGTTTACTTTCGGGCGTTATTGCAAAAGAAATTGTTGTAAGTACCCTGGGCGTATTATATGCCGGCGATGATGACCAGTCGCTGCGAGAAACCATAAAAAAACAAACCCACACCCACGGGAAACGCGCAGGTCAAAAAATTTACACACCACCCGTCACCCTTGCCCTGCTGATATTCGTACTAATTTATATTCCCTGCATAGCCGTTATTGCCGCCATACGCAAAGAATCGGGCCACTGGAAATGGGCTGTTTTCAACATTTTGTATTCTACAACACTGGCCTGGATACTGGCATTTACCGTATCGAAAGTGGCCGGGTTATTCTTCTAACCTGCTTCTAACTGCTTACTATTTCTTACAATCGCTTTCTATTGCTCACCATCGCCTTCCCTTTTACAACATCTTTTCTTCTTTCAGAATTAAAAATTACTTTTGCGCTCGATTTTAAAACCTACGAGAATGAGTTTCAAAAGCGAAATTGAACGCAGGAAAACCTTTGCCATAGTCAGCCACCCCGATGCCGGTAAAACCACGTTAACCGAGAAGTTGTTACTTTTTGGCGGTGCTATTCATGTAGCCGGCGCTGTAAAGAGTAACAAAATTAAAAAAACGGCCACTTCCGATTTTATGGAAATTGAACGCCAGCGTGGTATCTCGGTAGCCACTTCGGTTATGGCTTTTGAATACAACGGTTACAAGGTAAACATTCTCGACACGCCCGGCCATCAGGATTTTCAGGAAGACACCTTCCGCACCCTTACGGCTGTCGACAGTGTAATTATTGTTATTGACGGGGCAAAAGGGGTTGAGCCCCAAACCGAGAAGCTCATGGAAGTTTGTCGCATGCGTAAAACACCGGTTATTGTTTTTATAAATAAAATGGACCGCCCCTCGAAAGATACGTTCAGCCTGATTGAAGAAGTTGAAGACCAACTTAAAATTGCCACACGCCCCCTTAGCTGGCCCATTAACAGCGGACCCGAATTCAAGGGCGTTTATAACATTTACGACTCAAGCCTTCAATTATTTAACCCCAACGTGCAGGAAATTGACCCCGGTATTAAATTTGAAAACCTGAACGACCCTGGGCTGGAAAAACACATTGGCAACGATGCCGGCACATTGCGCGAAGAACTGGAACTGCTTGAAGGTGTTTACCCCGCTTTTTCTGAAAAAGATTACCTTGAAGGGAACACGGCGCCGGTTTTTTTCGGAAGCGCCCTGTACAATTTTGGTGTACAGGAGTTGCTTAACACGTTCCTGAAAATTGCCCCCACACCCCGCCCCCGCCCTTCCAACGAAAGGATAGTGGACCCATACGAACAAGCGTTTTCAGGTTTTGTTTTTAAAATTCATGCCAACATCGACCCCAACCATCGCAGCCGTATAGCCTTTGTAAAAGTATGTTCGGGCAAATTCGAACGCAATAAACCCTACACCCATACCCGCCTTGGCAAAGAATTCAGAATTTCATCGCCAACTGCTTTTATGGCTGCAAAAAAAGAAATCATCGACGAAGCTTACCCGGGCGATATTGTGGGCGTACCCGACACGGGCAACTTCATTATTGGCGACACCCTTACCGACGGGGAAATTATCCATTATAAGGGGCTCCCCAGTTTTTCGCCCGAAATGTTCCGCTATATCGAAAATGCCGACCCCATGAAATCGAAACAGCTTGCCAAAGGAATTGACCAGTTGATGGACGAAGGTGTTGCCCAGCTTTTTACCAGCCAGTTTAACAACCGTAAAATTATCGGGTGTGTGGGACAACTTCAGTTTGAAGTGATCCAGTACAGGCTCGAACACGAATACGGTGCCAAATGCCGCTTCGAACCCATCCAGATGTACAAGGCATGCTGGATTAAAAGTGATGACAAACAGGCAATTGAAGAATTCAAGAAACGTAAATCCCAGCGAATGGCCACCGACAAATTTGGTCGCGATGTTTTTATGGCCGACTCGCCATTTATGCTCGACATGGCACGCGGCGAATTTGAAAACATCGATTTCCATTTCACATCGGAATTTGATGCTTAATTGTACCAATCAGGCGGCAAAAACTATTAGGACAAAAACACCCAAAAAAAACATAAATCTACCTGTGTAATCATTACACAAAATTTCTTTGTTGAAGAATAATAACTGTCTTTTTGTATAAGAAACAACAAATTTCAAAAGATTATAATCATCGTGTTAAAAAAAAACAACACACACTAAAACATTATTATTCAGCATATTAACAAACAAAAGATAAAGTAAAACACAAAAAACAGTGTTGAAATTTTGTGTTAAAAAAAAAATTATATCTTTACATTGTGTAATAAATACACAGACAAACCTTTTTCTATGCCAAAAATAATTCCAAACATTTCGGTCGATTGTGTCATTTTCGGATTTGACTCAAACCAGTTAAATGTACTGTTGGTTGAACGTAAACTAACCGATGAAGAAACAAACGAAGTTTTGATAGACGATTGGACACTGGCCGGTTACCACATATTAGAAGACGAAGATTTTGATACGGCTGCTGCACGCATCCTTAAAAAAATGTCGGGGCTCGATCAAATCTACCTCGAGCAATTTTATGCTTTTGGCGGAGTAAACAGGGTAAACAGCCCCAAAGACCAAATTTGGCTCAAACACCAGCACGAAGGCTTCAGCGACAGGATTGTAACGGTTGGCTATTTTTCGCTCATCGACAACACTTCGGTTTCGCTTTCGCTCAAAGAGCGAAACGTTAAGTGGTTTCCGGTTACCGAGTTACCCGAAATGGGGTTCGACCACGCCGAAATTATGGAAAAAGCACTGGAAAGGCTCCGCAATAAATTGCGCAACGAACCCATTGGCTTCGAACTTTTACCCGAAAAATTTACCATCTCACAACTTCAGCGTTTGTATGAATCAATTTTGGGGCAAACATTCGACCGCCGAAATTTCAGAAAAAAGGTGATGCAAATGAAATACCTGATCCCATTAAACGAAAAACAGAAAGACGTGAAACACAAGCCGGCTCAGCTCTTTTTATTCAGTAAAGACGTATATGAGCGGACAAAAAAAGAACGTTTCGATTTTACCATGTAACCCAGTTTTTATAAAATAACCCAGTCAATTAATTTAATAGTCATGAATTATTCACAATCAAAAAAAAGAAAAGATGGGAGGCAGCAACCGGAAACTTAAAATTTTTGAAAAAATTGGTTACGCACTTGGAGATGGTGCCGCAAACATAGCATGGAGGGGCGTAGCAACTTTCCTTTTTATTTTTTATACCGATGTTTTTGGGCTTAACCCGGCCGCTGTTGGTTTGTTAATGCTCATTGCCCGGTCGAGCGACGGGATAAGCGATGTGCTTATGGGCATTATTGGCGACCGTACCCGGTCGAAATACGGCAAGTTCCGCCCGTGGATACTCTGGACCGCCATTCCGTTGGGCGTCATTCTTTCCATGCTGTTTACCAGCCCCGACTTAGGATCCACCGGGAAAATAATATACGCCTACACAACCTACATCATATTCACGCTGGTTTACACGGCAAACAACATTCCTTACGGGGCGCTGATGGCGGTAATGACCGGCGACAATAAAGAACGGACAAGCCTGGGCTCGTTCCGCATGGTGGGTGCTTTTGCAGGAGGCATGCTTGTACAGGGAGCATTGCTCTTCCTTGTAGCCAATTTTGGCAACATCAATCCCACAATTAATGTCGAACAACTTGAGGCAAAAAAATATGAAATAACCGTTTCGGCTCCAAAAGACGTTAAAAACGTCAACATTCAAACCAAAGACAACATCGCGATGTTTGTTTGGGCCGGCGCATCAATTCCCGACAGTGCCAATGTTGCCACCAAAGGAAAAAGCTTTTCGATGGAAGCCGGAAAACCCTATTCATTTATTGTAACCGGCGAAGAGTACCTCGAAACAGAAGACATCACTATCATCGACCAGAAAAAGGGATACAGCTATGCCATGTATTTGATGTCGGCATTTCTATCACTTTTCCTCATCATCACTTTTGCAACAACACGCGAACGGGTATTACCGCCAAAATCGCAAAAAACAAACCTGAAGAAAGACCTGAAAGACCTGGTAACAAACCGCCCCTGGTTTGTTTTATTGATTATCGGATTGCTTTTTAATATCTATAATTCAATTAAACAGGGAATTGTAGTAATCTATTTTACCCATTATTTACACAACCAGTTACTGGCTGGCTCATACATGGTTGGGCTAATGGTTGCCTCAATTCTCGGGGCCATGGTTACCGGCCCCCTGGCAAAACGACTTGGCAAAAGGAAACTATTCATATTTGCCCTTATTTTTTCAGGTTTGGTAAATGCCCTTATTGTGTTCTGCAGTCCCGGCGATACTGTGGGCATATTTGCAATCGGACTGATTTCGGAATTTGCCGCAGCCATATTCCCCACCCTTTTCTTTGCCATGCTTGGCGATGCTGCCGATTATTCGGAATATAAAAACGGACGCAGGGCAACCGGGCTGGTATACTCAGCCGGTTCGTTTGCCACCAAATTTGGCGGGGGTATTGCCGGTGCAATTATCGGGTTTGTTTTGGCGGCCTTCCATTACAACGGACAAGACATGGTTGCCATACAGGGCGCTGTACCCGGAATTGTTATGCTCATGAGTTGGATACCAACCATTATTGCACTCGTTGCTGCCGGATTGATGACCCTGTATCCACTAGATCAGAATAAAATGGACAATATTACAATAGAACTTGAAAACCGGAGGGCAAAGGAAGTAACTCAATAGAAAAAGTAAAGCACAACACTATTGTAACAGTATAAACAGAAAATTTAAACAAAATGAAATTTGGTTTTTTTGACGATTACAACAGGGAATATGTAATAACGAATCCTCAAACACCGTGGCCCTGGATTAACTACCTCGGCAATGAAGATTTTTTCTCCCTGATATCGAACACGGCTGGAGGATATACATTTTATCTCGATGCCAAGTTCAGGCGCCTTACACGATACCGTTACAACAATGTCCCCATGGACAGCGGCGGCCGTTATTTTTATATTAAAGACGACGAAACGATTTGGTCGCCCGGGTGGAAGCCATGCAAAACCCCGCTCGACAGTTACGAGTGCCGCCACGGGATGAATTACACCAAAATTAAAGGTGAAAAGAACGGCATACAAGCAGAAACCCTGTTCTTCGTGCCTTTAAAAACCTGGGCCGAAGTTCAAAAAGTAACCCTTACAAACAATACTTCAGAAACAAAAAAACTGAAACTCTTTTCATTCACCGAGTGGTGCCTGTGGAATGCCGCAACCGATATGGAAAACTTTCAGCGCAACTTCTCTACAGGCGAAGTTGAAATCGACGGCCCGGTGTTGTACCACAAAACCGAATACAAAGAACGCCGCAACCATTATGCTTATTATTCTGTTAATACGCCCATTCAGGGATACGATACCGACCGTGAAACCTTTTTCGGGCTTTACAACGGTTTTGACGAACCACAAACCGTACTCGCAGGAAAACCAGGCATGAGCGTTGCCCATGGTTGGTCGCCCATTGCATCGCACTACATTGAAGTAGAATTGAAACCCGGCGAATCGAAAGATTATATTTTCCTGCTCGGGTATGTCGAAAATACCGAAGAAGAAAAATGGGAATCGAAAAGTGTTATTAATAAGACCAAAGCCAAAGCAACCATTGCCCGCTTCGATACCACCGAAAAAGTTGATGCTGCATTTGCCGAATTACGCAAATATTGGGACGAACTGCTCAGCATTTACACCGTTAATTCGGGCGATGAAAAGCTCGACCGCATGGTGAACATCTGGAACCAGTACCAGTGCATGATCACGTTTTGTTTCTCCCGATCAGCCTCATTTTTCGAAAGCGGCATAGGCCGTGGCATGGGTTTCCGCGATTCAAACCAGGACCTGATCGGCTTCGTACACCAGATTCCCGAACGCGCCCGCGAACGCATCATCGATATTGCCTCGACACAGTTCCCCGACGGCGGCTGCTACCACCAGTACCAACCCCTTACCAAACGGGGCAACAACGACATTGGCGGCGGCTTTAACGATGACCCGATGTGGCTTATACTCGGAACAATCAGTTACATAAAAGAAACCGGCGATTTCAGCATACTCGACGAAATGGTTCCCTTCGACAACGACATGAGCATTGCCCGTACCCTTTTCGATCACCTTACCGTTTCGTTCGACCACGTTGTGAATAACCTCGGCCCACACGGGCTGCCGCTAATTGGCCGTGCCGACTGGAACGACTGCCTGAACCTGAACTGCTTCTCGAACGATCCGAACGAATCATTCCAGACTACCGAAAACAAAACCGAAGGATCAAAGGCCGAATCGCTTATGATTGCCGGACTGTTTGTTATTTACGGACAGGAATACGTTGGCTTGTGTAGGAAACTGGGCAAGGAAGGTGAAGCCAACCGTGCCCAAAAAGATGTCGATAATATGACCGAAGCCGTAAAAAAATACGGTTGGGACGGCGAATGGTTCCTCAGGGCTTACGATTATTACGGCAACAAAATTGGAAGCAACGAAAACGAAGAAGGCAAAATATTCATCGAATCGAACGGCTGGTGTACCATGGCCGGTATTGGAAAAGAAGATGGCATGTGCGAAAAAGCCCTCGATTCGGTCAAGGAACGCCTCGACTGCAAATACGGCATTGTACTGAATAACCCGGCTTTCACAAAATACTACATCGAATACGGCGAAATATCGAGCTATCCGGCAGGTTACAAAGAGAATGCCGGAATTTTCTGCCACAACAATCCCTGGATCATACTCGGGGAAGTTGAAATTGGCCGGGGCGATCGGGCCTGGGAATATTTCAGGAAAATTTGCCCGTCGTACCTCGAAGAAATCAGCGACCTGCACAAAACCGAACCATACGTTTATGCTCAAATGATTGCCGGTAAGGATGCATTTAAGCCGGGCGAAGCGAAAAACTCGTGGCTTACCGGAACTGCATCGTGGAATTTCTACACCATAACACAATACATACTTGGCATACGCCCCGGTTATGGCGGACTGGAAGTTGACCCGTGTATTCCAAAAGACTGGGAAGGTTTTAAAGTAACCCGGAAATTCAGGGGCGCAACCTACAACATTGAAGTTGTAAACTCAAAACACATAAACAAAGGCATTGCCAGCATAACCATCGATGGTAATAAACAAGAATCGAACATCTTACCCGTTTTTGAAACCGGCACAACCCACTCGGTTTTAGTAGAAATGGGCTGATTAAATAAACCTACTATTTTTATTAAAAAGAGACTGTTTGGAAAAGACAGTCTCTTTTTTAATTTTAGCCCAAATATTTGACGAACATTTTTCTAATTTCGTAATAAAAATTAAAATGGAATTTTTAGCAGGAAACGATTCAGCCCTGTTCAACTATCTTTTTATGCCGCTGATTATTTTTTTTAGCCGCATACTCGATGTTACACTCGGCACCTTTCGCATCGTTATGGTTGCCAGGGGCAATAAACTGTTTGCACCTATACTCGGTTTTTTTGAAGTACTCATCTGGATAATTGTGATTGGCGGCATCATGCAAAACATCGATAACTGGTTAAACATCATTGCTTATGCTGCCGGATTTGCTGCCGGGAATTACGTTGGCCTGTTAATAGAAGAACGCATTGCCATGGGAATTGTACGGGTTCAGATCATCACCAAAAAACCCGCCAACAAACTCATTACAAAACTCATAAGGGAAAAATACGGCATCACCTACCACGAAGCCCGGGGCTCCAACGGCAACGTGAACATCATCTATAGTATCGTTAACCGGAAAAAACTAAAGAAACTTATTTATTCGATCAGAAGCATGAACCCCAACGCATTTTATACCGTTGAAGATGTGAAATTTGTGAGCAACGAAGTTACAACCTACTACTCGGCAAAACGCCGGATCAGGAAGGGAAAGTAGATGCTCGATGCTCGATGCTGGCTTTGCCCTCCATAGCCTCGGCAGAGGAGGGATACTCGATGCTGGCTTTGCCCTCCGTAGCCTCGGCAGAGGAGTGATGCTCGATGCTGGCTTTGCCCTCCGTAGCCTCGGCAGAGGAGGGATGCTCGATGCTGGCTTTGCCCTCCGTAGCCTCGGCGGAGGAGGGATGCTGGATGCTCGAATTTGATTTCGATTGCTTCGGGATTGGAATAAAAAAAAGGATAGAAAAAATTCCTATCCTTTTTAAACCTAAAATCTAACTAAACCTAACTCACTTATGAAAAACCTCTTTTAAATTATCTGTTTGCTATATCGTGCTATTTACACGGCAAAAATATTTTTCACTTCTTGTAATCACATTACATAAACGTTAAAAATCGGTCTTTAGTTTATTCTTTAACAAATTTTAATAATATCGATGCTACAACACAATACAACATTAAAAAAACATGTTGAAAAATTGCTGTCCATGCACAAAATCATGTTATTTATTATTTTCGAATTTGAATATTTACACCGCAAAATTCAATGTTATAAAACAAAAAGTTTTATAATTTAGAATTTGGCATCTATTTGAACAATTCATGAAGCATAAAAGGAAAAACGGCATATTGCTCCACATCAGTTCCCTCCCATCGGAATACGGCATTGGCGATATGGGAAAAGAGGCTTACAAACTGATTGAACAACTCACCGCTGCATCGGTAAAGCTTTGGCAACTGTTACCAATGGGGCCAAACGGGAAAGGCAATTCGCCCTACCTTGCCAGTTCGGCTTTTGCCGGCGATCCACTCTATATTTCGCCTGCCACGCTTATGAAATGGGGCCTACTTGAAAACGATGATTTAAAAAACACCCTCCGTTTCAACCGGAAAAAAATCGATTTCAACACTGTAACCCAATGGAAAAATGCCGTTTTCGAAAAAGCCTGGAAAACTTTTCAGGAAAAGGCTGACGAACCCTTTAAACAGGAATTTCAACATTTTAAAAATGAACATAAATGGTGGCTTACCGATTACTCGTTTTATGCAACCCACAGCGAAAAATCAGGTGAACCACACTGGAATAAATGGGAATCCGGGCTGGCATTCCGTAGTAAGGAAACCATGAACAGTTATTCACGCAAATATTCAAACGAAATTGAATACCACAACTTCCTGCAATTCATGTTTTTCAGGCAATGGTTCAGGTTAAAACAATTTGCCAATGAAAAAGGTGTCAAAATAGTTGGCGACCTCCCCTTGTATGTTGCCTTTAACAGCTCCGATGTTTGGGGCAATCAAAACCTTTTTCTGCTCGACGATAAAGGCGAACCGGAATGGGTAGGCGGCGTACCCCCCGATTATTTTAGCGAAGACGGCCAGTTGTGGGGAAATCCCGTTTTTAACTGGCAGAAATTGGAAGAAACAAATTACCAGTGGTGGATTGCACGTATCCATTTCAACCTGCACATGTTTAATTATGTGCGCATTGACCACTTCAGGGGGCTTGAATCGTTTTGGGCCATAAAAGCCGGCGCCGAAACCGCCAAAAACGGACAGTGGATGCCTGCCGGTGGTTACAATTTATTGTCGATACTGCGCGATCAACGGGGCGAACTACCCATCATTGCCGAAGACCTGGGGATAATAACACCGGAAGTTGAAAAAATGCGCAACGATTTTGCCCTGCCCGGGATGAAAGTGTTGCAGTTTGCTTTTTTAACCGATGCAACAAACGAACACCTGCCCCATAATTTCAGCGGGCGTAACATAGCCTATACCGGTACGCACGACAACGACACACTGCTGGGCTGGTGGAAAAACTGCGATAAAAAAACCCGCAAAAGGGTTTGCCCCTACATTAAAACAGGAAAGGGTGATATTAACGAGCGGTTAATCGAACTGATATGGTCATCATCGGCCGAATGGGCCATTGCGCCCATACAGGACCTGCTAAAACTTGGCAGCCATGCCCGTGTGAACACACCCGGCACGCCAAAAGGGAACTGGGTTTTTCGGGTTCAAAAAAAGGAATTAACCCAACACGCATTTCAATTCCTGAAAAAAATGAACGAACTTTATAACCGTTAATATGGGAAAAATTTACGCAATAGGCGAAACAACGTACGACATCCTTTTCAGGGATGGTAAGCCAACCGGAGCTGTTGTTGGCGGAAGTGTTTTAAATACAACCGTAACCCTTAGTCGATTGGGACTGCCCGTTACGTTTATTTCACGGATGGGTAACGACCACGTTGGCGATCTCTCAATCAAATTTCTAAAAGAAAACAACGTAAATTGCGAAAACATCATACGCTTTGAAGGAAACTCTCGGCTGGCGCTTGCCTTTATTGATGAAAACAATAACGCCGACTACCAATTTTACAAAGGCAACCAGGCCCCATCACTCCGTTTTCCCGAAATTGAAGCAGACGACATCATCACGTTTGGATCGACCAACGCCATACGCGACGAAGGCCGCAACAGCCTGCTGCTGTTTTTAAACCAGGCGCACGATAAAAAAGTTTTGACTTTTTACGATCCCAACATCCGGGAGGCCAATCCGTTTAAAATGGCCGAAGTGAGAAAAAAAGTAGAAGAAAACTTCTACCTTACAAAAGTTGTAAAAGGCTCAACGGTTGACTTTTTCAGGCTCTACGACACGAAAAACCCCGATGAGATTTTCTCGATAGTGAGGGAATTTGGAGTTGAAGTGCTTATTGTTACGGCAGGTGCCAACCCGGCTTCGTTGCATACACGTACCCTTTCAGCCTCATTCCCGTCGCCTGAAGTTAAAGCGATCAGTACCATTGGTGCCGGCGACAATTTCACTGCCGGAATCATTGCCGGCATATCAAAATTTGACTTTGGTGCCACAACCCTTTCCGATATTGATTTAGCAACCTGGAAAAAAATAATCGGGCTGGCCAACTGTCTTGCCGGTGAAGTATGTAAATCGGAACTGAATTATATTTCGAAAGAATTTGCTGAAAAGATATTGATACCGGTGTAATTTCCTTTTCAAAAAATCAAAACCAACTATTTTTTGATTATACGCTCATTTGTGAAATAATCCCTTTAGCTGGCGCGGTTCTGTGAACCGTGCCGTTGTTATCGTATAACAACTATTTCTACAAAACCATTTCTCCAGCATAATCTATAGCGCTACTGTAGGCATAATCTTCTGCCTTAAAAACCAATCTTTCTTCAACCGGATTTTGACGGATTTATTTAGCTTTTGGTCGATTTCTTTATTGCCCCAAAGCTCAATTGCATTCATGAATTCTCCAGCCTTATTGGCTGGGACACGGTTCATAGAACCGCGCCAGCCGGGGGCCGCTGATATCATATCCGCAGCAGCCGTTGCAAAATTTGAAGCATGAACTGATGAGTAAAGATTTTTAGTTATATTTGTAAAAAAATGAACATGAAAACTATTGTAATACAAGTCGATAACAGTTCAAATACAAACCTGATTCTTGAAGCAATAAAACAATTTAAAGGCGTTAAGAATGCACAACTAGTGTTAAGTTAATTATGATATGACGGTTATTTTGTGTAGCTTTACCAAAAAAACATGGTACTGTACACAATTAAACTAAACGAGTTTGAAGTTGAGGAACTCAACAAAGTTGTCAGCAAAGGTAGTCATACCT
>JAIOZY010000104.1 GCA_021740385.1 Prolixibacteraceae bacterium | reverse complement strand
GGTGAATAAAACAATATGCAACACCGCTGCCGCGCGAATTGAAAATCGACGTAGTCAATCTTTCGCGTGGTTTGTAGTTAAAGCATCAATTAATTTGTACTATTACTTTTTCTTAGCCTCTGGCTAAACCACACGATGCAATCGTGCGGTAGCGGGGGTTATTGTTACCTTCGATCAAAACGACAGGTTCAATAAAGGCGATATGCTTATTCGGGTGTTACCTTTCATGAATGGGCAAAGACTGTTTAGCTTCGAAAATTCATTGGAAAATCAAAACCTCAAACTTACCCCGGCCAAAAAGATTATACCTGCCTTCGGAAAATAACCTGAAATTGGTCAAAAGTTCCCGCCACCCGGGATTTTCAATTGCCCCGGGTTTCACAGACTGTGTGAAAACTACAATATGAATTGCCGTCGGATTTATCCGACGGAATTCTGTTCTACACCATAGCCGGGCTTTAGTCCATTGTTTCAAGCAGTTGGGCTAAAACCATATGTTGATCAGCATCATTTATCGGCAATTCATAGACAGCCAATTTTCACACACCCTGTTCAACCCGGGGTAAAAAGTGAAAAGTGAAATAACCTGCCACAATTGTATTTTGATAAAAGAATGCCCGATGCATGGCCGGAAAGTGTGTGAATAGAGGAAAAGAAAATTTTTTTTCATTTTTTTCGATAAAACAGGGTAACCTTTTTCCTTAAAACGGAATATATATGTACAGAAGGAAAACAAAATCTTTCAAATTTATATCATAGGCGCAGTAATCATAATTGAATACCAGCAAAAGAATAAATATTATGAATTGCATGTTGATATACAATTTGAATTAATGCAATTATAAAATTTATTAACTAAAATTAAGTTATCATGAAAAAATTAGAAGTACTAAGTTTTTTTATTTTATTAGTTATTATGCCTGCAACCTGGTTATTTGCCCAAGAAATTGAAGCGGATGATAATTACGTTTATATACGCGGTGAAAACACAAACGGGTATATGAAATTTTACCCTACCGGTACTGTTTTTTATGTTAAGAGAAGTACCGCTCCCGATGGAAACGCATTTCATATCAACGTTGCAAACAATCATACTAAGGCATTCTCAATTTCCAAGGAATGGAGTACCCCGCATGCATTTACGGTATATAGCGATGGCACCGCGTATTTGAAAAATATTGCTGTTACCTCCGATTCGACATTAAAGGACGTGATAACAGAAATCGGATCACAGGTTGATAATGTTAAAAAGTTAAGGGGTGTAACGTTTAAATGGAAAACGGATAACGGCCAGAAAGGGGATAAAAAAACCTATGGATTATTGGCGCAGGATTTGGAAAAGGTATACCCCGACATGGTATTCCGTGGTGATTCCGGCGAACTTGGAATTTTTTATACCGAACTTATTCCTGTACTGTTGCAGGTAACACAGGAACAACAGGCATTAATTGAAACCCAGGCAAAGCAACTGCTCGATATTGAAAAGCGTTTGTCAAAGTTGGAAAAAAGAAGCAAATAATTTATTATTTTTAAAAATTATGAAACAAATAGTAATAGCAATAATCATTACGGTAGCAACGTTAAGTACGGTTAGTGCACAATCGCCGTTCATTGTAAACGAATGGGGCGAGCCACAACCTTTCTCGTTAAATGTGCCTTATTGGGATAAAATACGCCCCGATACGCTTGCCCCTAATTATGTTACGGGCTGTTACAATAACGACTCGTTACTCTGGGTATATAACGATCCCGATTCAATAATGATAAAACGGGGGATTAAATGTGGTATGCCTATTGATACTATACATTATTCGTTTAAAAAAATGGCCACGCATTTCGATGTAGGGCATGGCGATATATGGCTGCTGAAAGTGACAAGTCCTACTTCGGCAGGTTTAGCAGTAAAATTTGAAAAATTTATTTTACCCGATGGGGCTTTAATTAGTTCATACCGTATTAAACAAACTGGAAGATTTTTATCAGAACCCAAAACATATGACAAAAATAATTTTAATGGGTTTCATTATGGATGTTTTGCAGATGGAAAAGAAATTTATATTGAGTACTATCAACCGAAATCCATTGTTGATTCATTCGATATCTCAATAAAATGCATTGTGTACGATTTTACAGATGGCATACGTGCAACAATGCCAGAACTACCTAAAAAAAAAGATGAACCAACATTGAAGAGTGGAAGTTGGGGATGGTCAACCATAGCTGATAATTGTGGTACAAAAATACCCTGTTCTGGGACAGAGGATTGGGAAACAGATGGGAAATCGGTTGTTTTTATTTTCATAAGAACAAGCGATAACTCAAGTTATTATGGAACAGGATTTTTTGTTAATAAAGGGACTGGTTACTCAGTTACAAGTCAGCCTTATATAATAACAGCAGGTTATTTATTCACAAATTCAAATAATCAAGACTTGCGTAACAATATAGAATCTGAAAATGTTTACGTAAACTATGAAGATCAAACATGTGATGATTCTTTCGAACGGAGGGGAATAGGTGGATTTAATATTATAACAGTTGGAGACTCTTTTAATCAATCGGGGCAAAGTGGCTATATTGTTAATGAGGATTTTGCCTTGTTGCAATCGGAACGAATGGTTACGCAGTTAGCAGTGCATAATGTGCTGTATGCAGGTTGGGACCGTTCCTTTAATTACGAAGGCAATTCGGGTTATGCCTATATTGGACATCCAAACAGCGATGTAAAATCTGTTAATACCTATTCGGGTTATGGGGAAGAAGATTCACAGGGGCGATATTTTAAAATTTACAATAGTACAGGGATAAATGAAACAGGATTTTCAGGTTCACCCGTTTTTTGTGGCAACTCGGCTTTTGGAAGCGTTGAAGCAGTGGGATGGGCAGTTCAAACCGGAACTGGATCTTTTACATGCGGAGATGAAAATCAGGTTACCCAGTGTGGAATGTTTTCTGCTTTATTCTCAAATATTGTTATACAGAACAATTTAAATCCAACACTAAAATTCAGTCAACCTTCTTCCCAGCCGACTGTTGCTGCACTTCCTTCCCATTGTACTAATTGTGTCCAGGATGGGGACGAAACCGGGATTGACTGTGGCGGTAGCTGCCAGCCCTGTGGCATGGCCGATGATTTGTATGTAACCAGTACGGCAGATATTTTTGGGAAGGTGAATATCAATGCAAGGTTCCAAATGTCAATAGACGGAGATGCTTCTCCTGTTGAATTCAAAAGCCAAAGTTATAACCTTACAGCTGGCGAGTCAGTATTATTGAAGAACTTTAAGGTTTATGATAATTCGACATTTAATGTGCATGTAGATAATGAAATGAAATATTCACCTGCCCAGGGGTGCCAGCCTGAATGTGTTGATATGGCCAACTTTTTTACGCCCAACGGCGATGGGTTATTTGATTATTTTACAGCTTATTTATCCTACGTGGAAAGATACAGTATTGAGATTAAGGATCGTTGGAACAATACAATTTTCAGTACAAATAATATTCCGGTTTTTGAAAATGGGGTTACTTCTCTATGGGATGGGTCTGGGGCTGAAGATAACGAAGTATATTTTGTGTTTCTTACCGTAAAAGATTGTTACGGGGATCAAACGTTATATACCCAAAACCTTTCCTGTTTCAAATCAGTACATTTAGAGCCTGATGATGATGTGCCCGGAATTGATATGGATGATATTTCATTGTTATTATATCCAAATCCTGTTTCGGGTGAATTATCAGTTTCAGTAAATAAAGATTTATTGGGGGGTGAATATGAATTAGAATTTGTTGATTTAAATGGAAAAAGCCTGAATAAATGTTTTGTAACCGGGCATACCAATACTTTTGATGTAACAGGGTATATCCCCGGAATATACATTATTATTGCAAAAATTGAAGACAAAGTGTACACGAAAAAGTTTTCGAAAGAATAGGGTATATGTATACCATGCCATTTTTTTTCCATCCCAAAAAATATGAGCAGGATGCGGTAATGATCCAATGTTATTAAAGCGAACGATAACCGGAATTCGGAATGCCCTTTAGCCCTGAAAGGGCGGAATAATTTAGCCCGGGGCAACGCCCCGGGTAAAAGGGCATAAATAAAAAACCGTTCGACCTACTTGGTTGGCTAAGGGGGCAGAACCTTGTATCGAACGGAATAGTAGCCTGTTGTGAAAACCTGCTCCCGGATTTGCAGAGACTATTGTATTACCTTATCTGAGGTCGATACAAATTGCTGCCTTTTTTCAACGGTGGCAGATCGGCGAATCAATAAAATTTAAATCAGGATTCAAATTATGCGATGGTGCAACATTTAAAATGAGTGTTGACCCTGATGACCCCACTTTAAAAAGCAGTGAGGTACAGGAACAGGCTTCACCAATAATTTTGGGAAACAAATATGTTGAAACAAATGACCTGTTTACTGTGCAGGCGCAACCAGATGACAGCAATATCTCGTGGCAAATTATCGGCAATAATTTCGAATACCAAAGTCGGTCAGATGAGTTCTCAATACCCGATAATTTGGAAGACGGACAATATACTTTGTTTGCAAGTATAAGTGCAAACGGGCGAATTGCAGCCTCATCAAAAATTATTGTTATAAATAGCAAAAATATAGCTATTGAAACTGAAGAGGATGTTGTAACCTGCGGGGATGAATGTTCTTTTTATCCTAATCCGGCTATTAATGAGATTACTATTATGCCTGGAAAAGAAATAACAGGGTTCTGCCTGAATATTAAGAATATTTCAGGAAAAACGGTACTAACAAAATCAGGTATTAATACCGGGGAATTGAAAGTTGATGTTTCAACTTTACAAAATGGTATTTATTTCATTGAATTAATGAGCGATAACAATGTCGTTTATACGAAAAAATTGATAAAGCTATAATAATAAAGAGGGTAAAATTTTACCCTCTTTATTATATGAATTTTTTTTAAAAGAATAAAAAACGAAGTATGAAAAAAATATTTTTTCTTATAACAATATTATCCCTGATCCTTTTTTCATCCTGCTTCGAAGATCTTTACTATTACTTTACAGATGAAGAAAGAACGTTATTGGTTTATAACACTGGAGAAACAATTAAATTATTAAGAAAGCCGCAAACAGATACTTTGACTTTTGTTTTTACTGAAATTATAAGAGATTCTCTAAGAAATACTGGTTTAGGGCTGCAATATCATAATTATGAAATTTATGATGCAGTATTTGAACAAAACAGTTGTTCTTTTGGAAGGATATTTGCTTCTAAAGAACCAACCTTTAAAATGAATGTCTCTTTAGAACTTGATTATAAAACAGAGTTTGAAGGTTCCCTATGCGACACACTTTACAATTATACCCTTAACAGCAAAGAATATTCCGAACTTTTTGTTTTTGCCAAAGAAAAAGGTCAAAGCCCGATGCTTTACTTTTCAAAAGACGAGGGTATTGTTTATATTGACAGCACAGCAAGCGGGAATAGTTACGCGTTAATTGAGTATATAAAGGGTGAATAAAACAATATGCAACACCGCTGCCGCGCGAATTGAAAATCGACGTAGTCAATCTTTCGCGTGGTTTGTAGTTAAAGCATCAATTAATTTGTACTATTACTTTTTCTTAGCCTCTGGCTAAACCACACGATG
>JAIOZY010000103.1 GCA_021740385.1 Prolixibacteraceae bacterium | reverse complement strand
TGTTGTTTTTATCCATATTTGAAAAAGAATTGTCTACTTTCTTGACTCTAAAGGGATAATGCCGATATAGAATTTGTAAGCCAGAATGAATGAAATGAAATGATGGCTCAAACAAATTCATAATCGGTATTACCGGCATACCAAAACAAATTCAGCAACTATGCCTACGCAAAAGCTACGGCATACAGGCAATCCCTTCTGCTTTCAGGCACTTCTTTTATCGATTCTATTATTGCTTTGCTTGTAAATTTTTTGAAATCACGCAGTATGTCCGACAAATTTCCTTCTTCTCAACTCTCCGGCACTGGCAATTATGTGCAAATGATTTGACATTAAGCACCAACAATATATTTTCAGACTCTTTTCTTTTATGCAATAGTTTAGTGAATCAACAATAATATGACGATATCCCGGGCGAGTAAAAATATCTATCCATTCTACAATGGTTAGTGTACAGTAATAGACATATCCGGGCGATATTTTGTTTTTTATTCCCATGTGTATAAAAATAAGGAATTTATTTAATTATAGGATCACAGATCCAAAACTTGTTAGCCGCGGTTTGCAAAACCGCAGCAGCGGCTGCAAGCTAACGACATATCCCGATGAACAAGGGGCTTAATGCCCATGCAGGTTACTTCGCCGGTATCGGTGTTCACGGCATAATACGTGTTTTGGCTGTCGCTGATTACAACATAAATAGGAAGTTCTGATTTACTATTTTAAAATAAACACCTCCACTTAACCTGTTTTTATTAAATTTATTAATTTTGTAAGCATAGAATACAAAGCATGGTCATTCATTTGGATATAAGCATATTGTTATGAAACCTGAAATAATAAAAACAGAAAAGAAAAACTGGTCATTGCCTGGAGAACCTTTAACTGAAGAAGAATTCAAAAAAGGTATAAAACAAGCTGAGAAAGGACCTTTTTTTACTATTGAAGAATCAAAAATAACAATGGAACAATGGAGGGAAAAAAGAAACTCCAGGTAAAACTCTCGATTGAATTTGTACATGACCTCGATGATGCTTTTCAATATGGTGTTGAAACCTTTGGCGCCAGCCAGGCTATAAAATACGAAAACGACATTTGGCAGCTTATTGAACAACTCTCGCACAATTACCTGCTATTTCCCGAGTGCCGGCATCTGCCTACAAAATCAAAAATCTACCGATGGATTATTCTTGAATCCCATCTGATCATTTATCGGATTACCGATACCCAAATTCAGGTTTTACGCATGTTGCACTCAAAACGAAGCATTTCCAAAATAAGGACAAGTAGAAAAATTCGGATGTAGCCCCTTACTAGCGCAGATTTGCAATCTGTACTTTGCTTAAAAAGCAATTATTTTTTAAATTTTTCTATTCTTTTTTAGCCTGCAGCTAAGACACGGTTCACAGAACCGCGCCAGCGAGGGTTCTAGGCGCAATCGTGCGGCAGCGAGTGGTTTGCAAAATCGTAGCAGCCGCTGCATACTTACGGCACATCTCGATGAGCAAGACTTAAATTCCTGTCCCGGTTTCTTTAATTACTCTTTCCCTTATAGATTCTGCTACAAAATTATTTAACGAAGTTTTATATTTCATTGCAAGCAAAGCTGCTTTTTGGTGAAGTGCAGGAGAAACCCGAACATTGAAGCTTCCCTTAAACGGCTTTTCCGGTTTAATGCCCTCATTTTTACAATCATACAAATAAGCATTGATTGCCTCTTTAAAATCATCTTCAAGTTCTTTACCTGTAATACCTTCGTAAGAAATCAGACCCTTGATTCCAAGCACCTTACCATACAACAAATCATCATCTTTGCTGTATTCAATACTTCCTGTATAACCTTTGTATTCTAAGTTTTTCATCTCATTTATAGTTTTTGTTTTTATGGCATTCGATGGAACTCGCCTTCAAAAAATATTCAAACGTAAAGGCTCGTTTCATAATCCCAATACCTCCTTAATCTGTTTTAACTGATATCGCTTCATAATTCCGGATGGATGCGGCTTGTGCAACATTATCGGAACATTCTCTTTATTCATAAACTTTACTCTGGAGCCAGAAGTCTTTCCTTTCTTCACTTCTTCAAAATCAAAGTACCCCAAGAGTTTAACTACTTCATCATAATGAAAATCAGATGGCATAGTTAAAAATCTAATAATCAGTTTTTCTTTCTTAGACATACGCAAAAGTAACTATATTTAGTTGCAAAATCAATAGTATTTTTATTTTTACGGATGATATTTTTCCAATTCCTTCTGCATATCCTCTAAATTATCAGTTCTATAGCGTTCGGTGGAGCTTACATATTTATGGCCTGCCATGTATTGTGTTTCCCTTAGGTTGTAGTGTTTTAGCCACTTGGTGATTACCCCCGCTACCGCGCGAACACAAACTATCGAGTACGATGTCTTTGTATTCGTTTCTTGTAAAAACATCCAGCCACTCAACAACGGCGAAACTAATGAAATAGACGCCATCGGGGTTGTGGTATTTATAGTTGCGGCTCATTTTCGTTTCTTGTTATTATTGAGTCCTAAAAATAAGGAATTTATTTAATTGACCACGCGATGCAATCGCGCGGTAGCGGAGTAGGTTTGTATTAAATTTGGGAAAACGCAATTTAACTATTTCAAAGATTGAATTGGTTTTTGAAATTCTTTCTTCAAACGGGAAACTTCCACCCGAGTACAAACCACACAAACTTTCGGGAAATTACAAAAATTGCTGGGAATGCCATATTGAATCAGATTGGTTATTAATATGGAAACACAAACCTGGTTACAAAATAACGCTGGTTAGAACCGGAACCCATTCCGATTTATTTTAACAAGTTTTAAAAAATATTTAAGCACCTGAGCATACGGTTACCGGTTTTTCAAACTGGATAATAAATCACACGAGGCGAATGCAATTCGCCTGTCCCTGCTCTTCAGCCCCCGCTGCCGCGCGAATCTTTCGCGTGGTTTGTAGTTAATTAACTACAATTACATCATCCAACAATCCTTTTTCGCCTGCATAATCTATGGCACTGCTGTACATATAATCTTCTGCCCGGAAAACATAGCCCCCTTCAACCGGATTTTGATGAACGTAGTTTATTTTCTCATCTATCACTTTATTGCTCCACAATTCAATTGGCTTATTATCGTGCCGCCAAAATTGGTAATTTGCTACATTTGACGACATTGCCCCTGCTTTTTGAAACTGTTCGAGCAAAAAATCTTTTCGGCTTTCCCGTGGATTATCTTTTATTGCAGCTATAATTGCCTTACTGGTAAACCGTTTGAAATCACCTAACAATTGTTCCGGTTTTACTTCTTCTTTAGCACTCCTGAAAACTAAATGAACGTGACTGGTCACCCCGATAGCAATCGGGGCCACGCAAAAATTTCCATTCCTTTTTCTCGTTGGCAAAAGCTTAAGCTATCTAATAAAATGTTCTTGTATTCATTCCTGATAAATACATCTAACCAATTGATAACAGCAAAGCTAACGAAATACACTCCTTCCGGATTATGGAACTTATAATTACGGCTCATATATGATTAGTTTTTTTGCTAATAAATTTAAGGATTTTTTATTAGCCTGTGGCTAAACCACACGATGCAATCGTGCGGCAGCGAGGGGATGCAATCGTGCGGCAGCGAGGGGTTAGCCGCGGTTTGCAAAACCGCAGCAGCCGCTGCAAACTTAGAACATATCCCGTTGAGCAAGTTACTTTTTACCGTATTTTTTTACCCATTCCGAATATGCCTCAACACTTTTAGCCGCCTCACTTTTGGCATGGGCAATCATTTGCGCAATTTCAGTATCACTTATTGGTTCTTGCTTGCGGATTACCCCATGTTGGATAAAGACATCAAGTACTTGTTCATCGATATTATTCATATCAAGTTCGATAATGTCTACCTTACCGGTATATGCTTTGGCTGAGTGCGGTTTTCCTATCGTTGCCGGGTCTTTGTACAACTTATAAAGCAGGGCTTTGCTTATGTGTTTCTTATGAATGAAGGTTCTTGATTTAAGCGCCTGTTCATATTGTATTAAAGGAAAATCAATTCTATCGCTCACAGGGGCTATATCCTTAATTTCATCGACCCATCCTCCCATGGAGATGTAGCCCGGCACTTTAAAATTCAGCTCAGGACATAAATCCATCCCGTCGATAAAACGATCAATCTCGTTCCCGTTAACGACCAGCGTCATGCTGGCTTCGTAATACACATCTGCCTCATGTGGCTGAAGTTGATGACGAAGAACAACTTTTAAATCACCTAATTCAAGAGCAAAGTTCTTTCTTAACCTTCTTTCAATTTGAAGTTTACTGTTTATCAATTCTTTATATTGTTGAAATGTTTGAGGAATAAAATCCATATAATTACCAACTATTTGATTAAAGTCAGAATTAAGCACCATATTAAATTTTTCTTCAGAGTCTATTGTTAATGGACTGACAATTTTCCTAATTGCTGAATCCCAACTAATAAATAAAGCCCCCTTATAAACAACAAACTCATTTATTTCTCTAGTAAAGTGGAGATTATTTATTCTATTAGTGTCCATTTCCAAAATCCTGTTTCTTCATCTTTAATAAGATTATAAATGGCATCAAATTCTATATCTGGATTTTTTTCACCAAATACTCTTTTAATTGTCCCATCAGCATTAAATCTATTAGCTACCGAACCTGCATTCAAAGGTAAAAAATCATCATTGTCGATATACAATTCAGGCACAAGATACTTAGAATTTTCGCTGCCTGCAAAACCCGTAAAGGTTTGGGGCTCCAAGAATTTCGATGATGGTACTTCAAAAGGCATTTTGCAGTCGGCGGCCATTTGGGATGTTGCTTTGGCTTCAATTTTTACATACCCGTTTGTGTTGCCCACATAGGGATTACCCGGAAAGTTCAGTCCCAGAATGTCGATCAATTCCTCCTGTGAGGCATCCGGTTTATATACATCTACTGATGTAATACTGCCATTTATCCCTTTGGTGCCAGTGCCTGCAAGATGACGGGTTTCCCCCCGCTGGCGCGGTTCTGTGAACCGTGCCGTTGTTATCTTATAACAACTATTTCTAACAAACCCTTTTCTCCGGCATAATCTATGGCACTACTGTAAACATAATCTTCTGCCTTGAAAACCAATCCCTCTTCTACCGGATTTTGATGAATATAATCAAGCTTTTGGTCGATTACTTTATTGCTCCAAAGCTCAATTGGTTTGTTGTCTGACCTCCAAAAAACATAGCCTTCTGCTGTTCTAAACTGATCCAACAACCATTCTTTTCTGCTCTCCCTATAATTTTCCTTAATGGCTTTTATTATGGCTTTGCTGGTAAATTTCTTATAATCCCGAAAAATATTTTGCAATAAATAACCATCTTCTGCTCTTACAATTAAATGAACATGATTACTCATTATACACCAGGCAAATATTTCAAGACCCTTATGCTTCTGACAATAGGAAAGATTATCAATGAGTATATTTTTATACTCGTTACGGGTAAAAACATCCACCCACCCCTGCACTGCAAAACTCACAAAATACACTCCGTCAGGATTATGGAATTTGTATTTCCTGCTCATGAAGATTTTTTCTTTAAATATAAAAATTATCATTGTTGTCCGGTAAACCGGAATAGTTATAAATTTATTCTTTTAACGCTCAGTTAATCAGTATCTGTATTTTGCATTTTCAAAAGTAAGCCCCCTCCATCTGGGGGAATAGCGAATTTTGATATTTCGTTTTGTTT
>JAIOZY010000102.1 GCA_021740385.1 Prolixibacteraceae bacterium | reverse complement strand
GCAAATACAGTATAGGTTCTGCTTGAATCATTGTAAAAATCATAGAAATAATATCCGTCGGTATCTGAAAAAGCTGTATCCAAAATAATATCTTCGCATTCAAAAAAACAGAAATCTGTACTTTCAATGATCAAAATAGAATGACAAGATATAGGTTGTTTGGAATAATAATCTGTCACGTTTCCTTCAACGGAAGTATACAGGTTGGGAATATCCTTTTTGCAGCCAAAGGTGATCAGAATGATTAGTAAAAGAAGGATTTTTTTCATATGCTCTAACATTTTGTAGAACAACCTCTAAGGTGCAATTCTTTTCAAATAAAGAATCCTTTCCAGTTCAGGTAGGTATAATACCATACACCGATGCTTAATAGTAGTAATTAATTGTAGTATCGTTAATACCGGCAAAAAATTCAATATCTTCTGACTTTGATGTGTCTATTTTGTCAGTCTCATAATAATGAGCTAATTGTATGGAAATTATATTTTCTTCTTCAGGAATAATTTTTATTTCATGATTTGAAAACATTTCACATTGTTTACAAGTATAAGAAAAATCAACTAATGTATAGCTAATATAAAGAGCATTGAAAGTATTGCTTTGGTTATAACAATTCAATGTGAGGATCTTATATGGTTTAATTGAAAAATTAATTGTATTAGTTTCTCCTTTATTTATACTTTTCTGATTTCCTGAAAAATAGGTTTCAGTCTGTAGTGCCTTTATCGTATAATATCGAATTGATTCACTTATAAAATCAAAATAATAATGACCATCAGTGTCCGACATCACTGTGCTTTCCTTATAGCAATCTACATAACAAAAATACTCAGTTCCTGTAATCTGCATAGGAATATTTGGAAGGGGCTCTTTAGAATAGTAATCAGTAACATATCCCTCGACTGAGGTAAACTGGTCAGATTTTTCGCAGCTTATTGCGATTAATATGATAAGTATAGAAAAATATTTTTTCATTTTATTTTGGTTTTTTATTAATTAATTCAATAAATCACTAGAAGTAACCAGATGAATGAAATCATTCACAAAAACCCTGTGTTACAACTTCAAAGGTACAGCTTTTCTCTATCGAAAAATCTTTTTCGAATATAATGTTTTTCCCTGCCCTGAGGTGAAGCGCCGCATTTTCGGCTGAAGGGTTTGATGATGCATGAACATTATCGAGCGTAATACTTCCCGCTGCTTCGTACTGTGCTTTTTCATCGGTAATAAATAGGTCTTTAAGTAGCAAATCATCATCGCCTATGATCAACTCAAAAGCTCTTTTTATCATTTTATCAGTAGTTCCTGTCTTACCGTGTTCCTTGTTTTCTTCTTCAACATAAAATGCATCGAATGGAGTAATGGAATGATCATTTACTTCGTAATAGTTTTCAAAACCTGTAAAAAAATTTCTTATATCAAAAACTAATGGTTTATTTTTTAAATCCAGTGAACTAACTGTCGGTACAAAACAGTCATTTTTAAGATTATCTAAGACATTAGTATGCAATAATCCATCAAGGACCTCAACCATGCCTGCTGTTGCAAGGTTAAAAAATCCACCGGGAGCATTTTCGTAAGACAATGTTCCCTCCACGGTTAAATCAACAAGTTGTAGTTTCAATACAATACCGTGTCCACAAAGAAAATTAAATATGGGCCAATGAGGGATACAGGGAGCCGGAAATTTTTTCTCAAGGTAAATATCAATAATTTTCAAACTTTCGTTATCAGGAATTGCTTTTGTACAAATATTCAAATTGTCGAAGTATACGCCCAATATTTCCTGAGGGCCATTGTAAGAATAGCGGGTTTCGCCTGCATCAAATCCCTGTGTGCCATCAGCTCCTTTTCCGGAACCAAAAGAAAAAGCAACCATTTTATCCACTTTGCCTGGGTAGCCATTAATGCCAAGCCTATCGATATCATTTAAAAACTGAGTCCTTACCGGGGAAGGTTCAGGGAATTCAGGTACACAATCGGGTCTGTAATATACCAGCATTTGCTGTGAAGATGTTGCATTAAACATTTTATCAACATCTTCTTTTTTGGAATATATCTCTTCACCAAGGGCTTCTGAAAAATCAACCCCAAAAATTTCCAGGAAATTAATAATATCTAATGCAATTTTTCCCAGATGTTGCACGGCATAGGATACATAAGCTCCCTGGTGGGGCGTATCCATGGTCATAAAAAGCCTTGTGTTATGGTCTTCACCATTACTTTCCATATAACTAAGTGCATAGCGGGCAACCAGCCCCCCCCATGCTTTCTCCCATAACAACAATTTTATTGTAGCTATCATTATTTGCGAGAATTGCATTTAACTCATTTATAAATTCCCTTAGTACCATTGCATTGCCCCTGATATCGCCACCCCCGTCATTAAAATTCATTAAAATAACATCGAAGCCCTGGTTTTGTAAAGCAGGTATAAGTTCATTTTTGTTAGTTACTATTCTTTAGAGGTAATTCACAAACCACTCTTAACATTTAATAATAGTAATTGATGGTAGTATCGTTAATACCTGAATAAAATATGAAATGTTCACCTTTTGTAGAATCAGCTTCATTATTTTCATTATAGTGTACTAATCCTATATAAAAATCATTTTCGAATTCAGGAACAATATTAAAATCAAAAGTTTCAAATTCTTCGCATGGGTTACGTATATATTCACTTTCATCAATATGAGAATAAATGCGAAGCCTATTAAACGTTTTGCTTTGGTTATAACAATTCAATGTAAGGCTTTTAAATGGTTTTATGGCAAAATTTATTGTATTTGTCTTTCCTTCTGCAATTGTACTTGCATCCTTTTGGGAATAATAGGTTTCTGTCTGTAAATTTTCAATTTTATAATTTCGATCTTCTTTGTTGAAAAATTCATAGTAATAATATCCATCCGAATTAGAAAAAACCGTATCCTCTGTATCAACACTCGGATACAAAAAAGGCCTGTATTCAGTTATAAGTAATGGAATACCTGGAACCGGTTCTTTTGAATAGTAATCAGTTATATACCCCTCTACAGAGGTAAACTGGTCAGATTTTTCACAGCCAATTGTTATTAAGATAATTAGGAAAAGAGCGTATTTTTTCATTTTATTTTCAGTTTCATTAAACTCTTCAATTAAAAAAAATATTTATTCACAAACACCCTGGTTCACAACTTCAAAGGTACAATTTTTCCCTATCGAAAAATCTTTTTCGAATATTACTGTTTCTCCTGCCTTGAGGTGAAGCGCCGCATTATCCATTGCTGTATTTGATGATGATATATGAACATTATCAAGCGTAATGCTATTTACTGCTTCGTATTGCGCTTTTTCATCTGTAATAAACAGGTCTTTGAGCAGCAGGTTTTCATCGCCAACAATTAGTTCAATCACTTTATTAATCATATCTTCTGTCGCCCCAGCATTACCGTGTTCCTTGTTTTCTCCTTCAACATAAATAGCATCGAACATAGTAATAGAATGGTTATTTATCTCGTAATAGGATTCATCATCTGTTAAATTGGAATATATATTATAATCCAGAGGTTTGTTTTTTAAATCGAGTGAACTAACCGTTGGTACAAAACAAATATTGCCTAAAGAATCGATCCATTTCGTTTTTAATGCCCCATCAAGTGCTCTTACTATGTCTTCAGTTGCAATGTTTAAGAACCCGCCGGGGGCATGTTCGTAAGGCAACGTTCCCTCTACTGTCAAATCAAATAAATCGATTTTAACAGTAATGCGCCAATCGTGAAGGAGGCCATACAATATCCAGCCCGGGATAGGCGGTATTATGAATTTTTTTTCGCCATAAACCCTGACTATATTTTTTCGCGTCTGGTAAGGCAATGTAAATATACTGATACGCAGGCTGTCCAATAGTTTTAACGATTCGTGGGTTTCTTTATTGATTTCGATGTTTAAAGGGTCATCGTAAAAGTAGAGGGTATCACCGGCATCCCATTTCTCCTGAGGACTATTTGCCCCTGAACCAAAGGATAATGCAACCATTTTATCCACGCTGGCCGGGTAGCCGTTATTGCCAAGGTTGTCGAAATCGTTTAACAATTGGGTTCTTTCCGGTGAAAGGGTGGGATGGCTTGGATCCCTGCTGGCGGGCTCGTAATAAACCAGCATCTGTTTTGACGATTTGCATGTAAATAATTTTTGAACATCTTCAATCTCTTTTTCCAATTGCATCCGTATCTGATTGAGTAACAAAGTCAGCGCCGGATTATTAATTAAGTTAAGCGCTTCAATAGTTATCCAGAAGACCCTTATCTTATTAACAAGTTCTAATGCTGAAGCTCCGATATGTTGAATGGAATAGGGGAAATAAGCTCCACGGTGGGGCGTATCCATGGTCATAAAAAGCCGGGTATTATGGTCTTCGCCTACACTTTCCATGTACCTTAGCGCATAGCGGGCAACCAGTCCACCCATGCTTTCCCCTATAACAACAATTTTATTGTAACTATCATTATTATCGAGAGTTTCATTTAAATAATTAATAAATTCCCTGAGCGCCATTGCATTGCCACGTATATCAGCACCTCCGTCACCATAATTCATTAAGATAACATCGTACCCCTGGTTTTGCAGATTCGGGATAAGATCGTATGCGTTTGTTTCATTATAGATTTCATCAAGAAATTTGAAATTTGTAGGGTCCCAGCCTTCCAAAATGATGACCGGTTTCTTAACATCGCTTATACTGGTGGTTTGGCAACCAAAACAATATCCCAAAAATGCCCCGAAATCTTTTCCGCCATAAGAGCCAATTATAGGTATAGAATCGTTAATTGGCGATTCAGAAGATTCATCCATAGCAATTGTTGCACTTTCCATCAATTCCGAATCAGAAATTTCGGATTTAACAATCCCGCATTTACAGCTTAAATCTTCCCCGTTTTTCCGGTGCAGCGTTACAATGGCTTCGCTGCCAATATCGGAATACTTTACGCTTATTTCGCTGCCGAAACGTAAATTCCAGTATTTTTTGCCCCGCCCAAAATCAATGTCAATTTTTTGGATGATGTCGGTTGTATTTGAAATATAAAGCGAAGTATCGAGGCTGAAAACAACAGTATTATTGTTAATCCCGGCATTGGCATAACTGTTTTCAACCCCGAACCCGGGAATGTACACCGTAAACAACCTGTTGGTTTCGTAGGGCGGTTCGGGCGGATTCTGTACTTCGTAAAGCTGGTTGTCCCTGAATTCCAGCAGGTGGTCGTCAAAAGCATTCAGCTTTATCTTATTGTAATCCATGTTTACCATGCACACGGGCGCTTTCTGGTTTTCTTTGAATCCGGTGAAAATAAGTTTTTCTAATAACTCCAACTCATTCTGATGAATGTACCTCAAGCCAGTTTTATGTTTAATAATAACAGGTAATTGTTGTATCGTTTTTACCGGCAAAAAAATCCAATTTGGCAGTATGATTATTGCAAATTTCATTCAATTCATTAATATGTTGTAATTTAATTACTATATTAACATTCTTCTCCGGGATTATATGAAATACAGCTTCACAGTTTTTAAAATTATTGTCATAGAAATTTTCCGTTTGATATGTATTTTCGAGATTAACAATATGAATTCTATTGAACTTATTGCTTTGGTTAATGCATTTCAAATACAATTTTTTAAACGGTTTTAACGATAAATCAATCCTGTTTTTTTTACCCTCAACGATTGTTCCATAATCATAGAAATAGTTTTCTGTTTTTGAGGCAAATACAGTATAGGTTCTGCTTGAATCATTGTAAAAATCATAGAAATAATATCCGTCGGTATCTGAAAAA
>JAIOZY010000053.1 GCA_021740385.1 Prolixibacteraceae bacterium | reverse complement strand
TAGCATGTTTTTTTTGTTTTTGTATTCACCCCTAATTTACTAAAATTTAGGGATTTAACAATGAATTCATGCTACTTTTTTTATATAAAATTAGCTTAAAATCAATATTTTACACATCTGCGAAACATTAGTAATTTATTTTGTTTTATAAAGTTTTGAACGTCTATCTCTTAACATCATAACCAAAAAAGAAGTCAAAACTGTTGCTTTTAAATTGTTCGTTCCTACGGAACTCCGTTTTCTATTGGTACCTCAATCACACCGGGTTGAAACCCGGCGTTACAAAATTCAGCCGTTCCTACGGAACTCATTTTTGTACAGTGCAGATCAAACGGGTTGCATTACGATACACACAATGAACAACCCGGCATGACAATAAGATCACGTTCCTACAGAACTTTCTCGCAGATCGTAACAAAACTTGCAACACCTAAGGCCTTAGGCCTGAAGCATTTTGTAAGGCCGGCTTTGATGCCGGTTACGAAGGCCAAAAATTATTACTCCCTATCGCAGGATTATAACCTGTTGTTACAAAATGTTTAGTTAATCTTTTTTATCAGTGTATGTGCCAATTGAATATCCGATGTTGCTTGCTGGCTATTTCATTAAACTCTTATTGTTAAAATTCAAACCTATAGCTAAAATATGGATACATATTTGATATTTCAAAGGGTTCTGTAGAGTTTGTTTTATAATTAAATGTGTATCCAATGATATCTTTTTGCATGAGTAAATTTTTTATTTGAAATATAATTGCGTGACTACATTTAGCTTTGTTTATTCTGTA
Organism: Prolixibacteraceae bacterium; assembly: GCA_021740385.1. Classification (GTDB taxonomy): domain Bacteria; phylum Bacteroidota; class Bacteroidia; order Bacteroidales; family Prolixibacteraceae; genus DAIMEA01. The sequence continues at coordinate 33,059 of JAIOZY010000053.1, read as the reverse complement.
GTTTAAAGAAATATCAAGATAGTAGTTCGTTGGTAATTGTTCTTCATAAAGCATAGCATTGTTGTAAATTACATATTTATACCGGATTGATTCTTTTTCGTCCACAGGCGTATATCTTGGCCCGCCCAATATCGTGAATTTACCATTCAGGCTGAAAATATTATTGGTTCTTATCCTCCATTCCTTACCCATGAGCAGATTTAATACATAATTTTGATTGTAACGGGTATTCCTTTCAATACCGTCACCTCCTTTGTATTTTGAATCGAACAAAGAAGCCGTAAAAAGATAATAGAATCCATCTTTTAAAAAATGTTCGAACGTCAAATCAATTCCAACATTTCTTCCCGTACCTTCATTTGACAGTTCCGAGCTGAAGAACATATCGTTCTTGTAATTTATCATTGAAAATGAACTATCTGGAATTACAGGCACATCATATAATCGTTGATAATAGGGTTCAATTTTTAAGTGTGTAAAATTACTAAGATTCCAATTGTACCCCAGCACAAAATGATGTGCCTTGGTAATACGAAGACCTTCATTTGGTTTGCTCCAGCCATTAGGTGTAGGTACTTCCATTAAATAAATTCTAAGTGGTTCGAGTCTGCTGTGTTTACCATATGCAAAACTCAAAGATTGATTTGGTTTGTAACTCCACTTTACTCCTACGCGCGGTTCGATTGAATAATTATTGTTCAGGTTAAAATAAAACAAATGCATCCCCGCATTTACCACCAGGTTTTCTTTCAGATAATATGCTGATTGCGAATATAACTGAAGGGATGATGTGGCACCTTTGCTATCAATAAAACTGTCCATTGTATCACTAACAGCAACATTGGAATTCATCTCTACCTGATAATTGTAAGCCATGCGTTTTAATATGATACCGGTTCTGTTTGTATGCCTGCTGTTGAATTTATGATTTAAATAACTATAAAAGCTTAAACCTGAATTCACTTCGTTTTGGTCGTTAAAAGGTTTGAACTTTAAATTATCTAAATAATATTTAGATTGGTATTTATATCTGGTTGCAGAATACAATACTGATGAAAAAAGATAAGATTTAGTGCCGATAATTTTTCTGTGATTAAGCCCAGACACTGTAAGATCGTAGTGTATGTCATATTGAATATTATCGTTATTGGTTTCCCATGCTGTCGGATCATTTATCTGCTCAAAAGAAACTTTACCCATACCGTTGATACTCCAAAGAGAGAAAACTCCTGCTTTTTTACATGGAAATTTCATTTTTAGAGACAAGTCAGAAGAAGATGGCATTCCGTTTAATTCCGGTATTATTTTCTCTAAAAAAGCCATAGTTGAATATCTGTAATTAACCAGGTAGGACGATGCCTCTCCTTTTTTAAAAGGACCTTCTGTGGCGAGCTCAACACCATACGATCCAAGTTGAAGGATCGTTTCTCTTTTATCAGGATTTCCCGTTCTTAAATTAAGGTCAAAAACCCCTGATAAAGCATTTCCATATTCCGCAGGAAAAGCCCCTGTAAAAAAGTCAGAATTTGCCAGCATATTCGTGCTTAACATCATGGTGAAGCCCCCTCCGGAGAACAATTCCGCCAAATGATTAGGTGTTGGTATTTCAACACCTTCCACTCTCCACTGCAATCCTTTAGCTGCATTTCCCCTTATGGCAATTTCGTTAGTATTAGCAGGTTTTGGTATAACACCGGCAAATGAACCTGCCAACCTTGACGGATCATCAAATCCGCCTGCATACCGCCGGGTTTCTTCTACAGAAAATGTTTTGGCAGAAAGGGTTGCCATTTTGTTTATTGATTTATCCTTTTCATTATCAGGTTTTACAATAACTTCTTTTAAAGATGTATAAGATTCTCTTAATGGAATATTTAAGACTACTTCCTTACCTGAACTAATGAGCAGGTTTGAAATATATCTGCTTTCATATCCAAGGAAGCTAACCCAAAGATTAACCCTTCCAATAGCAACATTATCCAGTTTAAAAAAGCCGTCATCATCAGTCGTTGTGCCTATTAATGGATCTGAATCGAGAATGGCGATATTTGCCCCAGGTAAACTAATTTGTGTTTCGTTATCAAATACCTTTCCCTTAATGGTTTGTGTTACTATTTGAGAATATAAGTTATTTGATAACAATATTATTGTAAATATGATTATAGTTATTCTTTTCAGCTTCAATTTTACAACTATTTTTTGATGGATTATAAAATGAAGATAATTCAATGATATCACTAACATACTCAACAATAATCGTTTTAGTGTTTTCATAATAATTAATAGTTGAAATTAGTTATCTTCTTCAGTGAAAATAGCCGTTTTAAAAATGGGCCTTCCAGTTAAAATTGTGTATAACTTGTCTGTCGAAGGTCAATCCGAATTTTTCTGTTTATACCTGTAGTATAAAGCAAGCAATATGCCATTAATTATGAAGACAAGCCAAACAATGGTAATGATGGCGCACTCATAATAATATCCCCTGAAAATACTATAAAAGAATGAAATAACAAAAAATGAAACGGCCCCCAAAACAAAAGCCCCAATAAAGATTGTTTTTATGGCCCGTTCAAATTTGCCGGAATTTGAAAAACCGAATCCAGTAAAAAGAAAACCAAGCGCAATTAGTGAAAATCCTGCTTCTTCAAGAACGATAAATAATCCGTGTGGATTAAACTGGGTCAGTAAAGCGATACCATCCGTTTCGCCATTAAGGAGACTTGGCTGTATGATTGAAACCTGCATGAAATAGTTTACCACCAATAAAAGGGCGCCGGAAGATCCGAACAACACCCCGATCAGACTGATCATTTTCTTTCCGGGGCCGATAAGGTGATGGACAATAGCCACATAGGCAACATATACAATGTTCAGCAATATTGCCGGGTACATCCAATAGTAATCGCGCGGAAAACGGTTAACTGCCTCCAAATAGGGATACGCAATGCAGTTTCCCTCACAAAACGGACCGGAAATTGGTGGGGTGAATATTGCTACAATAAAAGTAATTAAGGTTAATGCTGCTAAAACGAACGAGCTGATAAAAGCCAGGCGGTATTCGCTGCCGGCAGGTTTGATGTATAATTGATGTGTTTTCATTTTTAATAATTCTAATTTATATTATAGTTATTTTTATCCGTGAAGTTCTGGTTAATAAGGGATAATATTTATTATTATTTCTGTTTTTGTTTCTTTTACCTACTAATCCATAACGATCAGTTTTACTGACTTTATTTGTTCTTTTGTTATTATCTGTAAAAAGCAGAGATTGTTGCCGTTAAAAGATTCCCGGCAAATGGTTTTCTGATATTTCCCGGGTGCTACATTTTTATTTTTAATAGAATACACTACTTTCCCAGTAATGTCTGTAACATATATGGTAACATCCGTACATTTATCAATTGAGTATTCGATGATAGCTGAAGATGTTACGGGATTTGGAAAAACTCGCACATCCAAATTGTCAGATGTATGGGGATCGTTAATTCCGGAAACAGATTTAGCATTACTGAAGGTTACTTTAAACACCCCACCTTCGTTGGGTCCTATGTTTAATGTCCGGCTATCCTTATCGAAATTGGTAAATGCATTGCCATTTAATTCCACTGTATCAATTTTGAGGCAATTATCTTCAATAGCAAGAGGATATAAACTTACTACCTGAGCGTCATCGTCTGCACCAATGAAGTAATACAATTCAACAGGCTCACTTTTATAGAATAAATTGCCGTACAGGTAAATATAATATGCAAGTTCAGTTGAATGATATCCAGCCTTATCGTGATGACCTTTAACCATGTTCGGGTCCCCTTCCCTATCGGTCATTTCAAATACCTCACCATAAATTTCGTCAACAAAATGTTCCATAAAGAATTCGAGCGTACCATCGGCAACTTCAATGAACCGTTCTTTATCCTCGCCATTATTGCTGATGTAATAATTCAGCATAGCGCTTGTAAATGCCTGTTCGGCTTCCCAGAATAGCTTATATTCAGTATCAACATAACCATTATCACAATCGAATGAAGAATAGGGTGCCCCGTAAACATAATCATACGCTCCGTTATCCAGCAAGTTGAACATTAATACTTTTGATGCTTCACGATACCTTTCCTGCGGATTAACGAGGTATTCCCTTGCCAGGCACCATGCTGTTTTAAACATGTGGCCAATGTAAAAACTACCCGATGGCCCATTCCAGTTGCTGTCGTAATTTTCATAAAACCCTACTTTTGTTGTTTCCATGATGAGGATCATGTGTTCTTCAATGTTATTGGTCAGTTGTTCAAGCCGGTTTTGGAAGAATGGATCTCTTGTTAACAGGTACATGTACAAAGCATGAAGGGTTATTCCGTCAACGGTTGGTGTAAACCCTTTTCCATGAGGATTTCCCCAGTCAATATCTGCCTCGTAGAAATAGCCGTAATAATCCTCCCTGTCATCCCACAGGTTTTCGTTGATAACATCTACCGAATTAATAAGCATTTCCCAGTGCATACGTTCATTGAATTCGTTTCCTGAAATATCCTGATTTTTAAAACGGACACCACCGGTCGCATCGGCCATAGCAACCATGCCGATGTTGGCGTAGTGCTGAAAAAAGGAGTATTTGTAGGTATTGTCATAGGCATCTGACAGGTCCCCATTGGCATCAACAATTACATACCATCCTCCATACGTTTCATCCCAGTAGTGATCGTACATAAACTTCAGGGCCCTGCTGGCATGATTTAAATACGATGTATCGCCGGTTACCATAAAAGCACGGGCAAAAGCATACGCATTTTGTGTCTGGCTGATGAGTGTTTTGGCACCATCGGTTGGATTTCCTTCACGATCGACGTAACTAAAAAAACCTCCATGTTCGGGGTCATACGCCCCTTTCCAGAAATCGGCCCAATCGGATACCAGGTGCTTAGCGAGATCGGGATTTGTCAGGTAGCTGCTTTTAACGGTATATGGCCCGGAAGAGGACTCTTCTTTTGTAACAGTTACCAGCCAGTCCTGTGACAGGGTAACGTTGTTAACCTCATCGGTATAGCTTACTGTATAGCTTACCGGGTTGGTAAAATCCTGCTTGCTGTTAAAAGACTGAATTTCGCCATCGACAATGTAATTAACGCCATTAGCATTGATGAAAAAGGGACAAAGGTCTGTTAACGGGGTTCTTGGGCCAACTGTAATATCGATGGTATGATTCTCGTGATCAATTTTAGTTGGTTCAACCTGGTCGTCAACCGTGAAGCAGAAAATGTCTACAGGGTCGTAAATACTCCAGAAAATATCGATGTATTCCCAGTTTTTCCAACCGATGTGATATGTTTTACCGGCCTCGAGAAGAAGGGCAACCCCATTCTGAGCTGCTTCAATGCACCCCGGTGTACCAGAATAATCCGGCTCACAATCGCACTCTTCTTTAATGTATAAACCGGCATATTGCTCTTTCCCCTGAATGCTTCCAATAACCTTGTATTCATTTTGGGCAGGCGTGTAACGGTACCAGTAGCTGTTTTTTTCGGACGGAACAGTATATTGCTCGTTTTTGTCGACCAATATTGCTGAATCACAACTTTCTCCGGGCATGATATCTCTTTCACACAAGGTCCATTTTACATCGATCAGGTCACTCCTATGATAAAGTTGAATATAGTAGATACTTCCCGAGTCAGTGGGAAACGCTACAAACAGCCCGTCTGAACAATTGCTGGTCCAGCGAATCCAATCGGGAATATACATTCGCACGGTTTCTTTATAAACACTTATCGAGTTAATATCGTGTTTGCCATTACCAAATCCACAATTGGAAGCGGTTATCATTTTATGCTTTCCGGCCACCAGTTTATACCAGGTTTCCGTTGAATTGTTAACACTTGTCAATTCAATAGTATCGCCCACCTCCACGGGAATTGCCATTTGAATGAATTCACCCGGTTCCGGTTGATATTCATTTAAGTACCAGTTAAAGTGCTGATCAACCTGATTACCAAAAAGGTTCCAGCATATCACGTATCGATTAGAAGAATCGACAGGTATTACGGTGTGCATTTGAAAATCGCAAAAATAATTGTTACCCATCACCCTGTTCTGCATTTCATCAAAAACATCTACTTCGGTAACCAGATCGGTTAGACCACAGTTTCCGATATCGACAAAACCATTAAAATCAGGTGTGAAATAAAAATATTGCATAAACATACCCGCATCGGCAACATTGCTTGTGTCAAAGGTTGCCTCAACAGCCGTTTCAAATGTTGCTCCTCCCTGAGCAAAAATATAATTACACATTGAGAATGTAACTATAACGCTGATTAATAAAATTTTAATTTGCTTCATGATGATCAGTATTTGAGGTTTGAAATTCAGATAAACGCTCTCCGGCTTTTTCAGAAATTGCATTGGCCCAATTTTGTGCCCGGTAAATCTCACTTTCGAGCAACGGACCTTCTTCGCCGGTTACAAGGAAGCCCTCGGGTGAAGCGATGTTTTCAGCACCTTTTTTCAATAACTTTCCGGAAATGTTATCAGCGGCATAACCGCCCTTTCTTACAATAAACTTTATAAATCCGGAATTACAGTGCTGTAGGGAAAGCCGTGTATCAAAAGCGGCAACAGCCATATTTTTCATTTCTGAATTGGGAAGATTCTTTAGGAAATCTGCAATGGCAGGCGTAGGCCTGAAGCCCCGTGTGGGCGAACCCACAATTAACAGGTCGATGCCTTTAAGTTTATAGGGGGTATAATCATTTACCACACAAGATGTCACTTCTGTTTTGAAGGAACACCCCTGGCAGATTGCCATGGCTATTTTGGCAGTATTGCCAAAAACTGAATCGTATACAATTAAGGTTTTCATTTTGATTTGATTTAAAATTCCACCTCAAAGATTCAGTGTTAAATTGAAACATGCGACCGTTTGGATTAAAACGGACATGAAGAAAAGCCTGCGTCAATTTATACTGCTAATTATGTGCAATTTACAAAAATGTTCGCCAAAATTGGCAAACCATTAAAATGTATAACCGGCTTTTCTGCCGGTCAATAAATCCCAGGGCCGTTAGGCCTGAACCATTTTGCAAGGCCGGGATTTATGCCGGTTACCGAGTGTGCTGATATACAGGGGAAGGCCGTAGGCCTGGGGCATTTTTATGGTTCGTTCCTACGGAACTTCTTTTCTTTCTTGCCTGTTCACATCACCGGGTTGAAACCCGGCGTTACAAAATTCAGCCGTTCCTAACGGAACTCACGTGACCTACCCCTGTCGGTAATACTCATTTGGAGTTAGTCCCATCGTTTTCTTGAAAAACGAGTTAAAAGTAGTTTTTGAGTTGAAACCGCATTCGTAAGCCATCGAAAGTATGGTGAATCTTTTATATGCCGGCTTATGGCAAATTTGCTTGAAGTAGTTTAAGCGGTACCCGTTCACGTAATCGTAAAAATTGGTTTGGCCAAATTCATTCAACACCCTCGATAGCATGTGGGGTGTAATATCAATCAATTCGGCCAGATCGCCCAGGTTGAGTGTTGGATTCAACCACGGTTTTGCAGTATTCATTAATTGTTCAAGCTGCTTTAGATATCGGGCTGCTTCATTTTGCTGAAGCGTTGATTTTGCATATTTTACCCCGGCAATTGTTTTCACCTTTTCTTCTGGGGGATATTTCACACTCTCCATAGCCTTTATGTAGCGGGGATTGTTACGCAAACCGTCCCACAATGCATTGATTCTATTAAACAGGATGGGTGATGCCCGTTCCTGCACTCCTTTTTCAAGGTAATCGAGGGCCTTTTCGTTTTCCCCCAGCAACAGGTATATTTGAGAAAGAAAGGTGGAATCTGGTGAACCGTGCCTGACTTTTTTTTCATATTCTTCCTTCATTTTTTCAACCTGCTCAAGTGCCAAACGGGTTTCGCCTTTCGATGCATAATAATATGCTTTCAGGTCGGGAATTGACAAGGGATTATTCGGCTTCAATGCCTGGATTTCAATTTGATTCCATGCCTCGTCAAACCGTTTCAGTTTACACAGCACCTCAACTTTAAAAAGATACTGAGCATCCCAATACGGGGCAATACGGATGTTCTTTTCGAGGAACTCCAAAGCCTTCTCGTTTTCATTTGTATCGGAGTAAATCATGCCAATACCTGAATTGATCTGGTTGGCATACGGATCGAGCCGGTCGGCCTGGAAAAAATGGTCGAGCCCCTCTTCCACCCTTCCCGATGCTGAAAGGAAAAGCCCCTTGTACATTAATGCTTCGGGATAACTCGGTTTTCGTTCCAATGCTTTGTCGATGTTCTCGAGGGCCAGGGCAATATTCCATTCCATCCAGAAGTATTTTGAAGCAACCAGTGTATATACATCGGGAAATTCCGGATCGATTTCCAGCACTTTTTGAATGCATTCTTCAACTTTTTGCTGTGCTTCAACCGGCGGCACATGCCCCGTTGAACCAAGCCATGTGTAAGCATAACTCATTCCAACATAAGCCTTGATCAGGTTCCCGTCAAGGTCAACAGCCTTTTGAAACAAGCCAAGCATTTCTTTTCCTTTGCTAAAATCCCAGGTATTAAGTAAATAGTTGGCCCTGAGATAAGCATCAAGGGCATTGGTATCTTCAAGCACAATGTTTGAAGTGACGGGGTGCCGGTCAATTCTGGAATTGATTTTTGTAGCAATCAACCCGGCAATTTCATCCTGTAGTATGAAAATATCTTTTAATTCCCTGTCCCAGCTATCGGACCAAAGATGAAAGCCATTGTCTGTTTCGGTAAGCTGCGCCGTAATGCGTACCAGGGTTCCGGCTTTGCGTATACTTCCCTCAAGAATCATGGCCACATTAATCAGCCTTCCAATTTCACGCACATCAAGGCGCTGGCCTTTAAACGCAAACGACGAAGTGCGCGCTGTAACATGCAACCCATCAATTTTTGACAGGGCACTGATGATCTCTTCGGTAATGCCATCGCTGAAATATTCGTTCTCTTTATCTGAACTCATATTTACAAAAGGCAGTACGGCTATGCTATATTTCGAGATCAAAGCAGAATGGATTTAGTTACCGGTACAATATTAAGCAATAACAGGAAAGTTTTCAATACAAAATAATTGTTGTTTCAATTTATGCAGATAATCCTGTTTCCATATTTTACTCAAACTATTTTCACTTAGCCAGCATTGTATTCAATTTGTCCCTGTTGTAAACGGCATTTTTATTTTCCGGATCAAGCTCAATGGTTCTATTGAAATACTCCAGGGCTTTTAAATAATTTCCAATCTGGATAAAAGCAATTGCTTTATTATTGAAAAACTCAACTTCCGGCAAATAATTCTCTTCAAGCCGGTCATAAAGTGAAATGGCTTCATTCCAAAGTTGCATGTTAAGTTTTATTTTTGCTTTTTGCTTAAGCGCTAAATAATTTCCAGGAAAATTTTTTAAGATCAGGTTATAATTTGCCTCTGCATTCTTCATATCGTTTAACGACATGTAAAGTGAAGCCATTTCAAAAAGCGTTTCAACATCTTCATTATTCTCATCGTAAATTGTGCGAAGAAGTCTCAATATTTTGGCGTTTTGAAAATAATAAAGACGATTGTTGCCCTGAATGTGGTAATATTGTGCTAATAACTCCTGGTATTTATAATTACTTGAATCGCTTGAAACAATGTAATCAATGTCTTTTTTTGCTGAAATGAAATTTTTCTTTTTAAGCAATATTTGCGCCCTGGTATAAAACAAACCGAAATCGTCAGGATATTCTTTTATCAATTGGTTTACAGTTTGCAGCGCATTATCATATTGATTGAGATTCATCCAGGCAATAGCAATCAAATTGTTCAAAACAACTTTTTCACGCGGATTTAATTCCATCATTTTCCTATAACATTTTATCGCTTCCTTATACTTACTGCTTTTCCGGTACAGCAAACTCAATAATTTATAAAATTTATAGTATTCGGGGAATACATTTACTGCCTGTTCTGCTTCTTCAAGAGCCTCTTCATATTTCCCCATGTTAGAAAGCAACGTAATTTTTGTCGAAATAAAATATTTGTTACCGGGATTTTCTGACAATGAATCGAGCACAATTTTCAAAGCTTTTTTCTTATCAGCCAAATCTTGTTTTGAGTTCGACTGCTGAAGTATCGCATTTAAGAGTATACGTTTAAAATATGATTCCAAATGCAAACTGTCGGTTTCAAGTGCTTTATTCAGGTTGTCAATTGCACGTTTGTAATATTTATTGGCAATTGCTTCGGAAGCAGTCCTAAAAAAGTAATCAGGCGTGTTAGAGAAACAATCTTTCACGTTAATGAAATGATCACTGTCAAAGGGATAAAATTCAGGTATATTTGCAGCCCTTTTATCAAAACACAGATTTTCAAGCAATACAGGAGGTGAATCCATCCCATTTTCATCAATGTGTGTAAGGTACAGCTGTGTATAAAGCCCCCGGTTTTTCGATGAGAATACAAGCCACCGGCTGTTAGGCGACCATGAATGCCACGAATTCATCTCTTCCATATTGCACCTCATTAGACGGGGATCCCCCCCCTCCGAAGGAATTATATATAAACGGCTGTCGGGTTGCAAAAGCATGAAATTTTCGGCCTGACAAAAAACAATCCATTTCCCATCGGGAGAAAATTTCGGGAAATAATTGCTTTTACCATTATTCGAAGCTCCCTCAAGCGGAGCAGCCAAGCTGCCTTGACCATCATTAAAATCGATGGAATATAAATCATACTTAAACTGCTTCTCCCCCGATGAAAACTCTTTCACATCATTAAGGCTAAGCAGGGCTCTGCCGGCTTTCCTGACCTTTTCATTAACGTAAGCCTCCGTTCTAGCAAACACAACTTTTTCCCCGTTAGGTGACCACACTGGATTACTCTGGACAAATTTTTTATCATCAGCGCCTTTCAAAGCATCAAATGCTTTTTCTTTCCTGTTGTAAACTCCAACTATTCCTTTAATAGGGAAAAACAGTTGTGAATAGGCAAGGTTATCGTCAACAGCAACAAAAACCGACAAATCTTTTATCGTTGATAAAACGAAGTTACCATCGGGTGAAATCTGGGATAATAAGCCAAACGTTGGTTCGTTGTCTTCTCTTTTATAATCGCTCCAGGTAATAATATCATCAGTTTTCAAAAAGCAGGTATCATTAATATCAGCAATGACATAAGAGCCTTTGTCATTTCCATAATCAACATCCATCGAAAGTAAAGGCTTCTCAATGGGAAAAGAATGACAATTGCCACAAACAGGTATGTTATCTAGCATTTTACGGGGCCTGCTTCCCGATACATTTCCCATATACCATTCGATGGTATTTACATTTTTTACCGCATAACTAAAAGGCAAAGTAACTGCCCTGTAAAAAATATCAGCGCCAACCGAATCTTTTGAGATTGAAAAATCGATCGTTGCAGATGGAAAATATTTTTTTTCTGATTTATTGGCTATAACTGTAAACGTGAAATTTCCGTTTCGATTCAATTTTTTAATTTTATCCCATTCGGAAAATTCAGGCCTCCACGATTTCATTTTACATGTTGAAGAAATCAACACTTTTCCTTCTTCTGAAGAAATGAACACGTTCCATTTTGAAGAACCGGCTGTAGTATCATTCCAGATAAAAAGCGGGGCTGGGATTTCAGGAGGAAAAATTGTGCTGTCGTAAGGATATGTCAATGTAATACCCCGGGGTGAAACTTCACCACTGTATAGCAGATCCAGTTCTTTTTTAATGTATCTGTCTGAACAACTTGCTAAAAATGATAATGCACAAATTAGAGTTATTGTTCTCGACAAGTTTTTTACAGAAAATTGAAAAAAATGCATTACTGTCCAGTTTTATTTAGTTAGTTAAATTCACTACTAAAATAACCAATTAATCAACTGAAATTAAAATAAGAATGCTTATTTCTCAACAATCAGTCTGGCCGACCGGTTTCCGGCCCTGACCAGATAAAGCCCGGGATTAAGTTCCGATATATCCAAACGACACGTTTTCCCGCTTACAGAAGAATGTTTAATTCTTTCGCCCCGAATGCTGAATACATCAACCGAATTTTGGTCTTCATCCATCCCATCTATGATTATCCATCCTGTTGCCGGATTAGGATACAGCGTGAGTGAAGATTCATTAGCAAGCATCCTTTCAACAGATACAATCAGTTCGATGGGCATAACACTCCAGTTTTCGCCAAAATGATTGTCGACGTTGACATCATTTAGTGATAACGCTTTCGTGGCATCGGTAAATTCGGGCCACGGGGCTTTGTTATTGTATTCAAAACCATCAACCACAATGCCGCTGGCTGTTTCGAGCAAAATAGCTTCCCCTTCGTCGGCCAGACGGCCGCTTACCCATTCATACAAGTATTTTGCACGGTTATTCCAAAACGGATGGGATGCATTCCCTGTAACATAAACCAATTCGCCCGCACCTGCCGCAGCACCCGGAGGAAACTCAAAGGTGACTCCGTCCGTAATTTTCCAACCGCCAAAATCAACCCGCGATGAGGAGGGATTCAGAATGGCAAAAAACTCGGGCATGTCAACATTTTCTTCCGTAAGGTAAGCAATTTGACAAATAACAGGCATGGGTTCGGCATCGGGCACAGGCAAAACTGCTCCCATATTGCCGTCGGTACCAGCCTCAATACAGCGCGAGTAATCCAGCAGGCTGAAATCATATTGGGCAGGACTGGAAAAGGCCGGGTCGGCAAACAGATTATTGGCCCCATCGGGCAACCTGTTGTTATCCGATGCTGAATAACGAATTTCAACGGTCGATTTATTATCGCAGAAAAACGTTGAATCGTAGGCATTCGATAAAATGGAATTGGTTACCAAAGCATTTCCACCGGCATCGCCGGGATTTTTTTCGTAACAGGCCACTGCAATTTTATTTCCATAGTAGGTGCAATGGTCGATGGTTACCCGGCACGAATCTTTCAACCCGGCTCCAAGGTTACAATTGGTAAAAACAGAATTGGTGATGATGGCCGACGATTGTTGCCCTACAGAAACCCCCTTGTCGGTAATATTGTAAACAAACACACTGTCAATCAGAATATTTTGAGCTCGTTCGCCAATGTCGATGGCATCGCTGTTGAGCCCGTGAAAATTGTGAATACGGCAATTTTTAATCACACCGTTTTCAACATCATCGTAATCAATGGCATCGGTATCGGGCTTGTCGTTTCCGTAAAAATCGCAATTATTGATGTACCCGTTACCGTACTTTACATTGATCAGGTCTCCTGTTACGGATGAATGTAGACGACTGTTGGTCAGGCTAATGTCGGAATAACGCCCTAAAATGGGGTTTCCGAAAACATTTTCAATGGTTACACTATCGAGCACAACAACCGAATGGAATGCAGAAATAGCTGCTGTTTCGCGAACAGGGTGATCACCTTCCGAAGCATCTTCGATGATTACATTCTCAAAACGTGAAGTATCGCTTGCATTAACAATATTGATAATTCCCCAGGGCTTGTTTCCGGTTTCGGGGTTTGCCCTGAAAATGACCGGTTCTGCCTCTGTACCAGTTGCAATTACCGGCCCATAAGCTTCGACTGATGCTCCCGGGGGCATCCAAATTTCAACACCCTTTTCAATCACAAGTTTCCCCGAGGCCGATATTGTTACATCGGACTGAGCCACATAATGGGAACATTCGTCAGAAAGTATAACTTCTGAAATTATATCGGAAGGGATAACACAACTCCCGTCGGATTCAAAAACAGCCGTAAAGTAAATTTCTCCATCTACGTCAAGTTTAATCTCATTATCAGTTGAAAATAAATTGTTTTTTAAAGAAGTGATAACTGCCGACAATTCAAGGTCGAAACTGATATCGCTGCTGGTTGGTGATGTTTGGTGAATTTCAACGGCAATAATGTTTTCACCGGGCAGCAGATATTCCGGACCGGGATAAAAATCCCTGAAATCCGACTCGTTTCCAACAGCAGATGAAGCCCGGGTTTGAAAACCGATATCACCGTCGGGCATATTAAAACGAAGCACTTCGTTTCCGTTGATGTAAACAACGGCACCATCATCACTTTTAAGTTTCATGGCCAATTTTTGCACACAGCAATCCTGGCCAATCGTGATTTTTTTTCGAAAATAGGTTGTAATGTGCTTGTTGTCTGCATCGCCTCCGTAATCAACAACGGTTGTTTCGTCGCCGTCGCCATACCCCAGTTCGGCATAACCACTGTCCCAGTCACCGTCATCGTAAGCGGGTTCACTCCAGTCAGTCCCTTCATCGTTTCCCGAGTCGTTGTATTTCCATTCCGCCCCCTGTTCAATCAGCGGTACAGCATTCCCCTCCGACCAACCAAGAAAACGGTGCCCGGGCTTTGCTTCAGCAACCAGTTTAATTGACTCTCCCCCGGGGTATTCGCCCATACAAACCGGAACAAGTATTTCAAGCCCGTTAAATGTAATACGGCCGGTACCTTCAGGGTACGATGCTACGGTTATGGGTACACTTTCTGAGAAACCATAATCTGTCAGGTCTTCAAGCAAATAGCCCCGGCGTTCTTCGGCGTATTCCCGCAAATCCTCAACTTCACCGAGCCAGTATTCGTACGATTCAAGCGGACGTCCGTAATTATCAATAGCCGTAGTTCCCTCCCACCGGTCTACCTGTCGGGGTATTTCTGCATCAATTAGTAATGCATGGTAATCAATCAGGGCTTTAACCCGTTCGGGATGGTAGGTAGTAAACAGGTGGTCGGCCAGTTTTTTCCCAAAATAATGCAAGTATTCTGTATTTTGAATCAGTTGCCGGAATGGCCACGAGCGTTGATTGATATAGAAATTAATCAGGTGTTCATCGGGGTTAAAGAACCCCCGGTCGAGGTCCATCAGTATCCAGCGCCACTTCCCTGAATTTTTCGGTTTCCAGGCCATCACGTTGTGGTCTATTGACGTGTTCCCGTCCCATACTTCTGTAACAATCAGGTCGGTAAAGTTTTCTATATCCATCGCGTTAATAACCGCATCCCAGTTTTCCTGTACGGACAAGTCCTGCTCAACAAGTTCGATAAACCGGTCGTATTCTTCCAGGGCTTCATCTCCACCCGACTCGGCATAATTCTCATTTTCAACCATGTAAACGTTGCCCTCGGCAATACTGTGGTTTTGCACGGCATAATCCTCGTCAATTTTTTCCCTGATGTTATGAATGCCCAGATACTCGCCGTTTACATACACCACGCAGGCACGGAATCCGGAATTATCGAGATCGGTATATTCATACGTAGCATTTTGTGCCAAGCCGTCCCGGAACAGGGTGTAAGTCCAGTCGCTGCCCGAGGCCCGCAAGGCAAACGAATCGAAACGTTTCCGGTCTTTTTCAAAAATAATGGGATAATCAAGTTTCCCGGCACCGTATTTTTTCCTGAAATATACACCCAACATTTTCTGGGGCAGTTTCCACGAATAGAGGCCGTTAACCTTTACCCCGGCTGTGAGGTTAAAAGCTGCACGATCGCTCCCATCGTTTTCAAAGAGCTCAATATTCACCGGTATTTCCCAATCGGGTTTATAATCCTGAACATATATTCCATCATCTTCATCCCAGAAGTTATCGGGATTGGTTGAAATGCAAACAACGGGTAAAGTACCCATCACGTAAGATGGATCGATAAAATAGGTATGGGTAACAACCGGGCCGGGAATTTCACCGGGCCTGAAAATACGTGCCCGTACCACGGTTGTGCGGTTTAATGTTAGCGGTGAATTTGCAACAGAAGAGCTTTCATCCGGCTCGGAGCCATCGAGGGTATAACGCACGGTTCCCCCGTATATTGAACTTACCTCAACCTGTAAAGGCGAATGGTAAATCCCCCCTGTTTGGGAAAAAGAAGGCCTGCTTTTAACAATGCCGTCGAATGAATCGCCCCGGTTTCTTGTTCCGGGGGTTGGTTCTGTATAAAAAACCCACGATGTTGCACCATCGTACTCGCGCCCCATCGAAACATCGGGCTTCTGGCTGTTAAAACGAAGCGAATCGACAATAACACCCGCAGGGGAAACCAGTGCCAATTCTTCTCCCGAAGCCGAGATTTTGAATGAAGTATGCAAACCGGCATCCATGCCATCGGCCCAGATTATCAGAAAACCACCCGGTGCTATTTCAATATCCATGGTGATTTGCCATTTATACAAATCGGAAAAATTATCGGTCAGGAAATAACCCAGCAGCGAAACAGAATTTTCACCGCTATTGTATAGCTCAAGCCAGTCGGCACTTTCATCGTAATCGGGATCAACAACAATGCCCGTGTTTGATGCCATGAATTCATTGATATGCAATTGTGCGTTTAACGGATTGATATACAACAATACGAAAAAAGCAATCATAAAAAATATTCCAACTACCCGTTTATTCATACCACACAAAAATGAAGCCTGCAATGTATAAAAATATTCTTCATCCCTTAACATGACAACCGAATGGATAAACCCCCTGTTGTATGAATTTTTCATTTAGTAAGGTAATGATTATTCAAAATCGTAAATTTGTTGATAAAAATAAAAATATGTCGGTAACCCGTTTTGGAATTTCCATTGAGCAGGAACTGCTCGAGGCGCTTGATCAATACGTTAAAGAGAACCGGTTTTCGAACCGATCGCAGGCCATCCGCCATTTGATCAGTCGGAACATTATTGAGCACAAATGGCAGTGCAACAACCAGGTTGCAGGTTCTATAACCCTTTTTTACGATCCCGAAAAACGTGATTTATTAAGCCAGATTAATCATGTACTTGAAAGTTTCCACGAAGAAATTTTATCTACACAGCGTTTTTATCTCGAAAAAAACAAGTGCCTCGAAATTGTAGCGGTAAAAGGCATTGCTAAACGATTAACCGCCCTGGGAGATGCGCTGGTAACGGTAAAGGGGATTCATCACTGTAAACTGACCATGAGCAGGGCTAAGTAGTCTTTGCAAGAAAAAAGAGGAGTTTTCTTGCAGGCACTAAGTAGAAACATATTTTAAAAACCAAAAATAGGAGGACATATTATGCTTTACGGTCACATAGGTGTTGCCCTGGCAGCCAAGCCCATTGAACCCAAAACGCCCACAGCGGCCCTGCTGATTTCAACATCCCTCATCGATTTTTTATGCGGCATATTCGTGATAACCGGCATTGAATGGGTGAAACCCGACGGCACCTCATCAATGCCCTGGTCGCACGGCTTGTTCATGGGCGTGGTGTGGACACTGGCCACTTATGGTGTGGCCTGGCTCTTTTCAAAAAACCAGAAAATGAGCTTAATACTTGCCTTGCTTGTTTTCAGCCACTGGGTGCTCGACTTTATTTCACACCCCATGGGCATGGGACAAGATTTTCCAAAAGATATACCATTGTTGTTTGAAAATTCGCCCAAAGTTGGTCTGGGACTCTACAATTCGGCCATTGCCGCCTTTGTAACCGATATCGGATTGCTTGCCATCGGCTCCGTTATTTTCCTCGTCAAATCGAGAGCCAAAAACATAAGTGGATTTTTGGCATTTGTGGTGTTGATCATCTACATGGGCACATTCCCGCTCTCGCTGCTCCTGCCCGAAAAATTATCGATAGTAACAACTTTTTTGCCGCTTGGTTACATCCCGCTGGGGTATTGGTTGGATAAGAACAGGCTTTATCAAGTAAGAAAAAGTTGAATATTAAAATTGGAAAAGAAAAAATTCGGCATCCCATTTCCTATTACATTTCTAAGTCTCACTTAAGTATATATTTATTTATTATAATATGGTTTTTATCTGAAAACCGATGTCAGTGCAAATAAATAATACAATCATATTTAATAATATATTTTAATAAATATACACCATGTTTTCATCTTATATTTTACATATTATGAATTAACATGCTGAACAACACATTCGTCATTATATCATACAAAAATATTTATCATTAACTTGAAAAAAATTGAAAAATCATTTTATCATGAGCTGAATGTATCCAAACAAATGTACAATCGCTTTTACTATGCTGATCAACGAACAGTCAAAAGAATAAGTCAAATTTTAAAGCCTTGAATTAGAAATGAAGAAAAATGAAAAATATCTCGTTCAATTCCTATTAAAAAATACTGGCAGTTTACATCAACTCCTATCGAACCCAAACATAGAAGTTATCAGGTCGAGCCTTAGCAAAATCGACAATAACAACATCCAGGTTGATGCAATTCTATCGGAGAGCTATTTAAATGAACTAAAGCCAGCCTATGCTTTTCGAATAAAAGAAAATCTAAACGAATCGCTTGCAGAGTCATGCAAACATGTTTCAGTAAACGACCGCTTTGAAAAACCATAAACTAAATACTTATGCCTTTTACTCCCTACCTCAACACTAATGAAATCAATACGCTAATTGAACAATTTTCTATTGATTTTGCTTCCATCTGTTCGCGAATAATCCTTCCCAATCTTACGCACGAAGGAAGGAACAGCTATGCTCTAAAACTGGCAGCCGGAACATCGGTTCACCGTAAAGGGTTACTTTTACTTGGAGGTACCCATGCCCGCGAATGGGGCGGCTCCGATATATTAATCTCGCTTGCCGAAAAATTACTTAATGCATACACCGATGGTACAGGCATCACTTTTCAGGGTAAAAGTTACTCGGTTTCGGAAATAACAAAGATTATGGAACACACCGATATCTTTATTTTTCCAAATGTAAATCCCGATGGAAAAGTTTATTGCCAGGGAGGTACCGACTGGCGAAAGAACCGGAGGCCAACAGCTTCATCAGTAGGAATAGATATTAACAGGAATTACGATTTTTTATGGGATGCCAATAACTTTTTCGATCCATCACTATCCTTCTCATATCTATATAGTGAATCTTCATCAACCTACCATGGCTCTTCGGCATTTTCAGAAGCTGAAACTCAAAATGTAAAATGGCTGGTAGACAATTACCCCAATATTGCTTATGGGGTCGATATCCATTCATACGGGCAAAAGATCATGTATATGTGGGGGGATGATGAAAACCAGACAAGTGAATTGGAGAAGAATTTTATGAACCCCGCCTATAATGCATCACGAGGCATTTCATCGGATAGTTATGGCGAATTTTTATTTGATAAAGACCGTGTTCATATTGAGAATACTGCAACCCGAATGCATAATGCCCTTTTCGCAGTTAGGGGAAAATCGTACAGTACCGGCCAGTTGTTTCATCAGGTTGGCGTTGATTCAGGCAGCTCTGCCTCATATTTCTTTTCCCGCCATTTTTCAAACCCGTCAACCCGTAAATTATACTCTTATGGGATCGAATTTGGAACAACCTTCCAACCTGCCCCATCAGAAATGTTAAATGTAATGGATGATATTGGGGCTGCATTAACCGAGCTATGCCTTTGTGCCTCCGACCCCGACCTACTGATTCGTGACAATCTATCAGATGAGGGGAAAGAACCTTCAACTGGATTATTGTGCATGAGTCCCGATATTATTTGCCGAAAAACCCCGGTTGCCAATCCCGGTACTGCCTTTGCCGACCCTGCAATTGATCCCGGATCGGATAATATCGAAATTGGAAATGATAATTACATTTATATACGTGTGCATAACCATGGTGGTATTCAAACCAACGCGCAAGTCCGTCTGTATTTTGCCCCCCTTACAACATCCTGCTCCCCCACACTCTGGCAGTTTATCGACCAAATTGATGTGATTGACATACCGGCTGACGGATTTAAAGTGAGCGATGCGATTATCTGGCCTCACGTACCAGACCCGGGTAGTACCGGGCATTTTTGCCTGATTGCCGTTTGTGGCAACTCAGTTGATCCCTTTCCCAATACAAGCATGATTGATTCAACCAACGACTATCTTAAATTCATCATGAACAGCAACAATATCGCTTATCGCAACGTGGTATTTGAAGATATTGTACCCGATAGCTGGAAGTCCATCCGGTTTGTCGTTCAGGGATTTCGCCACGACAGGACTAAAATAAACATTGAATTTGAGACAAAAAACCTGCCCCGCGATTCCAATGTTAAAATCGTAATAAAACGACACCTACTGCCCCAATTCCTGAGGCTTAATTCCAGGCTTGAAAAACTGCTGATACCTGTTCGTTCTTTCAGTGGAAAAACTCAAAAATTCAAAACATCAGATTACCTGAAAATACCATCGGGGAAAAAACTTTATGGAAAACTTGATATAAAGCTGAATACGCCTGGGAAACAAGACAAACAATACAGTTTGGCTATTTCACAACATACAGGACAATTACCCACGGGACAATTTACCCTATATATTAATTACAAACACTAAAAACGATTAAAATGAACATCAACTCAAGAAACCATTCAAATTGGTTGATTTTATTCCTTATGTGTACCCTCTTTCTTTGGGGCGAGTCATGTAATACAGGGAAAAAAAATCAACAGAAAGTTAATGCAACCATTCCCGAAGCAGAAGTGCTTTCAAGCATAGATTTAAAAGACGTTGCTTCGATGGGATTAGTTGCGATTGATCGACAATTGCTAGTATTGGACACAAAAGTAGCGGTAATTAAAAAAATGGACCCTGTACAGGGCAACATTACTCAACGCATCGATCTCAAGATTAAAGCTCCGGTTGGTCTCACAGCTATTGGAAAAACCGTTTGGACAACCGACAATGAAAACAAAACCGTTGTTCAGATCGACACTAAAAACGGAGAAATAATCAAGTCCTTCGAAGTTCCAATCGACGGTGACGTTGAACACACGAACATTCAGGACATTGCAGCCAGTGGCAAATTTATTTGGATTGCCCTTGAAGCAGGATGGTCAAGCAAAATTCTGAAAATGAATTCCACCGATGGAGAAGTCATTATGGAATTTTTTGCCGATTGCTTCCCTAAAGGACTAGCGGTTCACAAAAGGAACCTTTACATTTTAGCCTATAACAAAGGTGTTTACAATGGAACTATCAAAAAAATGTCCATTTCAGGCGATCCTGTTAAAATGAGAAAATCAGCCTGCTTTATCAGCAATACACCCGGCAAGGAACCCTCAGGAATTGCTTTCATCGGAAAGGAATTATGGATATCAGATAATCAACTGAACCAGATACATAAAATTAAACTTCCGTAAATCAATTCTTCTAAAACTTTAAAAATGAAACAAATGAAAAGAATACTGATACCCATATTGCTTACCTGCTGCATTATGGCAGCAAGCTCCCGGCAAAAGGTAATTGCCCAAAATAAATATGCCTTGCTGATAAGTACGGGACAAACCGTAAACGACAACCAGTTTTACCATTCGGAATACTGGTACGATATGTTCTTCATATACCGCACCTTAATCGACCTTGGATACACCCATGACAACATTTTTGTTTTATATGGCAATGGAAATGACTTTAACAGTGCCCACGCCTTCTACAATTCGACAACGGTATATCCGGCTGACGCACCTATAACCGATTTTTCTGTAAATGCAGATAATGTAGACAGTATATTTAACTGGCTTGCCAACGGAAACGCCGCCATGGGCGTACCCCAGTTACAGGATAACGACAACCTTTTTTACTGGTGGATGGGACATGGAGGTGGTTGTGCCTGTGCTGATTATTCAGCAGGAATTGAAACAACAGGCGAAAGTGTTACCGACAACGAATTTTTGACATACTTTGGGCGCCTTCCCGCGTGTATGATAAAAACCGAATATGTAATGACATGCCGTAGCGGAGGATTAATTGATGACCTTGAAGGAGGACACTCCATGATACATACAGCAGCCGAATGTTGCACGAATGCAGCATCTGACATGTACGATGTACCCCACGCTGAACTTAGCTACCACATGGCATGTGCCCTAAGGAAACAAACACCAGCCGGGGCTGCCGTAGCATCAGACACTGATGGCAATGGTGTAGTAGATATTGAGGAAACAAATGTTTATACCCATGCAAATACCGTAGCCAGCGTTTCACAAATTGGCGACTACAGGAATATTGCCCCCCAGATAATCCCTGAGAACGCTGTGCCTGCTGCAGCAGTTATCAAAACCGGCGTTTACAGCCGCGACCATGAATATGACAATGGAACTACTCCCAGCAACAGCCATGTATGGTACCACGGGCCCGACCTTTGGAACCGGCTTGCTGCCGATGGTATTGAAACACCACAGAACCCCGAATTCGGACAAACCAATTACGTATATGGGAAAATCCATAACATCGGGTGTACTACACTAAACAATGTAACAGTTGATTTTAGCTGGTGCCTGCAAAGTGCCTGGAACAATATGGCCTCGTGGAATGCCATTGGAACATCAACCTTAAACGGATTCACCCCCGGCGAAAGCCGAGTTGTACATGTACCCTGGAGTACCGTACCTGCTCCGGCAACATACTGCCTCCATACTGTGTTAAATGTTGCAGGCGACCCGGCCAATGCCTCGGGCATATCATACATGGACAACAACAAAGTGCAAATCAATGTTGAAGTTGTTGACGATGTTTGGGGATGGGTAGCACTTTTTCCCTTTGCAATTGAAAACGGTTTAGATAAAGAGGCCGTTGTTGATTTGCAAATCGAGAAACTTGACAAGCTTTCCCTTACCTCTGAAATCAAGCTTGAATTACCTGCAAATATCGATTTCAGGTCAGCAAAAGGGACAAAAATAGAAGAAAGTCGTCAGGGACAAATATTACAGATTACCAATGAAATAGCAATTATTAAAGGCATACCCCTAAAGCCACGGGAAAAGAAAATGGCTATGATGACGGTAACTTTACCCAACAGACCGTTTATCAAAGGAGGTATTGCTAAAGTTAAAGTTTCTGAAATGATAAAAGGTGAAGAAATGGGCGGCATAATATTCAAAACAAGAAATGCCAACGAAATAAAAGTTCTTTCCGAATTGAATAAAGACCTCATCAACCTGTTCAAAATGATGTCGGAAAAGTTTGATATAAAAACCGGGGAAATGCTTGTTAAAGAATTAAGTGGCCTTGACAAAGAAAAAATAAACCGGGAAAACTTCATGGCAGCCATACCGAAAGTAGTTGAATTGGAAAACGAAATACTTCAGGAGTTAAGCAGGAAAATGAAACGTAATGAAGTTTTTGAATTTAGAAATGCACTAAAACAAACCATGGTGGGAATTGAAAAACAAAATCCCGATTTGGTACACGAATCGCAAAAACGTATGATATTCTCAACCATCCCGCTCTTTATGCGACAAGTTAAAGGGAGTGGTTTTGAATAAAAAATCCCAAAAACAGAATTATTTTTCATAATGACAGTTGTTTGAGAAGTTCTAAAACTGCCTGGTAATATTTCCGGGCAGTTTTTTATTTGTTATCCCAAAGAATTTACTTTTTTTGCAACTATGGATTTTAACAATATAACACCTTATACCCCGCCAATGGAATACCGCCGTTTTGGCAAAACGGAAAAGAAAGTAAGTGTAATAACCCTTGGCGGAATGCGATACAAGCATGGCTGGGACGACCCCCGTTATGAAATTCCTGCCGACACGCTTGAAGAATGCAAGAACACTGTTGTTCAAGCATTCGAACACGGGATAAACCTTATTGAAACAGCATACGGGTACAAGAAAAGCGAAACACTTTACGGAAAAGTACTCAACGATGTTCTGAAGATTGATCGCAACAGTTATTTCCTGATGACAAAGGGAAGCCCCAAAACTGCCAAAGAAACGAGGGAACTTGTAATGGAACAACTTCGTGATTTGAAAACCAATTATTTCGATTTCTATGCCTGGCATGGCATGAATAATCTTGAAATCTTTGAAATGGCCTGTGCAAAAGACGGCCCGGTTGACGAGTTGCTTAAAATGAAAAATGAAGGTATCATCGGTCATGTGGGATTCAGCACACATGCATCGCTCGAAGTAATCATCAAAGCCATTGAAACCGGTTTGTTCGAATTTGTAAACCTGCATTATTATTACTTCTTCCAACGAAATAAAGCGGCAATTGACCTGGCCCA
The DNA here is from genome assembly GCA_021740385.1 of Prolixibacteraceae bacterium. Classification (GTDB taxonomy): domain Bacteria; phylum Bacteroidota; class Bacteroidia; order Bacteroidales; family Prolixibacteraceae; genus DAIMEA01. The sequence goes on along the minus strand of JAIOZY010000053.1, from coordinate 9,051 downwards.
GGCATACGATATGGGCGTATTTATTATTTCACCCAATGATAAGGGCGGACAACTGTTTAATCCGCCGGAAAAGCTTCGTAAGTTAACAAGCCCGCTGCACCCCATAGAGTGGAATGCCCGGTTTTGTTTAAGCACCCCAGCCATACATACCTTATCTTTCGGTTTGCCAAATACCGCTTCATTCGATGTTATCGACGGGATTTTTCCGGCTTCAAGCCCGCTTTCACCATCCGATGCTAAAATAAAACACGAGCTTGACCGGCAACGTTTACTCGATCCCTGGGCCGGTTTTGAAGGCTACTGCATGCAGAACGATCCTTCGGGATTAAACATCCCTGAAATTCTTCGTTTCCGAATGCTATGGAAATGTTTCGATATGAAAGATTTTGGCGTTTACCGCTACAACATGTTCGAGGAAAAAGGGCATTGGTTCCCGGGTTATTTTGCAACTGAAGAAAACATTCAGAAAATTGACCTTTCAAAATGCCCGTCAAATGTTCCTGTAAAACAATTAATACGGGAAACGCATAAAGAATTATACAGGCCGAAAAAATAAATATAAGTTCTATCTTAATGGTAAAAAAATTATAATTTTAAACGTAAATAACTCAAATTAAAAATGTAACGTTTAATAATGGAAAAACGGTCAGAACCCCGGTGTTACCGAAACCAGCAAATAGCCAAACTGCGGAAATTTGTTCGTTTTCCCCGATGCATTTTTAACCTCCAGGGTTGTAGGTGTTGTGAGGTAAAACGAGTACCCGGCCTGTAACGAAACAAAATCGTATAGTTTCCATTTCAGGGTTAAATCAACCTCCGAACCTAATGATTTGTCCAAAACATCTGTTCCGTTGGCTGCAAGTTTACTGGCCGATAACCTGAAATGGTGATAGGCAAGCTGCAAATTTGCATTTTTTGCAACACTGTAATCGGCTTTTACCATAAAATCCTGCAAGCCCTGATCGGGTGTCGATGAATAATAATCCATGTAACCATACGCCCCGTGCCGTACTCCGTACAACAGATTAAACAAGTGATTGGTTTTTTGATAAGAAGCATCGGTATTGGTTTCGTCATTCCCCGACAACAGGTCGAAACCGGCACCCAGAGAAGCCTTTCCCCCCATCAGGTTTTGTTTTACAAACAACGACAGGCACCAGGCATCAGTTGGTGTATTCAGCTTATTGAGCCGTGTTTGGTAATAGCCGTATAAACGGGCATCGAAACCATTTTTTTTGTACACTGCACCAATTCCTGAAGTCCCGGTCAGCAAAAGATCGCTAATGGTATCAGCCCTGGTTACACCCGACATGATGGCAATGGCCGACAATTTCAGGTTATCCATATTGTATTCGTACCGGATAAAATCGATGGTTTTCATTTTTCCTGCTGTATACAAGGTGTTTTTCGAACCGTTTGTATTCCAGCTACCGGCCACATCGAGGCGGCTTTTCCCGTTATCGTACTTAAACAAAACGGCATCGTAGGTTACCTGGTAATCGTTCCAGCCCCTTCGTGAAAGCAGCCGTTGGTCGTCGTACGAAAATTGCTGCCGACCTGTTTTGATGGTAATTTCAGGTGTAGGCTTTAGTGCAAACCAGGCCTGGTGTACCGACAATGAAGCGGTATTCCCCAGTAAACCCGATGAAGAATAACGGTCGTCGTCGCCCCAAAACCGCACATCCTGCAACGAAAGGTAGGTTTCCAGTTTTTCACTGCCATAACCAAAATTGATGCGGGTACGTTGCGAGATTGATACAATGGTTGGATCGCTTTTTGTTTTCAGTCCTTTATACCCGTTATCGACAATCAAACGTGGCCGGTATTCACCGCTGATTGAAAATTGTGAAAACACAACATGATAAGCAGATACCATCAGAAAAGTCAAAAAAATAATCCGTTTCATATAAAAATATTTTAATCAGTAAGTTAAGAAATTTTTGGCGTTCGTCTGTACCAGAATACAGCATGTTTTTTAAAGCATGCGCATTTAGTTAATGCTCCCTTTTAAGTAAGCCTTTGTGATTTCGGTTTTCGGATTGTTGAAAAATTCGTTGGCCGGCCCCTGTTCAATCACTTCGCCGAGGTACATGAAAACAACATAGTCGGCAATGCGGGCTGCCTGGCGCAAAATGTGCGTTACCATAACAATGGTATAATTGTTTTTCAACTCCACAAATTTCTTTTCAATCTCCTGGCTCGAAATGGGGTCGAGTGCCGAAGTTGGTTCATCGGCCAGTATAATGTCGGGGTCGACAGCCAGTCCGCGGGCAAGGCAAAGCCGCTGCTGTTGCCCGATTGAAAGCCCCGAAGCTGGATCTCTGAGCCGGTCTTTTACTTCATTCCATAAACTGGCCTGCCGCAGGTAATGCTCCACCCGTTTGTCGAGAAACCGCTTTTTTAACCTGCCACTAATTTTTAGTCCGTATGCTACATTTTTGTAAATACTCATAGGCAACGGGTATGGCCGCTGCGATAACAATCCCATCTGCTTCCTTATTTCGGTCACATCCCTGCGGGAATTAAGTATCTCTTCGCCATCAATGAAAATTTCACCTTTTACATTCATTTCGGGATAAAGTTCGGTAAGGCGGTTCATGCTCTTCATCAGGGTGGTTTTTCCGCACCCCGATGGACCAAGAATAATGGTAATTTTGTTTCTGGGGATTTTCACGTTTATATCATTAAGGATCACCTTGTTTTTAATTTTCAGGTTTAATCCACGTACTTCAATTTTGCTCGCTTCACCTTTATTTCTTTCTGTTTCTTGATTCGCACCATCCACTTTTTTGCGGTAGAAATACGTTGTCTCTTTGTTTTGAATTGAAGCATCCGCTTCGTTTTTATCTTCAAGCAGGCTTGATGAAAAATGAGTTGTTTCCATTTGTTTAAAATTTGATGCTGTGTTTTTTATAACGGTAAGTGAACACCCTTGACAGAATACTGATTACAAGGATTATAGCTGTTAATATAACCGCTGCCGCGTAAGCCCGTTGTTTAACCTCGGGGATGGGCGATGATAGCTGGAAAAAGATGGCCAACGGCAAAGTAGCGGTTGGTTGCGAGAGCGATGTTGGGATATTGTCGGTAAAACCGGTTGTAAACAAAACGGCCGCTGTGTCGCCAATTGCCCGCCCAAACGAAAGTAATACGGCAGTAATGATGCAGGGCATTGTCTGTTTCATCATTACTTTAAAGGCTGTCTCCGATTTTGTTGACCCCAGTGAATAGGAAGCTTCGTATAAGCCCTTGGGTATGTTTTTCAGGCCTTCGTCGATACCCCGTATCATGATGGGCAATATTAACAGGGCAATTACAATTATACCAGCCAGCAGCGAAGCTTTTAACCCGAGCAATACCATCAGGGTAAAACCAAATGCACCGTATACAATTGACGGCACCCCCCATAAAAGGTCCAGTATAAAGCGTACCAGGTTTACCGTGCGCTTTTTATTCATAAGCCAGGTATTCATAAACAGTGCAACAGGCAGCCCGACAACAAATGCCAGAAAAGTTGATCCAAGCCCAAGGTACAACGACCCGATAATGGCATTTAACACGCCGCCTTCTTTGCCAAAATAAAAACCGCCTTTCGGGGTCTCGGTAATCATCTCCAACGATAGTGCCGGAATACCTGTTTTCAGTATGGTATAAATGATAAATCCGAGAATCAGGGCAATAATGTAGTTTGAAAGAAACATTACCCACCTGAAAAAATACTCCTCGTATTTCAGTCTTGTTTTTTTAAACGATTTACCTGAATTTTTCTTCATACCTGATAATCATAAAGCGAGAAACAAGATTAAAAACCAACACAATGGTTAACAGCAATAAAGCCGAAAACATTAGTGCCGAATCGTATTGCGGAATCGACATCATTTCGCCGTAGTTGTTGGCAATAAGCGCAGGCAGCGGGTACCCGGGCTGAAAAATGCCTTTTGGTATATGAACAACATTTCCCACAACCATAAGTACTGCAATGGTTTCGCCAAAAGCCCTCGACAATCCAAGCCCCATAGCCGATACAACTCCCGGAAAAGCTTTGCGCAAAACCACCTGTTTTACCGTGTACCATTTGCCAGCCCCTAACGAAAGGGAAGCTTCGCTCAGTTCTTTGGGGATTGTGTTAAGTATTTCAATAATGATATTCAGTATAAACGGGATAATCATTACAGCAAGCACCACGGCCCCGGTTAAAATGGTGTAGCCCGATGTTTGCACACCGAACACCGGCGCCACGTATTTTGAAACAATGGGTACAATGGCTACAACACCCCACACACCATAAATTACTGAAGGGATTCCGGCCAAAATATCAATTACGGGCTGCATCATTTTTAATACAATTGCTTTTGCATAAAATGTTAAATAAATGGCCGAAAAAAGACACACAGGCCCGGCAAAAATCAAAGCCAGAAAAGTAACCCAAAGGGAGCTTATAATGAAAGGCAAAAAACCGAACTTACCCGAAAGGGTCTTCCATTCGGACGATACGATCATTTCAATTAAAGAATGATCTTCGAAAAGCAACGATGATTTCCAAATCAAACCAAAAGCGATGGCCAGGGGCAATACAACTATGACCAACAACCAGGCAAACATCCACGTGCGGTTAAAACGGTCGGCCTTAACCCTGCCGGGAATCATTCTTTGTATGGAAAACAACGAAATCAATTCGAAGCAAGTTTATCTAACTGTTTGGTAATTTTATCTTCGTTAAGCTTCACATAACCAGCCTGTACAACATACTGCTGCCCTTTGGTCAGTATCCACTCAATAAAGGCAATAACCTCGGGTTTTTCTGGTTTCCCCAGCGATACAAAATACAAGTCACGGGCAGGGGGCGATGGGTATAATCCTGCAATAATGGCATCGTTAATATCGTCAAGTGTTTCGTAAAAGAGTTCTGTGCTGTCGGTTTTTCCGTCGATGTTAAAGTCGATGGGTAATACTTCAAGGTTTGCAAACTTTTTACGTGTCGTAATGTCGTACACGTAATTTACGTTGTTGTAACCAAGACCGAGCTTATCGCTTTTAACAGCATCGGCCACACCGGGATCGCCAAAAACACCGGTTCCCTGCAACTCCTCCTGTGTTGTACCAAGGAAAAGGCCCCACATGGCTGCCGCACCACAGGCATCGGACCGGGTATAAACGTGAATGGGCGTATTGCCTTGTTTGCCCGTGAGTGCTTCCCATGTGGTGATTTCGCCTGTAACAAAAACCTTTTCAAGCTTTTCCATGCCGACACCATTTTGCTGCAAATCTTTCATGAAAGGATTGTTCGCGTTAATTGAGGGCACAACAGCGTCTTTTGTAAGCGCGATAAACCAGGCGCCCTTCGCAATTTCTTCGGGAGATACTTCACGGGAGAACATGCCGAGATCGACCATTTGTGAAAGGGCATCGGCCATACCTTTTCCGGCACCTCCGGCCGAAATGTCGATTTTTACACCGGGGTATTCTTTCCTGAACTCATCGGCCCACAAAACAGTGATCGGGTAAAGGGCAAAAGCCCCGGAAAGACTGATGTATCCTTCGAGCTGGCCATCGTTGCTTTCGCTGTTCTTTTTCGATGATGTTGAACATTGCGAAAACAGTAACAATATAAAAACGGCAACAATTGATACTTTTTGCATAACGAACGGTTTTTGATTTATACAATGCAAAACTACCTGCTGCAACAAACCAATAAAACCGATGAAATGCGTAAAAGGGATAGGTATAAATACGTAAATTACAAATTCCAAATTCCAAATTACACGCTAATATCGGGGCCGGATTTCAAACAGCGGTTTCTTTAATTGTGGAACTGGCTGATTCTGTCGTTGGCAAAAATCACTGTAACCAATATCATCTCGCCCATGATGTCGTATTTCGCACTCATTGTAGCGTTCATGCAAAAATACGAACCCAAAGCCGGCATAGGACCATTATCGCAACCATGTTGCCCTATTCGCTCATGTTTTTACTGGTAGGATCGGTTTTACTCATAGTCCATTGCCAATATATAAAACCAATAGGGCCAGTAAAGCCTTCTTTTGCATCAGGTAAATTAGCATGGAGAAAAGCCAACTCTATCCTGAAAGAATTAAAGAATCCCTTATTACTTTTGATAAACGGGGCAATCCGAGTGGCAAAACAAAATTGTTTTTTTCTAATAATATTATCCGCATAAAGAAATGTGGAACCATAAGATGCTGTGGAATGAAATGAAATCCATTGTTTAAACCTGAAGTCAATGCTTAACGAAAAATCGGGACTCAGATAGTTTGTAAAAGATTTACCTGTCAGCTTCAATCTATCGCGATTTGTAATTGTGATATTATCATGATATGTAGCTCCGCCAGAAAGATGTATGTGCCAAACATCATGTATCTGCCAGCTTAAGTTAATACGATTATACCAACTTTTGCCTTGCCTGATCACGCTTAAATAATCAAGATACTCAAACTGATCCCTTTCATCTTTTAAATATTGAAACATCGTCTCATAAGAAACGGATGGCCTAATCGCTTTTTGTTTTAAAAGGCCAAACCGAAAGTTAAAGCTTGGCACACCACCCAGCCAACATTCAAAATCAAGTTCTGCTGTTATACGGTCTGTGATTCCCCACCAGGCCCAACCTGGATATGGGGTCAATGCCTGGTTATATGAAAACTCCCCCTTTTTTAATACATACCCGGTAGATGCATCGGCCGGGTGCAACATAATCTCTGATTGCAAGCCTCCTGCACTATTAAAATTATCAGACTGTGCATATAGTTGAGAACTAATTACAACAAGTCCTATTAAAAAAGGAAATTTCTTTACCACTATTTTTTCTTTTTAAAGGGAACGCATATTCGACACCAAAATTAGGCAGGGTCAGCATTGAAAAATCCCCTTTTTCGATTGACGGCCCGGTTATTAATCCTAAACGGAGCGACAATACTGAGTTGTTTTTAAACCTGTAATGAATACCGGCCCCACCACCAATACCTAATGAAAACATCGGTGTAACATCATTATTTAATTTGCTGGAACAGGGTTTACCGTTTTCATACAATTTAATTGGGTTCAATATCATGGTTGCAATTTACATCTTGCAGCAAAGTAAAAAGTGGATCGGTAAAGATTTTTTCTTCATGCCCTGCCGAATTTATAATTTCACAATAATTTTAGATGCTACCTGATTATGATTCATCCATGTTATAATATACATGCCTTTTTGCCAGCTTTGTGTGCTAATTTGCAAAGAATTACAGGAAGGTGAAATACAAAAATCATAAACCAGCTGTCCGACTGCATTTCTGATAACCACTCTTGTTTTTTTATTGTAATATAATGGGTCGAATTTAATGAATAATGTTTCACATACCGGATTAGGATAAACATTTACATTTTCAATTTCAATTCTTTTTTTATCAGAAGTGCTTGTAACCACTGAAGAATCATACGCATAACCAATATCATAAGAATAAGGAAAAGTTGGTTCAAAAAACCGTTCATCGGCACCGGTATACCATAAATGAAAAACATCATTTTTATAAACAACCGCCGGAAAAGAGCATAAATAATTATCCCATGCATTACCTTTTCCCGTTGGCAGAATGGGTTGTGATAAGTTTCGTACCCAATGGATACCATTTGTTGAAACCGCATACCCAATTTGCTGTCCGGGCTGAACGCTCCCAAGTGCACCATACCACATGTGGTAGGTTTCACCAATTTTGAGCACCTTAGGGTCCTGGACAAAAACATCTTCCCAGACATTATCTGAATTCACGGCCAACACAGGTTCATCTGTTTTTTTATGCCAGTTAATGCCATCTATGGACCAGGCATATAGTATATTAAAATGCATATCCCAGGGTTTGGAATTGAACATGGCCGAAAATCCGGCATAATACATTCTCAGTGTATCCCCGTCTTTTATTACAGAAGGCCCTTCAATACTTCCATAGTCTATACTCCAGTCCGAAGTATCTGCTTCTAATACAGGATTAGGGTACCTGGTCCAGCTTATTCCATCAGCCGACCAGGCATAACCGATACTAAAATATTTGTTGTCGTCTACCGATGTGACATCATCCTCACCCAGATACCACATTTTATATCGCTCAGATGCATCTGCCGCGCTATCAATAAGGACGGAGACTGTTTCAACAGATAGAGAATCCCATGCTCCCGGTTTTACTTTAAACACTGGGGTGTTTTCTTGAAATTTAGTCCAATTAATGCCATCAACCGACCAGGCATATCCAATACCCGGATAGGGTTGGCTCCCTTCCGGATTTGACGAACTGGTATACCAAAGCCTGAATGTATCCTGGTAAAAAACCACATTGGCATCAGACGCCAGGAGAAAATCCCACCTTGGGCTATCGGTAAAAGTTGTATCTGCACCTTTATACAAAACCGGTCCTCCGGTACTATTATATTTTGTAAAGTTGGTTTGCGCAGGAAGAATCACACTTATTATTATTAACAATAAAAAATTAAATGTTTTTTTCATCTGTTTGAAATTTTTAGTTTTCTGAAAATGAGGAAACTAAAAATTTCTTCACATTCAGGAACTCCCGATGAATTTTAATCATTTTCGTGTGTGTATTTTAAAATGTTAAAATTCATGTTCGTTTCATCTTTATTCGTTTCTTATCCTACACACATTAAATTGATTTTACTTTAATCTTTTAAAATAAAATGTTGCCTGTTCGCTTAAAGGAGTAAATTTAAACTTTGTAATAATCCTGTCTTTTTTATATTTTATCGTTCATTTAATGTAGGTTGTGTCGTCTGTCATTATTAGTGCAACGTTTTATGGTATGATGTCGTGCGGGATTACGAGGCGATTTACTATCAGTTTACACCGACTTTTTTACGAGCCACAAACGCCCGAAAACCTCTGAAACCCGCATGCACTATGCCATGTGTTGAACTAAACCTCCTCTGGAGGTGGGTTTTTAACGCTGTTGCTTTATACAACGTAACTGTTTTACCTTTAGCCTATCATTTATAAAAATTAAAGATATGAAAAAAAACAAGATTCGGCATTTGATGCCCAGTTAG
>JAIOZY010000113.1 GCA_021740385.1 Prolixibacteraceae bacterium | reverse complement strand
ACAAGTTTTGAGTTCAAATGGAACAATAAAAAAACGAAATTTCCACAGAATTTCATGGATACTTATAAAGCTGAGGGACATGTAATTGATAGAAATAATTTTAGAGAATTTGTTAAAATATAGCAATGCCAGTGCACAATCAAATAGGTGGCTGACGGGATTGTAGCCCCGCCAGTGCACCTTTCACACCACCCAGCGTACGGGTCTTTCCGAAAACGGAACAGGCCGTACTGGGCGGTTCAACAAACATAAGTAGTACAAAAAAATTAGTAAAAGAATTCACAATCAAGCTTGTAGTTACCCTTGTGGTTAAAGCGCTGGAAATAATCGCAAAATTCGATATATCCCCTACGTTTTAACCGTGCAATGGTGACTGTGGTTTTAATCTCATTAATATTGTAAACTATTTTTGCATTCGATTGAACTCGCATACAAATTTAAAAATCAAAATCAACATACTACCGTGCTCGTTTCATGATGGGGCTGCAAGCCTGCGCCCAACCACCTCCCGATAATTATCGGGATGAGCGGCTCCATGCATAAGCCTGACCTTTCGGGATACCCATACGGATAAAGCTTCGCATACGCTTGTTGGGCTTTTTCCAGTGTTTCCAGATACAATCCCGTAAACGGCAGCGTATCCATACGTCAAGGTCTTTCAACTTTATTTGCATATTGGCAAACCCATCGATGGTCTCCCATGCACAGCGGAACAGCAACGTATAAAGCAGTTTTTCGTTCGGATTATGCAACCAACTGCGCCGCTTCAACCTCGGTGCGTTTCGACAGGAAACCACTACGCATTCCGCAACTAATCATATTTGCAGAACGTTATGCGGCATGTTGAGGGACACAGCAAGATAGGACAGTAAATTTCATATCGTGAGTAAAAAACAGACACCAAGACGAAAGACCTTGACTAAAAAAGGACGCTTAGCCTCTGCAAAAGAATGGGTTACAAAGTATGACGGACAAAATTTAATCTCAGGATATGCGAAATGGTTTGGTGTGGACAAAATTTGTGCAATTAATGAGTTGAAAACTCTCGGAGTAATTATCCCGGAGAATTTAGAGAATCAAATCATTAAGTCGCTTAAAAGGAGAATAGAACAAAGAAAATTAGCAAAAGAAAAATCCGAGGCTCTCGACATCGCAGATTATGACTCGGACGACAATTTCGCTTTTATAGTTGGATACACCTCAGGAGGTTTTCCGTATGGTCTGACTCATGAGGAATTAGAAAAAGCAGAACTGGACAATAATGATTAACTGGACAAAAAGAACAGCTGAATAACGTTAAGCGGCATGAAAAAAAAACCTCAGTACTATTTGTTTTTTTTGTAATTTTGGGAAAAACAAAATGATATGGGACACGATGCAATAAAACTTGAACTGATAGAGTGGCTAACAAAGCTCAATGATGATGATACCCTCGATTTTCTGAAAATTGTTAAAGAATCACGGAAAGATAATCAAGATTGGTGGTTTGATTTAACAAATGAACAAAAAAAGGGTATTGAAAGGGGTCTGAGAGATATTAGTTTAGGAAAAGTAACACCACATTCAGAAATTGCGAATAAATATGGCTTATGATTATAAACTTTTTTGGTCAGATGAAGCTATCAATAACCTTGAGTCAATATTAGATTATTTGCAAAATCTGATTATAACCCAAGACTAAGAAAAGCTGTATTAAGCAAACAGAATACTATATTTTACGAAATTTCAGGTTCGACAATAAACTTAGTTTATTTATTCAACAACCGGCAAGACATTCAAAAAATTCAAAACACGACCGCATAACATTTTGCATATTCCACTAGGGTTTCAGTGGTATGCCAACAGCAGTTTTGTGTCCTCCAACTCAAAATTGAAATTTAAGAAAATGCTAAAGGGCGGACTTTTGGGTGAAATTGGCTTTAGGGCAATGTCATATAGTTAAGCATTATATAGCTCTTTTATAGTTTGTTAAAGTTTGGTATTTGCCGTTTAATCGTTTCACTATCTTTCTTCGAGGAAAAGCAGCCTGTCCCGCACCAGCGGTCGGGAAAGCAAATTCTATGAATATCGGCTGTACGCTGGGTTGCAAAGCGGGAAACGCCGATTTAGTTCCTGACAAAGAACTATTTCAACACTTTAATATTTTTCAAACATTGTTCGCACACGTGTGCATTATTATTAAATTTGTATTAATAAAACAATAATAACATAATCGAGCATGAAAAAAATAGTTGGTTTATTTATCATTCTGGCAAGTTTTACAGCCTCAGCACAGCATTCGAAATTTGCGAACGTTTATTCTTTCATCGAAAATACAGCGGTATTTGAAATCAACCAGACTGAAGGTCACACGGTTTGTATTCCTTTTAAATCGGTTGATGAAGCATTAAATCTTCAGAAATCGAAGTCAGATAATGTGCTTTCGTTGAATGGAAAGTGGAAATTCCATTTTGCCAATACGCCGGAAGGTACCCCCAACGACTTTTTTACATCAGATTTTAATGATAAGAAATGGTCTGAAATTACAGTTCCGTCCAACTGGGAAATGCAGGGTTTTGGCGATCCTTTGTTCCGAAATGTTGCACAACCGTTTCGCTCCAATCCGCCTAATGTTCCTCGCGAATACAACCCGACTGGCTCGTATCGCAAATCGTTTACTTTGCCGGCAAGCTGGAAAAGCAAACGCATTTTTTTGCGCATGGAGAAAACCGCTTCGGCATCGTTTGTCTGGATCAACGGACAGGAAGTTGGCTACAACGAAGGTGCATTTGAATCTGCTGAATATGATGTTACCAGTTTCCTGAAACCGGGAAAAAATACCATTGCCGTCAACGTAATTAAATATTCAGATGGTGTGTATCTCGAAAGTCAGGACTATTGGCGCCTGGCTGGTATTTTCGATGATGTTTGGCTGTATACAAAATCGGATGTACATATCTTCGACTGGTATGCCACTACCGACCTGGACGAAAACTATGAGAACGCAAAACTATATTTGCAGATTACGGTAAACAACCAATCGAAAACCGACAAACAGAACTACAAAGTTCGCACTTCGCTGTTTAATGCGCAGAATGTATTGGTTCAGAAATTTACTTCTGATGCCGTTCAAATAAATGCTGATAATAAGCAAATTATTACTGTTTCATCAGAAGTAATAAATCCTAAAAAGTGGACGGCCGAAACGCCCAATATCTACAAGTTAACGTTGGAATTAATCAACAGCAAAGGAAAAACCGAAGAGGTAATTGCCGGTCGCATTGGGTTTAAAGAAACTGAAATCCGCCATCAGGTTTTTTATCTGAACGGAAAAGCCATCAAACTAAATGCCATTAACACGCACATGCAACATCCCGATTTGGGGCACACCATGGACGAAGCAACCATTCGGAAAGACTTTGAAATTCTGAAACAATTCAATATTAATTGTGTGCGAACTTCACATTATCCACCGGTTGCAAGGTATCTGGAGTTGGCCGACGAATATGGATTATATATTATTGATGAAGCAGGAGTTGAAGCTCATGCAACTGAATATTTGTCAAATAATGTTGAGTGGGAGTCCATGTATCGTGAACGTGTTCGGAAAATGGTGCTTCAAGATCGTAATCATGCCAGTATCCTGTTTTGGAGTGCCGGAAATGAAAGTGGCGAAGGGAAAAATATTTGTGCCGTAATTGATGAAGGACGGAAATACGATACTACACGATATTGGATGTATGGCGGAAACGCTTTTTCGCATTCTTGCGAAGAGATTATCGGGCCGCGTTACCCAACACCTTTTGACCTCAAAACACGGGTGGGAATGGTTCCTGAAAGTGTTGATCCGCGACCATCGTTTCTTGACGAATACCTTTCGGTGGCCGGAAATGCCGGTGGCGGACTAGACGAATATTGGGATATATTTTACGAGTATCCACGCATCATGGGTGGAGCAATCTGGGATTTCGTGAGTCCGGGCTTGCGCGAGCCGGTTCGCAAATTAACAGATTCGTCACCAAACAGTGTAGCAACTCACATTATGGGACGCGCCAAACTGGTTGCCGGGCACGATGGAAAAGGTATTGATCTGAATGGTCACGATCAGTGGGTGGAAGTTTATCAGGATAGAAATATTGAAATATCGGGTGATGAATTAACGGTTTCGCTTTGGATTTTTCCACGCGATTTAATGAAAATGGGTGGAACAATGCTCACCAAAGGAAACAATCAATTTGGTTTGCAGCAAAATGGTGACAACTCGCTCGATTTCTATATCTACACTTCGAAAAAAACAGTTGTCAGTGGTGCATTACCCGACGATTGGACACAAAACTGGCATCATGTGGCAGGTATTTATGACGGAAAATCGATAACACAATTTATCGACAATAAAAAGGTGGCTGAAGAACCGGTCACCGGGAACATTACCAATTTCCCTTTTCCTCTTAATGTGGGCAAAAATGCCGAGACACATGGTCAGCATATGTCCCGTTATTTGTGTGATGCCATAATCGACCAGGTGGGTATTTTCTCAAAAGCGATTGAAATCAACGATTTATATGCAGCAAAACCGGACTTGAAAAACCGTGCAGCTTTGTGGCTCGATTTTGAACAGGAGCAAAACGAAGGCGAGTTTTTCAGCTATGGAATTGGCGCGCGTAACTATGGATCTATTTGGCCCGATCGGGTTGCGCAGCCTGAAATGTGGCAAATGAAAAAGTCAGCTCAACCCATTTCTGTAAAGTGGAGCAATGCCGAAGAAATGGAAATTGAAGTGCAGAACCGAAACTTTTTTACCAATACGAATGCCTTTGAAGCACGTTGGAATCTGGAGGAAAACGGAATATCAATAGCTTCAGGAAAATTGGAGGTGGATGTGGAACCGGAAGCAAAAAAAATCTACGTTCTTCCTATTCAAAAGCCTCAGCTAAAAGCCGGTGCAAGCTATTTGGCAACAGTTAGTTTTCATTCGAAAAAAGCTACACAATGGGCGCCGAAGGGTTTTGAACTGTGTTGGGATCAATTGGAATTGCCATGGATTGTTCCAGCCGATAAAAAATTGGTACATCAGCAGACCAATCCTTTAAAAGTGACAGAAAATGAGCAACAGTTGATTGTGTCCGGAGTAAATTTCGATTATACCTTTAATAAAGCCGATGGACAATTGTACTCCATGAAATACATGGGTACAGAATTGCTGAAACAGGGAGCGCAACTCAATGTTTGGCGTGCCCCGGTGGCGAACGAACTGGACGACTGGACCTATCCTGCAGTTAGTATATCTCCCAGAACCGAGGGCTACGGAAGGATGGTTGCCAATGCATGGTACGCCATCGGTCTGGATAATATGAAGTCTAAACTTGAATCATTTCGGGTTGAAAATAGGGATGAAAATGTAATTGTCAGTATTCTTGAAACTGCTCTTTTTGGAAATTCACGCAGGGAAGGCTTCGAAAACGAGATGATTTATACGATTTCGCCCGCAGGTGAAATTAGTTTACAGCACACGATTAATCCGAAAGGAAATATGCCCATGTCGTTGCCACGCATCGGAACAAAATGGGTTTTCGATGAGCAAATGCAAAATGTAGAATGGTTTGGACGTGGGCCGCAGGAGAATTACCCCGACCGCAAAACCGGCTACCGTATTGGGCTTTATCAGTCGACAGTTGATGAAATGTTTGAACCTTATTTGATTCCTCAGGATTGTGGTTTACGCACCGACAACCGCTGTGTGCAACTGACAAATGCTGAAGGAATCGGAATTGAGTTTTCGGCAGCTGAACCATTCAATTTCAATTGCTATAATTACAGCACCGAAAATTTGTCAAAGGCAAAATACAATTATCAATTGATGAAGTCGGATGGTGTAACATTCAATTTCGACTACCAAACTACCGGGGTAGGAGGCACGGCAATAGGGGTGCTTAATAAATATCAAACCGTTCCTCAATACATAGAGTTCACAAGTTCGATAAAACCATTTAAAATCAATAAGTAAGCCTGATAATTTTAAAATATTTTCGAATTCCCATATAAAAATGAGCCGAAATCAATTTTCCAGAATTATGGTAAGATAAAATCTGGGAGCTTTTGAATTAGCTGAAATACAATTGATATATAATTGATTATCGTTCGGAGAAAAAATTGATGTAAGATTGAAACTGAGTTTTCAGATGACAAAACCAAGAATGGAATATTTGAAATAATAACTGGCTACAACATTTAGATCATAATTAAACCAGGAACGCAGTTTGATTATGAACTGTGTTGAACGTTACCTCCGGCAGCAGAATGTTATTATAGGGATTGAATTGAGAAAGTGTGGTTTTGGGATTGGGGTTGAACCCCTGTATT
>JAIOZY010000101.1 GCA_021740385.1 Prolixibacteraceae bacterium | reverse complement strand
CAAATTTCAGGGATCAATTTAAAATGTATAGGGAAAATTATTCCGAAGGAATTAAACAACAATAGCCCCGGGTGCTAACCCGGTGGACGATGGAATTGAATACCCAAAAAGAACCCCGATTAGGGGTTCAATCATTTCGAGAGGAATTTATAGAACTCTTAAACGAACATGGAATTGAATTTGATGAACGGTATTTGATTTAAATATGTTTAAATAGTTGAACCCTGTTCAGGGTTCATTTGTCAGCTATTTCACATTGTTCCCGTCCCGCTTTTTTTCGGGACGGCTATTGTTGTTTAACCCTTCGGGTATTCACTCACTTCTGATTGTTAAAAATCTAATCATATCAATTTATTTTAATTCCCCCAACTTTTTTATTTGATTCATTAATATTCGTGAATTCGTGGCAATTAGATATCAATATCTTTTGCGTTTATTCCCGATATGTGTTAGGAGTAAAAAAAGAAAATCATTTATCCACCCCTATTATGAACTGATCCGACTTACCGGCCAGGTGCAATAAAAAAACAGGGGTTCCACTTGCATGTGAAACCCCTGTTATTTTGCGGTGCGGACGGGACTTGAACCCGCGACCTCCGGCGTGACAGGCCGGCATTCTAACCAAACTGAACTACCGCACCAATGCGATAAAAAACGAAGTGAATTCTGGCGGTGCGGACGGGACTTGAACCCGCGACCTCCGGCGTGACAGGCCGGCATTCTAACCAAACTGAACTACCGCACCAAAATTCAAAATATGTTATAGAACACCCTCGTTTTTTAAGGCGTTGCAAATATATACCTTCTTTTCATATCTGCAAACAGTAAAGTTAAAAAAAGCAGGCCTGTAAGCCGGGTTCTGTTTCCTCCTTCGTCCCGATACTTCGGCACAAAAGCGGATTTCTATCATTTATCTGAGCAACCTACCCCTCCTGAACATTCCAAACCCGTTGGAAATACACGGCGGGCAGCCGTGTGCCGCAGCTTTCAGGATATATTTGGTTTTGCAACCTCTGGCGCGGACAGCTTCCGGTGTCGCCACCGAAACTGGTGGGCTCTTGCTTTTACCCGCCGTAGCGAGCTTTATCCCTCACACAGGAGGGCCCACCTTCTCACCTTTGCTCGCCGTCCCGATGTACATCGGAATTGGCGAAGGCGAACCTTGCCTAAACACAACGAGCTGTTATTTTCTTCTCCGCCCACATGCCCTCACGGACATCTCCCCTTTCGGGAGCAGAGTGCCCTGCATTGCCCGGACTTTCCTTTTTCATCCGCCGATGCCTTGGCGAAGGCGGACAAAAACGATAGAACAGCCTGCTTCGCTGCAAAATTAACTATTTTCTCCGAAGAATCACCATGGTGGCACCGTAACCATATTCCTGAAACGATGCATCCTGAAAGTAAAAACGGGCATAGGTCGATTTAAGTTTTTTATGGATTTCCTGTTTCAGCGAACCATTACCAACACCATGGATAAACACGATACGTTTTGCCCGGTTATCAATGGCAACCTTCATTTCCGAA
Source organism: Prolixibacteraceae bacterium (assembly GCA_021740385.1). Lineage (GTDB taxonomy): Bacteria > Bacteroidota > Bacteroidia > Bacteroidales > Prolixibacteraceae > DAIMEA01. Next base: position 4,830 of record JAIOZY010000101.1, on the reverse strand, counting down.
TGAAAGCGTTCCATTTGAAGCTCAAGTATCTCATGATTCGAAAGCCCGTTCCAGTTATCAATTAGTTCATGAATATGCAGGTCAACCTCAACCAGTTCATCCGGTTTTTGCTTTTCAACTTTCTTTATCCTTGGACGGTTTTTTGCATCTTTTTGTTCCAATAATTTTTTAAAGTCGGTGTCAGTCTGATTATCAACCGCTGTTTTATCGGGTGGGTTTACAAGGTCGAACACCATGGCATTCCCTTCGAAAAATTCGTTGGGTTTGAAGCTTTTTTCTTTGTAGAATTTCACCCCGTTTATCTGAACATCTTTTACAACAGGAGGCATAAGCGCTTTTGCCTCTTTTAAAAAAGGGATTATCCGCACACAAAAAACAGGCAAATCCGATAAATCGGTTTGGGAAAGACCCTCAATGTAATTTTTCGTGTTCGGTTCCAGCTCTCCCTGGTCGATTGTTTTATACGTTTTTCCATCGAAATGGGAATAATGGTACAAAAGTGTGAAATTACTGTCGTTAATCAAATATACTTCAATTTCGCCGCCAACGGGATTGTGCTGATCGGCAGGGTAAAAAGCCATGAAAAAACGTGGTTTGTCGTTTCCCTCAATTAATTGGGCCACGTGTTCGGGTTCGGGTTCGGGTTCGGGCTGTTTATTGTTACTTTCCAACGGTTTGTTATTTCGCACATTTTCATAATCCTGCCCCCGTGCATCTTTCACCAGTTCCTTAATCATTACCGGTATTTCAAAACCATCGTCGTTTTCAACCACAGCAATGGTTTTGCTCTGAAAAGCGGTAACCACACCACCCCCTACATCATTCAAAAATTTGACCCGGTCACCAATGTTTATCATATCGTTTATATTTTTCTGCAAAAGTAGAAATATTAACATTACTTTTGCACCCGTTAATGAAATTACCCGCTTTCATAGCAAACATTTCGGTTGAGGAGCTCAGTTACGGGCTTACCAACGAACGCATTGCGAAATACCCGCTTGCCAACCGCGACAAATCGAAGCTGCTGGTGTGGAAAAATGCAACAATTACAGATGACACCTTTGCTAACCTGGCCAATCACTTGCCAGTTAACAGCTTATTAGTTTTTAATAATACGAAAGTGATCCGTGCAAGGCTCCTTTTCAGAAAGCCCACCGGAGCAACCATCGAAGTTTTTGTACTCGACCCACACTCACCGGCCGATTACATTCAGAACTTTCAGCAAACCGCTTCGTGCGAGTGGAAATGCGTGGTTGGAAACCTGAAAAAATGGAAAAGTGGAAAGTTGAGTATGCCGCTTACAATCGACGGGAAAACGGGCATACTTACGGCTCAAAACATGGGTGAAAGCGAAAAAAGCCGGACAATCCGTTTTAACTGGGATCACCCCGGAGTAACTTTTGCACAGGTTCTTGAAACCGCAGGCAAAATACCCATACCACCCTATCTCCACCGCGAATCGGAAGAAATTGATCTTGAACGGTACCAAACGGTTTACTCGAAAATTAAAGGATCGGTGGCAGCGCCAACAGCCGGGTTGCACTTTACCAACAGCGTTTTCGAATCGATAAAACAAAAAGGAATTTCTGTTGCCGAGCTAACCCTGCATGTAGGAGCCGGGACATTTAAACCGGTGCAATCGTCGAGCATTGAAGGACACGAGATGCACACCGAGCACGTTTCCATCCCGGCCGGATTTGTTCAAAAAATGATCGACCATAAGGGGCCGGTTATTGCCGTGGGTACAACCTCTGTACGCACCCTCGAAAGCCTTTTCTGGATAGGACAAAAAATAATTGGGCAACCCGATATTCCCCCCGAAAAACTGGCTCTTTCACAATGGGAAGCCTATGCGATGAGAACTACTGCAACAGCAAAAGAAGCCTTACAGGCATTGGCCGGCTACATGAACCGTAACGAAATTGAAAACCTCGAAACGTCAACCCAAATCATTATTGTGCCGGGTTACGAATTCCGGATCATTAACGGGATGTTGACCAACTTTCACCAGCCGAAAAGCACACTTCTTCTGCTTATTTCGGCATACACCGGCAACGCCTGGAAAGATATTTACCAGCATGCCCTCGATAACGACTATCGTTTTTTAAGTTACGGCGACAGTAATTTATACCTGAAATAATACCTGTTTTTTTAAGGCTTCATGTACCTTTCTTTTTACTTTTATACACGTAAATCATCGGTACAGGCATGCAAAAAAAAATCGTTCGCGGGGCATATATTGGTTTGGGAATCGCAGTAATTGCTTTATTCATTACAATTTTCAAGCCCCATTTAACTGATAAGAAAGGACATGACCGAACAGAAAACGGTTATGCCGGCTCGGGAAGTTGCAAAGATTGCCACGAGCGATTTTATGAATTGTGGTCACCATCGCACCACGGCAAAGCCATGCAATCAGCTTCGGACGTTGTAAAATCAGGAGAACTGATTATTGACAGTGTAGCTTTACAAACCGGTAATTCCTGGTTTACTCCAATCGTAAGGGACAGCAATTTTTACATGGAAGAACGTGCCACGCCAGATGAAAAGAATATTAAAACTTACCCGGCAGTATGGGCGCTTGGTGGCCGGAATATCTACTATTTTCTTACGCCTTTCGAAGGAGGCCGCCTGCAAACCCTGCCCCTGGCCTACGATCTGAACCGCAAAGAATGGTACAGCAACCCACAAAGCGCGGTAAGGCATTTTATCGACAACATGCCCGATGAAGAAATTGAATGGACCCACCCGCTATACACATTTAACACCACCTGCCACAGCTGCCATGTAAGCCAGTTAAACAAAAACTACGATCCGGAATCGAACACGTACCACACCACCTGGAAAGAACCGGGAATAAACTGTGAAACCTGTCATGGCCCCAGCAGAGAACACGTAAAAGTTTGCCGCGAAGCTGAAAAAAGAGGTGAAGTACCTGAAGACCTGAAAATTGTTGTCACGTCGGCATTTACCAAAAAGCAACACAATTCATCGTGTGCAGTTTGCCACGCCAAAATGATCCCCTTAACCCAATCGTACCCGCCGGGTGAACCGTTTTTCCAGCACTTTAACCTGATTACCCTCGAAGATCCCGACTTTTACCCCGACGGGCGCGACCTTGGAGAAAATTACACCTACACCACCTGGATGCAAAGCCCCTGTGTTGAAAACAGCGATTTGCATTGTGTGTCCTGTCATACTTCCAGTGGCCGCTACCGCTTCAAAGGCCGCGAAAACGATGCCTGTGTAAAATGCCATCGGGAAAAGGTTAACAACTTCACAAAACACTCGAGGCACAAAACCGAAGACGGTGTAAGGTGTACATCGTGCCACATGCCCGAAACCGAATTTGCCCGCATGACCCGCAGCGACCATTCGATGCAAGCCCCAACCCCGCAGGCAACCATCGAATTTTACTCGCCCAATGCCTGCAACCTTTGCCACAACAATGAATCGGCTCAGTGGGCAAACAGTCATGTGAAAAAATGGCACGGTAATTACCAGGAACCAAAAATGCAGCTTGCCCGGTTAATATACCAGGCACGCAACAATAATTTTGACAACCTGGATGAAATGCTTCTCATGGCTAACAACCCCGATGTAAATGTGATTTTCCGGAATTCGATGATCCGGCTTTTGATGAACGCCAACAGACCGGAATGTAAAAGAACGTTTCTCGAGGCATTAGAAGACGAATCGCCCCTGATCAGAGCATCGGCAGCAGAAGCCCTTCAGTTTTTTATCGATGAAGAGGCTAAAAAAGCCCTGCTTTCTGCTGCAACCGATTCCATGCGCGTGGTACGTATCAGTTCATCGATAGCGTTGAGCCACTTCTCTCCCGGTATGTTTAGTCGGGAAGCGTGGCAGATTGTTGAACACAATTATGCTGAATATGAAAAATACCTCCTGACCCGCCCCGACAATTGGTCGGCACATTACAACCTCGCCAATTTTTTCTACGGACGGGGCATGTTTAATAAAGCCATCGAACATTTCCATAAAGCTGCCGAACTGGAAAGCGAAGTGGTATCGCCCATGGTAAATGCCAGCATGGCTTACAGCATGTTGGGTAACACCGACATGGCTGAACAGGAACTTTTGAAGGCATTGAAAAAAGACCCCGGCAACGCGGCAGCAAATTTTAATTATGGTTTATTACTTGGGCAATTTCAGCGATTCAACGAAGCAAAAAAACACCTTGAAAATGCCCTTGAAAGTGACTCAACCATGTCGGCAGCCGCGTATAACCTGGCCGTAATTTCCTCGCGGAACAGCCTTGATGAAGCCATAAAATACAGCGCCCTTGCCGCCCGAACCAATCCCACTGAACCCCGCTACACTTACACGTTAGCCTACTATCAGTCGCTGGCCGGAAAGGATGATTTGGCGATACAAACTGCCCAAAAAGCAATTGAAAGCCACCCCGGATATGTTGACAGTTACCTGTTTATTGCCGGCATTTATGAAAAAAGGGGAGATTACAACCGGGCCATCATGTATTTGAATAAGGCTGTAAAAAATGCGGGTATCCCTGAACAATACCGTGAGAATATCCGGTTACGGGCTGAAAAACTGAAGGAAAAAGCGAAACAGGCGGATAATAAAAGTTAAAAACTCTTTCAGGTCTTGCAGACGCTGAAAGGTTTAGAACGTGCTCCAATTCAATTTTACATCCCTGCCTGCCGTAGCTTTGCGAAGGAAGGAAACCACAAAAACTAACCGGAAAGTGAGCGTTACGAACACGGTTGTTTCTTATTTGACTACGTTTTTCCTTGTTGAAAAACTACGTCGATTTCCGCTACGCTCCAATTCAATTTTACATCCCTGCCT
>JAIOZY010000100.1 GCA_021740385.1 Prolixibacteraceae bacterium | reverse complement strand
TTATGCGGGTATAATAAGGTGAAACCATATAAAAATCGCCTTCATTTTCCCAAAAATCAATGTAATATCCCATTTGGGTATTGGTAAAATATGTAAAGGAAATATAGGCCAACGATGCCCCGGCTGCTACCGAAAATTCAAACATAAAGAATACAGGCAAAAAAGAAAAACTAATATTCATAATTGATTGTAGCATTTTTATTTGGAGGCAGAGCAATTTCCCTTTCAGAAATAAACATACCGCCAAAATACCCAATATTATTTGACATATTACTGGGAAGCTTATCAGCCATTATCGAGAATGGATCGGTGCGGTTTTCAAGGTATTCGTTCATTTTCTCAAAGAAATTAATAAAATCCGAAGAGTATACAATTGACTGTACTAAAACACTATCGACCCTGTCGATTACCTGCCAGGTTGAATCATTGTATTCGATAGTCTCAGAAGTAGTTATCTGATCTAAAAAATAAGAACTGCCGCTAACAACTTTAGGGATTTCAAGAAAATGACCAGTCCCAACGCCTAAATCCATATAAAAGTGCGGCATGGTATACGGCTGAAAAACACGGTCGGTATATTCATATAGCCCGCCTTTGTATCGGAACAGTAAATTTGAACGGTTATTTTTAATTTCCCGGTCTGAATTCTCCATGTAATAGGTCAACCAAAATGACCGAGGACGGCCAAAAAGGGTGTAAACAGTGTAATCATCAACGTGATAGTTCTTTTCATTAATTTCCATTCTAACAACATCAATCGTTGATGAGATAAAAGGTTTTTGGGAAAAAGAAGTAACCGTTTCCAAACCTGATGCCGAAACTTTTATGAAGTATTCATTTTTACAATCAGGTATAAACCATTCTGGCGTTACGAAAATGTGATCGTTTATCTTTTCAAGCTTTGAAACAACCGTATCCTCCGGCGATATTAACAGTTCCACCTTTGCATCGTTTAAAAATGCAGCGTTCGCATTATCTCCTATTGGCGATGTTGTTTTTTGTACACTAACAACCGCCCCGTAGTTTGACAAATAACCAATAATTGCCAATTGATCCCCCTGGTAGCAGTCTTCCCCTTCTACTTCTGTAACGATCATTTCACACGATGGAAACAATAAGAAACTGAAAAAGAATAATATAATTATGGATTTTTTCATATTTAACAGACTGATTGTTATTAATTATTCAAACAAAAACACCTTAAAGTTTATCGAGGGGATTACCACGTAAAGCGAGGTCATGTACAACTTATCATCCCTAACAAACATACCTGCCGGATTTTTATTGGCAAAAAGGTTTAGTACCGACAATGTCAGTTCATATTTTCGTTTCCAAAGAAAATTCCCCCTTCTTTTATATGAAACATCGAAACGGTTATAAGCTGGCATCCGGGCATTGTTAACCCCGTCGATCACATAAAAACCGGTAAAAAATGAAGTTTTGTTCACCTGTGCCACGGGCATGGTAAAAGGCCTCCCTGACTGGAACACATAGTTAAAATTCCAGGTATTCTTTTTACCGCTAAAGTAATGCAACCCGATGTTCAGGTCGTGCCTGCGGTCGAATTCGGAATAAAACCATTCCCCGCTGTTCAATTCGTCAAACCTGCGCTGCGACCACGATAAAGTATAGGCTACCGACCATTGTATTTTCCCGTTTGTTTTTTGCAACAACAATTCAACACCGGCACTTCTGCCTTCACCATCCTTATAAATGTAATCAAACATGTCTTTCGAATCATAGGCAATTGGGTTCAAATATAGAAGGTTTTGCATCCCTTTATAGTACATTTCAAGGCTTAAGTCGATGCTTGTTCCCGGTATTGCACCAAAAATCCCTCCAGAAACCTGATCAGCCAACTGCGGTTTATAATGGCTGTCCGCCAACAACCATATCTCCTTCTCATAAGCGCCATAGGTTTGAACCAGGGTATGCAAAGGCTGATAATTGCGGGAATACCCAAATCTTAACGACCAATCGCCCGATAATCGGTGGCTTAACGAAAGCCGCGGTTCCAAACTAAAACAAGCCGAGTCGGCTGCGTATAAAACCGATGACCGAATTCCAAGTTTTAACTTTGAATTATTGAACAACTTAAAATCATCTTCAATAAAAATTGCCCCTTCAATCCCATTCTGGTCACCATTGGTAAAAGTCGAATCAATCAAATTGATCTCATCATATTCAGTAATTACCGAAGGATTTACCGTTAGCAAAGAAACCTGAAAACCCGTATTGATTAAATTCCTTTCGCCCGGCATTACCTGAAGTTCAAAGCGGTTACTCAAATCTTTCACGTACGTGCTTTTTTCATAGTTGAATGTAGCCGCGTAAACCGAATCGATGTAATACTCCTCCTTGCTTTTAAGAGCTAAGTTGTAATAGGTAAACCAAGTTGTATTTTTTATCGATACACCGTTCTTAAAAAGGTGCTTCATGTTCAATGTCACATTATGGTTATCGATATAATTCCCGTTGCTGTCAATTACCTTATTGCTCTCAATTTTTTCAATATACCTGTCGCCCTGGTAATACGACACATATTGGTCGTTGCCCAAATGTCCGTTTAAAGAAACCGAAGTACGCGGTGAAGGTTTGTAAGAAATTTTTCCGTCAATATCCCAGAAATTAATTTTAATAAACTCCTTGTCCTCTTCCAGTTCGTTAAAGTTCACAAAATTCTTAAAAGCGCTTCCCGAAATCAGGTCGATATGTGAAAAACGGCCGGCCAACATCGCCTTTACTTTTCCAGTTCCCCCTGTTTCAATCAAAATGCCTGAACGCATCGTGCCAATATCGATATTCATTTTTGGGGAATTGCTTCCCTCGTTCAGCCTGATATCAACGACAGAGGAAATACCATCGCCGAATTTTGCCGGGGCAATGCCTTTATACACATCAATATGATTTATTATATCGGGATTAAATAGTGACAAATAACCTCCAAAATGGGACGTTGAATAATAACGCGCCCCATCGACCAGGAAAAGGTTCTGGTCGCGGTTACCACCCCTTACAAAAATACCTGAATATAAATCGAGCCCGCTGGAAATGCCGGGTAAAACCGTCATTGTTTTGATGATATCTGGTTCGCCAAAAAAAGAAGGAATGTTTTGGATAGACTTGCTTTCGAGAAAGTTTAACCCAAGCATTCCCTGTTGTGAAAGAGGCGTACCTTTTACCAGCACTTCAGGGATTTCTATTTCCGACAAGGTAATTGTGATAAATGTATCCCGCTGTACCTTGAAGCTTACATATTTATTTGAGAATGAAACATGGCTGGCTTTTAACAAACAATCACCTCCCCTAACAACCATCGAAAAATTTCCGGTATTATCTGCATAAACTGCTTTATTGTTTATTGAATCGATAATATGTGCGTAAGGTATTACATCACCTTCCAGGGATTTAACGGCTCCTGAAACTTTCACGGTTTGGCCATAAGCCTGTGCCGCAAATAAAACTAAGATATACAGGATATACCTCATTGATAGAATTCTTTCAGTTTCTCACCCAACGGTCGTTTGTCCTTTTCACGGGTTGCCTTAGGCGTTTTTTGCCGCTTTCTTCCCCAATCGGGATAATAAATGAATGCTACCTTGTATTTGTTTATACGGGTAGTATTGACGGTTGTGCCATAATTCACATCGTTAACAATTTTCGGGGTTATTTTATGCGTAACAAAATCGTTCATTCCCAGGGCATATTGTAGCTTTATGGTTGCCCTTGGCGAAAGCACAATGTTAACGCCCGCATTTATATACCAGGTAAAGGCAGCCATTTCAATTGTATCATTTCCGTAAGCATGGATATAATCGGGATCGCCCATATTCCCCTTAGAAATATCACCAAGGGGCTCAATTTCATTTTCATTGGGTGAAATACTTAATTGATTTGTGGCCCCAATAAAAGGCCTGACCACCCCCTTGTTCCAAAGCAGGTTAACCGGCAGGCTGAAACCATTGGTACTTATGTTTTTATAAACATAAGTACCCCCGGAATATCCATCATCAACAGATATCATAACATGAGGTCCTCGCAACATATATAAATCATTATAAAACAAAAAAGCTGTTTCAATAGCCAGTTTATTCTTCAAAAGCGGGAACGTGGCGTTAATCCCCAGCTCCCCGCCAAAACTCAGGGTTTTGTTAATATACATCACCTCGTCGAGATCGTTAAAAACGGTTGCGCCAAGCTGAAAGCCTACCCGGGGTTGTGAATAGACTGAGAAGCTAAGAAGGAATGTCAGGATAAATAAATATTTTTTCATTCGATTAAATTTAAAGTTTTGGGCATCTCATGGAACTCGCCATAAATTTAATCGTCCTTGTTTGTCCCGATGTACATCGGGATGGCTCGTTTCATAAATACTTTTTTAATAAGGCTTTAACCACATCTTCGCGAGGAGGTTAAAGCCTTGTTTGAGTTAATAATTATAGCTAAAGTTATAATAATATACCGGACTAAAACGCGAATAAAGCGTCCCACTGACACAGCCTTTAAAAACCACCGGAGGGGTAACTCTGTATGCAGCTAAATCATATTCGCATATTTTTATATTTGAATCCCAATGATCGTCCTCAATATGGTTATTATTAACGCCATCCTCCAAAACATCTTCCGGGCGTGCTGTTGAACGATAATACACATCAGTCCCAACCTGAAATTCTGCAAAAACATCATCATAATAAATTACAGTCCCTTCGTAAGGATCCCACCACCATAATGTCCTATACTCAGCATCCATCGAACAATACAATTCAGCCTTTCCCCGATAATTATACCAGTATATAGGATACGTAATTTGGGTATAAACATCATCGTCCCAATCAGGAACAGGATTGTTATAAAAATTATGGGTATCAAAGTACCCTGAATAAGGTACCCGAATCCTCCATCCATTACCATCTCGTTCAAAATACTGCCACCCACCCAAGCCTGCACAGTAGTAATAATATGATGCTGAGGGGTCACAACAATCGCCGTCATAATATACGTTATAATAATGTTCAACAATTGTAACAATATCTGAAATAGACTCCTGGGCATAACTATTTACAATTTCCATGATGAAAGTCGATCTTTTAGTTGGATCATTTACAGCATAATTGTTCATCCGCAAAGTAATTTTTGTAGATGATTTTTGCAATTCTTCATTGTACGACTTCAAATTATTATTTGCATTATAATCCAATTGAAGCATTTGTACATTACTATCCGATAAATCAGTATCGTTTGATAAACTAGCCATCTTTTCATATCCTTCATAATCGCCAAACAAGCAACTATAAAGCTTCCCGTTATACACCCTTCCCCAATACGACTCTGAAACAAAAAAGCCTTTTCGGTTCGTGATATACGGGTAAAAACCATAAATTCTGGTTTTAAATCCATAAAGATCATCAGGAGATTCAATAACAAGATCTTTATTAGACTTTAATAATTCATGATACTCATCTTCATTATCCAAAGTTTTTATTTCAGCAATTAAATTTTCTGTCAGTGTTTTTGCCGACACAAAACCAATTGATTCCTCCCAGTTCCGCCTGGCTTCAGAAGTCATATCATGTAAAACATTCAATGCTTTTAACAAATCACCGGCTTCAGGAAAATACATTATACTATCCTGGATTTTTACTGTAAAACCAAGGCTTGAATCAATAACGCATTGCTTATTCCTGTCGATAAAAGCAGGATCCTCAAAACTATTTTCTATAATATCATCATTGCAGCTACAAAAAGTCACAATAATTCCAATTAATATTGCAAGCAATTTATTTCTCATTTTTCTTAGATTTGCGAACAGAGAGATGCAACCTCTCTATTCATTAATAATTTTAATGATTTAAGGCAACATGTGTATGGGTGACCGTCCGTGTTGCCTTTCTTTACAAAACAAACAATTGAGGAACTTAGTGAACTCAATTGTGATGGTAATGTTAGTCCCGGTGAAAGTCGGGGCTTTTTCTGGATGCTGGATTCTTGATACTCGATACTGGATCGTTTCTTTAAAGATTCAGTAAAAAATCAAAAACCTCCATCCTTTTTGTTGCCACATGGTATTTGAAAAAGGCAAAATTCATGCACGGATGGACGGCGGCTCAGGGTACTTTCATAGGCTTTGGGTTTAAGGGTTCATATTTTGGATTGTTGATTATACTTTATTCGATATTGGATACTCGATATTGGATATTGGTTATTCAATCTTTTGTTGGTATTTCCATTCCGGCCATGCAGCAATATCTCATTTATTTTGGGGCTACCGTGGCCGGTGTTGTTTTGTCTGCTTTCTTATCCGTCAGCTAAAGCTGACGGCAATTCAAGCTGACAGTTTATCCCGGTATTCCGGGAGCAATTCAAGCGTAATCACGCTTGTGTCATTTCGATCCACCG
>JAIOZY010000052.1 GCA_021740385.1 Prolixibacteraceae bacterium | reverse complement strand
TTAAATATCGGCTGTCCGCTAAAATTTGTACTTTTACCCATGGCAAACTTTTTTGTGTAGTAACTCAAAAGTAGCCATTCCGGGTGGTACTATAAAATGTGCTGCCCGGTTTTAAAATTTTTTACCGGACACTAATGATAAAAATATTTCAAAAAAATAAAATGATTCGCCGGTAACAAAATAAAATATTATATTTGCACCGCAATTGAAAAAGTTGCAAAATGGTGATTGTAGCTCAGTAGGTTAGAGCGCTGGATTGTGGTTCCAGAGGTCGTGGGTTCAAATCCCATCTGTCACCCAAAACATAATCCAACTCTTGCATTTAAGGGGGTTGGATTTTTCTTTTTCTGAAAACCCGTTTCAAACGTCCCAAAGCCCCACAGCGCATGCAAAGAAAATGAAAATTATGCATCGCAATTTTTCACCGGAAAATGTATCCCAAAAACGAAAACCCCTTTTTATATGAATTAAGTGGATTATTATTATTTGTTATTTTATTTTTGTAAAGAATTATTATGCCAAAAATTAAACTTGAAAATTGTACACGTTGCATGAAATGTGTCATCGACTGCCCTTCGGATTCAATCGACATTAAAACAGGCAACATAGCATCAACCTGCATTCATTGCGGGCACTGTGTAGCCATTTGTCCCGAGTCAACCATATTCCCCGACACAGGCAGCATTCATCAGCTAAAATCCGTTACCATTTCACCCGATGATTTTAAAAACCTTTCTGCCGGGTTACGAAGTTGCCGAAACTATCAGAAAAAAGAAGTTCCTGTTGATGTGCTTATGGCTTTGGTTGAAAATAGTAAACACTACCCGTCGGCAAGCAACAAACGCCCCTTGGGAATCACCATTGTAAATACACCCGGGAATATTCAGAAATTAAATGATTATACGTACAAACTTTTAACAAAAACCTTAAACCTTGCAATTTCCCCACTCCTTTCACCATTCATCAGGGCCTTTGTACCATCGATTAATATCAGCGAACTTAAACAATACAAAAAAAGGCTTTTGAAAAATGAAAAAACCAACCGCTCATTTATATGCCACAATGCGCCTGCTGTTTTGCTTTTTCACGGGCCGGTTTCAAAATACAGCATGGAAGAGGCCGATGCTAATATTTGGGCAACATACACTTCGTTATATGCCAAAACCATGGGATTGGGAACCTGCTTTATTGGTTTTATAGTAAAAGCCTTTGAGCAAAATAAAAAATTGAGACAGGAGTTCAATCTTCCCGAAAACCATACAGTGCACGCGGCACTTACAATTGGTTATCCGAAAGTGGGCTATACCAATGAAACATCGAGGGAAAAGCCAGAAGTATTCTTTATGTGATTTCCTGATAACAGAATATTTAGACGCGGGGCTCCAGTGTAATATCTTCGCTGAAACTGGAATCGGATTTTCTAAATCCAACCATTCAATCTAAAAATTGAAGTTCCAGCAGAATCCGTTCACAGCAACCGATCTAATTGGCATTGCGAACAACCTGCTAAACGATCAAAACGATGATTTAATGACACCGGCGCATTGGGTACAACTGGTATGGCTATTGGCCTAAAAAGGTTATGAAAGAATTTAAAATCTGGAGCACAAAAACAAAAAAGGCTGTCAAAAAAAAGACAACCTCTACTAAAAAAATCTTCAATATCTAATAATATAAAAATCGCTTAATTTTCTTCGTGGCCGTTTTTTCGAAAGGTTCGGCATGGAAAATAACCGTCTGTAATTTTGAAAATTTATTAACCCTTGAATTTACGTAATACTGAAGTTCTTTTTTCAGTTCTTCAACATGGTTGTCAATTAACTGATTGGCTTGTTCTTTCAGGTCTTCAAACCGTTTTTGAAGTTCTTCCATGTTAAAATGTACCATGGCTACCAGTTTGCCCTTTTGCTGCACCACAACCGATTCGAGCACATATTGGAAACGGTTTATAATGGCCTCAATCTCTTCGGGATAAATGTTTTCGCCGCTGGCGCCAACAATCATGTTTTTCAACCGTCCCCTGATGAAAAGGTACCCATCGGCATCAAAAGCACCCAGGTCGCCGGTTTTGAACCAGCCATCTTCGGTCAGTACTTCTTTTGTTAATTCGGGTTCCTTGTAATATCCTTTCATCACGTTTTCGCCTTTGGCCCAAATTTCGCCTTCGCCGGTTACCGGGTCAGGATTGTTAATTTTGAGGGTAACGCCTTCCATGGCCGGGCCGGTCGACTGGTGTTTTCCTTTAAACGAGTCGAAACCGGCAAGCAAAGGTGCAGTCTCGGTTAGCCCGTAACCAACGGCGTAAGGGAATTTTCCCTCGATTAAAAATTGTTCCACCGTGGGATCGAGTTTTGCGCCGCCTATGCCGAAAAACTTCAGTTCGCCGCCAAATGTTTTGTACAGCTTCTTACCGGCAACACGGTTCAACAACTTGCGGGTGGGTGAGAATTTATAAAGGCTGCGGGTTATACTTTTCGCGTTAATGGTTGGCAACACGCTCCCTTTGTACACTTTCTCGATAATTAAGGGCACCGTAAGCATAACGGTAGGCTTGATTTTTTTCAATGCCGGCAACAAAACCGATGGTGTAGGCGGCTTCTTCATGTAATATATGGAAGCCCCCAGCATAAAAGGTAAAATAAAAGCGATTGTATTTTCGTACGTATGCGACAGCGGCAACACCGACAACAAGCGGTCGCTTGAATCCATATGATGAATTTTCGCCGCCATTTTAGCCGTGAAAACCAGGTTGTTGTGGGTAAGCATTACCCCTTTCGATTTCCCGGTTGTACCCGATGTATAAATGATTGATGCCAGATCGTCTTTTTCTACTTTGAAATCTTTTTCAACCTGAACATTTTCATTCAGCGATGTTTTCAATTTCGGCAATTCATCGGCTGGAACACCTTCGGGAACCAGTGCAAATTGTTCAATAATAATACGGTGTTGCAATTCAGGTACTGAAATATTCTCAACTTTCCTGAAAAGGCTTTCCGAAATAAACAACGCTTTAGCGCCCGAATGGCTTAATACGTTTTCAACTTCTTCTTCGTGAAAATCGGGCAGGATTGGAACAGCAACAGCGTCCATTTTTGTAATGGCAAAATAAGCAACACCCCAGTTTGGCTGGTTACTGCTCAAAATGGCTACTTTATCTCCCCGCTCAACACCCAATAAATCAAGCAGGTTTATAACCTGATTTACTTTTAAAGAAACATCGTTATACGAATACGGTTTTTCATTAACAAAACCCAAAGCCGCACAGTCCCCATTTTTTTGAACTGATTGATTAAATAACTCCCCCAATGTATTCATTTAAACCCCCTTTTAATAAAACTCGTTTGGCAAAGAAACGAAATAAAGTAAAGAATGTTTAACACTTTAACACCGATTAAGTATTTTTAACCTTATTCGCCTGAAAAATAATCTTTTAATAAAAATGGTTTATTGAAGATTGAATTCCTTTGTTCAAATTACTCAAAAATTTACATCTTTATAATAATATTTTACCGTTTACAAAAATCGCAATAAAATGGATAATGAAAAAAGCATTCTTCCGGAATGACCGCTTTGCAGCCCTTGCAGGTGTCTGAATAGTTGAAACACGGGGCGGGTATTGCAAAGTTTAACGGCCTGGTGCACCGTAAAAATAAACCCAACGGGCTTTTTAACTGATTTCATTAAAACCAATTTTGCATGGAAATACGAATTTACAGGAACAAAAGAAATAACCGTGAACTAACTTACGTGCTTATGTTGTCGCGCCATGAAGAGAAATATGTTTTTGTCAGGCACAAACTTCGTGAAACCTGGGAACTTCCTGCCGGGCGCATCGAAAAAGGAGAAACGCCTTACGAAGCGGCTTGCAGGGAACTATACGAAGAAACCGGGGCAGTGAAATACCATCTGCAATATCTTTTCGACTACTCGGTTACAATTGAGGGAGAAACCGGATACGGAAGATTTTATCAAGCCACCATTTTAAAAATTGGCCCCCTGCCCAATTCAGAAATTGCTGAAATTAAACTAACGAAAAACATACCGGAGCACCTCACCTACAAACGGGTTCAACCCCGGTTGATTAAAGAGGCACTTAACCCGGATTATTCACGAATAATCCCTATCTCTCCCGATGGATATCGGGACGACTAAGATTCAGTAAAACTTTTTTAAAAAAGTTAAACTTTCCCGAATCAAGTTCGGGACAAGCTATCTAAGTCGGTTCGCCAGCTGGCGAATGAACTTTATTCATATTTTTATAATTTATGAATAGTTCAGGTTAACTTTCATGAATAATTTTTGTGGTTACCGTTTCAATATTTGATGAAGCAAACAACAAATATACCAAAAGCAAAAGCCACCCGTTTCCCGGGTGGCTTTCACATTTATTAAAGCGTAAGTTTATTCTTCTTCTTTTTAAACAAATTGGATAGGGCAAGCATGATACCCCCGAAAACCAGCATAAACAGGCCCGACCACAAATTAATGTTTATGTCGAGCGATATACCGTACATTTCATTTCCATTTGTAAAAATGCCAAACACTGTGAGTATTATACCTAACAATGCGAACATGGCACCTATCGGAATTTTAATATCTAAACCCATATCGTAAATTTTATATTGTTACCAGAAAATTATGGATAAAACGATGGCAATTATGCCAACAATAATCGCCAAAAAGGTTGACGTTTGATACCAGTGTTTGCTGTCATCAACAACCTTAGGCGTAAGCGAGTAAACCAATCCTTTTAGTTCGGCATCGGTTTTGTTTCGTTTTGTTGCAAATGATACAACAATGGTTACAACCAAAGCTATCGAGAACGCGAAAATAGCCACCCAGAAGTTTTGTGCCATTTCGCTTGGAAATTGATGTACAACAGCACCAAGCCATCCGCCTTTAATGAGCGAAGTAGCTCCAACAGGCTGTGTTAAGCCGTGCACTACAGCAGCAGACCCTGTACCGGCTATTAATCCCCAGAATGCTCCATGTCCGGTTGTGCGGCGTGTAAACATCCCCAGAAGGAAAGCCGCGAACAACGGTGCATTAATAAAGGCAAACACCAGTTGCAGAAAGTCCATCACGTTGTTAAACATGGCTGCTACATAAGCCGTAAGTATGCTTACACCCACACCAAAAACAGTTGTTAACTGGCCAACCCGAAGGTAGTGTTTGTCCGATCTGTTTTTTACCAGGTAGCTTTGATATATATCGTAGGTGAACACCGTGTTAAAAGCCGTTACGTTACCGGCCATGCCGCTCATAAACGAAGCCATAAGCGCTGTTAGTCCCAGCCCCAATACACCGGTTGGCATAAAACGCTTCAACATCATGGGAATAACCAGGTCGTAATCGTAACCGTTTCCTTTTACGGGCAGCTCAAATAACGCATCACCCGAATTGATAAGAGCTATTGCAATAAGGCCGGGCACAATAACCAAAAACGGAAGGAACATTTTGGGTATAGCACCAATTAACGGTGTTTTGCGGGCTGCGCTCATCGAGCCGGCAGCCATGGCTCGTTGCACCACCAGAAAGTTGGTACACCAATAACCAAACGACATTACAAAACCCAGGCCCATTACAATGCCAATAACCCCGCCCATGGGACCCTCGGCAACGCCCTGCCACGAATGGTGAAATCCGGCTGTGGCCGGGTTACTTTGCAGGTTGGCAACCATGCCTTCCCATCCCCCTATTTTTATGAGGGCAATAACCACCAGTGGCAAAAAGCCAATTACAATGAGGAAAAACTGAAGCACTTCGTTGTAAATGGCCGAACTTAATCCTCCAAGATACGTGTAAATAAGCACAATAAGCGCCGAGATAATCAGACTCATGTGAAAATTCCAGCCCAACAATGTCTCCATAAGCAATGCCAGGGCGTACATTGAAATACCCGAGGCAAAAATGGTCATGATGGCAAACGAGAAGGCGTTAAATCCGCGTGTCTTTTCATCGAACCGCAGTTTGAGGTACTCGGGCACCGACCGTGCTTTTGACCCATAATAGAACGGCATCATAAAAATAGCCAGAAAGATCATGGCTGGTATGGCACCAATCCAGTAAAAATGTACGGTTGCCATCCCGTATTTTGCGCCCGAAGCAGCCATACCAATAACTTCGAGTGCTCCAAGGTTGGCCGAAATAAAAGCCAGCCCCGTAACCCATGCAGGCAACGAACGTCCGGCCTCGAGAAAAGCGGTGGCATTTTTCATGTACTTCTTTAATGCCCAGCCTATGCCCAGCACAAAAGCAAAGTATACAATCATAATCGAATAATCGATCGCCCCTAAATTAAATCCTGTTTCCATAAAAATTTAAATTAGATTAATTCATTTATCTATATTGTTTCTCAAAATCACACGAAGTAAAACAATTTTTAAAAAAACCTATACTTTTTCCGACTGTAAAAATGGGAAAAGTTTAATTCCCTGAAATAATATAAATGCATTTTTTTCGCATAAAAATAAAAGCCGCTATGTGTTATAGCGGCTCAAATCTCCCCCTTTTTGTCCACACTAATTGCGCTCAATATAATTAGTATGTAATAACTTATGCGATAAATGACTGATGGGTTTTTCAAGGAATTCTTCATAAATCTGTGCAATTTCAGGATTCTGGTGCGATTTTCGCAGCTGTTTTCCTTCGTCTTCCTTGTATATTGCCTCAATACGCTTCATGCGTACCTCATCGGTTGTAAAGCGTGGTTGGCCGCCACCGCCAATGCAGCCGCCGGGACAGGTCATAATTTCAATAAAATGGAACTCTTCGCCTGCACGCATGGCCTCGATGATTTTTTTTGCATTGCCCAATCCGTGGGCTACACCTACTTTCAGCTCCACCCCTTCGAGGAAACCCCATTCAGGCTTGCAGCCTTCAATTTTCAACGAAGCTTTTTTCACGCCCTCCAAACCAGCTACCGGCTTAATGTGCAGGTTTTCCATCGGAAGTTCCTTCCCGGTAACAATTTCGTAGGCAGTTCGCACCGCGGCTTCCATTACACCACCGGTATTGGCAAAGATATCGGCAGCACCCGAGCTTTTTCCCATGGGCGAATCCATCACATCGTCATTCAATTCTTTAAAATCGATGCCCGATTGTTTGATCATCCTTCCAAGCTCGCGTGTTGTGAGCACGTAATCGACATCCTGGAATCCGCTGTCGTTCATTTCAGGCCTTTGTGCCTCAAATTTTTTCGCCGTACACGGCATTACCGAAACCACCACAATGTCTTTCGGGTCAACGCCGGCTTTTTTTGCATAATAGGTTTTTGCAACGGCCCCAAACATTTGCTGGGGCGATTTACATGTTGAAATGTTATCAAGGTATTCGGGATAAAAATACTCGGCATATTTTATCCAGCCTGGCGAACAGGAAGTAAACTGCGGCAAGGCAACCTGTTTTTTATCAACCAGCGCTTCTTTAAGCCTCACCAGCAATTCGGTACCCTCTTCCATAATGGTCAGATCGGCAGCAAAATTGGTATCGAAAACACGGTCGAAACCCAGCAAACACAGGGCCGATACCATTTTACCTGTTACCAGTGTCCCGGGTTCATAGTCGAAACATTCACCCAAAGCGGCCCTGATTGCCGGGGCTGTTTGTACCACAACAAATTTCGCAGTATCTTCAATGGCCTCCCATATATAATCGATGTGTTCTTTTTCGGTAATGGCCCCAACCGGGCAAATGGCTGCACACTGGCCACACTGCACGCAAACCACCCCATCGAGCTGCTGATCGAATGCCGGGCCGATTTTCGACTCAAAGCCGCGCCCCTGGGCAAACAGCGAGCCTACGACCTGAATTTCGTTGCAAACCGTCATGCAACGGCGGCATTTTATACATTTTCCCGAATCGCGCACCAATGCCGGGGTTGAATCATCAATGCAGCTAACAAGGGTTTCTCCTTCATATTCAACCTCAAATACGCCAAGCTCACGCGCCAGTGATTGCAACTCACAATCGTCGTTGCGCACACAGGTTTTGCATTCACCGCAATGTTCCGAAATAAGCAGTTCGACTACAAACTTGCGGGCTTCGCGCACATTGCGTGAATTGGTTGTAATTTTCATGCCTTCGGTACATGGTGTTGTACATGAAGCAACCATGCTTTTTGCACCTTCCACATCCACCATACAAACCCTGCAAGCCCCTTTGGGGATTTGGTTTTCAACATGGCAAAGCGTTGGGATTTTTATGCCCGTTTTTGCTGCAGCTTCCAAAATGGTGCTGCCTTCTTTTATTTCAACAGGTTGTTTGTTGATATATACTGTTGTCATTTTATCTGGTTTTTACATTATTGGTTAAGCATTAATCATCCGTTGTTAAATTAATTTTCGACCAGGGATTGATTCGATCCGTAATCGCAACGCAGGCAACGGCGTGCCTGGCGTACCGCTTCGCCTTCGGGCCATACCAGTTCTACCTCGTCGAAATTGTGCATGCGCCTGTCAACGGGCAGCATTACCATATGTGTACGCGGGTATTTTGCCGGTTCGGCTTCGGGGTCAAAAAACGTATCGTTGTATTTTTCTTTCCGCCAGAAATCGTGTTGGTCACCGGTAAGGAATTGATCGATTCCAACGGCTGCACGTTCACCTCCTGCCACGGCCTCAACAACCGATGATGGCCCGGTAGCTGCATCGCCACCGGTAAATATCCACGGTTCGGAAGTTTGCCCACTGCGTTTGTCGCAGGCCAATTGTGCTTTTCCTGCAATATTGAGTTTGGTTTCACCCAAAACACCATCTACGTCAAGGGTTTGACCCGTAGCAATAATAACCTGGTCGGTTTCAAAAACCACCTCGTCATCGGTTTCAACCGGCCTGCGGCGGCCACTCGAGTCAAAAGCACCCAGTTTCATGCGCACACAACGAACGGCTTTAATCTTACCGTTTTCGGAAATGAACTCTTTCGGGTTTGTAAGGGTATGCAGGTTTATTTTCTCTTCAAGTGCGGCATCGATCTCTTCGGCCCATGCAGGCATCTCTTCCTGTGTACGCCGGTATACAATGTCGACCGATTCGGCTCCCAGCCTTACAGCCGTACGGGCAGCATCGATGGCTGCATTACCGCCGCCCATTACAATGATTTTCTTTCCAACAGGCACCGAACCACGCAGGTTGTAGGTTTGCAAGAACATCAGCGCATCCACCACACCTTCTGCATCAATACCGGGTATTGAAGGTTTGACTCCTTTGGGCTGGCCCACACCGATGAAAACAGCTTCGTAACCATCACTTTTCAGGCTTTCAAGGGTAAAATCTTTACCCAGTTTCATACCTGTGCGAATGTCGACACCCATGTTTTCGATCATACGTATTTCGCGGGCCAGTATCTCGCGTGGCAAACGGTAAGCCGGAATGGTTTGTACCAACATGCCACCCGGCCTGAATTCGGCTTCGAACACAACGGGTTTATAACCCAGACGTGCCAGAAAATAGGCACAAGTTAAACCGGCCGGACCGGCGCCTACAATGGCCACTTTCCGGGCAGCATTTTCGGCATTTTCCTTTATTTCGGGTAATTGAATTGTGATTTCCTGATCGGTCATAAAGCGTTTCACACCCCTTATCGAAACAGGTGCATCGATGGTTGTACGCCGGCACTTGTCTTCGCAGGTATGGAAGCAAACCCGTGCACACACCGATGCAAACGGGTTGCGTTCGCGGTGCAGTTTCAGGGCTTCGGCATACCGTTTTTCGCCGGTAAGCGAAACAAAACCGGGGACATCGACACCTGCCGGGCATGCACTCTGGCACGGAGCCCGTACCAGTTTGGCACAAATGCCGGCTTCGCACTTGTGTTCCCGTATGTGGCTTTCGTATTCATTCCTGAAATATCTGATGGTTGAAAGTACCGGGTTTGGTGCCGATTGCCCAAGACCGCAAAGCGAGGTTTTTTTGATCCATTCGCCCAAACGCTCGAGCCTTTCAATATCGCCTTCGCGACCTTTGCCCGTTGTTATGCGGTCGAGTATTTCGTACATGCGTTTTGTTCCCACCCGGCAGGGGGTACACTTACCACACGATTCTTCAAGTACAAAATCGAGGAAGAATTTGGCCACATCCACCATACAGGTATCCTCGTCCATCACCACCAAACCGCCTGAACCCATAATGGCACCCAGTTCGTTCAGCGATTCGTAATCGAGCGATACATTTAAATGTTGTTTGGGGATACATCCGCCAGAGGGGCCGCCAATTTGCGCTGCCTTAAAAGGCTTGCCGCTGCTGGTTCCACCGCCAATATCGTAAACCAGGTCGCCAAGCGAAGTCCCCACGGGCACTTCATAGAGTCCTGAATTTTTCACAGCTCCGGTAAGGGCAAAAATTTTGGAGCCTTTGCTTTTGCCAGTTCCAAATTGGGCAAACCATTCGCCTCCTTTTTCAATAATTTTGTTCACGTTGGCATAGGTCTCCACGTTATTCAGCACGGTGGGTTTTCCCCATAGCCCGGCTGTTGTCGGGAATGGAGGCCGCGGGCGCGGTTCACCCCTTTTGCCTTCAATGGAAGCCATCAGCGCTGTTTCTTCGCCGCAAACAAACGCACCCGATCCCATGCGAATATCGAGGTCGAAACTGAAGCCGGTACCCAAAATATTTTCACCAAGCAAACCAAGTTCACGGGCATCATCAATGGCTTTTTTCAGACGTTCAACAGCCAACGGATACTCGGCACGTACATACACAAAACCTTTTGATGCACCGATGGTAAAAGCACCAATGACCATGCCCTCGACAATGCTGTGGGGGTCGCCCTCGAGAATGCTGCGGTCCATGTATGCACCGGGGTCTCCTTCATCGGCATTGCAAAGGATGTATTTTTGATCAGAAACTTCTTTTTTTGCAAAGCCCCACTTCATAAAAGTGGGAAAACCGGCGCCACCCCTTCCCCTCAGCCCTGAAGTTTTCATCTCTTCAAGTACCTGATCGGGGTTCATTTCCGATAACACTTTTTTAAGCGAACCGTACCCGCCCGAAGCAACGTAATCGGAAACATTAACCGGGTCGATGGTGCCACAACGGCTAAGAACAATTTTCCGTTGCCTGTTAAAAAGTTTTATGTCGGAAGTATTTGCAACAGGATCACCCGTTTCGTCGCTATGGAACATCAGCCGTTCAACCGGTTGGTTCTTTTCGAAATGACTTTCAATCAGCTCGTCGACATCGGCAAGCTGTACATTATCGTAAAAAACACCTGATTTACGCATAACAATAACCGGACCTTTGGAACACGGGCCCAGGCAACCGGTGCCTTTAACCTGTATTTTACCTGAAAGGTTTTTTGCCTGAAGTTTTTCTTCCAGCGCTGCTTTTAAATTAACCGAGCCACAGGCAATACAACCTCCACCCTGGCAAACCTGGATAATTTCGCTGCAATTGTTGTACGCTTCGGCATACTCTTCTGAAAGCTCCCTGAAAAGCCGGTCGAACTTTTCGGGACTGTCTATTTTTAGCATAATTGATTGATTTTAAAATTGGTTAGCCTGATCAAACAAAGAATTGACCAGCATCGGATATTATTCAAACTGGTTAAGGATTTCACTTACTTTTGATGGTTTCACACGCTGAAATGTTTCGTCGTCGACCATTACAACGGGAGCAAGCCCGCAGGCGCCAAAACAACGGCCTACTTCGAGCGAGAATTTACGGTCGTTAGTAGTACCGCCCACGCTTATGTCGAGTTCCTTAATCAGCGCTTTAAGCACATCCTGCCCGCCACGCACGTAACAGGCTGTACCCATACAAACCCTTATGGTGTGTTTCCCTTTGGGGGTGGTTGAAAAGTAAGAATAAAAACCCACTACCCCGGCAACTTCGCTGTAAGGCAGTTTTAATTCTTTACTGATCATCCGCAGTGCTTTTTCAGGCAAATAACCAAAAAGGTCCTGGGCTGTTTGTAACACCGGAATTAATGCACCGGGTATGGTGCGTTGCGACTGTACAATGATTTTCAGTCGTTCATAAAGTTCTTCTTCAGATACCTCGCTGCAGGTACATGAAGCTGGTTTTGCTTTTGGTTCGGTCATGGTATATTCTTGAAAAAAATGTTTCGAAAAATAGTAATTTTTGTTCGAAAAAAACAAAGAATAGGGGATGATAAATATCTTATTTTACATTGAGGCAACATGACAAAAACAGGCTGCAAATGTTTCCATAAAACACTATGATACAATCGCAAAAATCAACATCGGTGTTTTTGGAAAACGAAGCCTATAATTTATAATCAATATAAATTTCTGCTGGTTAAAATATTCCTGCCTTTTTTAACATGAAAAACAGGGCAAAGGCTGTAAGAACAAAAAGTCCAACCCAGCTTAAAATGATTAAAAATTTTCCAGGACGGAATTTTTCAGGAACATGTTTCATGGTAACAGCCCGCAAATTGAGATAACCCAAAACAGGGGCTGTTAAGAACGACAATGTAGTGGCAAAATCGACCAGCATTTTCATTTGATTGGTGTATTTTACAATAAGCAGTACGGCCCCTGTCACTAAAACCACAATCCAAACGTAAGTAAGTTTCTTTTCTAACGAAGGCTTTACTTTTTTGGGCAAAAGGGCAACAGCTATCGGTGTTAGAACACGCGGATAGGCATCAAGCACCGTGAGGGTTGTACTAAACATGGTGGCTAGTGCGGCTATGGCAATAACAGGAAACGCCCAGCGGCCAATTGATGTGGTGTACAACTCGAAAAACTGGTTGGCAAAGTGGGTACCGTTGTTCGAAAAAGAGATTCCGCTTCCATACATTACAAGGGCGCCCAACCCCAGGAACATCAACGAAAGTAATGTGGTTCCAAAGTAACCGATGTTAAAATCGAGCCGGGTTTGTTTTAATGTAGGTCGGTAGCCGCTGTCTTTAATTTTGGCAATTGTCCATAACGAGTTCCATACCGAAATATCAATAGCGCTGGGCATCCAGCCTACCAGGGCAACCAGAAAAGCCACATCGGTTACCGACCATTCGAAAGGGTAATGCCTGTAATTGTTGTATGGAAAATGCCTGAAACAGGCAATAATGAATGCAATGATTGTTGCAAAAGCCAAAATTACAATGATACCTTTCACCAGCCGGTCGAGGGTGCGGTATCTTCCCAGCGAAACAATAAGCCCGCAAATGAGCAGCAGCAGCACGGTCCATTGTACATATGATAACGACAAAGGGATAACCGATGTAATGATCCCGACTGTTACGGCAGTTACAGCCGCCTGTATTGAAAACATGGTACCCACGGTAAGCACAAGAAACATTACCACAACCCATTTGCCCATGCGCTTGTAACCGTCAATAAGGCTCTCGCCGGTGGCCAGGGCATAGCGGGGGCCAAACTCGAAAAAAGGATACTTGAATAAATTGGCCAGCAGCACTACCCCAACAAGCAGAAACCCGTAGGCAGCTCCGGCCCGGGTCGATTGCACGAGGTGAGAAACACCAATTGCTGCACAGGCCCATATTAAACCGGGGCCAATGGCTTTAAGCGTGTTGCGGTGAGTTTTCATGTAAGCAAAAAGCGAATATGCTTTAAATTATTTTTTCTTTTAATCAAACCAGTATTTGTTCAAATTTGAATCGCATTATTGATTCTTTACGTAATTTCTTTTGTTGAAATATTTCATTTTTTATAAAAATACAAAATTTAAAGCTTTGGCATAAATTTATCAGCTGTTCAACATTGATAAACGTTCATTATAATGGCTTAAATACAGATTTTTTGTTTCCGCATCGAGAAATGATTTTTCAACCAGTTTTTCAACTTTGGTTTGTCTTTCAAAAAAAGGGGCAATTAACATAAACACTCTTTTTTCGGGTATTCCAATTTTCTTTCCAAAATCGATAAAATCTTCCTTACAGGGATGGTGCATGGAATTATTAATACAGCTGTCAGACCAATATCCATCTTTAAAAAGTTCATCGTGCAAAGCAAAAAAACCTTCTTCATCAACATGAATTCTGGTATTTAAGAGATCATATGCCGGGCTCAAAATATAGTCGCCATTTATAGTTTCCAGCAGGGAAAAGTTTTTTAAATGGGCATCGCCATTTGAAAACAAAAAATTAAAAATTACTAAACGATAAAACTTCTCAATTTCAATTTTCCAGGCCCCCACATATTTTTTAATTAACCTGGCTATACCTTCGTAAGAATAGTCATACTTGAAATTTACACCCGCGTTCTCTTCTGATTTTCCGGCCAGGGAAGCAAAATCTTCTTTTCCTGATTTTTTGCCGTTTGAATCAATATCAAAACGCTTTGTAAGGTATGCCGGCTGATCATTTTTGAAGAAAACCATTCCGTTTTCGGCCGTTTCAATTTTATATACCTGTTTTGCAATTTGCATGGTTACATGCTCGTTTGCCGGAATCATATAAACGTTCTTCAATCCATGTGGCCTGGGTTTTAGAATGTATGTGCCTTGTTCTTTTCCTTCTGTTAAACGCAGGTTATTTTTATCGAGCAAAACTGAATATTTTTCCTGCATTCCGGATATTGAAATCCGCTTCCTGTTTTGCATGAACCTTTCCTGGTCTTCCTCATCATTTTCAGGTGCATGATATGGCAAGATGTGGCTTACTTTTTTCCCGTTAAACATTTTCCGAAGAAATAACGGACAGTATCCTGTATAGCGTTCTTTTAACAAGCCCGGGCAATTTTCAATTTTCATTTTTTATTTCTCAATTTTTTTTATAGTTATTGCACCAACTGTATCGTATTGAGCAGTGGCAAGCAACAAACCAAAAAAATCGTTTTTATCAATTTTTAATTGCCTCGACTGATCCTCCCTGTTTGCCCCTTCGGACAACATGTTATAAAAAAACGGGAACAAATATTCTGATGTGTATGTCATTTGAGTCTTAGGTAAAGTCAGGCTAATTGCCGGTTTTGAATTATCGGTGAAATATTCCTGATTATATTCAAAAACATACGTACGTTTATCCGTTTCTGTTAAATAACCTGCTAATACACCATTCCTATATACTTCTGCCCTTCTCATTTGTTCAATTTTTTTATTTCAAGCTGGATTTCAAGCCCTAATACATCGGTTATCTTCTGTAAATTCTTTAATGTTATGTTACCCTTGCCGCTTTCAAATCGTTTTAATGTTGCCAATCCAATACCGGAAAGTTCTGCTAGATCTTCCTGGTTTATTGACAAAATCTCTTTCCGGGTTTTTATTATTTTAATGATATCTTCGTTTGTCATTTCTCGAATTCACTTTCGGTACCATAAATGATATTATTAAGCAAAAATAAATAACAACCTACACAAAAGCAAATAAATTGTATCTTTTATGATACCACCAATGATTATCGCTTAAAAACACCCAAATCAAACAGCACAAAAGCATCATATATGATGCTTACACCCAACTGCAATTCATCCCGGAAATCATCACAAGTTATTAGACTACGGTTTCTCCATTGCCCAACACAATATGTTTTAAATGATATCAGTAGTGTCCGGTAAAAATTACAACAATTGGGTTAAAACCCGCGTCAACTGTGGCTTTTACTAACCCCAGCCTTGCGCCACCGCTAAAGCTATTGCGGCACACGGTTATCGTGGTGGAAAAGAAAAACAACCCTAATACACCAGACTTTAGCCCAAAATCAGCTAAGCCACATAATACAAGTGCGGCAACATGGAACTATCTAACAGGAAATTCTTTATAAAACCTAAGCAAGCTTATGGTTTCGCTCGGCAGTATGTTCTTCACAAAAAATTCCGACAAAGAATATTCAAATGCTCAAATCAATACAGGCCATTTCGCCTTTCGAATTACGGACAAACAATTTCCCATCGGTAAAGGTTGGGATGGTCCAGCACCAGTTTTCAGGTTTGTTTTCCGATGTGAGAACCTGAAGTTCTTTTATTGGCTTGTAAGCTTCAGGTGTTGCTTCGGCAACGATCACTTTTCCCAAACCGTTAATAATTACAAGGTATTCGTTTACAGCAATTAAAGCCCCCCACCGGCCAAAATTTTCACGCCAGGCGGGCACCCCGGTTTCGAGGTTTACACAATTCAGCCTGCTTTTGTTGCCCCGTTCAAGTGAAAACTGGTAGGCATGGTTTCCCATAACCAGGCCGGTACGGAACGAAGATGAAACCGTATCGTTTTGCCACTCCAGAACAAGCCCGTTATCCATCATTTCGTACGATGCATTTGATGTGAAAAGTTTTCCGGCATCGGTAACCATTACATCGTTTTCCATCCCATTCAGGCTTAAGCGCTTGTGCGAAAAGACCACTTTGCCCGTTTCGGGCACAACAAAAAACATGCTTGAATCGGACATGAACACCCCCAGTCTGCTATCGTTAATATCGATAAGCTGTACCGAGGAAAAATGTGAGTTTGTGGTATCGCTGTTCCAAACTACATCGCCGGTTTTTTTGTCAAGTGCAATACCGTGCCTGTTCAGGTTCAGCAGGATCAAATCATCGTAAATTACAGGTGATGTATTGTAACCCCACTGATCAGAAATTGTTAAAGAATCTTTCGCAAGATCAATCTGCCAGATTTCTTCGCCTGTTTTTGCTTTCAGGCAAAACAGTTTGCCTTCCCAGCTTAAAGAATAAAGTCGGTTTGCATCGATTACAGGTGTTGAACGTGGACCAGGGTATGATCTTTTTGCCGATGGATAATTGTATGTCCAGATTTCGGAACCGTCGTCAACTTTAAGGCAATAAATAGCTGATTTATACACTGTATCGTTTCCGATGACTTCTTCTTTCCAGCCTGAAGCATAACATTTTCCATTCGAAACTGTAATGGCTGAATGACCAAAGCCAATGTCTTTTGTCCACACGATATTTACCGAATCGAGCTTTTCGGGATTGAAATTATCACTGCTGATTTTCCCATCGGCATTCGGTCCGCGCCATTTCGACCACTCGTTGGTTTTTTTTGAAATACATCCCACCAAAATTATCAGTGAGATAAAAATTACTGGTAATACGGTTTTGTTCATCATTGGTAAAGTTCTAAGCCTCCCGATCCTACGCCAAAAGTCGAGGGGTGGGTGACTAAAGTTTATATTTTAAAATTATGACACTTCAATAATAAATAACCCTAATTGGTTTTAACAGCAATGGCTTCCACTGCTTTATAAACCCGCAGAAAGTTTCCGCCCCATATTTTTTCAATCTCTTCGGAAGTATAACCCCGCTTAACAAGTTCTCGTGTTATTTCAGGAAATTCCGAAACATCGCGGCAATTGGCCAGTCCTCCGCCACCGTCAAAGTCGCTGCCTATTCCAACATAATCAACACCTACCAGCTCAACCACGTAATCGATGTGGTCAACAGCATCGGCAACGGTTGGTAAAACGGGCGGGTATTCCCGGTTAATGGCATCGTATTCGGCCCAGGCTGCTTTTCGCTCCTCCTCATTTTTATACTGCCAGTTGTTGTATTTTAACCGCAGTTCTTCCTTTTTGATGTAATTCATCGAAGTGGTATCGGCATCGCTAATGTAATTTCCAAGTATGCAAATTTGGATTACCCCGCCGTTTTCAGCCAGTTGTTTAATCATTTCATCACTCATGTTGCGCGGGTGATCACAAATTGAACGCACACTTGAATGGGAGGCAATAACCGGTGCTTTGCTCAATTCAATTACATCGTAAAATGCATCGTCGGAGATGTGCGAAACGTCAATGATCATACCCAGTTGGTTCATCCGTGCAATGACTGCTTTCCCGAATTCGCTTACCCCGTTGTGTTCCGGCCTTACGGGATCGGTTGACGAATCACAAATGTCGTTATTCGACGAGTGGCACAGGGTGATGTACCGAACACCAAGGTTATAAAATACATCAACACGTCTAAGGTCTTTGGCAATGGGGAAACCGTTTTCCATACCGAGGCAAATGGCCGTTTTTCCCTGTTTCGAAATTTCTTCAATGGCCGATGAAGAAGTAGCAAGGCCAACCATATCGGAGTTGCGTGAAACATTGACCCGAGTTGAATCGATCATTTGATGGGCCAGGTTGTAAACGGCATCGTAATTTTCAGAGACCCGCTCCTTTTGCCCGGTAAAAAGGGCAAAGAATATGGCATCGACACCTCCCTCTTTTAAACGTGGAAAATCGACACACGAACCTGGGGGCTCGTGCCGTTGCGAAAGGTTAAGCCCTTTATTCACCATGAGCATTGGTGTATCGGTATGGGTATCGATGACAACAGCCCCGGAATGTATTTTTTCAACTTTGTTACACCCGGTAATAATAATCAATACAACCAACAATAAAGCAGCACGTTTCATTTTTAGATTTTAATTTCCATTACTAATTTCTTCGGCAAAAGCCCTGATATCAACCCCCGAAAAATTGCCCGATGACATGATCAGCAGGTTTTTGTTTTTCCAGTTCATGCTTTTTAGTTGAGCAAATAGTTTGTCCGAACTGGTAAATACCTCAACATTCTCTCCTCCAAAATTTTCGGAAACCAGTTGTTCCGAAATGGGCTCAAGGCGCTTGTGTTCAACCGTGTGCGGATTAAAATAAACAAAGGCCTTGTCGGCAACCTTCATGGTATCCCGGTAATGGGGCAAAAATTCCTTTTTCAAACTGCTGAAGGTATGCAACTCCATAACAGCAATTAGTTCACGGTTGGGAAATTGTTTTTTAACAGCATTGGTCGTAGCATGTAATTTTGATGGTGAATGCGCAAAATCGAAAAATACCGTGGTATCATCATCTTCAGCAATAATCTCTAATCGCCTGGCCGAGCCTTTAAAACCGGCAAATGCCTGAAGGTTTTGATCTTCGGTCAATCCAAGCAAATTGCAAATCCATCCGGCACCACCAAAATTTTGAAGGTTGTGTTCGCCAAAAATTTTCAGTGGCACACGGTAACCATCGGCAACAAGGTAAGTGGTATTTTCTTCAACCATGAATTTCGGCGTGTTATAAGGAATAACAGTTATATCCTCGCGCACATTCGTGGCTATTTTTTTCAGCAACTCATCGCCTTCAAAATAGATAAGTGTTCCGTTTTTTTCAATGCTATCGGCAAAGATCCGGAACTGTTCAACGTACATTTCAAACGTAGGAAAAACATTGATGTGGTCCCAGGCAATACCTGTAAGCAGTGCAATGTGCGGCTTGTAGTGATGAAATTTTGGCCGCTTGTCGATGGGCGACGAGAGGTATTCATCGCCTTCAAAAACGGCAATTTCAGCATCGTTGGTTAGTTGCACCATTGTTTCAAACCCATCGAGGTTAGCCCCAACCATGTAATCGAATGAAATGCCATGAAATTTCAGTGCGTGCATAACCATAGAAGTAGTGGTAGTTTTCCCGTGGCTGCCGCCAATAACCACCCGAAGTTTGTCGCGGGTTTGCTCATAAAGGTATTCAGGATAGGAATAAATTTTGAGGCCCAGTTCCTGTGCACGTTTCAACTCGGGATTATCCTCCCGGGCATGCATTCCAAGAATAACGGCATCAATTTCGGTTGTTATTGATGCGGGCTGCCAGCCTTCTTTTTCGGGCAGTAATCCGTATCGCTCAAGCCTCGTACGCGACGGTTCAAATACCTCGTCGTCGGACCCGGTAATTTTATACCCCTTTTTATGCAGGGCAATGGCCAGGTTGTGCATGGCGCTGCCGCCAATGGCTATGAAATGGATGTGCATGAAAGAATTTTTTCCGAAGATAGAAATTAATGGCTACTAATGAATAAATGAAACTTACTTTATTCTGGAAAAAACGGAGGACAATCGCGGTATATCTCGGTGATTATGGGTTAGGGAAAGAACTGGAGGGTATTTCTATATTGAAGGTATTTCGAGCTGTTTACAAATAATCCTGCACATTTGATCTGAGGTATTTTATGAAAACTTTGCGTTTCATAAAATCAGGCTAAATTTAGTTTGCGTTTAATGAATTTACGACCATTATATTGGTTAATGGTCTCTTCTCGGTGATAATCAATTACCAACTCCAATGCATCAACCAATTTTTTTTTCAGCTCTTCGATTGTTTTTCCTTGTGCAATTGCTTCAGGCATCTCCTGTATCTGGCCAACATACCAACCTTCTTTGCTTTTTTCGATGATTGCAGTATAGCTTATTTTTTTCTTTGTCATCCCATGTGTCTTTTGTTCAAAGATAATAAAGATGTATTCAAAAGAAAATGATTCACTACGCTATATTTTACTGTTTTATCAGAAAACAATACAATTTTTGTTCACATCACTAAACATTATTTTGCATTTTTGTTAATCAGGAAAAGATTTTCTGAAATTTTCTCTTTCACTACTGAACACTTTATTCAGTTTATAATAGAAAAAAATGAAACTACACGTTATCAATGCCGGAACTTTTCTTTGCGATGGGGGCGGAATGTTTGGAACTGTTCCGAAATTATTGTGGGAACGGAAAGTAAAGGCCGACCACCGCAACCTGATCACCGTTACCATGCGTTCGCTGCTAATTGAACACGAAGACCGTAAAGTACTGATTGAAACCGGAGCAGGCGAAAAACTAAGCTGGAAGTTTGTTGAAAATAACGGTGTGGAAAATGCAGACCTGCTGATCGATTCGCTTTTAAATGTTGGCTGTTCACCTGAAGATGTAACCGATGTAGTCCATACTCATTTACATTGGGACCATTGTGGCGGTGGAACCTGTTTCGATCCTGAAAAGAAAGTAGTCCCAACATTTCCAAACGCGAAATACCATTGCACACGGGCACAATGGGAAAATGCCATGAACCCGAGCCCGCGCGAAGATGACGCCTACTTTGCCGACGACCTGATACCCTTTGAAAAAAGCGGTCAACTTAATTTCATCGAAAATGATGGTGAGCTCTTTCCGGGTTTTGAGCTTCGCATTTTTAACGGGCATACCCCGGGTATGATTGTTCCGGTAATTCATTACAACGGTCGGAAAATTGCCTATGTAAGTGATCTGGTGCCCATGGCAGCCAACGTACCCCTGAAATGGGTCGCGGCTTATGACATCCAACCCGTAGTTGTAATGCAGGAGAAACAATCCTTTTTGCGTGAATTATATGAAGAAAACGCCCTGCTTTTTCTTGTGCACGATACGAAACATGAATGTTGTACCCTGAAATGGCATGAGAAAAAAGGCCCTCTGGTTAACGAAACAGGCAGCCTGGAAATGCTTTTGAAAAATCTGGGAGAAATTAGATCGAATTAAAAGACCACTTTAAAAGGGCGATTAAAAATCGCCCGTCCCGTTACATGATGGAATAATTAAACGTGAGCCCGAATTTGGTGTTTTTCATTTCGTATCCATCATTGGTTGAGTGCGGGGCTTTCATGTTATACTGGTAGTAAAGTTTAACCGTGAGCTTATCGCTGATCATGTAGTCGGCCTGGAAATCGATACCAAACATTTCTGTACCGTTTTGCAAAATGCCTTCCGCCTCGCCAATAGGCCTGAATATGGTTTTGTAGTTGCTGCTGGTAATGGCCAGTTGCATGTTGATATCGTTGGTTACGGTTTCCGATTGCCGTTTAGTTTTGACGATCATATCGAGGCCGGTAAAGCGATAGCCTACACCAATGGTGTATTCACTCCTGATCATTTCGCTCAGTTGCTTGTTAGCGAAGCTGAAGTTCAGGTTACGTGTACGGCGCATTTCAAAACGGGTACTTAAATCATTCACAAAACCAATGTCGATGTTTATTAGCGGGCTGAAACTTTCGGTTATGCTTACCGAGGTAATATCAAGTTCGGGTATAAACGTACCGTCTTCGGTACGTGCCCAGCTCAACCCGTTTTCATCGGGCTTATACCCCAGGTTCGATTCGAACGACCCCAGGCTGTATGTTGCCTGATAGCTGTGGTTAAAATTCAGTGAATAGATGAAGTCTTTCATCCAGTCGATCGACTGCGGGTTTCCGTTATAATTTAATCGCCAGTTTGGCCTTATCCACGACAAGCCCGGCCGGGCATTAAGCGCTACTTCGCTGGCATCGATACCCGCATAGGTAGCTAAAAAGGCCGGGATCAAAACATCGGTTGAATTCATGCTTATACCGTTTATGGTATCTGACGATGGGCCTCTGGAATATCCCTGGCCGGGGATAAAGCCCCTTTCGCTGTTAAGTCTTGATGCAATTATTTGCCGGTTAGTACCCCTGAATTCGTCAAAAAGGTCTGAAGTTTTTTCATCTCGCCCCAGGCCTTCTTTGAAAGCCGTTGCGAGGGTAAACACCGACATGCTGAAATTACCTTTTTCGACAAGGCCGGTTTGTACAAAAACGTCCTGTTCCGGGTCGTATTTTATGAAACTACTTAAGTTGTTCGATTCGGTTCGGTTTCCGGTAAAATCAATTTTTATGCCCGGTATTGGTTCCACCTGTGCACCCAGTGTCCACGATTCGCGGTTTGTTACCAGGAACTGCCGCTGTATGGTATTGTCTTTGGTTAACCACCCGTTTTCGGCAGCAATCATAGCGAAATTCTCATCCTGCCACCCCATAAGGAAAGGAAGCGTTGGTGCGAGCGACGAACCCGGGCTCCCTTCGGGTGTATAATCAACAGCTCCGAAAAGGAAAGGCTCGGGAAGGAAACCGGGCAGCTCGGTACCCCCGGTTTTTGTATAAGTAATACGGGCACTGCGCACCCCAAGCAACATACGTACCGAAAAATCGAGGGCCTTTTTGGCAAACGTTTCTTCCAGGCTTTTTGTACCGTTAATTACCACTTTTGCACTATCGTAATCCTCTTCGGCCCTGAAATTTATTCTGTTTTTGTTCACAACGGTCATTTCTCCATCGATGGTATCGCCCTGGGTGGTTAAAACAGTCACTTTAATGTCTTCTGTGCCCAGTTTATGGAAAACCGATTTGGGGACTTTTGCCTTTAACGCCAATCCTTCTTCTTCGTAATTAACCTCCTTGGTTTTTGCTTCGCCGGAACTGCTTTGCGACTGGCTTCTGTTTCGCGGGTTGCTACGGCTACCGTATCGCCGCGAAGTGTTTCTGAATTTTTGGTTCAGTTCCCTGAAATAGGGCACCTTGTTGTAGAGCGACATAAAACTAAGGTTAGCCGATCCGTTCAGGTTCATCGAGTTTCGGATGGTATTCCCAATAGGTAAACTTCCTTCTGCCTGGCTTATCCGCGGGGCTGTAACCCAGTCGTAGGTGCCGCGGTAATTGATTTGCGATGATGTCCACTCAAGCAAAGGCAACTTATTAATGGGCAGCGTGTAGGTGATGTTTATGTTGTGCTGATAATCGACCGGCCTGCGCAACTGGAAAAACTGGTTCCACAAATCGCGACGGTAATTATCGTAAATTTCCGGATACATTTCTTTGTCGATATACGGGTCGTAACCTGCCGGATCGTCGATGCGGGCCTGGTCCTGGCTGGTAAAGTCAATTCGCAAACTGCGGGTAAGGTTGTACCGTAAATCGAACCCGCTGTTCCAAAGGAAATTTTTCGAAACCGTAATCGGAAGCGGTGAATCGATACCGGTGTTGTTTCGCATTAACCGCTCGTTGTAACTGTGGGTCAAATCGGTACGATAAGAAATCATATCAGGCAGATAGTTAAAATTAAAATCTTTAATAAGCCTGAATGCTTTGCCGCTCAGGAATTTTACATTTTTAAAAGGCTCGACCGGCCTCGAGGTCATTACATAATTATAATTAAGTGCCCCTTTGGTCACCTCCTGAATCTGGCGTTCAATATCGACATTATGAATTTCCTGTTTGTTGTGCGAATACGAAACCGAAAAATTTTCGATATCGGTTGGCAGGGGTACACGGTCGGTTTTTTTCCGCTGGGGTTCGAGGGTTACATTGTTAATGTTGAAGCTTTCGCGTGTTGCCACATCCTGCGAAACAGCTATCAGTTCTTCCTTTTCCTCGGGACTATCGATGGTTGCCAGGGCATCGACCAGCTTAATGTCGGAATTTAACGGGTTGTATTCGGGGTTTGCCATGCTGTATGAATAGCTGTAAAACAGCGGCATGTGCAGTCCGATTTTCTCGGGCAACAAACGGCCCAGTTCAAAGTTGGCAGCAAAATCGTACTCGTAAAGGTTATCGAGGCTGCGTTGCGATGCCACCTGGTTAATGCTCCCCCATCCCACCGACTGTGTCCGACCGGCAAGTGAAATGTTCCCCAAATCGGCCAAACGGAGCGACATACGTCCATTTGAAGCCCAACCGCCACGTTCATCAAAATCGGACAAGCGCAATTCGTTTACCCAAACTTCGACCGATTTTTCGGACAGTTTTTTGTATTTTGGGTTCCGTATTCCAATGTGAATATTATCAACCTCACCCAATGTTGGGTTCCCTTTTATCCGTATTGTATTTTTACCGCCGGCATAATTTTCATGCATCTCTTCGTATACATCATTCCGGCTAATGGTCGAACCGGCCTTCCTTATTTCGCCATCGCGGTTAAGTTTTAAATCGGAAAATATGGTGAGGTCGAGGTTCAGCCTGTTTTCATCGGGCCAAACGGCATACTGATCAGCTTCGACCTCGCCGTTGTAAGCAGTTGCCGGCACGGGTGTCAGCTTCAGTGGTACTTCGTACTCGTAATAGTTATTGATATCGGATCCCATGCGTACAAACAACGAAAGCTCATAATCCTCAAGCGGGTAACCTTCAATTTCCTCGGCATGGACTTCCATTTTCAGCTTTTTGTATTGCCGCACATCCAAACCAATGTTTTTATAAACCGCCCGTGCATCGCCGCTTCCCAAATCGATTACCTTCAACAGCATCGACTGTTCGTTCATTTTTATGGGCGTTGGGTTCGATGGATCATACTCCTGCTCAATACCCGGTGGAAGGATATAATTTATTGGTTTTCGGCTTTGGTGTTCTTCAATGTTGATTGACGTAAGGTCGAATTGCGTTAATGGCGATTCAACGGCGCCTGCTTCTGCAATTTTATCATCTTCAATTCGCCAGTCGGACCGGATGAGCCCAAGTGTGGCAAAACGCAGGATGATTGAATCGGAGAAGTTTGACAAAAACATGCGCATAAACCGGATAGAATTAAAATCGTAAATTTCTCCAATTTTTTCATCGTATTCCTTCACAGGTATCTTGAACTGGTACCAGGTTACAAGGTCGCTTTTCCCGTTTGCCAGTGTGTGTGTGTTACGTTTAACTTTATCGACAATGTAATTTTGCCCAACCTCCATGTCTTGCGGGCGCAGGCTTACCTTGTACTGGTAATAGGTTTCCTGCTCGTTCAGGGTATTATCGTTATTTATGTCTTCAATATCGGGCTCGGTTTTGCTCGATGCCTGATATGTTACCGAGCTTTGCGTGCTTGTAGGCGAATTTCCTTCAACGTTGTTGTAATTTTTATAACGCTCGATTATCGACAGCTCTTTTCGGTCGTAATCATCACCCCGGTAATAATGGAAATTATCGCTCGCGGGGTCGGCTTCAACAACATTAAAGACATCATTCGAGAGGATGTTTTTGAGTTTTTCAAGGTACTCGTTATAAAACGATCGTTCATCGGGATCGCTTAGACCATCGAAACCCACGTCCTGGTATTGCCTGCTTTCGGCATCGTTATCGAACGCCTGGCTTAACAACGGGCGGTTTGGCACACGCCCCCAAACCGTTGTATCGACATATTCAACCACTTCACTCGTGGGCAGGCCATTTTCAAAAGCCTTGCGCGAGTCTTTCAAAATATCTTCCGAAACACTGCCGAGGTTAAAATACAGGTCGCCCCCGCGGTGTGTCCCTTCATCGTAAATAAACGGGTCCATTACCCAAAACTCGATGTATTCAATGTTGGCTGCCTCAAAGTCGGTCGATGTCACTTCCCGCATCATCCCGCCCCACCGGGTTTCGGGTGCACGCAATTTGCCATCGGGACCAATACCCTCCGAAACAGCAGTTGGTTCAGTATCGAAGTTGTAGGGCCCTTTTTCGGTTGGGTAGTAAGCCACATTTAAAATGGTTTGGAAAGTGGGCGAACCAACCGCGAGGTTTTTGCCCGGGAATACCTCGTTGATGTAAACCTCGCGCATGTAGTGATTTGAACGCATTTCGACATCGGCTTTAATATGGTCAGGCATCGAGGTACTGCTTGGTTCATTAAAAATACGGTCGATGTGGTACCAGGCAAGTTTTGCACGGTTGTAACCGTAACCCAGGTCGTTCATAAACGAGCCGCTTTCAAACTGTTCTAAGCCCTGTGGCGCTGATGAAAGGTGCCAGCCATAACCATTGATCATTGAATAAGGTGTTTCAACGCCTTCAAAATCGTCGATGTACACATTGTTGCCGGTTGACTTTGATGAGCCCGGAAAAAGCTTGGCCACTTCGCCTTCGATGGAGAAACTCGATACGGCATCCGATTCATACAAGGGCAAATAATTAAGTATATCGGTAATGGTTTTCGACTGGGTACGGTATTGAAAATCGAGGCCGAGCATCAGGTTCGAAACGGGTTCTTCGCCCATGTCCACTTTATTGGTAATGGGCCTTTCGTCCATGTAAAGCACGGTTCCCC
Source organism: Prolixibacteraceae bacterium (assembly GCA_021740385.1). Lineage (GTDB taxonomy): Bacteria > Bacteroidota > Bacteroidia > Bacteroidales > Prolixibacteraceae > DAIMEA01. The sequence continues at coordinate 9,257 of JAIOZY010000052.1, read as the reverse complement.
CAATGTTGAAATTATCCGAAACGGCATAGCTTGCATAAGACCCAATCATGGTTTTGCGCTGCATCGACAACAAGTCCTGGCTTTCGGTCGACACCTGTATGGGTGTACCGGCCTCGATAAGTCCCTGGTTAATGATTTTTACACGGCCAAGGGCATAGTCAACGGTATAGTCGACATTCTCGACCAACACCTGGCTGCCTGCCGTAACGACCACCGAGCCTGGTGCAAGGTTAAATGCATTGAGAGATATTTCGGAACTTGATGAACCTTTAAACGAGCCCATCATGTAATATTTATTGTGCTCGTTGTCGTTTTCAGCTTCGGTTTGGGTTGAATCGTACAAACTGTTGTACGCGTATTTTTCTTTCAGTTCAGGGTTTGAAAGCAGGTTTTCGATGTTTTCGCCAAAAGGTTCGAGCACGGGGAAAATAATCCGCCCCGACTGGCTCAGCACGGTTACGCCTTCTACAAAGTCGAACATCCCATCGCCACCCTCGAAATAATCACCTTGCGAATTCAGGTTATCCAGGTTCATGAGGTTAAGCAGGAATTCTTCCTTCACATCGCCCTCGGGCAAGTAATTTATATATGTATTTGTTGAATCGTTTTTATAAACAACATTAAAGTCGAAATCATCGCGGCTCAGTCCATAAGCCCCCAGGTTGTATACGTTTTTCATCATCAGGTCCCAGGTGGGCAGGCCGGGTGAAAGGTTCGTGCCTTTCAGCATTTTCAGTATAAGCGTTTCGCCGGCTTCGAGGCTCGATTCGTTGGTAAATTCACCAACCTGGAATGTTGTATCGCCAATAGTAAAATTATAAGCTACAGCGAGTACCTCGTCGGCCCGCAATGATGAATTGAGTGAAATAAACCCGAGTTCTTCGTTTAAAGTATATTCCGATTCGTTAAGTTTTCTTGCCTGGTCAATCTTTTCCCAGTATGTACCGTTTTTAAAACCGCGGGACTCAAGGGTTGACAATATATTTGATATATCGGACGAATTACGGATACCGGAATAGGTGCTTACCATTTCGTTGTAAAGCCCGTTAGCACCGTTGTGCGGGTATTGGTTAAAGGGGTAAGACAGTCCAATATTTGCCCCAAATTCTGGAATAGTATTGCTGATTTGCCCGTCTTGTTCACCCAGGTCAACAAAAGCAATTACATCGCGCGATGAGGTAAAGTTCTGGCTTTTATTGGTTACCCACACCTCCACTTTATTGATTACGATGTCTGATTTTATCAGCGGAAGCTGCTCAAGGGCTTCATTGTAATGCTCCTGAAAATATTTTGAAATGAAGAAATGCCGGTTTGCATCATAATCGGATGCTTCAATTTCGAACTTTGTTTTTTGGGCACCGCCTTCGGTTTCGATCACCTGCGATTCGCCTTTATGTTGTGACACAATGGTGGTAAGGTTTAGCCGGCCAAACTGCATTACCGTTTTGATTCCCATCAGGTTGGTACCGCCCTGTATCAGGGTTCCGTTCAGGGGCAGTGAAACATTCCCGGCTTCAATTTTTTTCAGTATTTCATCTTCCTTCCCGTTGTATTCAATTTTTACCTTGTTTTCAAAGTCGAAAGTAGCTGCCGTGTTGTAGTTCAGGGTCATATCAACTTTATCGCCAATTTTCCCGGTAACGCTCATGTTAATCTGGTTATCGAAATCGAAGGTTGTAACCCGGCGTTGCCTCTCGGGAAGTTGTGTATTGTTAATGTAATTCGACTCAACGCCAAATTGTACTTCAACATAGCCTTGTGGCCTGATGTCGATTACATCACTGCCAAAAATATTTGTAAAGGCTTCGCTCTCGATCTTTAACTGGGGAATAAGCCCTGAGCGTTGCTGCTCGGTTTCTAACGCCTCTACTTCGGTGCGTGTACGCCAGTAGTCTTTTATCGATTGATCAAAATCGTATTTAATGTATTCCTTGAGGCTCATTGTTTTAGGCAACCGGTAGTACATGTCGCCAATTTTCTCGTAAATGATGTATTGTTGCGTTGCCGGGTCGTATTCAACTTTACGTTCGATATTGCCGGGGCGGGTAAGGAAAAGGGGGTTGTCGTCAACTTCGCCGGGGTATTCAAAGGCTCCTTCATCTTCGAAAGGATATGCCATATCCTGCAGCGTATCGCCCGGGGAGCTGTCAAAACCACCAACCTGGGCTGCTAACTTGTTACCGGCAAACAATACAATTCCGGTTGCAAAAAAAAGTATATAAACAATTTTTCTTTTCAACATCTAACAAAAGGGATTACATCAGCTTCAGCGCATCCTTAATAATTTGTTCGACAGGTTTTCCGGGTTTTTCCCTCATCACACCATCAATAACCTTTTCGGCATTTTTCTTAACAAAACCAAGGGTCACCAATGCAGATAACGCTTCTTCCCGCGCAGTATTGTTTTCCGTAATAAAAATATCGGCCTTTGCCGGTTCTTTTGCCAGTTTATCTTTTAATTCAACAATGATACGCTGTGCCGTTTTCAGCCCGATACCTTTAACCGCTTTCAGGCGGTTAACATCGTTTGAAACAATGGCTGCCTTCATTTCATTTACGTTAAGCGACGATAATAGAAGGATACCCGTGTTGGCCCCCACGCCCGATACAGAAATCAACAACCTGAATAGCTCCCTTTCGTCGAAATCGGAAAAACCGAACAAAAGATGGGCATCTTCCCGTATTACTTCGTGAATGTGCAAGCGGGCATTTTGTTTCCCCGACAGGGCTGAATAGGTATTTAGCGATACATGGACATAATACCCTATACCGTTCAGGTCGAGTACTATATGTGCCGGGTTCAATTCAATAATCCGGCCATTCAAATATTCAATCATGGTTAATAATCTTGGGTTTCGTCTTCGTTCATTAAATCAACATCTTCTGATTCGCCGTTTGAACTGATCTCGTATTTTGGCAACGGGTTTTCACCTGCTTCGGCGTATACTTTCCGGTTACGGAAAATGTCAATCGCGAGGTAAACTGCCTGCTGAAACGATTCATTCGAGGCCACATTTTCGCCGGCAATGTCAAAAGCGGTGCCGTGTCCCGGCGATGTTCTCACCACGGGCAACCCGGCTGTGTAATTCACGCCTTTGTCGAATGTCAGGGCTTTAAATGGTGCCAGTCCCTGGTCGTGGTACATGGCCAGTACGGCATCGAATTTTTCATGCTGCCCCGAACCAAAGAAACCATCGGCCGGGATTGGGCCCTGTACGGTAATCCCTTTTTCGAAAGCCTCTTTTACAACAGGTGCAATAATGTTATTTTCTTCATCGCCAAGCACCCCGTTATCACCGGCATGTGGATTTAACCCCAAAACCGCGATGCGTGGGTTTGTGCAGGCAAAATCGGCTATCAACGATTTGTGCAGTATTTCAATTTTCGACATGATGCGTTCTTTGGTAATCAGGCCCGGCACATCGCGCAGTGAAGCATGGCCGGTAACAATACCAACCCTGAAACTGCCTGAAATCAGAAGCATAAGCGAATCTTTAACGCCAAATTGTTCGGTAAGGTACTCTGTATGACCGGGGAAACTAAAGTTGTTCGATTGAATGGCTTCCTTGTTTACCGGCGCTGTAACCAACACATCAATTTTTTCGTTCTTCAGGTCGTTAACGGCAAGCTCAAGTGCCATGTATGCCGCTTCGCCTGCAAATTTGTTTACCTTGCCCAGTTCAACCCTGATGTTATCGTCGCAACAGTTTATGATGTTAACCTTGCTGTTATCGGCCTCCTCGGGTGTACGTATCTGGTTAAAAAAGAACGAATCGGTATTGATCACTTTTTTATGATAGGCAGCTACCTTGGGCGACCCGTATATAACGGGGGTAAAAAGCTCGTTTACCCTTGGGTCGGATAACGATTTAATAATTACCTCATATCCAATACCGTTAATATCGCCGTGGGTTATGCCAACTTTTATCTGATTTTTCTTCATTGGATTGCAAAATTTAAAGGTTTTCACCTTTTGTGTAAAACCACAAAATTAGTTTTTTTTTTGAATTCTCCCTGAAAGGTGAAGCTTCCCTTCGGGGTAAAAAAGTGCTCCCGTTATCAGAAATCGAACTGGCGGTTCAGTTTGTCCATATCTTCCTGACTAACAAACTCAACTGAGTTGATCATGGCCTCAATCTGCCAAAGCAAATTCCGTTTATCCTTGCCGGGTGCATACACAAACCCGTCAAGGGTTACAATTCGGTTGTTGAGCAAATCGAGTATTGACAGACTAATGAACGGCCCGCCCATGAAATCGTTTTCCACTCGCCACAAACCACGCATCTCGGCAGCAAAATTGCCGTTTTTACGGATCATATTCAGCAAAAGAGGCAGGTCGTTCTCGGTGGTCATGTATGATCCTTCGGTAGGTCCGGGCACATTGTGTTTTAAAAAGATGTTCCTTTGGGCCTTTAAGAAATCAACGGTAAAAGTACTATCGGATTCATAGGGATATGTGTAAACGAAAATACCCTGGCTGATATCGGGCGTTTCATACCTGATCCACATAAAGTCTTCGGTCTCTTCGGCAACTTTAAACCCGGGAGGAACATTGATGGTAAAACCAAATTTTTCCTCCGTGGCTTTCCGAACAACTTCTTCGTGGTACTTAGAATAGTTCATTTTTATCCGGTCTTTTTCAGCTTTCAGGAAAAAACCGATAATGCGGTCTGAATTTTGGCGGAACAATTCATTGAGTTCCCGGGCATTTTTTGCTTTTATTGAAACAAGGGCCTGTGTGTGTGCGTAAACATTGCGATTGAATGTTACACCCGTAGAATCGTTTCCGGGTTTAACCGATGTTAACAACAGGTTACGCGTGGTTTTAAATATTTCGCCAAAAGCTTCGGGGGGTATATTAATCACATCAAAAACGGGTTCCTCCTGGGGCAGACCCAAATGGGGTTGCGATAAAATATCGAACATGGCCGTACCGGTTTCCCCTTCCCAAATATCTTTGTTTATCACAACAACCAGCTCACCAGCCTTGCCGGTAACATTTTTCATCATCGAATTTTGGGTACGGTTGCTGCACGAAAAAAGAGCTGCTGCAAGCAAAACAATAAATAGCACACGGGTAAACCACCTAAAGTGCTTTACAATAATGTTTTCATGAAGATAAATGTTGCGTTTTTCCATGGTATTCTTTTGTTATGGCTATAAAAAATGTAATGAAATCGCCGTCGAAAAAAAACCCCGCATTCGCGGGGATGTTTTATTGTACTGTTCAATCTTTTTTATCGTTATCGGTTTTTGCTTCCTCTGCCCCTTCTTTGGAAGCGTCTTTAAACTCTTTCATCCCTTTGCCAAGGCCTTTCATTAATTCGGGTATTTTACGCCCGCCAAAAAAAATCAGAACGATAACCAGGACTATGATAATTTCTGTGGGGCCAAACCAACCGGCTATAATTGATAAACTCATATACGTTATTTTTATTTTGATTACATGCAAATATAATTAATTGTTTGCAATGTGTATACTATTTATTAAACAGCCTGAGCACATCGTTCAGGTTAGCATACAACACAAGCATTAAAAGTAGTACCAGCCCTATTATTTGTGCATACTCAAGAAACTTCTCGTTTGGTTTTCGGCCGGTAATCATCTCGTAAAGAACAAACATCACGTGCCCGCCGTCGAGTGCAGGTATGGGCAATATGTTCATAATTGCCAGAATGATTGACAAGAATGCGGTCATGTTCCAGAAAGCATGCCAGTTCCATTGACTCGGGAATATGCTGCCAATGGTAATAAAACCGCCAAGCGATTCGTACCCCTTTGTTTTACGGTTGAAAATGAGTTTGAACTGTTTCAGGTAATCAACCGATGTTTCGTACCCTTTTGCAATGCCGGCGGGAATGGATTCCCAAAACCCGTATTCGATGGTTTTAAATTCAAAATGCTCCGAGAAATTGTTTTGCCAGCTAATGCCCATCATTCCATCATCGGTTAACCGAAGGGGAATATCGTGTGTTACACCATCGCGCAAAACAGTAAATGTTATTTCATCTTCTTTATTTTCCTTTAATTCAGCAACAAACTGATCGTAATACTGAAATTCTTTACCGTTTACTTTTAAAATTTCATCGCCTTTTAACATGCCCGCTTCTTTTGCCGGCGATTCTTTGGCAAATGCATCGACTACAATTTTGAAAGGCACCCGCAAACCAATAAGGTTTTTGGTCTTCATCATTACGGCTATATCATTTTCGCCAATCCAGACATCGGTTTTTTTCCCATTGCGTTCAACTTGCACATTTTCGGCTTTTTCGAGCACAATGGTTGGCACAATATCGTAGAAATCGTCTATGGGCATATTATCAACCGACAAGATTTTGTCGCCATCCCTGAAGCCAATTTCTTCGGCAGTTTCACTGGCGTCGATTCCGAATTTTGCATTTTCGGCCGGAAGGTATTCCTCGCCCCAGGTAAACAATACACCAATGTATATGACCAGGGCCGCGATAAAATTCATCAACACCCCGCCAACCATGATCAGCAATCGTTGATACGTTTTTTTGGACCTGAATTCCCAGGGCTGCGGAGTTTTCTTCATCTGCTCGCGATCCATCGATTCATCGATCATGCCAGCAATTTTTACGTAGCCACCAAGGGGGAGCCAGCCAATTCCGTACTCAGTTTCACCTTTTTTCGTTTTAAAAAGAGAAAATCCAGCATCGAAAAAAAGATAAAATTTTTCGACCCTGCATTTAAAAATACGGGCAAAAATAAAATGCCCCATTTCGTGTATAATGATCAACAACGAAAGGCTCAAAAAAAACTGAGCCGCTTTAATTAAAATTGTCATGTTTTATAAATCCGTTCATCCAAACTAAAAAATTAACTCCCGGGCTTTCACCCTTGCCTCCCTGTCGCAAGCGATGTAATCTTCAATTGAAGGCTTCGCAATATAAGCTATTTTGGACATGGTTTGTTCAATCACGTCGCTCATTTGCAAGAAACCAATTTTATTGTGAAGAAACGCATCGACCACAACTTCGTTAGCAGCATTCAGTATACAAGCGTAATTACCGCCCTTCGAAAGCGCTTCGTAGGCCAGTGCAAGATTACGAAAAATATTTGTATCGGGCGAATGAAATGTAAGGGCCGTATTGCCGTTAAAGCTGAAACGGGGAAAACTGTTTGAAACCCTTTCGGGATAGCACAGTGCATACTGGATGGGGAAACGCATATCGGGCGGTCCCATTTGCGCTTTTACCGATCCGTCGGTAAACTGTACCATTGAATGAACAACGCTTTGGGGATGTACCACAACTTCTATTTTTTCGGGCTGGATACCAAACAGCCATCTGGCTTCAATTACCTCAAACCCTTTATTCATAAGGGTTGCCGAGTCGATGGTGATTTTATTGCCCATGTTCCAGTTGGGGTGTACCAGGGCCTGTTTAGCATCAACGGTTTCCAGTTTTTCGCGCGGGTATTCCCTGAACGGGCCTCCCGAGCATGTCAGCAATATTTTCTCGATGGAATTTTTGGCTTCCCCCACAAGGCATTGAAAAATGGCCGAATGTTCTGAATCAACCGGCAACAAAGAAACATTGTTCCCGTGGCAAAGTTGTGTTATCAGGTCGCCGGCAACAACCAGGGTTTCTTTATTGGCCAGCGCAATATTTTTACCGGCCTTTACGGCACTGATAACGGGAAGCAACCCGGCATACCCCACCATAGCTGCTACAACCATATCAACATCATCCCGTTGCACAACTTGTTGCAATGCCCCCATGCCTGACGATACTGATATCCCTTCTTTTTCAAGCACCGCTTTAACCTGACCGTATTTTTGGCTATTGGCAATAACCACTTCCCGGGGTTTATATTTGAGTGCCTGCTTAATTAGTAAACCGGCATTGTTGTTGGCTGTTAAAATGCTTACCGAAAAGAGTCCGGGATTTTCATCAACCACTTCGAGCGCCTGATTACCAATCGATCCTGTCGATCCTAAAATGGCCAGTTTCTTATTCATACGATCAAAATTCGTTTTTGCTCGGTCATATATCGGTCTTTTTGTAAATAACCTTGTAATAAAAATTAGCTAAAAAGCAATATACTGTTCCGGGTCGAGCGGTGTTCCCCCGTGCCACAACTCGAAATGCAGGTGTGGGCCTGTTGAATATTCACCCTCATTGCCCATAAAAGCAATAACGTCGCCGGCCCGAACCTGTTCTCCGGGACTAACAAGTACTTCCGAATTGTGTTTATAAATCGAAACCAAGTTATTTTCATGCTGAATACCAACAACATATCCGGTGGTTATCGACCACTCCGAAAAAATTACAGTGCCATCCAAAACCGATGCAATATGGGCTTGGGTTGTACCAACTATGTCGGTGCCAAAATGACCCGGGGAAGCATTAAACCGGTTTGTTACCATGCCCCTTACAGGTGAAAAAAAGTTAAGCCTCGATAACTCGTCGCCACTTGAAACCCGATAGGTAAACCTGTATTTTTCGGGGCCGATAAGTTCATCAAATATTGAATCGCCGCTTACTGGTTCAAGTGTTACACCCGAAAAACTTTCAACACCATCGGTTTGGGTATCACCAACAACTTCACCACTAATGGCTTTACGTATTAACAACAAGTATTCGTCTCGCCGTTCAATTTCATTTAACAATGAATCGGTCATCAAGGCCGTGTACCTAATTTTTTGGCTAACCTCTTTTGAAGGATAACCCGGCACAAGATGCTTTAAGGGAGTATAAAACAATAATGTAACGGTGCCGCCACACATCAGCATGCAAAAAAGGATTACCAGCAACCAACCTTTCAACTTCGACATGGGCATTGAAAACACTTCGTTCAAGCTTTGCTCATCGAAAATGGTTAACCGGTATTTTCGGGTTATGCGTTTAAAAAAATGTTCGGAATTATCAGCCATCCTGTTATTTTTTCTGAAAGCTACAAATTTAAAAAATAATGTAAGCAAAGCGACTATTGTGTAAAAAAGGGAAAACCGAATAATAAAAAAAGTATGGGAATAATTTTGGGGATTCGAAGGCGATACCTATCTTTGCACCCGCGTTTGAGAAAAGCATTCAAACGAAAATATTGCGGGGTAGAGCAGTAGGTAGCTCGTCGGGCTCATAACCCGGAGGTCGCAGGTTCGAGTCCTGTCCCCGCTACAGCAAGGGAGAATCAATAAAAGGGTTCTCCCTTTTTTGTTATGTTTTACACTTACGTTATTTATTCCGAAAAATACGATAAAATTTATATCGGTTTTACTTCTGACATTGAT
>JAIOZY010000111.1 GCA_021740385.1 Prolixibacteraceae bacterium | reverse complement strand
CATAATTTTTCTACAAAAAAATCCGGGGAAACCCACAAACTCTAAACCCACTTTTAAAGTTCTCTGAATGTTTTTAGAGAAACTCTTAAAACAAACACGAAATTTTAAAAAACAAGACGGAGTTTAGCGAATGCTTACCCCGTAAACATTAAGCAAAATACAATTATTCTGGTTACTTCCGAAAACCCGAAGTACCTGTTAGGATTAAATGAAACACTGAAAGGTACAGTTTCTGTATTCCGTATTGATCTTGGTTGCATTAACAACCCAGCAGAACGTGCAAATGTCCCTTATTTTTCAATCGTTACGCCTGAATTGGGTTTGAAATATTTATATATTCCTGACAACAACGATGCCGGTATGATCAGGTATTATATACAAAATGTTGCCAAATTAATGGCTATTGAATGACTTTTGTGCTATTTTAACATTGTAGAATGTGACATGTCAATTGGATTAATAAGTATTACAATATTTATCATGGAAATATCAAATCTAGTATTATGCAAATAGGAAACAATCCATCGTGCCAAGTATTCCAATATTACTTTGGCAGAATTATGTGGCACATTGTTATGCGGATATTCTTGCTACAGCTGGTCTTTTGCCCTAAAGCTAACTATGCACAGTTGCCTTCGGATGCAACCTCAAATGCCTCCCTTGCTGAAAAAATCTACCTTCAAACCGACAGGCAAGTATATTTTACAAATGATACCATTTGGTTCAAATGCATTGTTGCCAGTGCTTTTAACCACAAACCGACCACGCTGAGCGGGGTGCTCTATGTTGAACTTATTGCTCCAACAGAGCGAATCGCCCAAAAGAAGCTCATCAAACTAAGCGAAGGCATTGGCAGTGGTTACTTCGGCATAGGTACAGGTGAGCCCGAAGGTACGTACCAGATAAGGGCCTACACCCAATGGAACCTGAACTTTGGCGGCGATTTTATTTTTACCCGCTACCTGAACGTTTTTGCCAATTCAAAACAAAATGAAATTGCACCAATAAGCGAGGTTACACTGTTTAAAAAGCAAGACGGGAAACAGCAACTGAAAGCCTGTTTCGACCCATTGGCCATCGACAGCCTCCACAGGGGCAGGCTGACGGTTTACTTTTCGGCCAATGGCATAAGCGATTCGCTGCTCATAGGCAAAGGGAAAAACGACAAATATTGGCTGGACTATGACCTGGATGATAGTTGCCGCTTTGTGACCCTAAAAATGCGAACCGATAATATGGCCAATTCCATCAAAACGATACTGCTCGACAAGGATTACGCCAACCTGCAATTCTTCCCCGAAAGCGGGGAACTAGTGCACGGCCTGCCCTCGAAGGTTGGCTATAAGGCATTAGATGTTAATGGTAAAGGCATATTTGTTCAGGGCGATATAGTCGATGAAAACGATTCCATCATTACCGCTTTTGAAAGCAACGCCCTCGGGATGGGCAGTTTTGTGCTGCCCGTTGCCGATAAAGCAAGGACCTATTATGCCCGCATGGCCTCAAAACTGGATTCGAACCAGTTATTGCTGGTGCCACTTCCCAAAGTAAACCCGGTGGGCAATACCTTGTCGATAGAAAAGAGGGGCGACAGGTTTTTGCTCATTGCAGCATCGAACTATCTGGACAGCATCAGCATCAACCTTGTTGTTTCATGTAGGGGAATTGTTTATTTTAACCAAAAAGCCAGCTTGACAGATGGGGTTTGGGGTGGCACCATACCGGCCAGCATGTTACCCGACGGAATTATTTTCTGTACCATGCTCGACAACACCATGCAGCCCGTTGCCGAAAGGCTTTTCTTTAACCAACGGCCCGAAGAAAGGCTACAAGTGCAACTGACCACCGACAAGGATTCATATGCCAAACGTGAAAAGACAAACCTGAACATAAAAACTACTGATTATGATGGAGTACCGCTCAATGCCAATCTTTCGGTACTGGTTATCAACAAAGAGCAATTAGGCGGGCTACAAAGCGAGGGACAGAACATCCTATCGTACTTTTTATTGGATTCGGAATTAAAAGGGGAAATCGAAACCCCGTGTTTCTATTTTAATGGAGATGGAACGTTGGAAGACCTCGATGCGTTGATGCTCACGCAAGGCTGGCGAAAATACCTTTATTCAAAACCCTACAACGAACTACCATTTAAGCCCGAAAAAGGCCTGTCCGTCACAGGCCGTGTAACAAGCGGTCTTTTCGATAAAGAGCAGGTTGCCAAACTGTCCATTATGTCGTTCGGTGACGGTTTTCAGGCTGCAACAACAATGACCGACAGCACGGGCAGGTTCCGTTTCGACCTGGACGATGAATATGGCGATGAAATGACAGTGGTGATACAAAGCGCCAAAGAATCGGGCAAAAATACGGATTACGTACTTTCACTTGATCAAATAACACGCCCGCCGGTAAACTTCACTCAAATATCACCCATAGCAGAGCTTGACAGCGTGGTAGTGGAGCTGGTTAAAAAAGATGAAGAAAGAAAAAAAGTGGATGATGCTTTCCGTGCCACATCGGGCTCCATAATGATCGGGCAGGTTGATGTTGACGGGTACAAACGTTCGCCAAAAAGCAAGTACATAATAGAAAGGGCAGGAGAACCTGATATGGTTATTGACGGGAAAAAAATTCATGACAATGAAGTGGACTGGTCGTACGGTTTGTACAGCATGCTTTCATACAGTTCAAACTTCACAATTGATGTCTGGCAAAAAAAATACTCCCTAGATTTTGAAGTAAGTGTATTGGGGTCCGATTATACGCTGGTATTGGTTGATGGTGAATATGACAGGCTCAATCAAGATTTGATTGCCACATTACCTGTCAGTGAAGTTAGCTCGATTGACATTATTAAGTGTGCCGATAATTTCAAAATAATCTATTTTGAATCAACAGACATTTTTATAGAAAAGCTAATTTTCTGTGGCAGCATAATCAACATAAACACCTATGCGGGGAAAGGGGTCTTGAATGCATATTATAAACCCAAAGGGATAAACAAGTTTAGGATACCCGTTTTTGCCACGCCAAAAGAGTTTTATTCTCCAAATTTTGATAGCCTAACACCAGAAGAAAGCAACAAGCCCGACCTGCGTGCGCTGTTGTACTGGCAAGCAATACTGGCCACCGACAGTACGGGCACTGCAACAACCGGCTTTTACAATGCCGACAATGTGGGAGCTATGACGGTTGTGGTGGAGGCCATTTCTGATGAAGGGAAAATTGGGTATAAAGAGATGGATTACAAGGTAGAAGGGAAGCAGACGAAACTGATTATTGTTGAATAAGCTTATCAAAAAACAACTACAATGATTTGCTAATAATTGGCACATTACAAATAAATACACGATGAAGAATTATGCGGTGATTTTTAACTTCTCCTATGTTCGCAATCAGAGTTTTGCCTTAACCCATAATAAATAAAAATATAAACTGTAATTATTTAATTATCTTAACCAAATCATACTATGAATAATCTACTTGCTCTCATCCTCCTCCTAACCCTGGCTTCGTGCACCAACCCCGCTTGTGCGGTTTCACCCAATAAGCGCAAAATCTTATTAAAAACGATAGAACAACTGTTAATTTTCAAGCATCAAAGCCAATTTTGGGAGAGTTGATATTCTGATACTTATGAGCAGTTGTATAGAATTTGCAATCCGTGGATATCAGGCATTGTATTTTAATACAAAAATAATTTTCCAAAGGCATTAAAATGAAACCAATAATAAAACTATGAACAAATGACCATTCAGCTATTAAATCTTGTTGGGAAGGAATTAACCCTATTTAAATACGTCCTTATCGGGAACATGCCCGGGCATTACTCGTACGCGGGCAGCGGAGTGCTGGAGTATTACGCACTGGGCGAAAAGATACTGCAATCGGAACTAACGCTCGTGCAGCAGCACGATTCGCTTCGTATCATCTCCGATGCCCAATTCCCCGGCCTTGTTCAAAACACCGTTTCCGATATTGAAATCATGCCCGCCGCTTACCTGATCAAAAAAATTGATGCCACCTTAGTAAATTAATTGACAGTGTACAATATATGAATATGAATAGCTCATTTTATCAAAAATTTCACAGATGAAGAAAAGAATCATTAATTATCTCTTAATCGCTACTTTTTGTATACTATTTTCTTGCAAAAATGAGGTGCTTATTCCTGAAAGTGGATTTGAGCACACCGCTTTAAAAGCATGGGACTTTATTGGCCCTTTTAAGTTTGATACGTTACAGGTTGACCCGTCTGCAACTTTTTTCATAAAAAACTTAAACGAATTCGATATCGATGAGGAGCATTTCAGTCAAACTGATTTATTGAAAATACCTGAACCCGTTAATTCATTCAGGGTTGATGACAAATTTGGAAGTATTGACTTTTTGTCCTATGGCGGCGATAGCTTAAAACAATTGAGTAATGTTTATTTGTATTCAACATTTAATAGCGAAGCCGATCAGGATGTTGTTTTCATTGTTGACGGTAGTTTTGCATATAAAATTTGGTTGAACGGTGAAGTAGTGATCAAAGATTATTGGAAGAAGAACACAAATAAACTTGGCGACAGGTTAGTACCGGTTAAAATTAAAAAGGGGAGCAATAAAATTTTTGTAAAAGTAAGCCGTGGGAACAATGTCCTGTCATGGAAATTTAACTTAACAATTTCCAACTTTATAATCGCCAACCAGGTTTTTTTTGACAATTGTTTGAGCGATTTCATCATGAACCCCAATTTCTCTGACTCTCTTTTTGTATATGTAGGGCCTTTCCTAAATGGGAAAGTCGAAGTACTCAAAAGTGACTCAATTGTACAACTGACAAAAACGTTTGAAAATCACGAATTAGAAAACCAATACCTCTGTTTGAAGAACCTTGAGCACCTTGAAGATGGCTTCTATACGGTGAGGCTCATTTCATCGGGTTATACGATGGAAGAAAAAGTATATAAAGGTGACCTTGAAACTTTAGGGCAACAAATGGGTGCACAGATTGCCCAACTTAACTGTGATCAAAAATACCTGAATGAAATCATTATATCTTTTGATCGTTTTAACTATTTGAGCACGGTTGTACCGGATAGCTTATCCAGGTATGAAAATCAATATTGGAAAAACAATAGTGTTTTTTATGGGTTTAACTTATATAACCTGCTGCAATTTCACAATAATAACAAGCACTTTATTGGATGTGAAGGCACTTTTCTGAAATCGTATTACTCAGAAAAACAGAATAAAGACTTCTATTTCCTGTTTCAAGGGATTGGCAACCCCGAAGAAATCGCTTCAAAACCGGTAATCATAATGGTGCCTTATGCCCTTGAAGGTGACGACATTACAACCAGTTGGTACATAAGTAGTTTAGATCAGATACACATTGATGCTTATTTGGCAAAAGAATATGGTTTTTCGATTGCATGGGCATTTTTAAGGGGGACCAACTATACAGTACCCGATGCCGATGAGGACATTAAGGGAATCATTTCAACTTTGGAAAAAGATTATAACATTGACCCAACAAAAATTTATCTTGATGGGGATTGCGTTGGGGGGATGCGTGCCTTGATCATTGCATCGCGAAACCCTGATAGGTTTGCAGGAGTTGCAGCCCATGGACCAATAACTTATGGCGAAGATAGAAATTCCCCTATAAACCTGGTAAAACATTTAGCAAATGTCCCGGTATGTATTGTTCATAGTACTGAGGATAAGGCAGTACCCATAGCGCAAACCAAACACTATATTAAAGAAGCAAACAAGCAAGGAGTATATCCGGTGCTTATAGAAAAGAAGGACAAAGGAAAGCATTCTATATCAAAGGCCTATCATAGGGATTCTTTTGAATTTTTAGGAAAGCTCAATATGAATAAAAAACAATAATAACAGTTTTAAATGGTGAGAATAGTTATAGTTTTGAGAACGGGATCAATGCAAAGATACCGAACCATTTAAGTTTAAAAAATAGAATGGGAAAATTGAATGTGAGCAATACTTTTTTACAAGGAATGACTTAATACATTACAATATGAGAATGAAATTGAAGGTGGTTAAAGTTTTATTGTTCAGTATAATTGGCTTTGGCATTGTATTATCATTATTCCAATACTTTTTTAATAGAAGTTTATGGCTTGATGAATCATACTTGGCATTGAATCTTATTAACAGGAATTATTTGGAATTATTGAAACCCTTAGATAATGATCAGGTTGCTCCAATCCTTTATCTTTTAATTAACAAGTTCATTGCTGGTTTATTTAACTATAATGAATATGGTCTAAGGCTGCTCTCCTTGATATGTTTTTGGGCGGCAATCTATTTTTTCTACATGATTGCAAAATTATTATTTAAAAATTATCGCTCAATGATCATTGCTATGCTATTGTTCATTGCGAATCTTTCAATGCTTTTCTATTCAAGTGAATTAAAGCAGTATATGATGGACATTTTAATATGCACTATGCTGTATTACTTGTCATTAAAATCCTCTAATAACATCAAAAACAACTGTATTTTGCTTAGTGTGGTCGGTGCGGTAAGCGTATTTCTATCAAATATTACCCCAATTGTTTTTCTTTCCAGTGGTGTTTATTTAATTATTAACACATTTACGCTTAACAAACAGGATATTAGATATCTAGTTCTTGTTTTCACGGTTTGGTTTTTTTCATTCCTTACCTACTATATTTTATTCATTCACAATCATCCATCAACAAATTTTATGAGAGCGTATTGGGGAAACCAAAATGCTTTTTTGCCACAAAACATTCTTTCAAAAGAATTTTATGTTTTTCTGCATCAAAAATTTATGTATATATACAACTGGTTTTTTGGATATAACTTTTGGGGGTACCTACTCTTTCAGGCGTTGATTGTTTATGGTTTTTATGCAATAATATCGAAAAAAGATTGGGGATTACTAATACTTGTCATGCTCCCTTTATTCACTCATTTGTGTTTGTCTTCCTTTAAAATGTACCCATTTGATCATCGTCTGATTCTTTATTCTTTTCCTTTGCTCGTTTTACTTATTTCGATGGGAATAGACAGGTTCATAAATAAAGAAAAGAAAAAAATAGCGATTATTTTGGTTGGTGTACTTTTTTATTTAAGTGTTGGCTTCATTATAGTTAGAACTTGCTTGAATATACCGGTTGAAAGGTCGGAGGTTAAGAAATGTCTTACATACTTAAACGAAAATATTCAAAAAGATGACATTATTTATGTTAATTATTATTCAAAATATCCTATTGAATACTATATAGAAACCACAATGCCCGAGTTATCAAAACATAATTATGTATTTGGTAAAGATGCCTTTGGTAAGCCCGATGAGTATTTAAAAGAAATAAAACAATTAAAGGGGCGTGTATGGTTCATTTTCTCTGATTTCATAGGTTTGGAAAAGAGCAATAAAAATATTTTGGAGTCTTATGTATTTGAAAATTTCAAAAATGGCATTCGGCAATTGGACCATTATCAGGAAGATGGAGCAAGTGTTATTTTGATTAATATTAAATAAGATTGATATAATGGCTATTATTACAGATTTTGATCAAGCCAGAATATTAACAACTAGATATGATGAGTTTTCCAAACTTGATTTTAAATTGGAGAACAATGATTTATTGGTCAGTATTACCATTTATTATGAAGAAGCAGATTAATTACTTTTAACTTTATTCTCACTTTCACAGAATTCTAATAATAATTTTCTCAATCACTTCTTTATTTAAATACGAAAAAACAAATTATGAAAAACAAATTATTGTCAATCGTGATCCCTGCTTTTAATGAATCAAATACGATCCTAAGTCTACTAGAAAAACTGAAAAATACCGATATTGATTTTCAAATAGAAAAGGAACTTGTAATTGTGAATGACTGTTCGACAGATGATACGGAGAGGAAAATAATTTCTTTCATTAAAAAAAATCCAAATCTTACAATCCAATATATAAAGCATGACAAAAACCAAGGCAAAGGAGCTGCTTTACGTAACGGATTTGAAAGGGCAAATGGCGATTTCATAATAATACAAGATGCGGATTTGGAATACGACCCAGCAGAATATAACAACTTACTTAAACCAATGGTTAATAGCTTTGCAGATGTTGTTTATGGTTCCAGGTTTATGGGTGGCAAACCTCATCGAATACTATTCTATTGGCATAGCGTTGGAAATAAATTATTAACCGGACTGTTAAATGTATTTACAAATCTTAATTTAACTGATATTGAAACATGTTATAAACTATTTCGTGCTGAAATAATTAAAGGAATAACAATTGTTGAAAACCGTTTTGGCTTTGAACCAGAAATTACTGCTAAAATATCAAGGATCCCCAATATTCGAATATATGAAGTTGGAATTTCATACTATGGCAGAACCTATAATGAAGGAAAGAAGATAAACTGGAAGGATGGGGTAAGGGCAATATATTGTATTTTTAAGTATGGACTTTTAAAAAGATAAAATTGCGATTATTTAATAGAAAAAAATTATCATACAGTCGATTCTGTTGTTTTTTGTTTCTTTATCAGATGTATTTTTTAATGCACATATTCAATGTTTTGCATTGAAAACGATTGTTGCTTCATCCATTTATGCAATACCAAAATCCAACTTAAAGGTGATACACAGGAATATTTTCTTATATAGATAAAAGATTTTCAAAATAGTGTATTGTTTTAATAAGACCTGTTGTCAAATTTTCTTTAGGTTCCCAGTTATTTAGTTTTTTTCGTGCCAGGTCAATATTAGGCTGCCGCTGTTTTGGATCATCTGCCGGAAGGGGCGAATATACTATTTTTGATTTTGTCCCGGTTATTTCCATAATTTTTTGGGCTAATTCGTTCATTGATATTTCGCTTGGGTTTCCAATATTTACTGGGCCATAAAAATTATCGCTGGTTGCCATCATGCGTGTCATACCTTCTAGTAAATCGTCAACATATTGAAAACTTCTGGTTTGGGTGCCATCGCCATAAATTGTAATATTATCCCCTTTTAATGCCTGTACAATGAAATTTGAGATTACCCGGCCATCGTTAAGTTCCATTTTGGGTCCATAGGTATTAAATATCCTGATTATCTTGATACGCACATTGTTTTGTTTATGGTAATTGATGAAAAGCGATTCGGCACAACGTTTTCCTTCATCATAACAAGATCTTGTCCCAATTATGTTTACATTGCCCCAATATTCTTCCGTTTGAGGGTGGACCTCCGGGTCGCCATAAACTTCACTTGTCGATGCTTGTAATATTTTAGCTTTAACCCTCTTTGCTAATCCTAACATATTAATAGCCCCTAAAACTGTCGTTTTAATTGTTTTTATCGGATTATACTGATAATGGACTGGTGAAGCCGGACAGGCCAAATTATAAATCTCATCTACTTCCGCATAATAGGGTAAAATAACATCATGCCTGACAATTTCAAAAGAAGGATTTTCCTTTAGATGGATGATTTTTTCTAATTTCCCTGTAAAAAAATTATCAAGGCAAATTACTTCATTTCCTTCATTCAATAAACGTTCACAAAGATGAGAACCAATAAATCCTGAACCTCCGGTAACTAATATTCTCTTTTTCATAAATTTCAATTTTATTCTACAGTTTCGTAAAATTAAAATATATAAAAATGAATAGAATTTATTTAATTATCTAATATCTTTTAATATTTTTATAACAAAAACCGAATCATGAAACGAATATGATTCTGTCGATCACAAACAAAAATAATTACCACGTGAGAGTTCCTTGAGGGAGGCATCGATCGTTATGTTAAAAACACAGATTAACCCAACAGTTAATCAGAAACTTAAAAGAAATATACGAATGAAAAAACTGACCATCAAAACCTTTTTATTATTTCTTCTCGCAGCCTTTTTGGGCTGCACCCCTAAAACAGAAGAGGAAACCCCGGGCGACAAGCAGGCCCTTCTGAAGGAAAAGCCTGCAGTCAAAATCATGGTCCTCGAAAAGGGAAGTTTTAAAAAGCAGCTCGTGGCCAACGGCAAGCTGAAAGCCCTGCGAAAGGGAGACCTGTCGTTCCGTCAACAGGGGGTTATCACAAAAATTGCAACAGCCAACGGTTACAACGTGTCAAATGACGAAGTGATTGCCGCGCTTGATAAAACGAATTACTTGGAGAACCTGAAAACGGCCCAGGCCAACCTTGATCGCGCCCGGTTCGAAATGGAGGATATGTTCATCGGCCTGGGGATCAACCCCGAAGATTCGGCTTCCCTTTCGAAGGAAAAGCTCATGCTGGTGAAAATCAAATCGGGTTACCTGAATGCGCAACTGGAATACGAAAAGACAGTGAAAAACCTGAAGGACTGTGAGCTCCGAGCCCCATTTTCAGGCAAAGTTGCCAACATTGCCCAGAAAGAATACGAGCAAACCAACGGGAAACCCTTTTGCACCCTGATCGATGATTCGCGCTTTGAAGTGCTTTTCCATATCATGGAAAACGAAATGAACGATGTAGCGGTAAACGACCCGGTGCAGGTACTGCCCTTTGCCCTCGATATCATTTGCCTGGGAAAAATTAGCGAAATCAACCCGGTGGTCGACGAAAACGGGCTGATCGGGGTAAAAGCCGTGGTAAATAACCCGGGC
The DNA here is from genome assembly GCA_021740385.1 of Prolixibacteraceae bacterium. Lineage (GTDB taxonomy): Bacteria > Bacteroidota > Bacteroidia > Bacteroidales > Prolixibacteraceae > DAIMEA01. The sequence goes on along the minus strand of JAIOZY010000111.1, from coordinate 25,257 downwards.
ACGCTTATGGAGGGAATGAACGTGCGCGTGCTCATCGAAAAAGAAGTACCTAACCAGTTTGTGGTGCCAAAATCGGCAGTGGTATTACGCGACAATTTCGAAGTATTGTTCAAAATTATCAACGGCAAAGCCTATTGGAACTATGTGAATACTATTTACGAAAACACCGAAAGTTTTGCGGTAATTCCAAATCCTGAAAAAAGCACGGCATCGCTTGAAGTAGGCGATACGATCATTGTTTCGGGGAATTTGAATTTAGCACACGAGTCGGAAGTTGAGTTTGAATAGTTTGAAGGCAAAGCCGTTTGAAGAGTTTGATACTCCGCTGCACTCCGTGTTTGAAAGTTTGAAGCCCGCTATGCGGGCGTTTGAAGGGTTCGAAGGCAAAGCCGTTTGAAAGTTTGAAGCTCGCCGCGCGAGCGTTCGAAGGTTTGAAGTTCACTGCGTTCACGTTTGAGGAGTTGATCGCACCGAACAAACATTCAAACGATTTTCGAAGAAAATCATAAAACACGAAGCGAAGCTGAGTTTCGAACGTGAGGCAAAGCCGAACATCAAACGCGAACGTAGTGAGCATCAAACGTGAGCGAAGCGAACTTCAAACGCGAACGTAGTGAGCATCAAACGTGAGCGAAGCGAACTTCAAACGTGTAGCGAAGCGAAACATCGAACGAGAAGCGTCAAACACGAGCGAAGCAAGTATAAAACGTGAAGCGAAGCGAACATGAAATAATAAACATTAAAAATTGAATTTATGTCAACCATCAATAGCTTCGAAGACTTGGAAATATGGCAACTTGCAAGGACGATTTGTAAAGAAGTAGCTCAACTAACCAGAAAGGATTTGTTCAAAAAGGATTTTTCGTTGGTTGATCAGGTTCGGCGCTCATCCGGCTCGATCATGGATAACATCGCCGAAGGATTTGAAAGAGAAGGCAATAAAGAGTTCAACAATTTTCTTTCAATTTCAAAAGGTTCTGCAGGTGAAACCCGGTCACAAATGTACCGTGCACTCGACCAGGGTTACCTTTCACAGGAAGAGTTCGATTCTATAAAAGAAAAGCTAATTTCAGAAAGTATAAAAATCAAACGTTTTATGAGTTACCTCAGGAAATCTCCACTAAAGGGAAATAAATTCAAAAAATGAAAAAGCCAACAACCATAACCCGTTTTACAAAAAGTCAAAATCAACCTTCAAACACGAACAAAGTTCCGATGTTCATCGGTATAAAACGCGTAGCGTCAAACAGCGAAGCATCAAACATTCGCGAAGCGAATATCAAACGTGCAGCATCAAACTTTTCAAACAGCGAAGCGTCAAACACGAGCGAAGCGAGTCTCAAACGTGTAGCGAAGCGGAACATCAAACGCGAAGCCCCAAACGTGAGCGAAGCGAACTTCAAACGTGAGCGAAGCGAACATCAAACAGCGAACGAAGTGAGCCCCAAACGCGAGCGAAGCGAACATCAAACAGCGAACAAAGTGAGCTTCAAACGTAAGCAAAGCGAACATCAAACTTTTAATTCATGGTCAAATTCTTACTAAATAAACCCATCGCCGTAACAATGACCTTCATTGCCATAATGATTGTTGGCATGGTGGCCGTTACAAAAATCCCGGTATCGCTAATGCCCGATATTGCCATTCCTGAAATAACGGTACAGGTAAGCAGTGAAAACACATCGGCCCGGGAACTCGAGAACAGCGTTGTAAATCCTTTGCGGCAGCAGTTGATGCAGGTAGCCCACCTCGACGACATTAACAGCGAGACCACCGATGGCAGCAGCATTATCCGCCTGCAATTTTCCTACGGGGCCAATATCGATTACGCCTTTATCGAAGTCAACGAAAAAATCGACCGTGCCATGGGCTACCTGCCCCGCGACATTCAACGGCCCAAAGTTATCAAAGCCAACGTGAGCGATGTGCCGGTATTTTATCTCAATCTCACCCTGAAAAAAAATGAATCAAGCTACAATCCGGAAGAAACAAGCCATTCAAAAACGAGCGAAGCGAGCCTCAAACGCGAAGCCTCAAACGTGAAACAAAGCGGAACATCAAACGCGAACGAAGTGAGCTTCAAACGCGAAGCCTCAAACGTGAAGCGAAGCGGAACATCAAACGCGAACGAAGTGAGCTTCAAACGCGAAGCCTCAAACGTGAAGCGAAGCGGAACATCAAACGCGAACAAAGTGAGCTTCAACCGCGAAACCTCAAACCTCTTCCCCGTTTCGTCCGAATTTGTCGATATGAGCCGCTTTGCCTCCAACGTGATCCGCAAGCGCTTAGAGCAACTCCCCGAGGTGGCCATGGTCGACATGAGCGGACTGGCCAAAACTGAAATCCTGATCATACCCGATGAAGAAAAGCTTGATGCTTTACACATTTCGCTGGCAAACCTTGAAAACCTGATCGGGGGCAATAACATTCAATTGGGGAACCTTTCGATAAAAGACGGGCAATACATTTACAATGTACGTTTTGAATCGACCCTGAAAAACAAACAGGATATTGAAAATATCTATTTTAATATAGATAACCGGTTGCTGCAACTGAAAGATATTGCAACGGTAATTGAGCACCCTCAAAACCTGACAGGCAAGGTTATTTCGAACAATGGCGAAACCATTACCATGGCCGTGATCAAGCAGAGCGATGCACAAATGAAGCAACTGAAGAAAAGCCTCCACGGGCTGGTCGGTTATTTTGAAACCGATTATCCCGAAATACAATTTGAAATTGTGCGGGACCAGACAAAACTACTGGATTATTCAATTAACAATTTAAAGCAAAGTTTGCTGTGGGGCGCCCTGCTGGCCTTTTTCGTGATGTTCCTTTTCCTGCGCGATACAAGGTCACCCTTACTTATTGGCATAACCATTCCCGTATCGCTGGTGCTTTCGCTTTTGTTTTTCCACCTTATCGGCATTTCAGTAAACATCATCTCCCTTTCGGGCCTGATACTGGGCGTGGGTATGATGGTTGACAACTCAATTATCGTGATCGACAACATTTCCCAACACTATGAACGAAATCGTTTAAAAAGTTTGAATGGTTTGAAAAGTTCAAACAGCAACGCGTCAAACCCTTCAAACGCGAACGAAGTGAGCTTCAAACGCAAAGCATCAAACATAAGCGAAGCAAAGAATCAAATACAACGTATAAAATTATTATTCTCCGCCTGCGTTTCCGGCACCAACGAAGTAATCCGTCCCATGCTAAGTTCCGTGCTTACTACCTGTGCCGTGTTTATCCCGTTAATTTTTATCAAAGGCATTACCGGGGCATTGTTTTACGATCAGGCCATGGCTGTGACCATTGGGCTTTTTGCTTCGCTGGCAGTATCCATTACCATTTTGCCGGTTTACTACCTGGTGTTTTTCAGAAAAGGGCGAAAAACGAAAATTGATGTATGGATGCAAAAGGTTAACAGCATCAATTATGAAGAACTGTACGAAAAAGGGTTTCGTTTTACCCTTCGCCATCAGAAAACGGCCTGGGGTATCGTGTTGGTTATGTTGATTATATCTGCGGTGTTATATAAAACAATTCCTCAAAGCAAGTTGCCTGTCATGGAAAAGGATGAACTGATGGTACACATCGACTGGAACGACCGCATAAACATCGAAGAAAGCGAAAACAAGCTGAATGAAGTAATCCGGGGCCTCGGAGAATATTATGAAAACTATACCGGATTGATTGGCGAACAACAATTTTTAATGAATAAAAGTGAAACTTCAGGCGAAGCAGAAGCGGTAATCTACCTTAAGCTCAGAAGCCCTGACTGTATTGAAAAGGTGAAACAAAAAACAGTTCAACTTTTGCAGGGCATTTCATCAAACAGCAGTTGTACTTTCAATGATGCCGACAATATTTTCAACGTGATATTTCCGGAACAGGAAGAGCCACTGGTGGCAAGATTACGGGCTACCGATGATTTTCAGAAGCTTTACAAGGTTTACTTAAAAGAAACCAAAAAAACACTTGAAGACAGCTTAAAAATTTCATTAGCCCCCATTGTATGGCAGGAACAAACATTACTAAGGGCTTCGCCCGAAAAATTGCTTTTATACGGGGTTTCGTACAACGTATTGTACAATAAACTGAAAACACTTTTTAACCAAAATCAAATCGCGTTATTAACCGATAATGCCGATTTTGTCCCGGTTGTTTTGGGGGGGAGCTCCCGCAACCTGGAGCAAATTATTGGCGAAACCAGCGTTAAAAACAGCAACGGTGAACAAATCCCAATCAGGCAGCTATTCAGTCAACATGCCGATTACGAATTGAAAACCATATTAGCTGGGAAAGAAGGGGAATATTATGCAATCAACCTTCCTGTAAAAAACAAGAAACCGGAAGGTTTAATCAACGGGATCAGGAAAATTTTAAGGGACGATAACCGCTTTGAAGCAAGTTTTTCAGGCAGTTATTTTTCGAACCGCGAAATGATAAAACAGTTGGTCATCATTTTATTGATTTCCCTGAGCCTGTTGTATTTTATCCTGGCCGCGCAGTTTGAATCGTTGCTTTTACCAATCATTGTCCTTTTTGAAGTTCCCATCGACATTTTTGGCGCCCTGTTGTTGCTTTGGTTGTTTGGGAGCGGGATTAACTTAATGTCGCTGATCGGTATCGTGGTCATGAGCGGGATCATTATTAACGACTCAATACTGAAAATCGATACGGTAAACCAGTTAAGAAAACAGGGGTATTCACTGATCCGTGCTTTATCGGTTGCAGGAAAAAGGAGGCTGAAACCCATTTTAATGACCAGTATAACAACCATTCTTGCTTTACTTCCTTTTCTGTTCGTCAAGGGAACCGGTTCCGACCTACAGCGTCCATTGGCCTTAGCCATTATCGGGGGCATGACTGTTGGTACATTGGTAAGCTTATATTTTGTGCCGTTAGGGTATTATTATTTGGAAAAAATAAATAGAAATAGAAAAGAAAAATGATAAATATTTTTACATGTTTTGTTTGAAAGGTTTGAGGCTCGCTGCGCTCGCGTTTGGAGGCAAAGCCGTTTGAAGGTTTGATACTCCGCTGCGCTTCGTGTTTGAAAGTTTGAAGCCCGCTGTGCGGGCGTTTGAAGGTTTGAAGGCAAAGCCGTTTGAAAGTTTGAAGCTCGCTGCGTGAGCGTTTGAAAGGTTCGAAAAATTCAAACGATTTTCGAAGAAAATCATCAAACACAGAGCGAAGCTGAGTTTCGAACGTGAGGCAAAGCCGAACATCAAACGCGAAGCGTCAAACACGAGCGAAGCGAGTATCAAACGTGAGCGAAGCGAACTTCAAACAGCGAACGAAGTGAGCGTCAAACGTGAGCGAAGCGAACATCAAACGTGAGCGAAGCGAACATCAAACCTGAAGCGAAGCTGAACATCAAACGCGAAGCTAAGCTGAACATCAAACCTGAAGCGAAGCGGAACATCAAACGCGAAGCGAAATTTGAAACCTGAAATAACATGAAACAAAAAAGTAACCAAATTACAAACATCTTTATCGGCCTGCTTTTATTCAGTTGCCCCGTATTAGCGCAAAACGAACTCTCGATGCAAGAAGTGATGTTGCTGGCACGGAAACAATCCCTTGATGCCTTTCGTTCCAAAAACATTTTCTTAACCAGTTTCTGGGAATTCCAATCCTACAAATCGAGCAAACTGCCCCACTTAAACTGGTATATAAACCCGGTGAATTACAACCGGAAAATGACGGTGCGTTACGATTACGAAAACAATGTTGACGTGTACCGCGAGCAGCAAACCCTCAGTTCGTACACGGGCTTAAACCTTAGCCAGGTTATAACGGTCACGGGCGGAACGGTTTTTCTTGAATCGGACATTTACCGCTTGCAAAATTTCAACAGCGAATCGGCCAATTCTTACAGTTCAACCCCGTTTCGAATCGGGATAACCCAACCCATTGGTGCTTATAACCCTTACAAGTGGAAAAAGAAAATTTCGCCATTGAAATACGAAAAGGCAAAACAGGAATATGTGCAGTCGGTGCAGGAAATAAACAGCCGTGCAGTAAACCTGTATTTCAGCTTATTGCTGGCTAAATCGAGAAAAGATATTGCAGCCATGAATGTTGCCACTGCCGATACGCTATACCAGATGGGCAAAAAGCGGTTCGAAATTGCATCGATACAACACGAAGAATTGCTCGACCTGGAATTGAGTAAATTTAATTCAACCATAGAACTGGCACAGGCCGAAAAAGATTTGGAAAAAGCCCGTTTCAATATGCTTTCATTTTTAGGTAAAGAAAGTGATGAAAATTTTGAACCCGTATTGCCGGGCATGATTGATGATTTACAAATAGATATAGCTCATGCTTTTGAACTGGCACAACGTTTAAATCCTGAAATACTGGGGCTACAACAAAAAATGCTTGAAGCCGGGAGCGCCCTTGAAAAAGCAAAACGGGAATCGCGCTTCAACGCCGACCTAAACCTGAGTTACGGGTTAAACCAATCGTCCGACAATTTTAGCGGGGCCTATCGCGACCCGCTCGATCAGCAAATGGCCGGTATAAGCATCAATGTTCCCCTTTTAGACTGGGGCGATGCCAAAGGCCGGCGCCAAATGGCCTATAGCCGGAAACAGGTCACTGAAATTGAAGTTAAGCAGGCCCTGCTCGATTTTGAACAGGAAGTGAAACTGAAAGTTATCGACTTCAACCTTCAGGCGAAAGTCGTACGTAGCGCAGCCATTGCCGATTCCCTGGCACAGCAATCGTATGAAGTAACCAAAAAGCGGTTTATGCTGGGCAAGGTAGATGTACTCAGGCTGACCAATTCGATGAAAAACAGTCAGCAGGCCAAAGAGAACTACATTAACAGCCTGGCTACCTACTGGCGTTATTTTTACGAAGTGCAACAGTATACGTTATACGATTTTATTAATCAGCAAACGTTGGAAGAAGATTTTGATATGCTAATCGGAAATAATAATTGAAAGAATATAAATTTCAAATCACAGATTTTGTGATGAATGTTGAATACAATACATATTGTTTGAAAAGTTTGAAGTTGCACGTTTGAAAGTTTGAAGCTCGCTGCGCGAGCGTTCGAAGGTTTGAAGTTCACTGCGTTCACGTTTGAAGTGTTTGAGAAGTTCAAAAAGATCAAACGATTTTCGAAGAAAATCATAAAACGCAAAGCGAAGCTGAGTTTCGAACGTGAGGCAAAGCCGAACTTCAAACAGCGAACGCAGTGAACGTCAAACGTGAAGCGAAGCGAAACCTGAAACTTGAATATGAATAATAAATTATTTGTCATTTTTTTCCTGATTCTGTTTTTCCCTGGTTGCCAGACTACTTGCCATTCAGGGAAAACAACTTTTATTAAAATCGGGCAAAGCGAAGTAAACATGGGAACATTGGCGTATAAAGAACCCTGTTGTGTTGATATTCCTTTTCAAAATACCGGAGAACAGGCCCTTATCATTTATAATATTGAAACCAGTTGTGGCTGTACGGTGGCTGGCTGGAACCGGAAACCAGTGAAACCAGGAGATAATGGAACAATAACTCTCACCTACGACAGTGAGTTCCCAGGTTTTTTCAGGAAAACCATAACGGTATTTTACAACGGTGTAAATTCACCGGATACCATTCTGTTGAAAGGAGAGGTTGCATACCCTGAATATTTTAAAACCACAGTATCCAGTTCAACTAAGCAAACATCGAAGTCAAAAAGAGACTTTTAGTTAGGAACATGAATTGGATTATTAGCTTTATATAAAAGAAGGATGAACGAAAATAACAAGCATACCGAACACGATGAAAAACCTTTAACAGAAAGGAAAAAATACATTGTTTTGGCCCTATTCTTTTTGGCGGCCATCTTCCTTTTTGTGTCCGGGATGCCCTGGCTGGGATGGGTTTCACTGGTCGCTGCTTCGTTGATTTTCGGTTACTGGTTGCTACAAAAAAGGCTTAAAGCATCGAAAGGGCGAAAGGTTCTGAGTTCTGTTTTGATGGTTTTGGTTGTACTTGTTATGGCCATATTTTTGCGCCTGTTTGTTTTTGAGGTATATGAAATTCCCAGTGAATCGATGGAAAACACCCTGATTCCCGGCGACAAGATTTTGGTAAACAAACTGATGATTGGCCCTCAAACGCCACAGTCACCTTTTGAAATCCCGTGGGTAAACCTGCTTTTTTATCTGAACAAAAAAGCACGGGCTTCCATTGACTCTTCCTGGTGGAAACCCTACCGGCTAAAAGGTTGGTCGGAAATAAAACGGAACGATGTGCTGGTGTTTAAAAACGAACCGGTTGGCCCTGATTTTTTCGTGAAACGTTGTGTTGCCCTTCCGGGTGACGAATTTCAAATTAAGAACAGCGATATTTATATCAACGGTAACTATGCTGAAACAAATTTTCTGCCAGGAGTTAAAAAGAAATGGGCTGTTTACTTTAATGACGAAAGCCGGTGGAGGGCCTTAACCGATTCCCTCCAACTGAACGTTTTTCAGGATTACAAACCTGCTGAAATGAAGCAAACATTAATCCTCACACGGGTTGAAACCGAAAAAATAAAACAATTTCTGGCAATTGATTCATTACAACCTGAAATTCAACCACCTGATAAAGACGAATGGTTGTCACCTTTCGCGAAAAGGGGATACTGGTCGCCCGACCAATACGGCCCTATCCAAATTCCCTATACGGGCTGGACAATTGATTTAAACAATGAAACAGTGAACCTGTATTTTGAAACCATCCGAACCTGGGAAGAAAAAATAATTGAAACATTCGAAGGCCGGTTTTTCATTAATGGTAAAGAAGTTACCGATTACACATTTCAAAACAATTACTATGTGTTTATGGGCGACTACAGGTATAATTCCGTCGATTCGAGAATGTGGGGCTTTTTGCCCGAACAGGAAATTGTTGGCAAAGCAACCCGTATCTTATGGTCGAATAATGCATTAGGCATAAAATGGAAACGAACACTAAAAAGAATAAAATGAACAGAGTTAAGCTCGCTGCGCGAGCGTTTGAAGGGTTTGAAGGCAAAACCGTTTGAAAAGTTTGATACTCCGCTGCGCTCCGTGTTTGAAAGTTTGAAGCTCGCTGCGCGAGCGTTCGAAGGTTTGAAGTTCACTGCGTTCACGTTTGAAGTGTTTGAGAAGTTCAAAAAGATCAAACGATTTTCGAAGAAAATCATCAAACGCGAAGCGAAGCTGAGTTTCGAACGTGAGGCAAAACCGAACATCAAACGCGAACGTAGTGAGCATCAAACGTGAGCAAAGCGAACATCAAACGCGAAGCGTCAAACGTGAAGCGAAGCTGAACGTCAAACAGCGAACGTAGTGAGCGTCAAACGTGAAGCGAAGCGAACATCAAACAGCGAACGTAGTGAGCATCAAACGTGAGCAAAGCGAAACATTAAACCTGAAATAAATTACAATGGATCAAAAAAACAACATAGCACTAAAAGACAATAAAGGCAAATTCCCGGCTTTTTCCATCATCGTTGTGTTTTGCATGTTCATGATCATCGGGGCTTGTTTTATCCCCCTTCTCAACATCCAGCTTAACCCGTCTACTGCTTTGCCCCAAACCACGGTTACTTACTATTGGAACAATGCCTCGGCCCGTGTAATTGAACAGGAAGTTACCACCCCGCTCGAAGGGGTATTGAACCAGGTGAAGGGCGTGAAAAATATCTCTTCGGTTTCGAACAGAGGGAATGGTACGATTACCATTGAATTTGACAAGAATATTAATCCCGACATGGTCAGGTTCGAAATCTCGACCCTTATAAGGCAGGTATATCCAAATTTGCCACATGGGGTATCATATCCCTCTATCAGTATGAGGAATACCGACAATGACCAGAAAGGCGCCGTGTTAACCTATACCATCAATGCAGGCACAACACCAATTTTGATCGAGGAGTACGCCGAAAAGCACCTTGTCCCAAAAATTTCAACAATAAAGGGAGTAACCGATGTAATCGTTTATGGAGGTACACCCTTTGAATGGTTGGTAGAACTCAACATTGAACAAACAGCTATCCTTGGGATCAGTTCTGCCGAGGTGGGCGCGGCTATCAGTAACCATTTCGGGGAGCGTGTTGTTGGTATCATCAACCAGGGCAACGGGAAAAACATGAAAGAAAAACCAATAAATGTATTGATTGAACTGAGGGGCGATAACGCCAGCGAATGGGATGCAGTCCCGGTAAAAAAAACCGGGGGGCGGATTGTTTATTTAAATGATATTGCAAAGGTTAGTTATCGTGAACAACCGCCCAACAATTACCACCGTATAAACGGGCTCAATTCAATAAACATGGTTATTTACCCCGAAGAACAGGCCAATAATTTAAAGCTGGCCCAAAGGGTTAAAGAACAGGTTGAAACCCTGAAGAAAGGATTGCCCCCCGGCTACCAGGTTAAACTGGCCTATGATGCGACCGGTTTTATAAAAAAAGAACTCACAAAAATTGGCTGGAGGACTTTGTTCTCGATCATCATTTTGCTCTTGTTTGTGCTCGTGGCCACCCGAAAATGGCGATACCTGTTACTCATCCTGGTAAGTATTGTGGCCAACCTGCTTATCGCGGCATGGTTTTACCATATCTTCAAAGTTGAAATACATTTGTATGCCCTGGCAGGTATCACGGTATCGTTCGGGATGATGATCGATAACAGCATTGTAATGATCGACCACCTGCGCTTAAGGGGCAACAAAAAGGTTTTCCTGGCCATACTGGCAGCCACACTGACCACCATCGGCGCGTTAAGCGTTATTTTCTTCCTCAAAGAATCGCAGCGCATCAACCTGGTCGATTTTTCGCTGGTGATCATCATCAATCTTTCCATTTCCATAGCTATCGCTTTTTGGTTTATCCCGGCCTTGATGGAAAAAATACCTTTACCTCGTAAAAAAGGAAAAAAATCATTTCGCCGGAAGCGGCATATCCTGAAGGCTAACCGGTTTTATGAAAAAAGTATTCGTTTTGGCAAAAAATACAAGTGGATTTATATAGTCATCTTCCTGTTGGGATTTGGCATCCCTGTACATTGGCTGCCCGATAAAATTGAAAAGGAAAATTTTTGGGCAGAAACCTACAACAAAACCCTTGGAACCGATTGGTTTACCCAGCAGGCAAAACCCCTTTTATCGAAAATTTTGGGAGGATCATTGCGCTTGTTCACCGAAAACGTTTTTGAAAAGTCATTCTATTCAGAACCTTCGCGTACAACCCTCTACGTGAGGGGCTCCATGCCCGAGGGCTGCACGGTAAAACAATTGAACGAAGCCGTAAAAAAAATGGAGGCAGAAATTTCGGTTTATCCCGAAGTGGAAATATTTCAAACTACGATATGGAATGCACAGTCATCCTCCATCCAGATTCATTTTACCGATTCTGCCGAGTTTACCGGGTTCCCCTATTTTTTGAAAGAAGAACTGACCTCGAAAGCCATCCAGCTGGGCGGGGTTGACTGGGGCGTATACGGTGTCGGAAGGGGCTTTTCAAATGCTTTGGGCACCGGGTACAAAAGGGTACAGGTTCAGTTTGAAGGGTATAATTACGACCAGTTGTACCAATATGCCCTTGAATCGTGCGGTGAACTTACCAAAAATGAGCGCGTGAAAGAAATTGAAGTGACAGGTTCCACAAACTGGAGCGGGGAATCGCTCCATGAGTATTACCTCGATTTTAACCCGGCGATGTTTGCCATGAACAATATTTCGCTGCGGGATTTTTACGGCTACCTGCAAAACAAGCTTTACCGCAACAATAATCTGCGGGTTTTTACTGAAAACCGTTTACAGCCGGTAACCCTGGTTTCGTCGGGCTTCGATCGTTTTCAGGTTTGGAACCTGAACAATGAACCCGTGTTGCTTAACGAAAAACAACTTAAACTGCCTTCAATTGGCAGCATTGAGAAACGAAAAACAGGAAACAGTATTTACAAGAAAAACCAGCAATACCAGTTAGGCGTAGCATACAACTTCCTTGGCCCTTATCAGTTGGACAAAATTGTAAGAGACCGCGAAATTGAGCGGGTTAAGAAAACCCTGCCCATTGGCTACCGCGTACTTGAGCCAAAAAACTCCTGGTCGTGGGATCGAAACAACAAATCGCAATACTATTTAATCTTTTTGGTTATTGCCATTATTTATTTTATCTGCGCCATATTGCTGGAATCGCTCACGCAGCCACTGGCGGTTATCGGGTTGGTCCCGCTCTCGTTTATCGGGGTATTCCTCACCTTTTACCTGTTCGATATCAATTTCGACCAGGGAGGGTTTGCCTCGTTTATCCTGCTGTGTGGTATTTCGGTTAACTCGGGCCTGTACATCCTGAACGATTACAACCTAATGGTAAAGAATAAAAAACGGCCAAAGCTGAAATGTTATATCAACGCCTTTAACCATAAAATTTTCCCGGTAATACTGACCATTTTTTCAACAAGCCTTGGGCTTATCCCTTTTGTGTGGAACGGCCAGAACGAAGTATTCTGGTTTTCGTTTGCATCAGGCGCAATTGGCGGACTGGTTTTTTCACTACTAGCCCTGATTGTTTTTTTGCCTTTAATGATGAAGCTTGGAAAGACAATTAAAAATCATTACTAATATAACAATACCCAAAACTATGAGTTACTCAGAATTTTTAATGAAACTTGAAAGCCTTGAAAGCCAAATTAAAATTGAAAATACCGGCACTGCCGAAGAGCTTGCCTCAAAACTTGGCCTTTCACGAAGAACCGTTTTTAATTATCTCGAATTGTTAAAAGACAAAGGTTACAACATTGAATTTTGCAGGTATAAAAGGACCTATTATTTCAAGGAAGATGAATAATTTTTTAAAAAAAAATTACAGTGCAGAATCGTTGCACTGTAAACACTTAATATTGTAATATTTACTATTAAATCTAAAATTTATATTATGAAAACAAAATTCTTAACAGTAACTTTTGTAATAACTGTATTGATATTGAATTTGACAATAGGGCAATTCAATTTAAACAAGGGATCTTCTACTTTAAAATCATTATTCCTTACTTCAAAAGCGCAAGCAGAACAAGGTGAACCTGATAACTGCATTGCAATTGTGGATGTTACAACAATTTACGGAGCTTGCAGTGAGGATGTTTTTTTATCAGCTTCATGCTTTGGTTCCAGCGGCGATTGTTTAGCTGGCGAAATGCATACTGTATATGACACATGCAACGGCGATTCTGAAGTATTACTAAAAAATTTATACTTGGATAATTGTTAGTATCAATAGAATGGTTTTGCGTTAATTACGCAAAACCATTCTTTACATAATATATAATTCAATTTCATTTAAATAAAATATATAAATTGAGTTTATGAATAAATATCTTCTTTGTTTATTTGCAAATATTTTTGTTTTTTTGATTATTTCTTGCACTTTTTCAAACAACAAAAAAAACACTGGTTCATTAAAAAAAGCAGATATACAATCAATCAATGTTGATAACATTAACCCTTCAAATAAGATTTTCTTCTCCGAATTGTTTTCAGAAATAAAAATAGTTCCATTGGAAACAACATCGAACAACTTAATTGGATTAATTTCTGAAATTAAATATCATAATGATACAATCTATATTTTTGATAAAAAGTTTTCAAAATCTGTTTTCATATTTTCTGCAGAAGGAAATTTCATTTCAAAAATTGGAAGAATTGGCAAAGGTGTAAGTGAATATATCGATCCCTCTTCTTTTTGTTTGGATGATGAAAAAAATTTGATTGTGATATGCGATCGCCAGTTAAAAGCCTTATTTAGGTATAAAAAAACAGGTGAATTTGTTGATAAAATTTCTATTGACAATACTATTCTTCCACATTCCATTGAAGCAGTAGGGAATAGATACTTTTTTAATTATACTTCATTGAAAAAGAGAAATAATAATAAAAAATATCTTATATGTATGATTAACAAAAAGGGTAAGGCATGTGAAAATTTGCTTGAATCCCCAAAATATAATAAAGGTTGGTCAATTAATACTACTTTTTACAGGCACAATTTTTATAGTAGCTCTTGCGGTGTTAGATATATGAATCCCTTTTGCGATACTATTTTTACCATTAAAAATCAAAAGTTACAGCCATACATTGCAATAAATTCAAACAATTTTATTACTGAAAATGATATAAAAAAAATACCTGACAATCCGCATACTGCTTATTTCGAATTAAGAAAAGCAGGAAAAGATAAATTCATTGCAATTATTGATTATATGGAAAATAAATCTCTTATTTATTTTAGATTCTTAGCAAATAATTGTTCCGGCAATGATTTATTCTATTACAAGGACCAAAACAAAATAATATCAGGTAGTTTATTTGATGATTTAACTTATTCTAAATACAATAAATTTGATGAAATAAATGATAATTATGCAATTATGCCAATACCAAATATTGGTGATTATAGCATTGAAAGATTGAAGCAACAAATTTTATCAAAAAATATAAAAATTTCAAAAAGTCAAGAGAAAAAGTTAGCTAGCATAAAAACTTCAGACAATCCAGTTTTATTTTTTTACAAATTCAAAAAAAATGAAATATAAAATTCCCTGCAAAACAATTAGAAAATTTTGATAAATTACATAGTTGGAAGTTTAGTTTAATTATTGGTTATACAAAACAATTATCAAAAGATACAAGTTACAAGTTATTCATGAAAATAAGACTTTATATAGTATTACTTTTATTAATATTGAATATTGTTCTATTGTTGAAAATTAGAAATATTAACACATTGAATAAAGCTTCAATCAATGAAATGAAATCAAACTACTCAGAATCATTATTTAGACAGATTTCATTATACAATAAGTTATTTCAAAATTATTCTCAAGTTGATAGTATCTTTAATATAACCAGTTCCGAAAATAATTTTCGAATGATATATAGATATTTTAACAAAGAATGTTACAAATGCGTTCTTGCTGATTTGGATTTAATTAAAAAATGGGGCAGTAAGATTGGTTTTGAAAACATAATTGTTTTACCAAATATTCCAAAAAATAAAAATGAAAAAATTCTGCTTCAAACAACACTTGAAAATTTATTTTATTACAGCGTTGAATGCTCTAATTTTAGAATTGACCCTGGAAGCAAAATAGACCAACGTTTCTTCGCTATTATTGATAGAAATGGTTTTGCAAAATTTATTTTCTTTCCACAATCTAACAACATTGATATTAGTAATGAGTATTTTGAATCGATGAGCATTATGTTCGACGAGAATTCAGACACTGTGTTTTAATTTTATATAGTGTTGCTTTATATAACCGAACAATACATTTATTGAAGAACATTCCATCTTCAACAACCTGAAACCCGTAACGAAGCGAAGTCCCGCATAGCGTGATGAAACTTGGAATTCAAAACCTGAATCGAGCTTGCGAGATCGGCGTAGCCAAACTTGAAATTTTAAATTATTATATTAGACACTTTTCGTATTAATATCTGAAATTCTATTTGTTAGCGTTAAACAAACTTGATGTTTCTCGTTCGAAACTCACTTCGTTTGTGCGTTAGGGTAGTGAAAAACATTCCAAACGTTTTTCGAAGAAAAGCATCAAACGTGAAGCGAAGCGAAACATCAAACGCGAACAAAGTGAGCATCAAACGTGAAGCGAAGCAAAACATCAAACGCGAACAAAGTGAGCATCAAACGTGGAGCAAAGCGAAACATCAAACGCGAACAAAGTGAGCATCAAACGTGAAGCAAAGCTGAACGTCAAACCTGAAACGTCAATACGGCAAATTAAAATAAAAGGTCGATCCCCCCCCCGTTTTTGATTCAACCCATATTTTTCCGCCCATTTGGGATTAAATTCACAAATAAACATAACCAAATATGATTACGTTCGATAAAAGTTATATCTTTTAAATAAAAAAATATACTTCTATGATAACGATATAAGAAACATGATAATTGGAAATTTTGATCCACTTGACCTTCGAACTGATAAAGGTGCACTATGGGAGAATTTTCTTATTTCAGAAAGAGTTAAGCAAAATGAATATAAGGAAAGTTTGGCGAGAAAATATTTTTGGAGAACTAAACAGCAACAGGAAGTTGATTTTGTAGAAGATATTGGGGGGTGTATTTATGGCTATGAGTTTAAATGGTCTGATACAAAAGCCAAGAAATTACCAAAAACATTTACTGAGGCATATAAATCGGAAAACAAAATAATTACAAGGAAAAATTTTAGAGATTTTGTGATAATCTAAACACCACCAGCACATAAATTACAATTTATCTTCCCGAATATTTAGCCTGAAGGGCTTAATGATTTCAGCCCAAGGTAACACCTTGGGTAATTAAGAGGCACAAAGCAGAGCGGGCTGAAAATCTAAAATCTTTTTCAAAGGTTACAACCTTGCAAGTATAAAAGAACCTATTATTTCCGGGACGATGAATAAAGCGGAATAATTTTTAAAAAAAATTACAGTGCAGAGTAGTTGCACTGTAAACACTTTATTTTGTTGTATAACTAAAGTAAATCGGATTAAGTGAAATGATACCAGAAAAATTATTATCAAATATTTTTTGACCAAGCTAAACGATGAATCGGAACAATAACAAAAAGCGTTGAATATTGCAAGTGCTCTTTAAATAAAAGAACAAAAATCAAGTCAATAGCTTTAAAGGAAATCAAATAAAAAATTAAAAGAATGTTATATTAAAGATTGTTAATTAAAAAATAGAATTATGAAGAAAAACTTTATAAAATTTTTTGTTTTTGCTTTTTTAGGAGCAATATTAGTTTTGAATGTAACAATTTTGAATAGGAATAATGAGGATACTTTTTCTTTATTCAAGTTATCAATTAAACAAGCTTCTGCTGAACATTATCCTACAGATGGTGACATAATGGATCAAGGTTGCGAAATCTGTGGTGAAGGAACTGCTAGATATTATTGCATTGGAGGAGCAAACCATGGATGTTTCGATTCCGGAGGCTGTGTAGGAGGTTTGTGTTATTAATAACTCGTTGGCGGGATTTATTTTTTTATTGATACTCGGTAAAACATAAATAAATTCATCAGAATTCTTCGCCCTGCCACTTATGATACTCTCTGTTGGAGTAAAATAAGTTTGAATGGTTTTTTTAACAAAATTCCACTATATACACTAAAAAACGACCCTCATAGCATGCTAATGTCTTGTTTTCATGTAATTAACAAACAATTCCGTCAACGATTTTTGTATATTTTTTTTACAGAAGCGAATTTTTTAAAATCATATTGTGTGAAAGTCTTACTCAAAATTTTTGTTATATTATTACTACTGCCAATAATATCGTGTTCAAAAAAATCTGTAGTTCAATCAAA
The DNA here is from genome assembly GCA_021740385.1 of Prolixibacteraceae bacterium. Lineage (GTDB taxonomy): Bacteria > Bacteroidota > Bacteroidia > Bacteroidales > Prolixibacteraceae > DAIMEA01. The sequence goes on along the minus strand of JAIOZY010000111.1, from coordinate 7,902 downwards.
AATTAACAGAAATGAACTGGTTGAGATAAAAATGCCTCGTTCCTATAAATTGGATTCTAATCCAAATGAAATAATTAAGGAGATTACTTTTTTACCATTAGAAAATTCTGATTTATGTCAGATAGTTGATCCAAATAAAGTGGTTTTTAATGAAAATCGTTATTATGTTTTAGATTTCCTAAAAGCATTATATGTGTTTGACAATGAGGGTAATTATTTACATCAAATCGGCAATAAAGGGAAAGGGCCAGGAGAATTTATTGAAATTAGGGATTTTGATATTTCAAGGGATGGTAAAATTGTAATTTTAGATTTCAACAGAATTTTAAAATATGATAAAGATGGGAGTTTTGAAAAAATAGTAACTAATTATAATTTCTTTAAAGATAATCAATATTGTAATCCATTTCAATTTGCTTCAATCTCAGATAATGATTTTTATATATGGGGAGGAAGCATGGGACAAAAAAAATATATCTCTAACAATTATGCTATGTATAGATCAAAAGAGACAATTTTGTCTGAATATTATTTCCCTGTGACACATAAATATAATGATGATTCACATCGTTTTATAAAACACAATAATTTTTATCTTATAAATCCAACATTAGGCAATGATACAATCTACTCTATAGCTAAAAATCGAATAAATACAAAATATGCTATTATTTTTAAAAATCGATTTACATTAAAAAATGAAATAAATGAAGGCGCATTCTTAAAAGGTTATTATCCTGAAGCATATTACAGTAATAATTTAAGTCATTCAATAAGTAATCCTTTAGAAACATCAAATTGGTTATCCTTTTCATTCAATTTTAATCAGAAAATAATTAATACATTTATAAATAAGAATAATCACAGTATTTATACTTTTTATTATAAGTACGATAATAGTCCTTTTCCAATGGAATTAGATTTCAATATTGATCAATCTTTTGCGTGCATATTAAGTGCTTTGGAGGCAAAAACCCTTTTGGATAAATTAAAAAGAACAAAACTTAGCAAGTTTGAAATCTCAAACCATAAATCTTTTGAATATAATGATAATCATGTAATCGTAATCTATAAGTTAAAATAAAAATGAAAAATTTATTTAACAATATAATAATTTGGATTATTACATTTATCTTATTGTCTTTAAACATACTATTATTGTTCAAAAACAATAAATATTTTAATGAAAAAAATATATGTGAAAATAATTTAAAAATAACAATAAATAAGTTAGAAAAGGAAGAATATAAAAATGAATATTTCCTTAAATTGTTTAGAAGTCAATTAATATCATGGAATACCACCTATAAACTAAAGGAAGATTCATCGTTGTCAGAAAAACCGAAATTGTGTTTTCGATTTTCAAATAGAAACTGTTTAAAGTGCATTGAAAAAGAGATAGAATTAATAAAAAACATGAATAAAGCAATTAAATCAGAAGAGTTACTTTTTTTGGCCACTTTTGCTGATGAAAGGCAGAAAGATATATTTATTAAAACTCACAGAATTCCATACACTGTAATTAATTGTGGAGAAATAAACTTAGATATGGAAACTTTTAACAGCCCTTATTATTTCATTTTAAAACATAACAACATAGAATATCCCTTCATGCCAAATAGCGAATACCCTGACTTAACAAAACAATATCTAAGTATAGTTTCTCAAATATTGAACAATCATTGACTCCTTCTTGAAATACTTTATATCTATTCAGTTTTCAACAACCAACACAACCTGTAACCCGTGGCGAAGCGAAGTCCCGCATAGCGGGATGGAACCTGAAACCCGCAGCGAAGCGAAGTCCCGCATAGCAGCCATTGCAACACGCGATCCGTTTTTAGTGCGCGAGGCTATAGCTTTAATTGAGCGTTACCAAGTACCAAAAGATAAATTTGAATTTCAGATGCTTTACGGTGTAGCCCCTTCATTACGCAGTGAAATTGTTGAAGCCGGCCATAATATGCGGGTTTATGTACCCTTTGGCAAAGACTGATTTGGCTATTGCTCGCGCCGAATCAAAGAAAACCCGAAAATGGTAAATGATATTGTGAAAGCGTTGTTTGTGCGGGGGTGAAACTACCATCTCAAGTAAAAACACGAACAGTAATTTTAATAATCATTTTTTATCCCTTCATTAAAAAATCACTTTCATCAATGAAAATAAACCATTTGTCAAAAAACATGATGAAAGTCAACTAATAATTTGTATTTACCCCCCCCCCCCCCCATTATTATGTTTGTTTGGTAACTAAGCTAAACAAGAACATGATAATGTAAACCTATGCCTTCGCTATTTTTGGATACAATTACCGAAGTATTTCATTCAATTAAATACCAAAAGCTCCGTTCGTTGCTGACAGGGTTTGGTGTTGCATGGGGAATATTCATCCTCATCATACTGCTTGGTGTTAGTAACGGGTTAGAAAAAGGTGTAGTGCAATTGTTAAGTGGTTTTGTTGAACAAAGCGTGTGGGTTTATGGTGGCAAAACATCGGTTGAACGTGGAAATAGAAAACATACTCAGTCTATCGTTTTTGAAAATGCTACACTCCAACAATTAGAATGCAATTCATCAGGTTTGATAAAAGCAATAAGCCCCGAATTTCAATTTCACAAACAAGTGTATTACCAAGGTAATAACACAGGTATATCAATTAAAGGAATCTACCCTGACTTTTTTCAATTGAAAAAACTTAAAATAAATGCGGGACGATTATTAAATGATGGCGATGCTTTTAGAAAAGGGAAAGTAATTGTTATTGGTAAGCGTATAAAAGAAAATTTATTCAAAACGAGTAATGCTGTGGGAGAATATTTAATGATAGAGAACCATTTGTTCTTGGTTGTTGGCGTTTTGAAAGAGGGTTCACTTTTTGACCAGGCGGAACAAAATGTCATTTTTATGCCCTTGCAAACGGTTAACGAGTGCTTTAATACAGGTTGGGAATTTAACGTTTTTGGTATGTCGTTAAAAACAAAAAATACCGAAAAAGCTGAAAACTACATTAAAGCTTACCTGAGAAGGCATTTGGGATTTGACCCATCTGATAATGATGCCTTATATATTTTCAATTTCGACCAACAAATGAAATCATTTCAAAAAATATTTACCGGCTTAAACATTTTCTTGTGGTTTATTGGCTTGTGTTTATTGATAACCGGTATGATAGGAGTTACTAACATTATGTTCGTGGTGGTGCACGAGCGAACCAACGAAATTGGCATACGAAAAGCTGTTGGTGCAACCACAAAGCATATTCTATTAATGATACTAACCGAAGCAGTTACCATAACATTGCTGGCGGGTATTATTGGGGTGGTGTTGGGCAGCATGTTAATTTTTGCACTTAAATACATGCTGAATGAATTGGTTAACGACGATTTTTTAATAAAAGATATTTGCACCAATTGGCTAACCATTATTGGAGCGTTGATATTGTTGGTAATGTGTGGCATTGTAGCAGGTTTTTTGCCGGCAAAAAAGGCTACCGAAATTACCCCTATCGATGCCATGCGGCATGAATAATAATTGATGTGGAACGAGCATGTAAAGTATTTACATCCAAGGCAATGAATAAACACATGCGAGTTCCATACGAGGCTCAAAGACAAACAATTTAATCGTATGAAAAAGATGATAAAAAGAAACTGGTTAAACATTGTTTTAGTACTAATGCTTGCATGTGTTATAACTTTAATAGTATGGCAAACAAAACAAAGGAGTCATACTATTCCTGATTTTATTCTTGGAAAACCATTTATCGGGAAGATAGAGGTGCGAAATAAGATAGCAGGAAGCCTAGTATCGGCAGAAGTAATTGAAATAAAATCAAGCGTTTCGGGTATTATAGAGGAAGTGTTTGTCGAAGTAGGTGATACGGTACATATTGGTTCGCCCATTGCCAAAGTAAAACCAGCCCCTGAACCTCTTGAAATCGAAAATGCCAGGAAAAACTTAAAAACAGCTCAAATTGAATACGAAATAACCAAAAACGACTACAACAGGCAATTTTCAATTTTTGAGAAAGGAGGGATATCCATATCGCTAATGGAGGAAACAAAAAGTCGCTTGGAGATAAGGGAGTTGGAGTACAAGGCTGCTCAAAAAAGGTTGTTACTATTACTTGAAGGGTATCTTAACGAAGACCAAAAAGAAATTAATGTAATTACTTCTACCGCTAACGGTATTATAACCCAACTTCCCGTTAAGAATGGCCAATCAATTATGAAACGGCATACACAAAGCGAAGGCACTGCCATTGCCATCGTTTCAGCCATGGACAAACTTTTATTTAAAGCAAGAGTAAACGAATATGATATTGTGAACCTGAAAACAGGGCAAATCTTGTATTATACCATTGGAGCTTATCACGACTTTAAGTGTACGGGAAAAATAATCCGCATTGCACCCCATGCCATTGAAAGGCAAAATACCGTTCAATTCAATTTTGAAGCGACTATTGATTTTCCGTCCGATTCGTTTGATGTAAAAACCGGGCTCACTGTTGTGGCAGAATACATTACCGGCAATACCGATAGTGTACTCTGTGTGGAAGAGAAATTTATTAACTACAAAAAAGATTCAATTTTTGTTGAAACCATTGATTCACTTAACAATAAACATAAAAACATTATTGTACCCGGGTTATCTGATGGTACAATAACCGAAGTTAAATCAGGACTGACAATACACGATAAGATATTACCCCTCGATTGGGAATAATAATTTAAATGTTTCACCCAATTAAACAAACCATGAACTACATCGAATTTTTAAACCGAATGGAACGATTAAAAAACCTTATTGACCTGGAATGTACCGGAACAGCCGAAGAAGTGGCCGAAAAAATGTGCTTCTCGCGGCGAACACTCTTTAACTACCTCGATATACTCAGGTGTGAGGGCTACGATATTAAATATTGCAAGTACAGGCGTACCTATTTTTTTGAAAAAAAACCACAATGAATAAAAAATTTTTGCCAGAGTGCAAACTGCTTGCACCCTAATGTTTTTTATTTGTAAACAAAATAAAACCTTATAAAATGAGATACGTATCTATAAGCCTTTTATTAGGCATGTTACTGGTCGTTTTATGTGTAAATGCATAAGCAAGCAATTACGACAAAGATATTGAAAAGTTTTTAAGCATTAACGGCTCAACCGAAACGTACAACATCATGTACAATAAGATCCTTACCCAGCTGAAAATGTCAAAGCCGGGTGTACCTGACTCCGTTTGGAACAACCTCAAAACCGAGGTATTCGATAATGAAGTAAACGAACTTACCAAAAAAATGGTGCCACTCTACAAAAAAGCATTTTACCCACGAGGATGTAAAAGAACTGATCAACTTTTACGAAAGCCTCATAGGCAAAAAGCTGGTTACGAAAACACCCCTTTTATCACAGAAATCCATGCAATTTAGCCAACAATGGAGCATGAGCCTCATGAGCAAGTTAAATGGCTGGTTGAATAAGAAAGGGTATTGATAAAAATATTTAAATGATAAAATCATGAGACAACTAGAAATTGAACAATTAGAAAATATTGAAGGTGGTAGTAATGGTTCAGCTATTGCATGTGGTGTGTCAACTACTGTTTGGGCACTAGGAGCACTTACGTCAATGACTGGATTTGGATTGGCTTTATGGGTCGTCGGTGCTGGACTCGTCGCATATTGTAATGCTCAAACAGCAGGAGTTTTGAAATAATTAATAATTTGAATTATTCATGAACGTAAAATACCTGAAGTTAATCATAGCAATATTATCTATTGTTGTTTTGATTATTAACATAATATATAATGACGATGCAACATCAGTCATTATATCTTCAACTATTTGTGTTTTGATGATAATTATTGTTATCTTCTTTCAGGATAAGGATATTAAAAAATAAGCTAGTATTCTTTCGTTAAAGATGAAATGCATTCGACAAAGACATTTAGATATTCTTATACATTAACGACTCAACCGAAACGTACAACATTATGTACGAGCAGATATTAACCCAGCTGAAATGTCAAAGTCGGGTGTGCCTAACTCCGTTTGGAGTAACCTCAAAACCGAGGTATTCGACAACGAAGTAAACGAACTTACCAAAAAAATGGTGCCGCTCTTCAAAAAGCCTTTTACCCACGAGGATGTAAAAGAACTGATCAACTTTTGCGAAAGCCTCATAGGCAAAAAGCTGGTTACGAAAACACCCCATTTAACACAGAAATCCATGCAATTTAGCCAACAATGGGGCATGAGCTGGAGCAAGTTAAATGGCTGGTTAAGCGAAAAGGGGTATTAATAAAACTCTTTAAATACTTATATTATGAAAAAATTAGAATTAGAACAATTAGAGAATATTAACGGAGGAAACGCTAGCACAGCATGCGGTGTTTTGATGGGTGGTTGGTCATTTATGATGGGACTTGCCCTATCAGCAGCACCTTTAACTTTTGGTGCATCTGCGGCTGCTGGATTAGTAGTTACTGGAATATCTGTTGGTGTTTGTGCATTAGTTGCAACTAAGTAATAAAATTTTTAAGTTTAGAAAATTATTAAAAACTATAGCTGCTTTCCTTGTTATCATTATACATGGAGAGCAGCTAAAAAAGTAATTGATAAGATGAAAGAAGTTAAAAAGGAAAGGATTCTCATATATTTGGTGGCAATAGTTGCTTTAGCTTCATTTTGCGGAATTGTTATTTCAATAACAAGTATCAATAGTTTTAATTCGATTTTAAATTTAGTCATAATTTCATTGTTTGGAGTTTCCACAGGCCTATTAATAGGCAGATTTCTAAAAAAGAAAGGGATTGTAATTTTATCCAAGAATCGTATAATTCTTATTACATTCTTATTCATAGGCTCAATAATAATTTCAGTTCTTTTATTTTTTATATTTAGTGATGTTAATAAATTAATCATAGTTATCAATATTGCTTTATTCTTAATTTCTCTTTCGATTATTATAAAATCAATATTAATGAGCAATTAATATAATAGATAATGCCTATACAAATACTTTTTGCAATTATTGCTATTTATATTTAGAACTATTTATGTAATATACTTGATGCTATTGATTTCGTCTTTTATATACTTATTGCATGTATAAGATTGAATATTATAGAAATTATTTGGCTAACTGAGGTTATTGATATTCAGATCAATAGGGAAAAACATCTACTAACGGAGCATTAGTGCATGCAGTATGCAGGCTCGTTGTTGCTTTTTATTTTTAATCTTAAACCCTTAATTTATATTTATTTTATTAAGTTAAATTAAATGAAAAACAAGGCAATCAAACTTCTTGTTTGTGCTATTGGAATATCTACACTTACAATTTTAAAAACTTGTAAGTGCATTAATAATTTGGAGAAGTAAATAATGATTCTCCGTGGGCTGGCACTGGTGTATTTTTTGGTGCTGGACTTGAATTCTACCTTAAAATGGATTTTCAATATTTACGAAAGATAGAAAAAAAGTTAATAAACAAGAACCTAAATGATTATTAATGGGAAAAATTGAAATATGGAAGATATATGGAATTATTGTTTTAATCTATTATTTAAATATAATTCTATCAAGTGGTATTATTTCTGATGATATCTACGTTAATACATATTCAGGACAATTATCTTCAGAAATGATTGCAAAAATGCTTTCAATAAAAAGCAAATATGCTTGGCTCAATTATCTTTTAGTTCCAACTTTTCTAGTCCTTAAAACAGGAATTATAGCTTTATGCTTTTGGGTTGGCTCTTTTATTTGATATTTCGGTGTAATTGTGCCACTTGTTTCGGTGATGTTGTGCCACAAAAAAAGAATGACTTCCAGACCAAAATTATTAATTTTTTTGAGATTTTTTCATTTTGTTTTTCCTCAGTGATTCGCCGGTTAATT
>JAIOZY010000099.1 GCA_021740385.1 Prolixibacteraceae bacterium | reverse complement strand
GGCCCGTCTGCCGATCAGGCAGGCCGGAATGGAATAAAAAGAACAAAAAATGAAAACATCCAAAATATCCAATAATGATTAACCAATATCCAACATCAAGAATCGAGCATCCAATATCGAGCATCCAATATCGAGTATCGAATATCCAATATCGAATAAACAATAATGAATAACCAATAAACTGAAATATGAACCCAAAAAACCCAATATGCCTATGAGATGATAACCCGGGTGTTATCGTGCCAGCCTTTAGCAGCGGAACCTTGCCTAAGCTGTGTAAATTCAAAAAACATGAGCAACGCAAAAGAAAGACAGCACGGCCCGGAAAACCAAACGCATGCTGCCTTAAATCATTAAAATTATTAATGAATAGAGAGGTGCTATCTCTCTGTTCGCAAATCTAAAAATTATGAATAGAATTATATTCTTTTTGTCCATTTTTATATTGACATTCTTGTTTGGGTGTGAAAATAGCATCGATGAGGTTGCTGATTACAAACCCATGCATCAAACTGAAGAGTTAACTGTTAGTGAGAATGGTTTTTTAATTTTTAAAGATCAGGAATGCTACAATAGGATTAGTAATGCTTTGGATAAAATGACTGATGATGAATTTATTGCCTGGGAGAATAAAATAGGCTTTGTATCAGCTCAAACATTCTTAAACAATGTTTATCTCGAAGTTGAAGAACTCGAGAATTTATCTCAATTTGAAGATTTGAAGCAGAAATATTCAGATAAGTTAGTTTTACAGATGATTTGGAAATCAAACTTCCATTTTATGCGACTGCTTGGAGTAAACTTTTAAATCTGGAAGGATTAATGAAAATCGGTGAAACGATTTACAAATTTGATGCTGACAAAGAGATTGCAATAGTTGGTGGCAAATATGAAGAAGTAGCTGATTTAAAAAAAGTTGATTTTAGTGACGAGAGGGTAAATGTTTTTTATCCTTACAGAAATGAGAATCTAAAATCGATACAGGTTGGTACTTTAAACTATCCGACTGTTTTTTCAGATGATGGGAAATCAAAGTTGGATTATTATCTACAGTTAATTAGTTTCTATTATTCAGGTTATGGTATGTCTAATGTATACTATACTGAAGTAGGATATCATTTTAAACTTGTCATGCAACAACAAAGGAAAGGTTTTCTAGGAATATGGTACAATAATGTAACAACTTATGGTCTAAGAAATAGGCATGCGCATTATGAATACTATAAAATTGGGCATTGGGCACCAATTTATCCCAATCCAATTTATATTTGGGGGTCTAAAGTTGCTGTAAATGGAAATGAAGCTGATTATGATTCACCTGAAACCAGATATGGCTGTGTTTTAAATGAAATATATTATTATGGTTGCGACACAGGCCAACACCTCCAAACAAACCTGAAAATATATGATTTTGATGTGACTTTCTGGTCACGAGGAATTGGATACGATAATAGGGTTTCAATAACCAATTATTCAAATTATTAATTTTTTAAAGGGGATGTTTAACAATTTATTTTTTTAATATGAGTTGTAATATAAAATGTTAAACATCCTCATTTTAGGGCTACTATGAAAAATCAATTTTTATTTATTGTTGTATTGATCCTTTTTAGTGATTGCACTCAAAATGCTGAAATTGACGTCTCATATCATAATGAGAGAATCCCAACTTTAAATTGTGTGTTGTATTCTGATCGTGATTCGATAATTGCTGATTTGTCCTTTTCAAGATCAATTATAAGTTCTGAACCATTTGAAAAGATTGATGGGGCAAAAATAGAACTTTTTGAAGATTCAGTTTCTGTTGGTATTTTTAAAAAACTTAAAAGTGGGCATTACCTCTTAAACTATTTGCCCAATCCGGGTTGTTCCTATACTATTGAAGCCTCAACAGGAGAAATTTATTTATCGGCAAATGTCAAAATGCCATCATCAGTCGAATATAAATTGGTTAGAATTGATACTTTATATAATATTAGCAATTTTCAATTTAATCCCGGCAGGCATAAAGATTCTAATTTGTGGTTGTCAGCTTTTTATTACTCACAGGATAGTGATTCAACAGAATCAAAAACTATGTTGGGGGGGATTTATTCAAATAGCTTGTTTCTCGATCAGTTTAACCGGTCAATTGATTCCTGGGATCGCTTTTCTTTTCTGTATGATAAGTATTTGAAGGTATTGCCAGTTGATACGCTTTCGGTTGTAAATATTAGTTTTGGATTAATGGGGCAATCAAAATATGAAGTGGCAGTACTTGCAATAAGCAATGATCTATCGGCTTATATGAAATCAACAATTTTGGCATTTAACTCTGATATGTTCATTGATGAATCTCCATTGAATTATTCTTCGGTTCAAATTCACTCAAATATTGAAGGAGGTATAGGTATATTTGGGGCAATAAATTATTCGTCGAAAATATTTTCAAGACTTTGATGAAAACGAAATCTCTATTGATATTGATCATATTAATGAATGTCATTGGTTTGCATGCACAAAAAAGTGTTACCGTTAATGGTTTTATCGAGGACGCATATACCGGTGAACGTCTGATTGGAGCAACAATTTGGTTGGAAAATGAGTCAATTGGATCTATTACTAATAAATATGGATATTTTTCGATAAAAACAAAGGAAGGCTTCTCGTCTTTTATCGTTCAATATGTCGGGTATAGCAAAAGCATAGTTGGGATGGATATTCAATCCGACACGTTAGTTACTTTTTCGCTTGAAAGCAGCAATGTCCTCCCAGAGGTGAATGTTATTCAGTCCAATGATACAGCATTCTTATTATCACCTGCAATGAGTACATATAATTTGCTCCCATCATTGGTTAAGACTGTTCCTTCTATATTGGGTGAGGCTGATATTATGAAAGTTGCCCAGATGTTACCGGGTGTTTCAATGACAAATGAAGGCCAGGCAGGATTGAGTGTCAGGGGGGGTAGCCCTGATCAGACATTAATCCTCCTGGACGGGGTGCCTGTTTACAATGTTAACCACCTTTTTGGATATTTGTCAACGTTTAATTCTGAAATATTATCAGGTTCAACATTATATAAAGGAGGTTTGCCTTCTGCATACGGGGGCAGGTTGACTTCTGTATTCGATATCTCAACCAAAGATGGCAATATGAATAAAAAAGCTGGTTCATATTCAATTGGAACATTGGCCGGAAGTTTATCTTTTGAAGGGCCATTAATTAAAGAAAAAGTATCGTATTTTTTGTCTGCCCGCAGGACATGGCTTGATTTGCTATTACATTTAAGCCAATTGATGAACTATGAAGATGAATTAACTTATGGCTTTTGGGACATAAATGCTAAATTAAACTGGAAAATTGATAAATCAGACAGGCTGTTTTTAAGTTTTTATACAGGAAGAGACGCTTTTCAACAAAATGAAAATAATTCGTTTAGTGGATCTAATATCAATTATAAAATTCAGTGGGGTAACCTGACATCAGTCTTACGATGGAATCACATATTTTCAAATGCATTATTTGTTAATACTTCATTGAGTTATAGTTTATATCAACAAGAATATAAGAATTTTATTGATCAAGCCGACAATTCTTATTTTAGGGGGTATAATTATTTAAATGACCTAACTCTTAAATCTGATTTTAGTTATAACATATCCAATAACCATCGGTTTTTATTTGGATATGAGGCTTCAAAACAATTGCTCTCGCCTGAGGTTGTTGAACTTAAAGATGTTGATACGCTTCAGGCTTTAAATAGTGATACATATATAAAGAGCTTAATCCCTTCGTTATATTTTGAAGACCAGATAATTTTAAATAACAAAACAAAAATGAATATCGGTTTAAGGGCAAGTATGTATCATGTTGAAAAAAAGAATTATTGGAGGGTGGAACCGCGTTTATCTCTCAGTTATCATCTCCTTCAACCTTTTACAATTAAAGCCTCGTATTCAAGGATGAACCAATACCTTCACATGTTAAGTAATACCAGTATTGGTGTGCCAGTTGATATGTGGGTGTCTTCTACTTCAAAGATTGGGCCTTCTTTTTCAAATTTGTATTCCGTAGGTTTTTATTTTAACAAAGAAAAAGGAATGAATTTTTCTGGTGAATTCTATTATTCTGATTTGCATGAGATAATCAGTTATATTGAAGGTGCAAAATATTTGCAATTGTCAGGATGCAGTTGGGAGGATTATGTAACTATGGGCAATGGGGAAATGTACGGGGCTGAATTTTTTGCCGAGAAGACGACAGGAAGATTAAACTTTTGGATTTCATATACTTTATCGTGGAGTAACCGTAAGTTTACGGAATTAAACAAGGGAAATTCTTTTCCATATAAATACGACAGGAGGCATCAACTTAAGATTTATGCAAATTATCCATTATTTGAATTGTTTAAAAATGGGAAACATGTATCCCATTCGCTATCATCATCGTTTGTGTTTTTAACAGGAAGTTTTATGACATTTGCAACTCAGGAATATAGCGGTATTGATTTGCCTTATAATAATAGTAATTATTATTGGTTTGAAAGTCGGAAGTACATAAATGAAATTAATAACCTCCAACTACCAAATTTTCATCATCTTGATTTATCATACAATATAAAAATTCAAAAAGGAGAGAAATGGAACAATTGGAACTTCTCAATCTACAATGTCTACAACCATTTAAATGTATATTATTACTACAAAAAGGATGGAGAAATTAAGCAGGTTTCTTATTTCCCGTTTATGCCCTCGGTAACATTTACACGGAGGTTTTGAATTTTTTTTGAGGATCGGATTCTTAAAGATTCAATAAAATATTTTTCTGAATTTCACCGTTTAATGTTATAATGAAAACTATATTCCCGGTTATTGTTTGGGTGTTATTTCCAATGATCGCTTTCTCCAAATATTATAAACGGAGTTGGCATTTTTGCCGGGTATACCCGTGAGATTTTTAATGTAAAATAAAACTGTGAACAATGAGTTATATAAAAACAGAATTATATCGAAAAGAAGATTTTTAGGCTCAAATATTCCTCTAATCATGAAAAAACACTATACCTTTTGGGTCTTATTTTTTTTACTGTTTTCCTGCAGTTCCCCTTTTCCTGAAACTAAAAGCGGAACGGAGATACCAGCACTTGCCGTTTCTTCTTTTTTCTCCCCCGATTCACTATTCATAGTAAAAATTGATCCGATTAAGAACACTTTCAATAACAAAAAGGAAGGATACTTAAAAATTGATGAGGTAATGTTAACATCCTTGTCTACTAATGAACAATTTGCTCTGCAGAAAATTGATGGATCTTCATTTCTTTATACATCTCCGCTGGTTCGTTTAAAAAAAGGGGGGAAGTACAAAATTGAAGTTTTCAATGATTCAATTGATGAGGTTATTTCGGCTACTGATTCAATTCCTAAGTTTAAACCATCATTTAATTTGCTTTCAACGGGTGTGAGAATAGAACGAAATGCAATGGGTGATGCTTCATTAGTAAATGCTACTTTTGTTATTCTTTTGGTTCCCCCAAAAAATAAAATAAGGTCTTATTACGAATTGAGCATTTTCACAAAAACGTATGTCCCCGAATTAGAATATATCCCCGATTATGAGGTTCAAGTAGGTTTGGAATCAACATCAAATTTAATTACTACTGAATGTTATTATCCATCGGGTACCAGTATTGATGTATCAATACCGCCCAGTTTGTTGTTTGCAACTCCAAGTGATGCCGATTCCATTTTAATTGACTTCATTTACTGTCCTGAAATTTCTCTACCTGATGTATTAAGTGAACATGATTTGAGAATTGAACTCAGGTGTGTATCGTACGCATATTACAGGTACAAAACCGCTTTGTACAAACAACGGAATGCAATCAGGGGGGATATGGTTTACGGGGCGGCATCGCCTGTAATTGTGCCCTCGAATGTAGAAAACGGAACGGGCATTTTTGCCGGTTATACCGCCTCGGTCCGCGATACTTTTATCGAGCGGTTTACTTATAAAACAAACTAAATCCCCGGAACTGAGCATGACAAGAATAATTTTCAGCATATTGGCTTTCTTGTTTTTGATACCAACAGTGGTATTGTCCCAAAATAGCATATCGGTAGTATCGGGCAGGGTTATTGACCAAAATACCGGAGAAGCGCTCATCGGGGCTACGGTGTATGATGAAACAGGTATGGCCGGTACGTCGACCAATGCGCAGGGTTACTATTCCCTGAAATATGCAGCGGCAGATTCTGCCCGTATCACGGTATCGTTTATCGGGTATGAAAGCTGGTCGTTTATCCCCGATACGCTGAAGGCAATCAAAAACGTTTACCTTTCGCCGGTAACCCGGCAACTAAACGAAGTTGTGATAACCGCTGGTAATGCAGGGAATGTTCAAAAAGCACAAACATCGGCATTCATGGTTAATAAAACCGAATTGCTCACCCTTCCTTCGCTGGCCTCGGAGCCCGACCTAAACCTGTATTTTCAGCTAACCCCGGGCGTTTCGTTTGCCGGCGATGGCAACTCAAACCTGTACGTGGGGGGCGGAGGCCACGATCAGAATCTGTTTTTTCTCGATGATATGCCCCTTTTCCATGTGTCGCATTTCGGGGGTTTCTTTTCATCCTTCAATGCCGATATTATCAATTCTGCCACTTTATATAAAGGAGGC
>JAIOZY010000051.1 GCA_021740385.1 Prolixibacteraceae bacterium | reverse complement strand
CTCCAATAGCGCGAGTTTGAAACTCGTGCTTTGATGCAATAAATTAACAAATCACGATAGACCTGCCTTCTGTGGCTTTAATTTTCTTGTCGTCTCCTGTTAAGCTATTCGGCACGAGTTGCAAACTCGCGCCATTTAGTGCAAATCTTTGCCAGCGGATTAAAATGGCCTTTTATTTCATCGCATATATTATTTCCTTATTTTTGTAAAACTATTGAAGCGTTTTATTTTACAGTGTTGAGATGAAGGTTACATACTTTAAAGACACAGATACTTTGCTGGTTAATTTCAACAACAATGAAATCACTGACACCAAAGACCTAAACGAAAACGTACTGGTTGAAACTGATAAAAACGGCAACGTTGTGAGCATGACCATAGAACATGCACAACAACAAACCGAGATTGGTAATTTTTCTTTTAACCAGGTTGAAAATACTGGTGCAGTTTAATAAAGCATAAAAAAGCAACTCCGCCGCCGCACGAATTGAAAATCGACGTAGTCAATCTTTCGCGTGGTTTGTAGTTATAACTACAATAAATTCTATACTAATACTCTTTCTTAGCCTCTAGCTAAACCACACGATGCAATCATGCGGCAGCTAAGGGGGATTCCTCCTTCCCGGCAAACCGGAACAGGCTATTCCTTGTCGGAATGACACGCTCTTAAAAACTATCATCTTCAGATCATGCCCAAAAATTTGGGTAGGGTCGCCGAATGTCATGCATGATTATTTCGTCAATTTACTTATTTCCACTTCGGGAGCAAGCGCTTTCGTTACGGTTTCAACCACCATTTCTTCC
Source organism: Prolixibacteraceae bacterium (assembly GCA_021740385.1). GTDB lineage: Bacteria > Bacteroidota > Bacteroidia > Bacteroidales > Prolixibacteraceae > DAIMEA01. The sequence goes on along the minus strand of JAIOZY010000051.1, from coordinate 35,682 downwards.
TGCAAAGTAAATGTTTTTGCTCCACGTATATCGTTGGCCGATGCTGCCACTTTTACCGTGTATTCACCGGGTTCGGCAATCCATGACGATCGTGCCCCGTCGAACGAACAAAGGTCTATTGGTTCAAGGGTAAAGGTTATTATTTCCGCCTCGCCGGGAATCAATACATCGGTTTTATCAAATCCGACCAATTCCATTTCAGGCTTGTCCATACTTTTTCCCGGTGCCGAAAGGTACACCTGAACCACTTCACGCCCGGCTACATCGCCGGCATTTTCAACAGTTACCGAAACCTTTATTTTTTTCCTGAATTTTCTGGCACTCAATACCACGTCGGTGTATTCGAAATCGGTATACGATTTACCATATCCGAATGGGTACGAAACACCAACATCGAAGGTATTGTAATAACGATAACCAACGTAAATATCTTCCTCATAGACAACCTCCCAGGGCACCCTGCGCATGAATGAAAAACCCGACATATCTTTTTCATCACCCGTTTCGCCCTCAACAGCATGTCCGGGAAAGGTATTTGCCGATGGAACGTCCGCGTATTTAACCGGGAATGTAATAGCCAGTTTGCCCGAAGGATTAACTTTTCCCGAAAGGACATCAACCACTGAATTTCCAGCTTCCTGCCCGGGTTGCCATGCCAACAATACGGCATCGGGTGTATTTTTCCAACTGGCTGTTTCAATAACACCGCCAACATTCAGGACTACAACCGTTTTTTTACCTTCAGCATGGAACGCTTCGGTAACATTCGCAATCATCTCCTTTTCCACATCAGTCAAATAAAAATCACAGGGTTCGGGTTTGCGGTCACCTCCTTCGCCTGAATTACGACCAATGGTAATTAAAGCAATGTCGTTTTCCGTTGCCATTTGCGCTGCCAGTTCTTTACTTACAGCCATCTCGGCAACAGGCACTTTACCTCCCATTAGGTTTGTCAGCCAGTTGTCTGACTTTGGCGCATTAGCCCTTGCTTCCACCATGTACTCATCGTATATTTTACCAAGACCGATATGGGCTTTGTATTCACCATTTTCAAGCCCCTGGATCAATGAAATGGTGTAGGCTTCGTTTACATCACCACTCCCGGTTCCGCCTGAGATGAAATCGTATGAACAATTCCCAAAGGCAGCAACTTTTTCAATGTTTTCCGAAAACGGAAGGGCACCGTTGTTTTCAAGCAACACCATACCATCGGTTGCAGCCTGGCGGGTTACCAGGGCATGAACTTCCAAATTGGGGTTGCCGGAATACTCATAACCTTTGTATTTGGGTGTTTTCAACATAACCTTTAATATTCGGCTCACATTCAAATCCAAAACGGTTTCGTCAAGTTTTCCATTTTCAACCAACTCAATAAGCTCATAAACCTGTTTTGGACTACCGGGTTGTATCATGTCATTACCGGCTTCCATTTGTGCAACCAGATCGCTTCCGGCACCCCAGTCGGTCATTACATACCCTTTAAAGCCCCAATCGTCGCGCAAAATCTTTGTCAGCAAATCGTGACTTTCGGAGGCATACTGCCCGTTTATTTTATTGTAAGCCGACATCACCGTCCAGGGTTGTGCTTCCTTTACGGCAATTTCAAATCCTTTCAGGTAAAGTTCCCTCAAAGCGCGTTCACTCACAATGGTATTGACCGAAAGCCTGTTGGTTTCCTGGTTGTTTGCGGCATAATGTTTAATGGATGTACCAACGCCGTTTGATTGTACCCCTTTTACCATGGCAGCAGTCATTTTACCTGAAACCAAGGGATCTTCGGAATAATATTCAAAATTTCTGCCGCACAACGGATCCCGCTGAAGGTTCAATGCCGGAGCCAGTAACACATCAACCCCGTATTCGAGCACCTCTTTACCCATGGCCTGACCAACTTTGTATACCAGCTCTGTATCCCACGTTGATGCCATAACGGTGCCAATGGGAAATGCCGTACAATAATAAGTTTTGTCTTCGCCTTTTCTTTTAGGCTGAATGCGCAAACCGGCAGGGCCATCGGCCAGTACCTGCGTGGTAATACCGTGTTGCTCAAACATGGAGGTATTTCCGGCGGCACCCGGCACAAATTCCCGTATTTTTTCAACCATTGCTGAGTAGACTGAATCGTTGGGGTCGATTTCACGCGGGCCACCAAAACGCTCCAGCACCGAGTCGGGTAACTGAAAATACATTCCCGTGCCAATGACCAATTGTGCTTTTTCTTTCAAGCTCATTGAAGCCACAATATTATCTACTTTTTGATGGTCTTCATCGGTTGAAGAGGTTGTTGTACAACCAAGCAGCAAACATCCCATCAAAAATGCGGATAATCCATGCTTCATTAATTTATTTTTTTTCATTCTATTTGGTTTTATTTTTCAGTTTGTTTTCGTTTCCATTTGAAAAATTCTTCAATAAACATTATTTGCTCTCTGTTTGGCAAAGGACCGGTTTCAACCGTTGTATTGAAATATTGCACTGTATTTTGTCCAGACTTAAAAACAGGCCATTCGGGAAGGCCTTCTCCATTCGGGTTACCCGTTTTAGCAAAATTGGTCCAGTATTTTGCCATGGTTTCCGAAAGCTGTTTTTCAGTTTCCTTTGCATTGCACTTCAGGTTCCGTAAAACGAATTTTATTTCCGAGCCATGCCCGGCACCTTTATGTTTGCCCGGCATAAAAAAGAAAATCTTCTGTGGATAATTGAAGTAATAAAGGAAAACATCTGAATAACCTGTTTTCGACTGGAGGTTGGCCCACGCCCATGTAGGCCATGCAAAAACCATTTCCCTGAAAATGTCGGCCTGTGCGGTACGGGTTTGTGCCCTTGTTTTAGCCGGGTACAATTCCAGTGCCCTTTCGGTATATGGGCCAAAAATTTCGTTTAACTTTTCATGGTATTTTTCCACCGAAAGGGGCTTTACAAAAAGCGACCCTTCGTCGGAATTGGTGCCGATTAACACGTTAACATCATTGTAATTTCCCGATTTATATAGTTCGTACTGATCGCCAACAATCACATAATCATCGACAACAGGCCAAAAAGTGCCCATTTTTGCAGCCGGGTCGTGCATCCATTTGCGGGGTTCAATTTTTCGCAACTCGTCAAGGTTAGCTGCCCCCATACGTTTGGCAAAATCAACCCCTTTCTGTTCAGCCATATCCAGGTTTTGAATGGTTCCCAGTTTGTGTTCTTTAACAATAGGCCCAAAATTTCCGCCGCTTTGGCAAATAGCCCGGCGAAAAAGCCCTTTACATAGTGGTGATGCACACAAAATGCTAACGGAAATACCCCCGGCTGATTCACCAAAAATGGTCACGTTTCCCGGATCGCCACCAAATGCATCAATGTTTTCCTGTACCCATTTAAGACCGGCAACCTGGTCGAGCAGCCCGTAATTGCCCGATACACCATGAGGCGATTCAGCGCTTAATTCTGGGTGCGCCATAAATCCAAGCGGACCAATACGATAGGCGATACTCACAACAACAACGCCCATTTTAGCCAGTTCGGCCCCGTTGTACAAGGGTGTAGATGTAGAGCCAAGCGCAAAACCGCCTCCGTAAATCCACACCATTACAGGCAACTTATCATCGGTTTGTTTTGCCGGTGTCCATACATTCAGGCAGAGGCAATCTTCAGAAGCTTTTACTTTTACTAAACCGGGCAAAAATGGCGAAAACTGGGGGCACGGCAGTGCAAACTCATCAGCTTTCAACACGTTGTTCCACGGCTTAACCGGCTGTGGTGGTTTCCAACGGAATTCACCAACGGGTGGTGCTGCAAACGGGATTCCTTTAAAAATGGTAATACTTTCACTGACAACCCCTTCGACTTTGCCACCGGTAACATCAACCACCTTAACCGACTGACTAAAAACAACCTGCGGGATAATACTTATAAGCCAAACAACAAAAATCAACTTCTTCATACTTCTATTTTGAAATTTCTCCTCAATTTATTGTTTATTTTAACATCATTTAAAAAAATATACTGATGCAAATACTTCAAGGTAAAACCGCCAGTTTTCAAACACAACACCCAAAAAACCGACAAGCATCTCTATTACAGGCTTTTACTTTAAATATTCAAAAGCTGGCAACATGTCAACGGTCAACCCATCTTTTTCAAAATGATCCTTCTGATTAAACGTCACAATAATACCGGTTTGTTGCTTAAAAAAACGCATGGCTTCAACCAAGCCTGAATACTCACGATCGAAATTCAAGTCATCTATATCATAGCAAGTTTGAACTATTTCCAGAACATGTCCATTCTTCATTGAGATAAAATCACATTCCCCTTTATTTTTAAAATAATAGATCTCATTTGATTTTCGTCGTAAGTATAAATATATCAGGTTTTCGAAACGATGACCGTAATTTTCGGTAAAAAGCGTTCCAACCTGAGAGACAAATCCCAAATCGATGGCATACACTTTCCTGGGATTGCGGGCCTGTGCTTTAAGTGAATAATTAAACTGAGGAACAAATTCAATTAGATAAGCATCGCTAAGAAAGGAAAAATATTCAGTAAAAGTAGTAACCGACTTAATTCCAAACATTCCAACCAACTTGTTGGCCGAGATTAGATTCCCCACATTCGACAACAAAAAAACAACCAATTGCCGTAAGGTATTAACATCACGCAACGACTGGCGAACAGCAATATCACGCATGAGTACATCGTCAAGCAAATTACTGATCACCAACCCTTCTCCACTTTTAACATACTCAGGCATTCCTCCAAATTCGAGGTAGTCCCTCAAGGTATCAATATTTCTTTCAACTTTTTTGAGTTCGATATACTCGGTGAAGGAAAACGGAAAAAGTTCGATTGAAAGATACCGGCCAGTTAAATGAGTTCCTAATTCCCGGCTTAACAGTGATGCATTTGATCCGGTTATAAAAACCTGAAAACCTTCGCGAAGAAGCTGATGAATAAACATGTCCCAATTTTTAACTAACTGAATTTCATCGAAACACAGTACTTGAATATTCCGGTGTTTAATCTCACTATACAACCGTGTCAAATCATCGGTTTCGAAACCCGCTAAACGAATATCCTCAAAATTCAAAAATAAAGCATCGGGATATTTTTGCCTCATCAATTGCAAAACCAGCGTACTTTTACCACAACGTCGAATTCCGGTAACAATGGTAGCAAATGATTCCAAAATTGGAACACACGTTAAAACTTCACGTATAACTTCGTCATTTTTTCGAAAAAAAGTTTCCCGTTGACTATCTATCACAATTGCAATTTTGTCTTGTCGAAACATCGTTAATTCTTTTATTTTCAACAAATATACTAATTTATCCATAAATTATGGACGATTTTATCCATAATTTATGGATGAAAACAGCATAACCGATTACAACTGTTAAAGCAAAAATGAAAACCTATAAATTCAAAAAACAAAATGGCATTATTTACTTAAATAAAAGCGGGGCCAATGTTGAGAGGTATACCCGCCAGTTTGTCCATGTATGGCCACCCTCGGTTTCCACGTATGTGTAATTCATTCCCATGCTGTCGAGTTTGGCACAATAATCGTTCACATTCTTATACAGAAAGTCGGTTTTACCAATTCCAATCCAGTACAATTCGTAGCCGTTGTCCATTTGAGCTTTGAGCGTTTCATCAATGTTTTCATAAACAACCGATTCAACTTTTTGATCGGGTAAAATTGCAGCGGAAAACAATCCGATATAATCGAATGTATTTGGATAGTAACGTGAAATGTGCAGTGAATGAAAGCCTCCCATTGAAAGTCCGGCTATGGCACGATATTCTTTTTTGGCTTTTACCCTGTAATTGTTTTCAATGAATTTGATCACATCGGGAAATGTTTCTTCGTATTTACCATCCATGGTATGTGGCAATTGCATGGTGGGTTTGTATAATCCCTTTGGCGATTCGCCCGGAGCCGCCTGTTGGGCAACATTACCGTTGGGCATAACCACGATCATCGGTTCGACTTTCCCCTGTGCAATAAGGTTGTCGAGTATTTGTGATGTACGCCCGAGGGCGATCCACGCCTCTTCGTCGCCTCCCATACCGTGAAGCAGGTAAAGTACGGGGTATTTTTTTCGGCTGTTTTCATACCCGGGCGGTGTATAAATGGTTACACGGCGCTGCATATTATTGCCCGGCGAATAGTACCAGCGGCGGGCAACCGTTCCGTGTGGTACGTCCTTTACACTGTACAGGTCGCCCTTACCTCCCCCAACAATGAATACATCGAATACCGAAGCAACATCGCGGATTTTGTACACATTGTTCGGATCGGTTGTATACAAGCCATCAACGATAAACGAGTAACTGTACAGGTCCGATTCCAGCGGTTCGGAGGTAAAACTCCACACGCCATTATCTCCTTTTTGCAGATGCGCTTTACCCGGCACATCAAATTCACCCCATTGAGTGTTCATTTTTTCGGTGGGCAAAAAATCACCGGTAATCATTACAGTGTCGGCATCGGGTGCCTGAAAACGAAATGTTACGGTGTGATTATCATGCACCTCGGGCGATACAATTTGAGGCCCGCCCCATAACGATTGCTGTGCAAAAATACCCAGGCCGTTAATCAGCATTAAAAGCATTGGTATTACTTTTTTAAAAACCATTTTTTCCATTTTTTATTATTTAATTCCTTCCTAACCAACATACAAATTCAATTCTCCATAAAGATATTTAAATATTTTGTAAAACGAGAACTGTGCATTTCTTTGCTTCGCCATATTTTTCATCTAATTAAATTTAAAATTTTCAAAGGCATTAGATGGAACTCGCCCCGACAATTCAGGACTCGTTTCATATAAAAAAGAAGGTGAAAATCGGGAGTTATTACCCAAATTTTCACCTTCTCCTTTTGTATTAAAGTAAACTATTACTCCACTTTCAGAATAGAACCGGAAACAATCACTTTTTCACCCTTCATCAATGAAATGATGTATTCACCCGGAGCTAAATTACTTGTTTCAATTTGTGATGAACGCACCTGCAAACTTTTCACTGTTTTACCATCAAGTGACGAAATCACGATGCCGTCAACTTCATTTCCCCCAATGGATTCAATTGTAATGTATTCGTTGAAAGGATTGGGGTATATTTTAAAATCCTGCCCATATATTTTTACACCGTTTTGTTCCGAAAGGTTGACAATATCAGCTTCGGTACGGGGCTCAACCATATACAACGCTTCAACACTAAAAACCACCCCGGTTACCTGGTACTGATAATTTGCATACGATGTATAATCGCCATACATGTAAAGGCTGATATCAAAACTCACATTACTTTCCGATGTAATGACCCAGTCGCCTGAGCCGCTTGAAAAATCATCAGCCCTGCCGGTAACGGTTACCAAGACACTTTCGTACGCTTCTGTCAGCTCTTCGGCCTCAAGGGGAACAATTTCAAGATCATTGGTTGCTACTTCTATCGAAATAACATCTTCAATCTGGGTTTTTTCCAACGACTCGATTACAGTTCCCGAAAGAACAACCCTGTCCGAAATTGATATCGTTTCTGCCCTGTCGGGGCTGTAAACGTATATCCCGCTCCATTCGGCATTGGCATCCTGCAGGTAATAACCGTTTATATCTATTGCTGTAACAATGCCTGCGACCTCAACAAGTTGCCCCTCGTAGGGAGAAGTGTCGGCATTGCCCTGAATTTCAGCAATTGATAACTGAGGCACAGGAATACCATCCAATGCAAGATAGCCGGGTGGTAAACCAATAATACCTCCGGGAACGGATGATGCAGAAAAAGCAACATACAGCTCTTCTCCTGCCGATGTATCCCAAATCCTGAAATTCACTTCCTCCACATCAACACCCTGAATTTCAAGTGTTGAATAGGCAATGCCTTCATTCATGATGATTTTGCCAATTGCCCGGCATTCACCATCGACAAAAGCACCTATCTTATCAGCCTCTTCAGCTGGTTCACCGTTAACAGTCACCACACAATAAGCAGTTGTACTGTTGGTATAACTTACCACGTCCCAACCGGGAATTACGGTAACGGGTGTTGTGTTGCTGCTGCTTACATCTATGGTTATGTAATCGGGCGGATTACCTACAATACCCCCGGGGTTTGATGTTATTGCTGTTGTAACAAACAATTCAACAGATACTGATTCATCCCATACCCTGAAATTAACGACCTCCGATGTATTGCCGCCAATTTGCATCGCCACATAGGCTGCTCCATCGTTTATCACTACCTCGCCAATGCCCCGGCATTCGTCATCGACAAAGGCACCCAACAAGTCATTTTCTTCTGCTGCTTCACCATCGATTGTCAACACAAAATAGGCCGTTGTACTGCCGGTATAATCAACAACATTCCAAACGGGTTGCGATACAGCCATTTTCAGTGCAAAAAGCAACAATATGCTTATATAATACTTCATTCAAATATTTTTTAAATTCACTTCGTTCAATCATCCAGCCACGTTGTTATAGCCGGATAATATTTCATGACTCACACAAATCAACCGGCTACAATTATTTCCGATTAAGGATTACTTTATGGGTTGTAACCCTATCGTTTTGCTCAATACTGATCAGGTACAAACCGGGATCACAGGCAATACCGCTGCTATTATGGCCATTCCAGGTATACACCCCGGAATTAACATCGCCAAAACGCACAACATCCCTTTTAATAATTTTTCCGTCAACTGCCGAAATGGTCAGTTTGGCTTCTTCGTTTTCAGTTAAATTTAAACGAACATGCAACGAAGTGTTGAATGGATTTGGAAATACCGAATAGGCATTGTTGCTGAAACCGATGCTTACCATTTTACCCGAAACATTGCCCGGTTCCGAAACATAGCTTTCAGACGCTCTGTAGGTTTCCCCATCGTGCAATAACCGGAACTCTACTTCTTCTTTGTTTATACCGTTAACCACAAGCGAAACATACGATTTCCCGTTTTTGTGAATCAGTTCTGAGGTTGCCCGGCACTCCCCGCCTACAAAGGCTCCAACAAGGGCATTATCAAACAAGGGTTTTCCGTCGAATGTTACCTCACCATACACAATTGTACTTTGCTGATATGCAACCGGGTTCCACATTGCTATTTTGGCTATTGCAACCGATTTGGGCGCCGGTGAGGAAAGACCTGTTACCGGATCGGGGTATGAGAAAGCGCTCTGGGCTGAATTCATTTTCACAAAATAACCTTCGCCTGGGTTGATGTTGGCAAGTGTATTGAGAAATTCCGGAACATCGGGATTAAAACTATGCGTCAGGTTTTTTACAATATCCAGTTTGCCGTTGTCGAGAACAACGCCGTAACCCTGTTGAACGGTTTGCGCAACATCGTAACTATAACCAACCAAATTCCATCCCGAAGAAAGGTCAAAATCATGGCTGCCAACAACAGTACCCTGCCATGTAATGTTACATGCATTTTCGGCATTCACAAAATATCCCATGCCGTTTGAAAAAGTGGTTAGGGTATTCAAAAATGCAGGTACATCGGGGTTGTTTGTCCACGACTGGGTAAGGTTTTTCACGGTAATTTCGCCGCAATCCGACCCGCCTGACACTTCATCAATGCTAACACCTTCTACATCGAGGTAGAATGATATAAGGTTCCAACCTGAAGAAAGCTCAATGTTCTGATCGACAAAGCCGGGGTACATAATTTCAATATAGTCGGGAGGTGTACCAACAACACTGCCGGGCTGAGTCATAACAGTCGACGGGTTTGAACCGGCATTGAGTTCAACACCCTCGCTGGTATCCCATATTTTAAAAGAAACCTGTTCAACACCTTCACCCTGAACCAACATGTTCGAATAAGCAACGCCGCCGGAAAAAATGATTTCGCCTACACCGCGGCATTCGCCGCCAACAAAAGCCCCGAGGTAATCATCAGAAGAGGCAGGCGAACCGTCAATTTCGATGGTACAGTACATTTGCGTGCTGTTTGTGTAAACAACGGGCTCCCATGGGCCTGAATCCTCGTGTGAAATATAGTGAGGTGTCCGGAACGAACCGGAAGAACTGGTTGAGCGATGGTCGTCGCTTGCAACAATGTAATATTCATAATCGTCTTCGCTGCCTTCAGAAATTGAGAAATTGTAGGCGTAATTATCACCGCTGGTATTGGCCATCGAATATGCATCATAAATGATATCGCCATACCGGCGAATGAATAAAATAACAAAATCGACATAATTGGTATTGTCAGTTACTGTACAGGTGAAATTTAAAGAAGATTGACTGCCATACTGTGTGATTGGCGTATGTGAAATTTGCGGCCTGCTGTTGGGCAGCACCGAAATGGTGCTTGGGTTTTCGGCCGGTAAATACTGCGGTAATGTTGCAATGGAGTATTCGTCCTGTGCCGTAATGTAATAATCGACACCGGGGAATTGAACCATGCTGCCGGGAATGGTGTATTCCCAAATACCATCGCCTGCCGCGGTCATTTCAAACGACTGATAAGTATCATCGTCTGAATTTTTAAGGAAAATTGTAACCTGATCGACATAGGGTTCATATTCGTCTACAACCAAAACCGATACGGTCAACGGCACGTCTTCAAGCTGTCCGCGCGACTCAATATCAATGGTCTCCTCGGTTTTATACAATTCGGGTTTATCGCCCGGCGTATAGGTTTCCCTGTCGTTGGCACTGTAGCCCAAATAGTCTGCCTGTATGATCACTTCACGCTCAACACCATCGGCAACGGTATTGTTAGCCATATACCTGATAATGTACTGGTTTCCGATAGCGGTTGTAATGTCGTTAATAATTGCATCGAAATTATCATAAACATGAAAATAACGCCCAATACTTGAGGCATTTGCAATCGGAACATACTGATCCATTTGATCACCGTTGGTTGTATTGAAAATGGGATATACTACCACGTCGTTACTCTGTATCCTGTTTGTTATCAATGTATTTACATTCCAGGGCGTTACACTGTCATCTTCATGTGCATGTGCATCGGTAAGCATGATTACAATTTTTTGTGCACCGGGCCTGAAATTAAACCTTGTTGCTTCGGCAATAGCCCCTAACTGGTTTTCGGGTGCATCGCCGCCACTACCAATTCCGTGTTCTTCAAGTTCAATATTATTAATTGTATTGATAATTTGTGTGCGGTTTGTAATCAGGTTTTTATCGTAATAATTGTAAATTATGTCGGCATAACTAATAAACCCGACTGCATAATCGATCCCGGCTGCTTCAATGCCATCACAAAAGCTGATCATGTTATCTTTAACGGCAGCAATTTCATCGCCCATACTGCCACTAACATCCAACACGAAAACAATATCGGCCACCCTTGATCCACTGCTTGTGTTGGGCGGAATAACTTCAACAAAATTCTGCTGGCGCACACCGTCTTCATAAATGGTAAAGTGGCTGCTGTTCAATACCGGGTTGTCGAGCCCGATTGTTTGTACAAATACGTTGGAAAAAACAATGGGGAAATTCTGGTAATCGATACTGCTAATGGTAACAGTAAGCGGGGATTCTTCAATATAATCGACTGTAATGTTATCGATGAACCAGCCATCGCGCGTAACACTACCGTCCGAATCGAAAAGAAAACGGATCATGATGCCCTGACCGGCGTAAGTAGTAAGGTCAATGGTGTTTATGCGCCATGTTGTACTTGTTCCGTTTACTTCATCAACTTGTGTCCAGCTTGTGCCCCCATCGGTTGATACATGCACGAAGCCGTAATCGTATCCGCTTTCCATAATGAACCATTGGTAAAAACTCAAAACGATCTGATCTTCAGGCTTCGAAAGCTCCGGTAATGTTATTACAGGTGATATCAGCACGGAATAGGAAGTGTTGCTGTAATCACCACTTAAATTTGTAGCTGCACATTTTGCAGAACCGTTGTATGCCTCATCGGGACCCGATGATGGAGTTCCGATCTGCCAGTCTTCACTAATGCCAAAACCGGTTGATCCTTCAAAATTTTCCGAAAATACAGGGATGGTCGTACTTTTTAGTTTTAAATCTTCACTTTGTTTTTCAAATTTTTCAAAACGTTGTTTTTCTGCCGCCTCCAAAAACAAACCCTTTGGCAAGGATGGTGTATTTGTGTTTGACTGTCCAAATAAAAATGCTGCATAAAAAACAGCGAATACTAAAAGAATGCTTTTCTTCATAACTTATTGGTTTTAACCGTTACCGGGAATAATTAAATGTTTATAATAAATATTATTGATATATTATTTGTTAATTATCAAAGTCGTTAATAATGAAATAAATATAAAACAATTCACTTGTATTATTCATATTATATTTATGTTTATTTTAAGCTTTTCTAAATGACAATTAAAATTGATTTTTAAAAAAGATACAACAAGAAAATACAACAAATTATATTTTGCTGTTATTCTGTCATATAGAAATTTGAACTGGATTAAATTACCCCTCCCTGTTCACTAAAAAATTAAAAGACTAAGATAATATTTGAAAATATCTAAAGCGAAAAAAAACTACTTTTTTTAACAAAATGCAAAAAATTTAAAAACAGCATTTTTATTGATAATAATTCCTGTTCATCAACATTCTATCATACAATAAATTAATTATTGTTGCCCTATATTTTTAAGCATATGCAATAAGGTTTATTTAACTGTAAGCTGTCAAACAGAGTGAGATTTATTCTATTTTTGATAAAAAACAGCATTCATCATCTTTAAAAAAAAAATTATGAAGTCATTTATCCTGCCTGTTCTGGTTGTCAATTTCATATTCATTGCCTTACAGGTTTTTCCGCAGGAAAATAAAAGCGAAAAAGAACAAACGGTAAGAACATATACAACACAAAGAATAAAGTACAAACCTCCGGTAATTGACGGGATATTAAATGATTCGTGTTGGCAAAACAACAACTGGTCAGGCAATTTTATTCAATGGATACCCGACGAGGGAGCAAAGCCAACTTTCCCTACTTACATTAATATATTGTATGACAATAAAAACATTTATGTAGCCATAAGGGCTATTGATTATGAACCTGAAAAAATTGTCAGGAAACGTGGAAGAAGGGATGAACTAACAGGCGACATGGTGGGCATTAATTTCGATTCGTACCACGATCACCGTACTGGTTTTGAATTTAATGTAACGGCTGCCGGCCAAAAGATTGATATGATACTTACAAACCCGATGAATGCAGACCAAAGCTGGGATGCTGTTTGGACTGCGAAGGTTGGATATGAAGATACGGCCTGGGTTGCCGAATACCAAATTCCGCTAAGCCAACTGCGGTACAGTAATGAAAATGAACAAACCTGGGGCATGCATGTATGGCGTTGGCTCGACCGCCTGCAGGAAGAAAGCGACTGGGAACCACAAACATCAACCGGGCCGGGAATGCTCTACCAGTTTGGCCACCTTGAAGGGATAACAGGGCTGCCCAAATCGCGAAGGATTGAAATAATGCCCTATGTGCTGGGGAAAATTTCAACCGTAGAAAAGGACCTGCAAAACCCTTTTGCAAAAAACGGCTACAACCCATTTGGCAGCATTGGCCTTGATGCAAAAATAGGATTATCGAGTAATTTTACGGCCGACATAACCATCAACCCCGACTTTGGACAAGTTGAATCGGATCCTTCGGAAATGAATCTTACGGCATTTGAAACTTTTTATGAAGAAAAACGGCCATTCTTTCTCGAAGGGAAAAATATTTTTGAATTCGAAACAAACGGCGCCAACCTTTTTTACTCACGCCGAATCGGGCAGGCTCCCTCTTACCGCCCCGATATTTCGGATGGTGAATACATGAATTATCCAAACAACACTTCAATTATCAGTGCCGTTAAAGTAAGCGGAAAAACGTCAAAAGGATTTTCTCTCGGTATTTTGCAAAGCATCACCAATAACGAAATGGCAAAAATAAGCGATGGCGTGAGCGAACGCAAAGAACTGGTAGAACCGATAACGAGTTACACAGTGGCCCGTTTTCAGAAAGACTTTAACAAAGGGAACACTATATTAGGCGGTATGGCTACTGCTACCAACCGCCTCAGTAATGACACCCGTTTTAATTATTTAAACAAAAATGCCTTTACAGGCGGTATCGATTTTCTGCACCAGTGGAACGACAAAGAATTTTATGTGGACGCCCGGTTAACGGGCAGCCATGTTAACGGCAATGTTGAAGCTATGCAGCGGCTGCAAAAATCATCGGCACGTTATTACCAGCGACCCGATGCTAGCCATATTGAATACAATGATATGCTGACCCAACTTTCGGGATATGGCGGTAAGGTTGAAATTGGAAAAGGCAGTAAAGGCTTTTGGCGTTATTCCACTTCGCTGAGCTTCTTTTCGCCGGGTTTTGACGTGAACGACCTGGGGTATATGCAACTGGCCGATCATATCCAAAACACCAACCAGGTCTCTTATTTCATTAACCAACCCAAAGGTATAATCAGGGCATTAAACACAAGTTTTACCGAGATAAACAATTGGGATTTTGCACTGAATTACCTGTCGTCACAGTTTAGTTATTCTTTCTCGACCCAGTTTTTAAACCGCTGGAGCATCAACACCCATGCATGCCATTTCCCCGAATCGATCGACACGAAACAATTAAGGGGCGGCCCTGCAATGAAAATGCCTGCTAAAACGCACGCCACACTCCAGGTAAGTTCCGATTACTCGAAACGACTGGCAGCATCAATTTACGGGTTTTACGAATGGGGCAACGAAAACAGCCTTAGCAAGTTCTCAATTCATCCTTCGTTCAGTTTTCATCCCACAAACGCCCTCCGGATTTCTTTTTCAGGCGAATATTCATCCAACATAAACGAATTACAGTACGTAGCCAAAGCTCATGTTGCACAACGACCCACATACCTGCTTGGCAAAATTAATCAGCAAACACTCTCGCTTACATTCAGGGCCGACTTTATCATTACCCCCGAATTATCCATTCAGTACTATGGCAGCCCATTTGTATCTACAGGAAATTATTTTGGTTATAAAATAGTTACCAATCCGCTGAATGATTCGTATGATTCCCGTTTCAAAAGCTTTCAGCCTCAATTTGACGAAAACCGGAATAATACAGCGGAAGGAATAATTTTCAACAATCCCGATTTTTGCTTTAACCAGTTCAGATCGAACCTGGTGTTCAGATGGGAATATTTACCGGGGTCGAAACTCTACCTGGTGTGGTCGAACGAACAAACTAATTACCAAAACGTTTCAGCCGAAACCATTGGTTCGGCAATGAACAACTTTGGAAAAACATTTGCGAATAACCTGTTTTTGGTTAAATGGAATTACTGGTTTTCGTTGTAATAATTGTTGTTTTTGGTAAAAATATTTCAGGCAAAAAAAAACCTGAAACCGGAATAAACCATAGTTTCAGAGTTTTAAGTTATGCTACTATCTGAAAAAAATTAACAGTTCAAAAACTGATTACTTAGTAGTAATCAGCCCTGCAAAAACCGATGAGTTTAATTTTACTTTAATTGTTGCGTCAACCTCATAGTTTGCAGTGCCTGAAGCGGTAGCTGTAAATTCTGTGTTGGGTGCTGCAACAATTGCATCGGCCAACGGTTTATACTCAGTAATTTTTTCTTCGGGTATTGTATAGGGACCAGTTATATTTGTGAAACTAATTGTTTTATTCAAGCCACCACCGGCTATTGTAATGTTCAGTTCAGTAATTTCTTTTCCTGAACCAGCAGTTAAACCTTGTACTTCAATTGTGCCTGAAGTTATTGTCATGTCTTTAATAGAACTCAAATAATTTTTTAAACCCTCATTATCAGCCAGCGAGAAAGTATTTTCACCTGAAAAATTTGAAACAGCAGTATTTTCCGCAACCGATTTCAGATCAAATGCCATTGCCCCTGTAGAAGCAACCGATGTTACAGGTATATCAATCCCAACTTCAGCCTCAACTTCAACTGTTGTAAGATCATTAACCTCTTCACAGGCAGTAAAAGCAATGCCCAGAATACCTAAAAACAAAAATGCCTTTTTCATAATTATTCAATTTTTTAAATTATATAATCTTCAAATATAATCTTAATAAGCAGACTATGTATCAAAAATGATGAATTAAAATATAATTAACGTTTAACAAAAAGGACCTGTAAAATGTTTACAGATCCTTTTAAATAATATGGTGTCCCCACATAAAAAACTAATCGACATGAGTGCAAATATACAAATCTATTTCAATGTCCTTACATTATGTACATTACAAATGTAAAACTTTTTTAACCGTTACCGGCAGTTAAAAGTTGTTGGTTAATAAGCCAGGTATTATCAAAACAAAAAAGGGCATCCACCCGGATACCCTTTTTTAAAATATGTTTTTAATGATTACACTACGCCCTGTGCGATCATGGCATCAGCAACTTTAATGAAACCGCCAATGTTGGCACCTTTCACGTAATTGATCGAACCATCAGCTTCGGTACCATATTTAACACAGGTTTGATGAATACTGATCATGATCTGATGCAGGCGTTCATCCACTTCTTCGCGGGTCCACGGCAGGCGCATCGAGTTTTGAGTCATCTCGAGCCCCGAGGTAGCTACACCACCGGCGTTAGCTGCTTTACCCGGTCCGTAAAGGATTTTTTTCTCAAGAAATACCTCAACAGCTTCGGGCGTAGAAGGCATGTTGGCACCTTCCGACACGACGAAGCAACCGTTGCTTACCAGTATTTTTGCATCATCTTCGTTTATTTCGTTTTGGGTTGCCGATGGGAATGCAGCATCGCATTTTTCGCCCCACGGGGTTTTCCCTTCAACGTATTTACAGTTGTATTTTTTTGCATATTCGCTGATACGCCCCCGGCGGATGTTCTTCAGTTCCATTACCCAGGCCAGTTTTTCCGTATCGATACCTTCGGGGTCATAAACATAACCCGACGAATCGGAAAGCGTAACGGGTTTTGCTCCCAGTTCGAGAAGTTTTTCGCATGTAAACTGTGCAACGTTACCGGAACCCGAAACGGTGCAAATTTTTCCTTTCAGGCTGTCGCCGCGGGTTTTCAGCATTTCCTGTGCAAAGTAAACCGAACCGTAACCAGTAGCTTCCGGACGGATAAGGCTACCGCCCCATTCGAGGCCTTTTCCGGTAAGCACACCGGTAAATTCATTCCTGATGCGTTTGTACTGGCCAAAAAGGAAACCAATTTCACGTCCGCCTACGCCAATGTCGCCGGCAGGGATATCGGTGTCGGGGCCAACATGGCGCTGCAACTCGGTCATGAACGACTGGCAGAAACGCATGATTTCGTTGTCTGTTTTTCCTTTCGGATCGAAGTCGGAACCTCCTTTACCACCGCCCATTGGCAGCGTTGTAAGGCTGTTTTTAAATACCTGCTCGAAAGCCAGAAATTTTAAAATACCAAGGTTCACAGTAGGGTGAAAACGCAAACCGCCTTTATATGGGCCAATGGCACTGTTCATTTCAATACGGAAACCTTTGTTTACCTGTATTTCGCCTTTATCGTCAACCCAGGGAACCCTGAATAAAACGACACGTTCGGGCTCGGCAATGCGCTCGAGAATTTTCGCATGTTTGTATTTTGGGTTCTCTTCAATGAAGGGCATCAACGATTCTACCACTTCTTCAACAGCCTGGTGGAATTCTGATTCACCGGGATTTTTGGCAATGATCTTTGCCATAAACTCGTTTACTTGTACGTCTAAAATATCAGCCATAATTCGAAAATTTATGTTTTGTGAAAAATATTATTGGTTAATCAATCAGCATACTAACAACAAGTTAACTGTATGCTGATTTTATAAAACGGAATAAAAATACGACTCTTGAAGCAAGCCCGGCAATATGCTAAAGGAATTACGTGTTTCACGTAGGGAGAGAGTGGGGTTAAGGTTAAGGTTAAGGTTAAGGTTAAGGTTGAGGTTGAGGTTGAGGTTGAGGTTGAGGTTGAGGTTGAGGTTAAGGTTGAGGTTGAGGTTGAGGTTATCTCCTTCTTCCTGATAATTAGGGACTATAACTTACTCTATTGACCCTCATACGCTATGGTTACACAAACAAGCCACCAGTTACCTATACCGGTTTCCAACACCCAGAAACCAGTGACCAGAAACCAGTGACCAGTAACCAGTAACCAGTGACCAGTGACCAGTGACCAGCTATCGGTACATCAAATTTCAATAATGTTGTTTTTGATGCCAAACTTAACCAGATCGACCGTGTTTTTCAGGTTTAGCTTTTGCATAATGTGATTTTTGTGCGATTCCACGGTGCGTATGCTAATGAATAGTTTTTCGGCAATTTCCTGGTTTGAAAAACCGTTTCCCCAAAATTTCAGAATTTCAACCTGGCGGGCACTCAGGCTCGACAAATCGTTTTCGGTGCTATTGTCGTCTTCTTTCAGGTTTTTGATGTAGCGGTTCAGCAACAGTTGGGTGATCGATTTGCTGAAATAATCGTGGCCGCTGCGTATTGTATAAATGGCCTCAACAAGGTCGCGGTACGACGACTCGGGCCCCAGAAACCCTTTGGCACCGGCTTTTATCGTTTTAAGAATGATCTCTTCACTGTCGGTAAGCGACATAACCAGGATTCTTGTTTTGGGGTTTTCAATGCATAGCTGTACAATAATGTTTACACTGTTTATAGAAATTTCGTGCATGGTTAGCAAAAGCACGTGCACGGGTCCCGGTTTCATTTTTTCGCGCAAACCTGCCCTTTCATCACATGTAAAAAGCACGTTAAATTCCTTATTTTCTAAAAGCAACCTGCAAGTCCCTTCGAGCGACAAGCGGTGTTCATTAAAAATTCCAATATTAATCATCTTCCTGATCGGTTAAAATTGCCGAGGTCCGGTGAATTCCATCCATATGGACAGTAAATGGTTTTTCGAACCGGACATGTTTAAAATGTTTTGTTTCGTTGATAACGGTCTGTTTTCTAACAACATCCCATTTAACAAAATCGGTTCGTGAGGTATGCTGTATCGAGAAATAGCCAATATTCATTGACGTAACGTTGTGAAAGAAATGCGACCCCAATGAAGAATCGAGGGGGTAATTATCGAGGCTTATTTCGACAATTACTTTTGCATTGGAAATTTGCGACCACACAACCGGAATGCCAATAAAACGGTCGCGCGTACCCCAGCGGCCCGGCCCTATCAGCACATAATGCCGGTCTTCATCCACTAATTTGTTATTCAGGTATTCTATTTCGGCTACCATTTCAAGGGTTTCCAGTTTGTTGAACTTTTCGGTATCGACAAAAATGAGGTCGGTAAGATCTGTAATATGTCCGTTACCAAGACTCGAGGTTGTAAACAATACCATTTTGTCTTTTTCGAGCATGTCGATGTTTACATCTTTCAGCAGCATATTTCCCACAAGTGGTTTGATTTGAAGCAGGTAAAACGATGGCATGTTGTTTCGTCCCTTGTCGAGATTAATGGCGTATTCAATTTCGACCGGCGACCCGAAAGCTTCTTTTATGGTATTGAGCAAACCGTTGATGGTTTCGGCCAACGGTATGTAGTTGTATTCCAATATATCGGCAAAATTAATGACACGCGGCCCCGGTTTCGAAAGCCCCGGCTCAACACGGTCGTTATCGGGGTTGTAAACCGATGCACAATGGGTAAGCACCCCGTCTTTTTCCGCCACATCAATGTCGAGCAGCCTGAGCGAAGCCAGCTCCCCGTCTTTCAGAAAATCGATTTTTTCCTTGTTACTGCAATCGAGGGCAAAAAATTGCACCTGTGTACTGTTCAGCAAATCTTTAACCGTAAACATCGATAAGCGCGGGTATACCGGTGAAAACCGGTACGATTTCCAGCCATCAACAACATACGAGCCCAACCCAATTGCAGAAACGGCAAACCCCTCTTCGGGTTCCATGTGCGCCACGGGGTAATAATTGTACGATTGGGCCACCCCGCTAATGTGCGGATAATAATAATCGCCATGCCGGCTTCCAACCAATTCCTGTAAAATAATGGCCATTTTTTCTTCCTCAACCTTATGGTGTATGGCCTTGAAGTATTTCCGGGCCTTATCGGAATAAACCGAAGCATAAACCAATTTTATTGCTTGCGTAATGCGCTCAAAAACAACGCGTTTGTTGTTTTCGTTATTTGGGATAATATATGTATCGAAAACCCCGGCAAAAGGTTGTGTAAGCGAATCTTCGGAAGTACTTGACGACCTTACCGCAAAGGGTTTGTCAATTTGGGTAACAAAATCTTTCAACTTAATTTCAAGATTGTACGAAAGGGATGCTTCAACAAAATGTTGCCGTAGCTCCTGGTAACTGATTTCCGGATCGATTACCTTGGTCATTAACCTGTTGCGTGTCATGAATTCCTGAAACTCATCGGTTCCGATAATGACCGTCACAGGCGATAAAATGTTGATTTTTTTATCGAGGCCTTCAAAATCGACATTGTTGATAAGCGTATTGATAAATGCCAGCCCCCTGCCCTTTCCACCAAGCGAACCGCTGGCAAACGAAACAATATTCCGTTCATCGAGAGTCGAAGTTTCATCGAAGCGGAGTATGCGGCCACGTTTTTTTTCCTCTTTATACCGGGCAATGGTGTCGAGAAAGAATTTTCGTGACTCGCTCAAATCACTAAACTGGTCGAGGGCAATCGGGTTAAGGGTTTTGGCCAGTTGAATTTCGCCCCGTGCCATCAGCCAAAGCGAAAACTGGTTTTCGGAAGCGTGCAGATGGAACGATTCGTCGGGGATTTCGCGCATCAGTTTTTCGAATTCGCGCAGGGTTTTGGCCACACCAATTTTGTTCCCGTCTTTGTCCCTGAACGTAAAATTTCCGAACCCCAGAAAACGGTTCAAATACCGCTTAATACCCGACAACAGAGTTTCAGAATTTTTATTGATGTAATGTACTTTTAATTTTTTGGCAATGCGTTCATTCGCCTTATCGGACGATTGGAGGATAACGGGTAAATCGATGATATGCGACCGGGCATATTTTATGAAGTTTATACCGGCCCGCTTGTCCATTTTACCATTACGTTCAAACTCGACATCGGAGATTACACAAAGCAAAAAGTCTTTGTATTTATTAAAAATTACAACTGCTTCATCGTAATTCCGTGCTAAAAGTATTTTGGGCCTCGAGCGCATTTTGCATATTTTATCGAGCTCATTCTTCTCCACCTCGGGCAACAGGCGCTGCACCTGTCCAAAAACGATGGAATAGAGTATTTGAAGGTATTTTGAATAGTAAACGGGTGAATCTTCAATGAGAAGAATTACCCGCACCAGGCCAACTTTTGTATCGTTTTCAACATTGGCTTTATCTTCGGTCGATTTTACAATGGAAAACAGGATTAACGAATCGCCGTTCCAAACAAAAATTTTATCAACCGAGCGGATCGAGGGCACAAGTTCTTCAAAATATTTTACATCGCTTTTTTTGTTCAGCAAAAGATATATGGGCAGGTTGGGTACTTTTTCTTTTATCTTTTCACTCAGCACAATTGGGGCATCACGGTCGATACCAACCATCAGAATCACCATATCGAAATGGGTCGTTTCCAAAAGCTCGAGCGCTTCTTCCATTGACGAAACACCCGTTATGCGGGGCAGCGAAAACAAGCTGTACTGATAAATTTCGCCCATAAATTTCTCGAAAAACGAGTCCTCGCTCTCGAGCACAAACGCATCGTAAAGTGTTGCAACAAAAAGGATGTGCTTCACCTTGTATTTCATCATATCGAGGTACACGTACTTGTCGATGGTTTGCTGGTTAAAATAAAGTTGTAGCGGTTTTTTGTTTTTTATAAGCGACTTCCGAAACTCCTCGTGCTTGTGCGATTGCTGTGGGACGAATATGTTTTTATTGTATATTTCCCGCCCTTTATAATTGTTCAGGTAACCACTAATCAGTTTACAAATATTGATGAGCAGGTTACGCTCTTCGGCCAAAAAAGGCCCTTCGTCTTCGTGTGGAAACTGTTTGGTATAGCACACTTCAACCGAACCTTTTTTATTGTCGATGGTGCTGAAATCTTCTTTTTGTTTCCATACGGTTTCCCTGAAATTTTTACTGTAATATTCCCTTCCTTCAAACCGTATACGTGCCACGGTATAACGCGGATACTGCCACGATTTGGGTAATATGGCACAAATTTTTTGCAGGGTTTCATCAATTGAATTGCTTTTTTCGATGATTTTAGAAGTACGGTTTATTGCCTTAAGCTCTTTCAGCCGTTCGGTGTTTTCGCGCTGCAGTTTATTGAAAATATCGCGGGTAGCCGAACCGGCAATAAGGTTTGCAACGTTGATCAACAAACTACGTTCTTCGGCCAAAAATGGCCCTTCGTCGGCTTGTGGATACTCCCTGAGGTAGAAAATTTCAATGGTACCCTTCTTCCTTTTCGACGTTTCAAACTCCTGTAACATCTTCCAGGGGGTTTCCTCAAAATTTTCACTTTGGAAAACCCATTTATCGTATTTAATCCGGGCAACCGTATCGGGCACATATTGCCACGATTCGGGCAAAATCCGGCAAATTTCCCGCAACGACTCTTCAATGGACATTCCGCGCTTCAGAATTTCAGAGGTGGTATTAATGCCTTTCAGCTCTTTCAGTCGTTCGGTATTTTTCAACAACAGTTCTTTGAGTGCATTTTTCGATGCCGAACCCGAAATAAGAGCGGCAAGATTATTAATCAGGTTTCGTTCTTCTTCAAGAAAAGGCCCTTCGTCAAGCTCGGGAAATTGCTTCAGGTAAAAAATCTCAATGCTTCCGCGGTTATTGTCAGGGGTATCAAATTCCTGTTTCAGCACCCACCGGGTTTCCCTAAAATTCCTGCTTGTAAATATTTTATCCTCGTAAACAATGCGGGTTACCGTATATTTCGGATACTGCATGGCCTGGGGCAGGTTTGAGCAAATATCCTGCAACGATTCTTTCAGGGTTTTTCCTTTTTTTAATATTTCGGCCGTGAGGTTTATGCTTTTCAGTTCCTTTTCACGCTCAATATTGTCGGCCACCAGTTTTGCAAGCCTGAAACCCGACAAAGTCCCTGTTAAAACAGGAAGCGCATAATCGAGGCTGTTGTTAATACGCCGAATCAATTCATCCAGGCCTTCTGCCCTTTCGTTGTCAATAACAACTTCAACATGTCCCTTTTTCTGATCGGGTGTTTCGAATTCGCGTTGAAGAACAATTGACTGATCGGGCATTTTTTTACATTGGTATTCAGCATCGTCGAAATTAATTTTAAACCCCAGGCGAACAAGTGAAGAATAGGCTTTTGTAAACTCGCCACAAAAAACCTTCAGTGCTTTATCAACCGTTTTACATTTGCCCAACGACAATACCAGGTTTTTCATAAGTGATGCATAATCGGCATCATACGCCTGTTCCTCTGGTTTACTATGGTTTTTAAGAGCCTGCTTCATATTTCCACTTTCAGTAAAAAAGCAATTATGCTGAATGTTGAATGATATAACGAAAATAACAAAAGTTACCAAGATATTGGCGGATTAAAGGGAATTTGGGCAAGTTTTAAACAGCAGTTAAAACATCGGACTGAAATTAAGCCATAATGAAGAAATAAGCCATAATGCCACTCCCCGGCACAGCGCAAATGCAACGTCAAAAAAAAAGCATGCTGCACACATGCCTGTAACAAAAAAAACAAAAATACCTTGATTGTTTTTAGCCTGAACTATTCATAAATTATAAAAATATGAATAAAGTTCATTCGCCAGCTGGCGAACCGACTTAGATAGCTTGTCCCGAACTGGATTCGGGAAAGTTTAACTTTTTTAAAAAAGTTTTACTGAATCTTAGTCATCCCGATATCCATCGGGAGAGATAGGGATTATTCGTGAATAATCCGGGTTAGAGGTACAATATCGACTCCTGGTAAACCTGGTTACCTGAATAATCATCAACCAAACGGTCTTTCATACGTTCAATCATGGTATCGAAATCGGGGTAATGGGCGTTAAAATCAGTCCCGTCGACACAAACGTATTTGGAGCCTTTACAAATTGAAATACGGTAAATACCGTTAAGCCCTTCGCTATCGACACGGTTTGAATAGAGGATGGAAATTTGCGGAATGTTAAACCTTCGGGTAACCAGCGCTGAATGTTTGATCATTCCGGCAGGCCCAATGGTAACAACCTGGTTAACCTTTTCCCTGCGCAATACATTCAGTATCCCTTCAACAACCAGTCCCTGTTTGCCCGCGCTCCCGTCATCGGTCATAACAATCAGTTCGTCTGAAACGCGTGCAATTTGTTTTTCAAGAATCAGGTATTCTTTCGAGCGGGCGCCAATAACGGTTACAACCCGGTTACCGGCCTTTTTCATTGCACCGGCAATGGGCAACAGTGGCGAAATACCAACACCACCGGCAGCAACAACTACAGTACCAACATTTTTCACTTCAACAGGCTCACCACAAGGGCCTTCAACGGAATGAAGCTCATCACCAACATTCATTGCAGCCAGCCTGACCGTTTGCTCACCCAGTTTATGAACATACAACATGATTGTTTCACGGGTTTTATCAATACCCGATACAACAAGTGGAATTTTCCCGGCTCCGGGATTAATTTGTATTATTACATGGTGGCCCGGCTTACAAGCCCGTGCTGTTTCGTTAACCCTTATTTCGAGTTTGGTAATGCTTTGAGATATATCTTTTTTTGAAACAATCCAGTTCATTTTTTATTCGTTTTTAAAATTGTATTGCATGAAAATAGGGTTTATTGTCTGTAGGTAAAAACCGGCTAAGGGATTTACGTAAATCCCCTACGTGAAATCCGAAAAACAATCAAAATTTCACTATCATTGCAAAAATCGTAAAAAGGGATGACAGAAACCAAATCAGGAAAGCGATGGCCTGTATTAATGACAACCATGTTTGCCTCGTTTATGAATCCGTTTATGCTGGCAGCCGTCAACATAGGCCTCCCCGACATTCAGGAATCTTTCAATTGCAGCGGTACAGCGCTAAGCTGGGTAACCAATTCGTTTTTGCTGGCCAATGCCATTGTATTGCTTCCCATAAGCAAAGTTGCCGATTGGTGGGGAAGGGTAAAGATTTTTAAAACCGGCCTGTACCTGTTCACACTTTTTTCCCTGTTAATTGCCTTCAGTCCCACTTTGTCATCCCTGCTAATACTGCGCGCACTACAAGGAATAGGTTCAGCCTTTATGCACGTTACGGGCATAGCCATTATTACATCGGTGTATCCCCCGCAGAAAAGGGGGACAGCCCTGGGACTTAATATCGGTGCCGTTTATGCCGGTTTAACACTGGGCCCTTTTGTTGGCGGTTTCCTCACACATCTTGGCGGATGGGCATACATCTTTTTCGCATCAGTTCCTCTTGGGATTCTGGCCATATTTTTTGCCCACGCCACGCTGAAAAATGAACACGTTAAAACCAACTTCAAAAATTTTGATTTTAAAGGAAGCATTGTATATGCACTGGCCATATTCGGCTTTGTTTTTGGCGGAGGAAAAATTACAACAGTAACGGGCATAACAATTTTTGTTGTTTCACTCTTTTTGATATTCCTGTTTTTCAATACAGAAAAGAAACAAGCAAACCCCGTATTGAACATCGGTTTGCTACAAAGCAATAAAATGTTCACGTACTCAAACCTGGCAGCCCTGATCCATTATTCAGCCTCGTTTGCAATTAGTTTTATGCTTAGCTTGTACCTGCAATTTTCACAAGGCCTTTCGCCCCGCGATGCAGGGTTAATACTGGCCATCCAACCCATAGTGATGGTCATAACTGCACCACTAACCGGCCGATTGTCCGATAAAATAAGGCCGGGACTGCTGGCGACAATAGGCATGCTGCTTACTTTTACCGGACTCGTGTCGCTCACGCTGTTTAACAACAGCACACCCATTGGTGCTGTTTCGGCCATTCTTTTTGTTTTGGGGCTCGGGTTTGGTTTCTTTTCATCGCCAAACACCAATGCCATAATGGGATCGGTAAGTCGTAAAAACTACGGCATTGCTTCAGGAACATCGGCCACCATGCGTGTACTTGGACAAACATTGAGCATGATGGTGGCCACGCTGGTCATCACCATACTTATTGGACAAGCAAAAATTGGGGCCGAAAACCTCGGCAACTTCCTGCTAAGCATGAAAATTTGCTTCGGTTTTTTTGCATTACTTTGCCTTCCCGGTGTGTTTTTTTCAATATACCGATCGAGATAAGCAAAAACCATTCACATCACATAATAATCTATTTTTAAAGAACATACAAAAGCATCAACACGATTCAATTCTTTTTGCATAAAAAAACATCTGAAAAAAGTTTCATAATTTTGTTCCGGAAGCCAAATTCCTTCGGGAAATTGCAACCCTTTCAAATTCGTTTTGTCTCTAAAATTGGAATTAAAAATCGTTGGGAACACAAGTAGACATACACAAACAGTTAATTGAGGCCAGTAAGAAAGGAGATAACAGGTCTCGACGCCAGTTGTACGAGCTTTATGCCAGGGCAATGTTCAACATTTGCTACCGCATGATGCACAACCGCGAAGACGCCGAAGATATTTTGCAGGAAGCATTTGTGCAGGCCTTTTTAAAGCTCGAAACCTTTCGTTACGAATCGACGTTTGGTGCCTGGTTAAAACGGATTGTAATTAACACCTGCATCAACGCAATTAACAAAAAGAAAATTGACTTAATGTTAACCGACGACATGTACTATTTTAAAGATATAACTGAAGATGAAGAGGTTGAATTGCCACTTACAACAAGGGACATTGAAAAAGCAATGGAACAACTACCCGAAGGCGGACGCATTGTTTTTTCGCTTTACCTGCTCGAAGGGTACGACCATGTTGAAATAGCGCAAATACTCGGCATTACCGAGTCAACTTCTAAATCGCAGTTTATGCGGGCAAAACGTAAAGTTCAGGAAATTTTAAAGGAGAAATATTATGAAGAAGCTTGAAGATTTCATGCGCACAAACCGTGACGATTTTGACTCACAACTGCCATCGCTTGATGTGTGGGACAAAATTGAATCGAAGCTGGCGAAGGAAGAGCGGGGAAAGTTTAAATTCTGGAAAATTTCAGCGGCCGTAGCAGCCGTGCTGGTGCTTGCACTGGTAACCACCATAATGATAAAACCCGATGACGGGAAAGTCAGGTATGCCGATGTTAATGACCCGGTAATGAGAAACCTGATAGAAACCGAAGCTTACTATTCAAAAGAAGTATCGGAAAAAATGGAAGAAATAAGGAAATGCTACAATATCTATCCAAACCTGAAAATGGATATTGAAAATGATCTCAACGAACTCGATAACATGTATCGGGAATTACAAAAAGATTTAAACGAAAATTTCTACAACCGTGAAGTGATCGAAGCCATGATCCAAAACAACCGGTTGCGCCTTGAAATGGTCGACAGGGTACTTGATCAAATAAACTGTTAAGCAATGAAAAAAGTAAAATTACACGACAACCGTAAAAAACGTAAAGCATTGCTGCTTTTGGCCATAGGCCTGCTTGCAACAACATTAGCCATTGGCCAGGTTTCCGAATCAAGACAACTTTCGAAATCATTTAAAATCGGGAAAAGCTCGGTTGTCGATATTAGCAACAAATATGGCGATATCAGCCTCGAAACCTGGAGGAAAGACTCGGTATTGGTTGAAATATTTGTGCAGGTTTCGGAGAAAAACCGCGAAAAGCTGCGGAAAAAAATGAACGATATCGGGTTCGAGCTTACCCAGTCGGGGCACTACATCGTAATCAATACCTTGCTTAACGAATCGAAGAACATACTCATCAGCGAGTTTACAAAATTTGTCGAAACCATTGGTATTACCGATTCGAAGGTTGAAATTAATATGAAACTGAAAATGCCCGACTACCTCGACCTACGCATCAACAACAAATTTGGAAATGTTTACATCGACGACTACAAGGGTGATGTAACCATCGACATGTCGAACGGAAAACTTAAAGCCCACAACCTTGATGGTTACAGCAATATAAAAATGAGCTTTGGCGATGCCATTATCAACCGACTGGATGCCGGCACACTCGAAATTTATTATGGTGAGTTAAACCTGACAAGCGCCCGAAAACTACGGATTACCAGCAAAACATCCGACATTACCATCACCGAAATAGATGAACTGACCGTTAATTCAAGCCGCGATGAATACCGCATAAGAATGATTGACGATTTTGAAACCCAATCGAGCTGGACCGATTTTTCAATTTCGGAATTTAACAAGAAATCCGACATCAGGATGAATTATGGCGACCTGACCATTGAGAACATTACCAGCGGATTTGAAAGCATATACATCGATGCCAGCTCAACCAACATAAGCCTTGGCCTCGACGAAAACCTGGATGTTGTTTTCGACATAACCACAAACGAGGAAATAAGCCTGCCTATGAACTCAACCATTGACATGAAAGAAGAAATTGATGAACAGGAAAAGATCATACGCTACATTGGGCGCACCGGCGATATTGAAGCCAGAACACCTAAACTGATTTTAAAAACAACTTCGGGGGAAATAACCCTGCATAAACGATAAAAAAAAATACCGGGATTGCAACCCTTTTGTTTTTAAGCTGTACTTAAAAAAGTAACACGTAAAAGAAAAACCCATGAAAACAAAAATTTCAACACTGATCATTTTTGCCATAATGATAACCGGCTTATCGGGATGCATTTTTAATTTCAACTACAACGGTATAGTTGGAAACGGTGATATTGCCGAAGAAACCCGCAGCCTGCCCGATTTCACCCAAATCATTTCCAACGGCAGCTTTCAGGTCTATTTCGAATATGCCGACTCCCACGAAGTAAGGCTGATATGTGAATCGAACCTGTTGCCTTATGTCGAAACATCGGTGTTCGACAACCGGCTCGACATACGCACATCGAACCATGTTAGCATCAGCCACCTGCAACCCATTGAATTGTACGTAAAAGGCCCAACGCTTAATAAAATCATCAACTCGGGATCGGGCGAAGTTGAAACATGCGACCTGAAGGAACCCCTCCTCGAGATACAAATCAACGGGTCGGGCGATGTTTATACAGCCTTCAAAGGAAATGACCTTGAAATTAACATTAACGGATCGGGCGATGTACAAATTGAAGCCGATTGCAGGAATACCATTTTCAGCAACAACGCATCGGGCGATTTGTACATTGAAGGCATTACCGATTATGCAAAGTATACAATTATGGGATCGGGCAATGTAAATGCCTACAATTACCCGTGCCTCGAAGCCGAAGTATATAACTCGGCATCGGGCGATACTTACCTGAATGTAGAAGAACTTCTTAGCGTTAACATTAACGGAAGCGGCGATGTATACTATGTTGGTTTTCCTATAATAAACCGAATTATTAACGGATCGGGCGATTTGATAAACAAAAACTAAATGATGAAATATTTTTTACTCCTGTTAGTCCTGATGTTTGCACTGGTTACGGCCAAAGCCCAAAAGTTTGAAAAAGCGGTTGGGCTCCGGCTTGGACATTCAACCGGCATTTTTTACGATGTTGAGAAAGAAGATTTATCAACCCTCCGCTTTATGGTAACCTTTCGGGGAGGAGGCGACCAATTCACCGTTATGAAATATTTCCACAACTTTGATGTTGAAAACCTACCTGAAAACTTCTCGGTTTATTACGGTTACGGAATCCACGCCGGTTACGTTGCCTGGGACCAATACATTCAAAGTGAAGACCACGGATATTACTGGGAAGAAATTAACGCCCCGGTTATAGGGCTCGATGGATTAATAGGTGTTTCATACGACTTCAGACGATTACCGCTTTCCATAACCTGCGATGTAAAACCCTATTTCGATTTTTGGGGCAAAAACATTTTTAAAGCAGTACCGCTCGATGTTGCCATTGGCGTTAATTACAGTTTCTAACTTGTTTAACAATATTATTAAAATACCATGAAAACAACCATTTCAATACTATTATTAATTCTAATTTCCTCCCTGGTGGAAGCACAGGAAACCGTCCGCTTTGGAGGATACGACGACCAGGAAGTAAAAACAATCTTTACAAAAGAAAAAAGGGACGGATTCTACGGTTCATTCTCAATGGGCTACTCCCCTATCGACAATAAAGATGGGGTTACCGTATCGGCCCGCGGATGCTGGATCATGGACCACTTCTTCTCCTTTGGCATGGGAGGCACAGCCTTCATAAACGACATTGACCGCTTTCCCTGGGATTACTATGTAAACGACGAGGCCGTAAACGCAAACAGCCTTGCCGGTGGTTACGGAGGCCTGATTCTTGAACCCATCATATTCCCGCTATTCCCCGTGCATGTTTCATTCCCTGTTCTTGTGGGCGTGGGCGGCATAAGCGATTACCTCGACTACGATTATTACTCAAGCTATAGTTCAATAAGCGATTTTTTCTGGGTAGTTGAACCCTCGGTTGAACTGGAAGTTAACTTCACAAAATGGTTGCGTATTGCACTTTACGGCACATACCGCTTTACTTCCGATATCGACATTGAAGGCGTTTCGAAAGATGCACTTAAAAGTTATTCTGCCGGTATCACGTTTAAAATGGGATTGTTCTGACACCATATTTATTAAGATATTTCATACCCGTTTTGAATGATGTTTGAAACGGGTTTTTTGTTATATTCGCTATCCTGAACCATAAAATGAAAACCATGGCAACAACAACATGTGTTCATGTTTGGGTTAAACCCGACAAGGTTGAAGAATTCATACAAGCATCGGTCGAAAACCAAACGCACTCGGTTAACGAGCCGGGAAACTTTAGGTTCGATGTTTGCCAGGATGCTTCCGACCCGTGCAAATTTTTGCTTTACGAGGCATACACCGATGAAAAATCGGCGGCAGCACACAAAGAAACTGCCCACTACAAAAAGTGGCGCGAAACGGTTGCCCCGTTTATGGCCCAACCACGTGAAGGAATCAGGTACAACATACTTGCACATTAATTTTTTTATGAAAGGATTTACTGTAAGCCGCATACCCGAACTGATTTTTGGCGCAGGCAAAATTGAAATCCTGCCCCAGTTACTTGAAAAGTACGGCAAACACTTTTTGATCGTTACCGGCAAAGGCTCGTTTTCGGAAACGGAACAAGGCAAACGGTTTTTCAACAATTTAACCATTAAGGGATTCCGGCTGAAGTTTTACCCGGTTAACCATGAACCATCGCCCGAAGTTGTTGATATGGCCGTTGAAAAATTCCGCAATGACATGCCCGATGCAGTTGTTGCCATTGGCGGCGGCAGTGTTATCGATGCCGGGAAAGCCATATCGGCCATGCTGGTTAGTCCCGAAAACATTGAACATTACCTTGAAGGTGTGGGTAATTTACCCGCCCCGGGACAAAAAACTCCATTCATTGCAGTGCCAACCACAGCCGGGACCGGCAGTGAGGCCACCAAAAATGCCGTGATTTCTAAAATTGGTAAAAATGGCTATAAAAAATCGCTGCGCCACAACAACTATATCTCCGACCTGGCAATGATTGACCCCGGCCTTCAAATTTCGTGTCCGGCAAAACTCACCGCATGCAGCGGCATGGATGCCTTCAGCCAGTTACTCGAATCGTACCTCTCGACAAACGCCAACCCCATGACCGATGCACTGGCGCTTGAGGGAATAAAAAATATCAGCAAGTCACTGGTGCAATTGGTTACCGGAAATTTGCACGATGTAAAGTTACGCTCGAAAATGGCCTGGGCTGCCTGGCTTTCGGGCATTACTCTGGCTAATGCAGGATTGGGCACAGTGCATGGCTTCGCTTCACCCATTGGTGCCATGTTTAAAATTCCACACGGTTTAGTGTGCGGAACACTGATGGCCGAAACCAACAAGCTTACAATTGAAAAGTTAAAAGGAACGCCTGATGAAAAACATTTTCTGAAGAAGTATGCAATTGTCGGGAAAATTTTTATCGGCCAAAAAAGAAATAAAACAGATGGTTACTATGCCCGTGAATTGATCAATCACTTGAAGGAAATGACCAAAATACTACAAATTCCAAAGCTAACTGAGTACGGCATTGATCCTGAAAATTATGAAACCATTACTGCAAAAACATCAAATAAAAACAACCCGGTAAAACTTTCGAAAGAAGAACTGATCACCATTCTTCAACGGAGTAATTAACCATACTGCCCCCCGGTTGGCAGCAGCATAAGAAGGCAATCAATGCCCATCGACTCAAAAAACATGGTCTTTTTTTTATGGTAAACGGCACAATAAGTCAGCAATGTGGCCATTCCATATAATCATAAAGCAAAAAATGAACCGAATACCTTTTACCGTGTTTTTATAAGTATAATCACATTAACATCAATTAAAATTTCAAAACG
This sequence comes from Prolixibacteraceae bacterium, assembly GCA_021740385.1. Classification (GTDB taxonomy): domain Bacteria; phylum Bacteroidota; class Bacteroidia; order Bacteroidales; family Prolixibacteraceae; genus DAIMEA01. The sequence goes on along the minus strand of JAIOZY010000051.1, from coordinate 3,306 downwards.
AAAAAACCATGTTCACATCAAAATTCTTCAACATAAGCACGGGAATTATTCTGGTATCTGCCCTGTTGTGGTATTCTTCATGCAGCAACCCATCGTCGGGGACATCAACAAGCCCCAAAACGATCAAAAACTACGAAAATTATTGTGCCGGATGCCACGGTTTTCAACTCGAAAAGTTTGAAAAAAAAGATTGGATGTTTGGCAACAACGATGAAGATTTAATTGAATCGATTGTTGAAGGCAGGCCTGAAATGGGTATGCCGGGCTTCAAAAAAACATTTACCGAAGAAGAAGTTATAGCCCTTGCTGAATATATAAAACAAGGCATTCCGGATGAACTAAAAGAAGAACCGGAAACCCAGGACAATATCCACAAAACAGATGAGCTTACTTACAGGGTTGACACCATTGTAAGCGGGCTTGATGTTCCCTGGGGCATGGAGTTTCTGCCCAATGGCAATATTCTTATATCGGAACGTTCGGGTACTCTATATCGTTTTTCGGATGGCCAACTTCACAAAGTATCAGGATTGCCCGAGATATTTGTAAAAGGCCAGGGCGGGCTTATGGACATTAAACTGCACCCCGATTATAAAAATAACGGCTGGATTTATTTTGCTTTTTCCGCACCAGCCGACGAAAAAAACGAAGAAGGTGGCAATACCTCAATTATGCGTACCCGTTTAAAAAACGACCTGCTATACGATACCGAAATCATATTTAACGGCGAACCCGACACGAATAAATCGTACCATTTTGGCTGCAAACTGGCTTTCGATAAAGATGGCTATTTATTTTTTGGCATTGGCGACCGCGGCTACCGCGAATTCAACCCCCAAAGCCTTACCAACCATAATGGTAAAATTCACCGTATAAACGACGATGGCAGTATTCCTGAAGACAACCCGTTTGTAAACACAGAAAATGCCATGCCGTCGATTTACAGCTACGGGCACCGCAACCCACAGGGCACCGATATCCACCCCGAAACTAATGAAGTGTGGATAAGTGAGCATGGCCCCAAAGGTGGTGATGAACTTAACCTGATAAAACCCGGCCTTAACTATGGTTGGCCGGTTATTTCATACGGCATAAATTACGACGGCACAACTTTTACCGATATTACACATAAGGAAGGAATGGAACAACCGGTAACCTACTGGGACCCATCTATTGCACCTTGCGGAATGATATTCGTCCGAGGTGATAAATACCCGGGGTGGGAAAACAACATATTAATTGGTTCGCTTCGTTATCAATATCTCGAAAGGGTTGTTTTAGAACGATACAATGTAGTTCACCAGGAAAAACTGTTACAGGATATTGGGCGTGTACGCAATGTTGTGCAAGATAACGATGGTTATATTTATGTTGCCATTGAAACACCCGGCAAAATAGTAAAACTCACACCAGTTGAATAAAGCCCAGAAGATTCGCATGCCTCTTTTTATTCTCGTGTTAATATTGCTTCCGATATTTTTACCGGCAAATTCACCCGATTCGGTTATTATTGAAGACATAAATGTTACTGCCACACTTTACGATGGTGAACTCAACATAATACCCGGCAGCATTTCAGTATTAGGCAATAACAAACTGGAACAAACCGGTAATTTGTCGGTTCACAACACACTAAACAGCATCCCGGGGGTATACATGCACCATGGCACACTGGGCACCAACAGAATTGTTATCAGGGGAATTGGCAGCCGCACACCCTATGGCTCGAACCGGATAAAAGCCTACATTAACGATATTCCCATTACCAATGGCGACGGAGTTACCGTTATTGAAGATATTGAATTTTCGAACCTCGGCCGTGTTGAACTTATCAAAGGGCCTTCTTCTGCCCTTTATGGTGCCGGGCTTGGAGGCACGATAAAATTGACAACAAAAAGAAACCTAAACGCAATAGAAACAGGTTTTAGATACGGCTCCTTCAATACACGGAAAATTAAAGCTTCAGCCAATTATAACAACCAACATTTCAATATTAACACTTCATATTTCAACACAAAATCTGACGGATTCAGGCAAAACAACCATTACCACAGGCACAATGCCGTTATTAGCGGGAATAAAACAATTAAGGAATCAAACGTATCATTTACCATTTTAGGCACCAGCCTGAATGCTCAAATTCCCAGTTCACTCTCGCATGAAACGTTTACAAACTCGCCGGAAGCAGCAGCTTCAAACTGGTTGGCCGTTAAAGGTTATGAGCAATACAACAAAATAATTGCAGGCACAACCCTGAAAAGCACACTGGGTAATAACACCACACAACGTACAACCCTGTTTGGCGGCTATCAAAACACCTTTGAACTACGTCCGTTTAACAACCTGGCAGAAAACATTACAAACTATGGCTTCAGAATTTTTTGGTTTTTTCACAAGAAAAAATTTGAAATAATAAGCGGTATCGAATTATTCAGTGAAAACTACAACTGGAAAACATTTAACGACACTGATATCCTTGAAAACATTGTCAATAAAATAGATGAACACCGGATGTATGGGAACATTTCGGGTCAGGTTTATTATTCTATCACACCACGCTTGCATTTTTCAGGTGCGGTAAACATAAACAAGCTCCATTACAATTACAACGGTTTAAATAATGACAACGGACAATATGGTTATCCTGTTATTGTATCGCCCCGGCTGGGTTTAAGCTACAAACTTACAGGTGCGGCTACTGCATTTTTATCGGCAGGCCATGGTTTTTCCGCTCCCTCACTTGAAGAAACATTACGCCCCAACGGACAAAAAAACGAGAACCTGAGGCCCGAACAAGGCTGGATGTACGAAGGCGGGATACGTTGGCATTCATTAAATTCCCGAATTTTTATCGATGGTACAATTTACTTCATCGACTTAAACAACCTACTGGTAACCAAACGAATAAGTGAAGAAATATTCACCGGTGTAAATGCCGGTAAAACAAGCCATAAGGGCATAGAAATACAATCGAATGTTGTACTTTCAGATAACATGCAATTGCCCGGAAAAATCAACTGGCAATTAGCATTCTCTGCGTCAGATAACACATTTGTTGAGTTTAACGATAATGGTATAACATACGATGGCAATACGCTTCCCGGCATTCCGGTAGTGAATATGCAAAATACACTAAACTGGAAACCATTTCAGCATACTTCATTCACTTTCATTAGTGTCCGGTAAAAAATTTTAAAACCGGGCAGCACATTTTATAGTACCACCCGGAATGGCTACTTTTGAGTTACGACACAAAAAAGTTTGCCATGGGTAAAAGTACAAATTTTAGCGGACAGCCGATATTTA
>JAIOZY010000050.1 GCA_021740385.1 Prolixibacteraceae bacterium | reverse complement strand
GGTGAATAAAACAATATGCAACACCGCTGCCGCGCGAATTGAAAATCGACGTAGTCAATCTTTCGCGTGGTTTGTAGTTAAAGCATCAATTAATTTGTACTATTACTTTTTCTTAGCCTCTGGCTAAACCACACGATGCCCCCGAATTATCGGGGGTGCGGTAGCGGGGGGCAGAACCTTGTATCGAACGGAATAGTAGCCCGTTGTGAAAACCTGTATTTAAGGTAAGTATGCATTTTTACTTTTTCCAAAATTCTGCCTTTCCGGCCATACAACATTGCCCTTTTTTAAAGTAGCTACCATGGCCGGATTTATCTCGTATACTTCAAACCCAGGGCGACTCCGCCAGCCGGCGGATTGCCCTGGGCTAGAATATTTGAGCCTTTCAGGCTCCCTTTAACCTCACATTATGCTCAATTTTTTAAGTCAGCCTTCGGAATGACACCAAATAATTAAATCAAAACCTCAAACTTACCCCGGCCAAAAAGTTAATCCCGGCCTGCGGGAAATAGCCGTCCATCTTGTAGCGTTCGCCTCCATATATGTATGAATATACCCAGGCATTGGTTTCGTATTCTTCGTTGAAAAGGTTGTTGACCATCAACCTGAATTCAATTTCTTTTACCGCTTTGGTGAATACTGTATAGCTGATATTTAAATTGTTTACGAAATAGGCATCCAGCACCCGGTCGGGGTTCGATGAGTTGTCGATGTACTGCCGGCCAACATATTGTGAAACCAATCCGAATTTCAGGTTTTTAAACAGCTCATAATTGATCATGCTATTGGCCAAAATGTTAGGCGAAAAAGCAATGTCGGTTGTGCCGTGTTCAAAGGCTTCCTGTCCCCCGGTGTCCCAGTTATCAACGTATTCGGTAAAGTTCATAATTTTATTTTGGCTGAACGTGGCATTCACATCCCAGGTTAGGTTGGAAAGGATTTTCACGCCTGCCGTGAGTTCAATCCCGGCACGGTAACTATCATCAACATTCACCATAATTGCCGAGCCCACGTCGTTTATTTCGCCGGTAAGGATCAGCTGGTCTTTGTAGAGCATAAGGTAGAGGTTGGCCCCGGCCGAAAAATATTTCGACTGGAAACTGTACCCGGCTTCAAAATCGTTCAGGGTTTCGAACGTGGGTTGTTTACCGTTTGGGTCGGCATCGGTAAAGTTACTGCGGTTGGGCTCGCGGTGCCCCACGGCCCACGAGATATATGCTTTTGAGCGATCGGTTGGTTTGTAAAGCAAGCCCATTTTCGGGTTGATAAAGTCGTAGGGCTTGCTCATGGTAAGGTCGCGCAGGTCATCGTCAATGCCATCAATGGAATAAAGGATGTTCCGGTATTGGATATCGGCATAAATATTCAAATTTCCGGTAAGGGCATAATTCATTTTGGCGTACACGTTAAAGTCGGTTTTGACACCTTTATTGTTGTACCATTCGTAATCTTTTTCCATATTATCGGCAAATTGTGCCCAGATTATGTTGCCAAAGTGGTCGCCTATGTATTTGTTCCAACCGGCACCCATGGTGAATTCCGATTTTTGGGTAACGCGGTTGACCGAAAAAGTGCCCCCGAAGAAATCGTTGTCGAGCCATTTTTGGCGTATCAGGTCGGTTGAGGTAATGGTGTCGGTGCCAACAATTATATCATCAAGCCTGTAATCGGCAAAGTCTTCGCCTTCCTTGAATTGTTCATAATACCCTTTGCCCTTGGTGTAGTGCAGTGCCGCGTTCATGTTTATGGTCTCGGAAAATTTATGGTTGAAAAGCAACTGGTAATGATCCTGCTGGTAGTTGTCGGTTTCGTTTTCGTAGGTATATGGGTTAAAGGTGCGATTTCCAGATGCCAGGGTTTCCGAATCGATTCCACCCCACGCCTGGTAGGTTTTTTCTTTTCCTGAAAAAATATTCAGTTTCAGCAGGGTTTTTTCTGAATAGTAGCCTCCGGAAACATAAAACGATTTCAGGTTGCTGAAAGCACGGTCGATAAAACCATCAGTGTTGATTTTAGAAAGGCGGGCATCGAAACTGAAGTGGCCGTTGATGAGGCCGGATCCTACCTGCACGGTATTTTTCAGGGTGTTGAACGAGCCGGCTGCCCCGTTGTATTCAAAGTAGGGCTTTTTACGCAGGGTATTGGTTTGCATGTTAATGGTAGCGCCAAAAGCGGCAGCCCCCTGGGTTGATGTGCCCACGCCCCGTTGCACCTGTATGTTCTCGATTGACGAACTGAAATCGGGCATGTTTACCCAGAACACACCGTGCGATTCGGCATCGTTTATTGGTATGCCGTTTACGGTTACGTTAATGCGGTTGGCATCGGTGCCCCTTACACGAAACCCGGTGTAACCGATACCGGCACCGGCATCGGATGTTGATACAAACGACGGGGTGGTGTTCAGCAGGTACGGGATATCCTGCCCCAGGTTTTTTTCTTCAATTTCTTCCTGTCCTACCGTGGTTGAGGTAACCGGGGTGTTCGAACCCGCGCGGGTGGCATAAACAAAAACTTCCTCGGTTATAACATCGGTTTCCTGTAAAACAATGTTGAGGTATGAATCTGCCCCGGGCCCGATTTCCTCTTTGTAGGGTTTGTAGCCAATAAAAGAAACCTTTAGCAATACATTTTCATCTTCGGGGTTTTGCAGCAGAAATTCACCGTTGTTATCGGCTACTGTGCCTTGCGTGGTTCCGTCAATAACAACGCTTGCACCGGGCAACGGTTCGTTTTGAACATTGGTAATTTTACCACGAATGGTTGACTGGGCCAAAATGGCCGATCCTGAGAAGAGGATCATCAAAAGAAATAACGTTTTCATTTTAATAAAAAATTTGGTTAACGATTAACCAATGAGGCAGGATTTGAACATCCTGTTAACACCTTTCCTTCGCCGGTACTAACCGTATCAGGTTCAGAGGGTTTGATCTCAGCCCTTAAATAAATCCTATCCCGAATTTTCGGGATGGGATTTTCCCGATGTAAATCGGGATTGGGCACCCCATTGTGTGAAATATCGGTACAAAGTAAATACTTTTTACCGTCGATTCAAAAAGGGAAAGGGTATTGTTTTTTTACGACGTTTCGGCAACCGTTTCGTTCAGTTCCCTGAGTGTTGCCTTCAATTGTTTGAGATACCGTCCGTAAAGGCGTTTGAAGAAAAGGTTAAAAAGCAGGTAATAAATGCCAAGTATAACGCCCAGGACAAGCAAAAATGTAACGGCCACAACCAGCCATTGAATAAAGTTGATGTTTTCGGGGGCGATGCCGGCCTGTTTCAGCTCATAGGTGTAACTTAATACAAAGCCCGAACTAAACGAGGCGATGACATAGAGCAATACAATTACAAGCACAACGTAAAACATTGTTTTGTACGAGTTGAGTATTTTGATCAGGCGTTGCAGCCGGCTTTTCAGGTTTATGTCAACGGTGTTTTTTTCGAGTTTGTTGTACCTGACCCAAAAAAGGATAATGGCAATGAAAATGAGCAGGTAGTTAAAAACTTCAACAATGAATGTCCAGAACATCAGTTCTTCGGTGATATAAGGTTTGTTGAGAAACCCCTCAAGAACAGGCGATAAAATGAAATTAATGCCAAAACCCAGGCATACCCAGCCAAAAATAATGCCGATGCCCACACGGATGTTGCGCCCTATTTTTTCCGAGATGTCGAGCGTGCGCTTTTTAAGCAGTTTTTTTATATCCTTTTCCCCCACCTGGAGCTTTTTTTCGCTGTCGGATGAGAGCTTGTCCCATGTTTGCTTTAAATCGTCCAGTTCCATTATACTTCCCCCATTAACTTTTTCAGCTTCGCTTTAATGCGGTTCATTTTTACCCGCACGTAATTTTGTGTAATGCCAATTATTTCGGCAATCTCCTCATATTTTTTTTCTTCGAGGTAAAGCAGTACAATCGATTTTTCAATGCCTGTAAGTTTTGCTATGGCGTTGTGCAAAAGCCTGCTTTTTTCCTCGTATGAATCGTCATAAACATCGTCGGCAATTTGGTGCATGTTTTTGTTCAAATCGCTGCCATCGGGCCGTCGTTTGCCCTTTTTAAAATGGGTAATTGCCGTGTTAAGGGCAACTTTATACATCCATGTGGAAACTTTTGAATCGGCCCTGAATGAAGGGTACGATTTCCAAAGTTGTGCAACAACCTCCTGAAAAAGGTCTTCCCGGTCTTCGCGGGTATCGCAGTAAATACCACAAACCTTATGGATGATCCCCTGGTTGACGGTTACGATGTTTAAAAACTCACTCTTCACTGCTATTTAAATTTGTAGTGGGTTTGGGTGATTAATTACACCTTATTTCATTTTTAACTGGTTTATTTCGGTTTTTGTGAGGAAACGCCATTTCCCGCGGGGTATGTTTTTCTTTGTTAAACCGGCAAAATATACCCGGTCGAGTTTTTTTACCGAGTAGCCAAAGTGTTCAAAAATGCGACGTACAATGCGGTTTTTCCCGCTGTGGATTTCAATGCCTATCTCGCTTTTATCGGTATTGTCAATGTATGAAACCGCATCAACCCCGGCCGTTCCGTCTTCAAGTTCAATACCCCCGGCAATTTCGAGCAGGTGGTTTTTTGTAAGGGGTTTGTCGAGAACAACGTGGTAAATTTTTTTCACATTGTGGCCGGGGTGTGTGAGTTTTTTTGCCATTTCGCCATCGTTGGTAAAAAGCAGCAGCCCGGTAGTATCCTTATCGAGCCGGCCAACGGGGTAAATCCTTTCCCGGCAGGCCCTTTCTACCAATTGCATCACGGTTTTACGTTCCTGCGGGTCGCTGGTTGTGGTTACAAAACCTTTGGGCTTGTTAAGCAATAGGTATACTTTACTTTCGGGGTTCAATTGTTCCCCGTTGAAACGGACATCGTCCGAAAGTGAAACTTTTGTGCCCAGTTCAGAAACGGTTTTCCCGTTAACGGTAACGCACCCCGACTGGATAAACTGGTCGGCCTCGCGGCGCGAACATACCCCGGCATTGGACATAAAACGGTTCAGCCTGATTTTCTCATCAGGGGCAAAGCCCTTTTTGTTGCTTTTTTTATTTGCGGGTTTTGTTTTTGGTGGCTTTTCCGGTGAGAAGGGTTGTTCCCGGTTTTTGGCCGTTCTTTTTTTCGGAAAGGGCATTTCCCTTTCAGTCTTACTTCGTTGCTTTTTTCGCGACTGGTTTTTGTTTCTGTTTTCTTTCATTTTGTAATATTTCGACAAAGGTCGTTTTAAAAATATAAAAAACATGCTTTGTTCAATGTATTTATTTTGTTTTTGCCGAAGGAACAACCTGTATTTGATGTTTGTTTAAACTATTTGCCCCTTGCATTATGAGAGGATTTGAAGGCAACTTGTCCGAATTGTAACGCCGAGTTGTTATATTTGAAAAAAAATGAAACAGGTTTGAAGAAAATTATCCGTTACATTGCGTTAGTTGTCAATATTATAATTGCCGTGGCCCTGGTACTGGCCTATTTTGTGCCCGAAACCGATCCGCGGGTTTTCTGGCCCGGATCGTTACTCGGCCTGGCGTATCCGTTGTTAATAATAATAAATGCATGTTTTATTGTTTTCTGGGGAATTTTTCACTGGAAGTATCTGTTTGTTTCGTTTATTGCTGTGGCTTTGGGTTTTGCTGTTCATACCACTTATTTTCGTTACCCGGTAAATGTTGAAGATGAAAGTGCGGGTATTAAAGTGTTAAGTTTCAATGTTCAGCATTTTTATTCATACCTTGAGGGAAAGAAAAACGATGAATCGGTTTTGAATTTTATTGCTGCGCAGGAAGCCCACATTATTTGTTTGCAGGAAACGAAATTACAACGCCGGGGAAACCTGAACCCACTAAAACTTAAAGTTTGGTTCCCGGGCATTGTCCATTGCCAGCTTGCGCATCAGAGCCAATGGGGAGGTCCGGTTACCTTTACCAGCTTTCCCATTGTACATATGGGCGAAATCCGCTTCGACGATTCGAGTAACCTGGTTATTTATACCGATGTAAATACCGGTATCGATACAATCAGGATATACAACTGCCATTTACAATCGTTTGGGATTAACGATGAAGAGAAAGCAATACTCGATTCAATCAGTTTAAAGAACCGGCAGGTTGATAAAATTAGAAACCTTACCCGCAAATTGCGCGATGCTTATATTCTTCGTGCAACACAGGTCGACCGGCTCGTGGGGCATATTAAAAGTTGCCCTTACCCGGTCATTGTTTGTGGCGATTTTAACGATACGCCGGTTTCGTATACCTACCGGAAAATCAGTTCTGTTCTGACCGATTCGTTTGTTGAGTCGGGGAAGGGCATTTCGGGGACCCACCGTAACAGGTTGTTGCCTTTCAGGATCGATTACATTTTTTATTCGCACCATTTCGAATCGCACCATTATAAACGCCACAGGGTAAATTATTCCGACCATTACCCGGTTACAGCGGTTCTTGAAAGGATTGATGAGGTGGATGATACTTCAGAATAAAACTTTCTTTAGCAACACGGTGGCATAGGCCGATATGCCTTCTTCGCGGCCTACAAAACCCAGTTTTTCGGTGGTTGTTGCTTTTACCGAAACCCGGTCGGTTGAAACAGAAAGTATTTCGGCCAGTTTTTGGCGCATGTTTGGAATATAGCTGCTTAGCTTTGGCTTTTGGGCACAAACGGTAGAATCGATGTTAATAACCTGATAGCCTTTGTTTTTTATCAGTTCGCAGCATTTTTTTAACAGTATTTTGCTGTCGATATCTTTGTATTCATTGCCGGTATCGGGGAAGTGTTGCCCGATGTCGCCCAGGGCAAGGGCCCCGAGTAAGGCATCGCAAAGGGCATGAATAAGTACATCGCCATCGGAGTGGGCCACGGTTCCTTTATCGTGCTCAATGAATATACCGCCCAGCCACAGGTTTTCCCCTTCGGCCAGGGCATGCACGTCGAAACCGTTGCCAATCCGTAATTCCATTATCTTCTTCTTCGCCTGTTATCTTGTTTGTTGAAATCATCGAGGTCGAAACCAAGTGTAAACCGCAGGGTACCTTCAAGCGGGCTGGCTTTTTTAGCCACAATGTACGAGAAGTCGAGCGAAAAAACATTCATTCTGAGCCCGGCTCCGAAAGTGAGGAATTTTCGGTCGCCTTTTTCCTCGGGTTCGAAAAAATAACCCATACGCACGGCAAACTGGTTGCTGTACCAGTATTCGGCGCCAACCGATATGGTCACTTCCGACAGTTCTTCCATGAATCCGCCGGGGGCATCGTAAAACGAGATGAAAATGCCTTCAATGGGGCCTACATCCTGGTTGCCCAGGTTCGAAAACACGAGTACCCCGGTTTCGGTTGTATCTATTTGAGGCGAAGGCACCAGCAATTTGTTAAAATCGAGGCCAAACGATAATTTGTTGTATTTGTCGAGTTCGTAGGTGTAAGCCCCGCCAATACGGAGGTTTGTCGGGATAAAGTCCCTGTTTATTCCACCTGTGTACGATATTTTTGAACCGATGTTCGAAATGTTGATACCGGCTGAAATGTTCGAGTTTTTCCTGTTTTTATAAATGTCCTTGCGGTACAGGAATGCAACATCAGCAGCATACGAGGTGCCGGCTGAGAGGTCGGTAGTGGGAATGCCGTTGTATATATCGGAAAGGATGAAACGCAGAGCAACCGAACCTGCCCATGTTTCGGAAAGTTTCCGGCTGTAGCCAAAATCGACAGTAAATTCGTTTGGGTGGCTTTGCCCCTGGTCAATTCCGCCTTCGTCGAATAACTGCATCGAGCCCAGATCGAAATAGCGCAGGCTACCGCTGAGTGCCTGAATGTCGTCCAATTGATGGTAACCTACCAGGTAGGCCAGGTTCATATCGGGAACCAGGTTGGCCAACCAGGGTGTGTACGACAGGGCTATACCTGTTTTACTTTCGTTGAAAACATATTTTGCAGGGTTCCAGAATTGGGCGTTGATATCGGGGCTTGTTGCCACACCCAAATCGCCCATGCCGCCACCCCTCGAATCGGGTGCTATTGAAGCAAATGGCACTGCCGAACTAACAATTGATGCGCCGGTAGTTGACGATTGGCTGAAAGCAACAGTTGTAAAAAAGAGAAGAAATACTGTAATTATGAGAATAATACGCTTCATTATAAAAATTTTAATCATTGATCTGTTTAATTTTTTCACCCGGTTGCACGCTTAAAAAAAACCGGCCCGGGTTGAAAAGGCATTCAAAAATAAAATAACGAAATGAAATACCACATATTGTTTTGGTTTTTTAATACTTCATGTTAAGGAACAGTTTTCCGGCTCCCGATGCTGTTAGCCCCTTCTGGTTTACCATGTTTACCCTGTAAACCAGTATCTGGCTGGTGTAAAGCTGCATGCCCGAATTGAAAATGTCCCATCGTACTTTTATTTTGGTGGTTTCCCTTGAACCCATGGTTTGGCTAATTGAATGTACTTTTTGCCCCGACAAGGTGAAAATATCAATGCCAACCGTAAATATATCGCCCGGCAGGTTGTGACTGATTTCAAAATCGGTGTATGAAACAGCCTGTGTCGGGAAATTTTTGACTTCTGTAATTTTGAAACTTTCTTCAACAATAAAATGAATCTCGGCTTCGGAAGAGTTGTTTTGTACATCCCATATTTTTACCCTGATACTGTGTTCGCCGGGGGCAAGGTGTGTAAGCGGGTAAATTATTGTCCCGTTCTTGTAACTTCCCAGTTCCGACGAGTAATAATCATTTAATATCATCGGGTTTGACCAGTCATTGTCGAGTATAGCTGTAAGGTCGTGACCTATGCCTGTACCAACGGTGTTTATCCCGCTTTCATCGAAGAGTTTAACCAGCAATAAAGCGCTTGACGATACTTTGTCGTAGGGTTTGAAATCTTCGTTGTTTATGAAAAGGTCAATTTCGGGAGGGGTATTTTCGGTTTGCGGGTTTGTACCCGATCCCCCGATTAAAAATTCGGTAGTTGCCCCGTTTGCATCAATATCCGTATCGGAGGCATAATAAATAATTTTTCCTTTTCCTACACTGTACGAAATGTCTTTGGGCACAATAAACGAGAATTCGAATTCCCCGTTTTCAATAACCGTGCTCCCTTTGTAAATTACTTTGTTCTGAACGGGATATTCAAAAGCCGGGTAGCCATCGTTTTGCAGGGTTTTTACAATAACTTCCTTGTCGTAAATGTTTGCCTGTAGTTCCCCATCGAACGAGGTTTGTTTATTCCCTTTGTAGTCGGTTACAATGCCCGTGATTGTTACTTTGTCGAGGGCACCGATGGTTATTTCTTCCATAGCCGGATCTGCACCGTTAATTGATGTTGTAACAATTTTATGTTTCGGAAAAGCCAGCCTGAGTGCCGGGTCGGAAAGCAGGGTGAAATTGCGCATGTTAAAATCGCCGGTATTATTTTTGGCAATTCTGATAGCGTCTCCCAAACGGATTTTTTCCCCTTCAACATCGTGGCTAAACAAGGCCTGAAAAAAATTACTGCTGAGTTTTAAATTGCTATCCTGGAATACCTTTCTCGAAGTTGAAAATAGCGCAACACCACCTCCCGCCGGGTTCAGTAAAATTTCCTCCCCGGCCGAGGTGGCATCGTCGTCGAAACGGCTGAATTCACAGGTTGCCGTAACAAAAACGGGCAGGGCGGTTGTATTGCTCCACGATTTGATGTCGTTAATTTCGAGGATTTTTTCATCAGCCAACGCTTGAGGGTTGGCATGTCCCATGTAGTTCAGTATAAGCGCTCCCTGGTTTACCCTGTTATTTATTGCTTCGTTTGCCTCGGGATAAGATTCACCGGCCGATGATGATATTTGGTGGTACGAATCGAGATATATTTTATCAACATAAAACCCGGGGTGATAATTGCTGATTGTATCAATGATTTGCTCAGAACCAGACATATATGAATTTGCATCTTCGTCATCGGCAATAAAACAGATCGAATTCCGCCACTCGCCCATTGATTCGGACGAGGCATAATTGATTATTTTGTCGACAATGGTGCCGGCTTCGTATTCGTTTTGACAGGGAATGCGGCCAATGCCGATATCAACCGTGCCCGAAACTTCCCCTTCACCGGATTCCAATAGCCCGAAAAAATCGTCGGAAACAGCTGAACGAATTTCATTTAACGATTCCGGGGTTTGATATGTAGGGATGTAGTTTGGCCGGGTGTTGCCGACATCCCGGTTGTTGTATGAGCCATCGCCAAAAAGCAAAAGGTATTTGAACGGTGTATCGGTTTCGAGCTGGCGTTCGTAAAACATGCGTGCCATGTTCCGTATGGCCGAAACATCGGGCAGGCCGGATGAAAATTCGTTAAAAACTTCGTTGGTTGTAACAACCAGTGTAGCCATTTTATCAAACTGGCGGTGAAATTCAGCAAGCCTTTCTGCCTCGTTGCTGAAGAGCGGATGGGTTACAATGATCATTTCGTAAGCCGGCAGCCCGTGTATATCCTGGTTGGGAACATTTTGCGAAAATTCCGGCTGGGGAAAACCGTCGCTGGCAGGGTCGAAAGCAATGTATTGTTGTTGTTGTTTCCCTTCGGCAATAAAACGGCTTGTGTTCGATTCGGTAAAGGTTTGCACTTTTTTGGGGTTGAGCGGATCGGTAACATCCCATACAACAGGATTAGCCGATGTTGTAATAACATATTCTACAATATTGTACTTAACAGCTTCGCTGTTTCGGAAAAGAAGTTGTCCCGATGTAAGATTTAATTCCGATTCAACATTAAGAGTTAAGTAATCGAGCCACGATTCGCTGCCATCTATAAAGCTAACGTAATTTAACCCAATGTTAATTTCTTTTTTTGCCGGTGTGTTAAAAAGTGCCGTGTTGTAAGTGGCAGTGGACAGGTTTTTGTAAAATAACAGTGTGTCGATCAATAAATTGTTCTCTTTTAATAGGAAATATGACCGGTCTTTTGACTTTGCCGCTGCTGCAATTTTAATTTTAGCCTTTCCGTTTTGCAATGCATTTGGAAAGCTAAATTCAAAAGAGCTGCCTGAAAGTATTTTGTTCCCGAACCATAGTCTCCCCGATTTGATTAAATTATTTTTTTCTTCTTCAAGGTAATCAAGCGCTTCATAAGTTTTTACCGTAATTTCGGGAATGCCGTTAGATACCGGCATGGTTTCGGGTTGGGGCGATTTGCCAACATCGGACGAAATAAAAAAATACACCGAATCGGAATAACGGTTTTGTTCATGTAAAAACATCTTCGATGATGTGTCCCATTTCCATTTCACGATGCCCGTGCTGTAAAAGAAAACGCAGTCATCGCCATTGTTATCCTTCGCATGGATAACGGGCAATAGGGTTAAGTCATCGGGGTAAGGGTTGTTGTTCCATTTTGGAAGTGTGAAACCCCCGTTTGAATAAACAGCAACATCCGGCGGATTTGAAATACCCATAGAAGATAAATCGGAATAACTTATTTTATGAATGCCTTTTTTTGTTGAGGAAAGTTTTATCCATGTGCCCGAAGCCAGTACCGAATGGCTTTTATAAGCCGTCTCGGTTTGTGATATATTATTGTTTTCACCCCGAAAAACCGTATTTTCCGGAGAGTTGTTCATCTTTTCTGCCGGCGATACAGCAAAGGTGAATTTATAAATAAGTACAAATAATAGTAGCGTTGAAAAATTTTTCATAAACCATGTTTTTTTAAGAAGAAACGAAATCTAAATTTGTTTAGTATTGCAAAATTTTATAAAGGGGCGAAAATAAGTTAAATCAAATTGCGTTTTCAATAATAATTTGATGCATTTCAAAAAAAAAATAATTTATTTTTGTCATGAATGCCGAAAGGCATAATAACGTATTGAAATGTTAAAGAATAAATTGAATGCAATAAGTATTCAATCATTTTAGTTATATTTGTTGCAAAACATAGAAATAAACTGGAAAATGAGACGAATTTCATTTTTACTTATCATCCTGATCGTTGGTTTTTTAAGCTGCAAACAGTCTAAAAAGGCCACCCCTTTTGGCTCAACCGGACAAGCTTCGCGAACTACTGGCTGGACGGCCGGTGAAATGGAAGTTTTTGGTTTTACCGACCCTCGGTATATCGAACAACAGACGGGGCCAGGCCTGGTTCTTGTTCAGGGTGGTACTTTTATTATGGGGCGTATTGATGAAGATGTGCTTAAAGAATGGGACAATCAGCCTCGAAGGGTAACCGTTTCGTCGTTTTACATGGATGAAACTGAAGTTACCAATTTCGATTACAGGCAATATCTTGCATGGCTTAGTCATGTATATCCCGATCATCCTGAAAGGCATCAGAAAGCTTTACCCGACACCTTGGTTTGGAGAAGGGAGTTGGCATATAACGAGCCTTATGTGAATAACTATCTCAGGCACCCTTCGTACAGCGATTATCCCGTTGTTGGTGTTAACTGGCTACAGGCTAATGAATACTGTAAGTGGCGTACCGACAGGGTAAACGAACACATACTGATTAAAAACGGCTACCTGGTACTCGATTCAGCACAAGCCGGCAGTAACGTTTTTACTACCGAAGGTTACCTTATGGGGCATTATGCCGATACGGTTGAAAACAAAGTGCGCTGGGAAAACGGGCTTCTTTTGCCCGATTACAGGCTGCCAACTGAAGCCGAGTGGGAATATGCTGCTTTGGGGCTCATTGGTGAAGCTGACGGCGAATTACTGACCCAGCGGCGCATGTACCCCTGGAGCGGTACTTTTATCCGCGAAGACGATGCTGCTGAAAAAGGCCGAATGAAAGCCAACTTTACACGCGGACGTGGTGACCTGATGGGTATGGCCGGCGCTTTAAATGATGCTGCTGATATTTCGGCACCCGTTTTTTCATACGAACCAAATGATTACGGCCTTTATTGCATGGCCGGTAACGTAAACGAATGGGTAGCCGATGTGTACAGACCGCTATCACCGATCGATGTTGAAGAATTCCAGCCTTACAGGGGGAATGTGATAACAGAATACAGACGCGAAAACGGTGAAGTAGTTTTTGACGAATTTGGCGAACCGGTTGTTGATACGATAAAAGACCAACGTAATTATGGAGACGGTGATTACCCCTCGAACCCAATAGACGGCAGTAACTGGACAACAAATGCACCTGCTGATCAAACCAGTATTGCTACAACAAAAAATATGTACTACCAGAACCCGGGAAATACCAGCGTAATTAATTCTCGCATTACCGACCATGCCAGGGTGTATAAAGGTGGTTCTTGGCGTGACAGGGCCTATTGGTTAAATCCCGGTTCGCGCCGTTTCCTTGATGAAAGGGAAGCTGCCGATGATATTGGTTTCCGTTGTGCAATGACCCGCTTAGGGCCGCCCATAAAAAGATAACAATGTTTATATATCATATTTCAGAAAATCCTGCTCTTACCCAAAGCAGGATTTTTTTTATTGTATTTCTTTATAGTTTGAACTTCGGGCTTAACTTTGTATATAAAACCGCACATGAATGGATACGGATCAGTTATACAAACTTTTTTTAAAAACCGGAAGGGTTTTTACCGATAGCCGCAAGACGCACGAAGGAGGCATTTTTGTGGCCCTGAAAGGGGAACATTTCGACGGAAACGATTTTGCCCTGAAGGCTTTAAACGATGGGGCAGAATATGCCCTGGTCGATAGTGAAAAGCTAAAAGGTGAGGAGGGGTGCATATTTGTTGACGATTCGTTAAAAACACTTCAGAAACTGGCCAATTACCACCGCCGCAAACTGAATATTCCTGTAATTGCCATTACCGGTACCAATGGTAAAACAACAACCAAAGAGTTGATTGCAGCAGTATTGTTGGAAAAATGTAATGTGTTGGCTACACAGGGGAATTTAAACAATCATATTGGGGTACCGCTCACATTGCTTACACTACATAACGGGCACGAAATTGCCGTTGTTGAGATGGGGGCAAATCACCCCGGTGAAATCAGCACCTTATGCAAAATTGCTGAACCCGATTATGGTTTGATCACCAACGTTGGAAAGGCTCATATCGAAGGTTTTGGCTCATTCGAGGGGGTGAAAAAAACCAAAGCTGAACTGTACAGTTACATTTCTGAAAAAGGAAAAAGTGTTTTTATCAATACCGGGAATAAGCATCTTCTACAAATGATTCCCCCAAAAGTTGAAAAAATCAGTTATGGGCAGGGCAATGAAAACGTTCAGCTTAAAGGTGAAGCAGCAGGGAGTGATCCGTACCTGACCTGCAAAATTTTGTTCCCAAGAGGCTGGTTGTATATTAAAACAAAACTGGTTGGCGACTATAACCTCGAAAATGTGCTTGCTGCTGCCCGGGTTGGTATGCACTTCAACATCGACCCGCTTTTAATAAAAAAAGCGATAGAAGGGTACCGGCCTTCGAACAACCGTTCGCAGCTAACGAAAATTGGTTCGAATAAACTTTTTGTCGATTGTTACAATGCGAACCCAACCAGTATGGAAATGGCCATAAAGAATTTTGTTACAGCAAGGGGCGAAAATAAGATATTGATACTGGGTGATATGCTGGAACTGGGCGCCTTTTCGGGTGGAGAACATCAAAAAATAATTGATTTGATTTCGGGATACAGGTTCGATGATGTTTTTTTGGTGGGTGAAAATTTCCTGAAAACAAATTCAGCAAAAGGGGTTCATAAATTCAATACAGTGGATGAACTCATCGCAGAGGTCGATTTTTCCCGATGGAATAACAAGTTGGTGCTGGTTAAAGGTTCGCGGGCCATAAAACTCGAAAAAATTATTGAAGCAATAAAAAAACCCGTATGAACGGGTTTCTTTATCTTATGAAAAATAATTACTCTGTTACTAATTTAATTTGGTTTCGTTACACCCAAAACATCTTTAAAGGCCTGCTCAAATGTGTCCTTGGGCAATGCGCCCATGGCCATTTGCGGTTTTCCATCTTTGGGTATAAATAATAACGACGGAATGCTTTGAATGCCAAACATTCCAGCAAGTTCACGCTGGTCTTCGGTATCTACTTTGTAAATGTTTAAAGCAGAGCCATACTCTTTTTGAAGTTCTTCCAACACGGGCGCTACCATTTTGCACGGACCGCACCAGTCGGCATAAAAATCGATGATACAGGGCACATCGCCTTCAAATTTCCAGTCTTTGTTTTCTTCAAAATTGAAAACTTTTTGTTTAAACGTGTCAAGTGTTAAATGTTCCAACATAGTATTTGTTTTTAATGTTTTACTTCGTTTACTTAAACAACAACAAAACATCGGTGTTGTTTTACAGTTGCAAATGTACCCTTCAAAAAAACTTTTTTGTGTTACTTTTGTCACACATTGCCAAAAGAACAAAACCATTCATTAATAAACGAATGACCGATTTTTCGAAATATTTGACACAAAAGATATTTAAAGCCGTATCAGCAGCTGCATCTGACCTGGGTGTAGAGGCTTATGTAATTGGGGGATATGTTCGGGACCTGATCCTTCAGCGTTCTTCGTCCGATATCGATTTTGTTACCCTTGGCGATGGTATTGCGCTTGCCCGTAAAGTTGCCGGTAAAATAAAACCCGGCTTAAGGGTGAGTGTTTTTAAAAATTTTGGCACGGCGCAATTCACATACAAAGGTGTTAGTTACGAGTTCGTGGGCGCACGAAAGGAATCGTATACCAGAAACTCGCGCAAACCTGCCGTAGAAGAGGGTACACTTGAGGATGATCAGAATCGCAGGGATTTTACCATCAATGCCCTGGCTATAAATCTTAATACAGGCAATTTCGGGGAATTGATTGACCCGTTTAACGGACTCGACGATTTGGAAAACAAAATTATTAAAACGCCCCTCGACCCCGAAGTTACGTTCGACGACGACCCTCTGCGCATGATGCGTGCCATACGGTTTGCCACACAGCTTAATTTCCTGATTGAGGAAAACACCTTTAAGGCCATTGCACGTTTTAAGGAGCGAATATCCATCGTATCGAAAGAACGCATTGTTGAAGAAATCAACAAAATTTTGCTCTCACCCAAACCATCGGTGGGTTTTAAACTGATGGACAAAACCGGGTTGCTTGAACTGATCATGCCCGAGTTGTCGCGCCTGAAGGGGGTGGAAGTGGTTAACGGTACAGGGCATAAAGATAATTTTTACCACACCCTGGCCGTGCTGGACCAACTGGCCCAAAAGTCGGATGATTTGTGGTTGCGCTGGGCAGCACTACTCCACGATATTGCAAAACCGCAAACCAAAAAGTTTATCGAAGGGCAGGGCTGGACTTTTCACGGGCATAACTTTATCGGATCGAAAATGGTGCCCAAAATGTTCAAAAGGCTTAAACTGCCCCTGAACGAAAAAATGAAATTTGTGCAAAAAATGGTCAACCTGCACATGCGGCCCATTGTGCTTTCCGAAGACGAAGTAACCGATTCGGCCGTGAGGCGTATGCTTTTCGAAGCGGGCGACGATATCGATTTGCTCATGACATTGTGCGAGGCCGATATCACCTCGAAAAACGAAAAAAAGGTGGTCACTTACCTGAATAATTTTAAACTGGTACGTGAAAAATTGAAAGACATTGAAGAGCGCGATGCAATCCGCAATTTCCAGCCACCGGTCAGCGGCGAACTCATAATGGAAACTTTCGGTATCCCGCCCTGTAAGGAAGTTGGCGTGATTAAAAATGCCATTAAAGAAGCCATTCTCGAAGGCGAAATCCACAATAATTTTGATGAAGCCTGCCAGTTGATGCTGAAAGTGGGTGCCGGTTTGGGGCTGGAGAAGAAAAAATCTTGAACTAATACCCCAGTTCGATCAAAACAGGCAGGTGGTCGCTAAAACCGTTGTTGTATTTAAAGCCGATATATGTGCGGAAGGGCTTTTGGCCCGTGTATGTTTGATCTTTTTCAAACAGGAATTCAGGTGAAAAAACCCGGAAGCCCTGATTGGTAACATGCAGCCCTTTACCTTTTAAAAGCGTGCCGTTTACAATTACCTGGTCGATCATTTCCCATTTGCCCCGGTATTTGTTTGTGCCCGTTCCTTTTTTTGCCTCTTCAAGCGATAGGTTGTATAGCGATGTGTTTTTTATCGGCGCTTCCGTGGCCAAGGCACCAAGTACATTTGCCAAGCTTGCATCGAAAGGTGAGTCGTTAAAATCGCCCATAATCACAATTTTGCAGTTGGCATTGTTTTGCATCAGGCTGTCGGTGTAATTTTTAAGTGTTTGTGCGGCCAGTGCCCTAAGCGGTATGGTTTCGGCCACGCCCCCGTATTTCGACGGCCAGTGGTTCACAAAAATGTTGAGTGTGTCGGTTTTAATTATTCCTTTAACGTGCAGTATATCTCGTGTGTGAAAAGTTGTGTCGGCAGATTTTACAACGGGTATTGCATTGTACATGAGGGGTTTAAAAATATCTGCACGGTACAGCATTCCAACATCGATGCCCCGGCGATCGGGCGATTCTTTGTGAATAATTTTGTACCCCATTTTTCCGAGCGGGGTATGGCTCAATAGTTCTTCAAGCACCAGCCGGTTTTCAATTTCGCACAGTCCTGCCACAACGGGAAGGTTGCCTTTACCGGCTGCCATTATTACCTGCGAAATACGCGTAAGTTTTTGGTTGTACCGGTAAGGGGTCCAGTGCCGCATTTCATCGGGCAGAAATTCCTCATCAATTTTTCCGGGTTCATCAAAGGTATCGAACAGGTTTTCGACATTGTAGAACATAGCGAGGTAAGTACTGCTGCCGGGTTGCGAAAAAGCAAACAGGGGTAGGAACAACAGGATAAAAAGCGCCGATTTAATCCGTATCTTCATTTTCGGTTTCTTCTTCAATGCGTTCGAAAGCACCAAGGTCGGGTGCAATATCTTCGAGTCGTGAAACATTGTTCAGGTCGTAAGGTACCAACCTTCCGTATTCAATTTTCCCGGCATCTTTTGCCAGGCTAAGCGTGTCGAGGTTAAAATTATACGCGTATGGGTCAATAAAAAGATGCTTGATCGAATCGGGGTGACTGTAATCGTCAACCAGATTGGTGAAATTATCCGGGTAGTTTTCAGTATCGATCGAGTCGCCGGTTTTTACCATGCAGTAATCGAAATTGTAGTTACAAATTTTGTTTTCAGAATTGCCAATAAGGAGTTCCGAATTTTGAGTGCCCCAAATAATGGAATTTTTAAAGTTAGCCCTGGTCAGGTCATTTTCATATACTTCGATAAATTTACTGTTACTGTCAATCAGTATATTTGATATAACCAATGCCGGTCCGTTTCTTTTCCACGTGTAATAATTTGCAATTGTAGTATGGTTGAAGTCATAGCTTCCCCCAACAAGAAGGGCAACGCCGTAAAAACCACAGTCGGCTACAAGTGTATTTGTTGCCTCAATTTTCGATTTAAGGGCAAAAATACCGGCATACGACATGTGCTGGATTACTACGTTGTGCAATTTTGCAGTGGCAGAACCTTCGTACTCGAGGGTGCCAACCTGAAGCCCGATATTCGCATTTTTTATTTCCACATTGCTAAACGTGTTTTCCATTTTATTCGGAAAAAGAATGATGCCCTGCCACTGGTCAGGTAAATCTTCATACATTTCTTCTAACCGGTCGCCGGCAAAAAGAATTGGCTCTTCTGAAGTTCCTTCGGCTCTAATCGCTCCTAAAACATACATGCCTGCTGTGTCGTGGAAAAAGATGCGTGTGCCTGGATTAATCGTTAAAACCTGGCCACTGTCAACAATGGCGTAATCGTAAACCACATAGGGTTTTTTATCGGCCCAGGTTTGGGTTTGCAATACTTCACCTTTAATGAGGTTAAAATCCTGGCCCCATGCTACAAGGTCAACATCCTGCAAGGTGTTGCCGGTTTCGAAAAGCACCGAATCCTGCACCACGAGCGGTTGGTCTACCCCGTTTGGGTCTATGGTTACCTCAACAAAAATGTAAATGCTGTCGAAAGCGGGGATTACAACGTCTTCCCTTTCGTTCAAGGGGTCGCCGTCGATGTTAAGCCGGTAAAACGAATCATTGCCACCGGCCAGCCTGATGGAAGAAACCGTAATGGGCCGGCTTTGCGGGTTAATAACCCTGAACGACTGGGTGGTCGATCCGAGTACGGTGAAAATGGTGTCGAACATTACCGTGTCGTGCGAAAATGCAAGCAGGTCGCCTTCTTCCGGTAAAAACGCATCTTCCTCACAGGAAACAAAAAACCATCCAATGGTGATGGATGCCAGTATAATATATAAAGCTTTTTTAATCAATTCCGGTATGTTTTATAAGCTAAAAACGGTTTTGAATACCGATTATTTTATCATGTTAAAATTTGTTGCAAAAGTAAATCAAATGTTAGAAAAAGTTCCCAATCAGCGTTTTTTTATGGGAATTTAATGGTCGGATAACAAGAAGTTGAAAATTCACTTGTTTTATTTGCAGGCTGAGGAGGTTTGCTGAAAAAAGTTTGATTTAGCAACCAAGTCGCCAAGGCACAAAGTAGAAGACACTAAGTTTATCTGGCAATTTATAATTTTACTTTGTGACCTTAGCGCTTTCGTGGCTGTTTTTATTTAATGAAAGAAGTTATCTCTTGTTTTTACCTGACAACAATGATTCTGTATGCACCTTTTTTGAAAAAACTAAAAGTAGCAAAACCGTTATCAGCGTATTAATGATGATCAGCTCAAAGCCAAAGCCATATCCCGGCACCAGGTGTTTAAAAAGTGCGGTAATCAGGTATGTTAAAACGGGCGATGCAATACATATTGGAACAATCGCGTTGCTTATGGGTTTTCGTTTGATAAAAAAGGCAAAACAAAATACGCCGGCAATGGGCCCGTAGGTATATCCGGCGGCTTTAAAAATAGAGACAACCACACTTTCGTTGTTTAAATAGTAGAATAAAATGATGGTTCCGAAAATTATCATGGTGAAGCTAAAATGAACAAGGTTTCTTAGCCGGGTTTGCTTAACCGCAGGCAGCTTTTCAATCTTCATAAAATCGACACTGAACGCGGTAGTCATTGCCGTGGTGGCCGAATCGGCGCTTGAAAATGCAGCAGCCGAAATGCCCAGGATAAATAAAATAGCAACGGGCTTGCCCAGGTAATTCAATGCAACTAGCGGGAATAGGCGGTCGGTTTTTTCGGGCAATTCAATGCCTTTCGTTTGTGCAAATGCATACAGCATTGCGCCAAGCAGCAGGAACAGGAACACCGACAAGCCAAACCACCCGCTGAACCAGAGCATGTTTTTACGGGCATCGGATGAATTCCGGCAGGTGAGGTTTTTTTGTATGATGTCCTGATCGAACCCGTTAAGGGCAATGGTAAGCACGATGCCTGAAAAAAACTGTTTAAAAAAATTATTGGGCGATTTCCAGCCGAATTCAAAAATCCGTGCCTCGGGCTTTGCCAGTATTTTACCGATAAATTCTCCGGCCGGTGTTTCAAAATAACGTAGCAGGGCAATAACCGTTACAATGGCCGCTCCGAGCAGGATTAATGTTTGAAGGGTGTCGGTCCACACCACGGTTTTTATGCCCGACCTGAAGGTGTAAAGCCAGATGAGCAAAAGGCAAAATAACACGGTTGCCCAAAAAGGGATGCCCAGCGGGCCGAATATGGCCATGTCGATAACCAGGGCAGCGAGGTACAACCGGAACGAGGCCCCGATAATTTTCGACAGAATAAAAAACCCCGACGTTGTTAAGTAGCCATTTTTTCCGGTTTTTTCTTCCAATACCGTGTAAATTGAAACAATGTTTTTCCGGTAATAAAACGGCAGGAGCAATGTTGCTATAATGATGTATCCAACCATGTTGCCCATCACGAACTGGAAATAGTGAAACGCACTGTTGCCGGTTTCGCCGGGCACCGAAATGAACGTTACCCCCGAAATGGTTGCACCAACCATGCCAAAAGCCACCACAAACCAGGGCGATTGCCGGTCGCCGGTATAAAACGATTGTGTTTTGCTTTTTTTGCCGGTGAAATACGAAATGAGCAAAAGCAGGGCAAAGTAAGCAAGCAGTAACAATAGGAAGGTTATCGGGTTAAGGTTGTTCATCGGGGTAAAGCAAATATTTTTTTCGGGTTTGTTTATATTTTTCAAGCTCAGGCTGCCAGCTTTTCCTGATTTCAGCCTCGGTTAAGCCATTGTTTACCTGATGATAAAAAAGCGTGTCGCCCGATAAAAGGTCAATCCATCGTTTGCTGCTCCAAAACAGTTCTAACGAGCCCGCTTTATTGAAATAGTCGATAAAGTATTTCAGCGTGAAACGGGGTATTTCCGAAAGGTTTCGCAGGTCGGTACCGTAACAGGTTTTTCCTTTATGTTTTGGGTGTTCGCTTACACCTTTAATCGAAACCGGTGTAAAACTGAAACGGCCCATGGTACTGTCGGGGTAACCGATAACCTGGAAAGGGAAGGTTGTGCCCCGGCCTATGCTTATGTTTGTGGCCTCGAAAAAACAAAGCGAGGGGTATAGCCTCACTGCCCTGTAATTTGGCAGGTTTGGCGATGGTTTCACGGGCAACTCGTATGTTGTTGAATGCGTATAACCGGCAACGGGAATAACTTTCAGCTTGCATTTTAGGTTTTTTCCAAGCCAGCTTTCTCCATTGATCATTTGGGCAAATTCGCCCAGTGTACAACCGTGCACAACGGGTACAGGGTGCATCCCCACGAACGATTTCAGGGCGGTGTCAAGCACCGGGCCGTCAACATAATCGCCGTTGGGGTTGGGCCGGTCGAGGATCATGAGCGGCACGTTGTTTTCGGCGCAAGCTTCCATCACATACTGCAACGTGCTGATGTAGGTGTAAAAGCGGCAACCAACATCCTGAATATCAAAAATAACCCAGTCGAGGTTTCCCATTTGTTCCGGGGTGGGTTTTTTGTTTTTGCCGTAAAGCGAAACGATGGGTATCCCGGTATTGGCATCGGTGCCGTTTTCAATTTCAGCACCGGCTTCGGCTTCTCCCCTGAAACCATGCTCGGGAGCAAAAATTTTTTCAATACCGATGTTTTTTGTCAGAAGGAAATCGATTAGGTGCATGTCGTTCACCATCGATGTTTGATTAACAACCAATGCTGCTTTTTCACCCTTTAAAAAGGGTATGTATTTTTCCGGTTGTTCGGCCCCGGGAATAATTTTCGCTTCTTTTGTAATACCCGAGCAAATCAACAGGAATAACAAAGCAAGAAGAATAATTGTCGGCGAAAGAATCTTTTTTATCCTTTCCCATTGTGTCGGTGTTATTTTTATAATTTTACCGGGCATAATACATGAAATTCTGAAAACCGGGAATGAAGATACATTTTTTAATTACCAACGGAAAACAAAAGCATTTTAATCGGGTGGTGATGTTGTGGTTTCTCTTTTTATGCACGGCATCATTCAACCTGTTTGGTAAAATCCCGCCATACCTTGACGGGAAAGGGGCGTGGGCCGATTCGGTTTTGGCACAAATGTCGCTCGAAGAGAAAATTGGCCAGCTCATCATGGTTACGGCTTATGCCAACCTGGGGGAGACCGACGAGCAACTTATCCTTTCGCAGATCGAAAAATACCACGTGGGCGGTGTATTGTTCCTGAAATCGTCGCCTCACAGGCTGGCAGCGCTGGTTAATAAATACCAGCAGGCATCGGAAGTGCCGCTGTTTATTGCACTTGATGCCGAAAACGGATTGTCGTTCCGGATGGATTCAGTGGTGAATTACCCCCATGCCATGGCGCTTGGCGCTGTTCACAACGATTCATTGTTGTATCGCATGGGCGTTGAAGTTGGACAACAGTGTCGCAGACTGGGCATAAACCTCAACTTTGCCCCGGTTGCCGATGTAAACTCCAATCCACAAAATCCCATCATCAATTACCGCTCGTTTGGCGAAAACCCCGAGCGGGTTGCCCGTAAAACCCTGATGCTGGCCTCTGGCATGCAGGATGCCCATGTGCTGGTTACCCTCAAACACTTTCCCGGGCACGGCAACACGGCATTCGATTCACACCTGACCCTGCCGGTGATCGGGAGCGATTATGCTAAACTCGATTCGGTCGATTTTGTGCCTTTCAGAAAGTCGATTGAACAAGGTATTGGCGGCATAATGAGTGCCCATATCGGGCTTCCGTCAATCGACAAAAAGAAAATCCCGGCTACGCTTTCTGAAAAAATCCTTACAGGCATCCTCAGGGATTCGCTGCAATTCAAGGGGCTGGTCTTTTCCGATGGCATGAATATGAAAGCCATTACCAATTATTACAAAGAAGGCGAAGCTGCCGTTAAAGCCCTGCAAGCCGGGGCCGACGTTATTGAATTTGTGGTGAACCCGCACGGTGTTATCCGTTCGGTTTTAAAAGCCGTTAAACGGGGTACGCTTTCCGACGAACTGATTAACCAAAAATGCCGGAAAGTATTGTTGGCTAAAGAGTGGTTGGAGGTTGAAAGGGACAGTATTGTTGAAATGGAAGAGCTGCATCATGACCTAAATAAACAAGCATACAATTTAACGTCAAGGCTGCTGCGGGAACAGGCGCTTACGGCAGTTTTTAACCGCGATGAAATCCTTCCGTTGAAACGGCTCGATACTTTGCAAATCGCCACCCTTGCATTGGGAGCTTTCGAAAAGACGGCATTTCAGGAACGGGTTGACAGTTATCTCCCTGCCGACCATTTTTTTATTGATGAAAACAGTGCCCCCGAGGACATCATCCTGGTTTTACGAAAACTTTCGAATTATAACCTCGTTTTGGCAGGCATTCACGGGTTAAAACAAACTCCTGCCGGCCGGTTTGGTGTGGGGCAATCCATGCAAAATGTAATGGAGCAATTACACGAATTGCCCAAAACGGTTGTGTCGGTATTTGCAAATCCTTACGCCATTGAACATTTAATCGGAATTGAAAAGGCCGGAGCACTGGTTGTTGCTTACGACGACAACCCGCTTTCGCACGATTATGCTGCTCAATTGATATTCGGGGCCATTGGTACACGCAGCAGGCTGCCGGTTTCCGTGCCCGGCATGTTTGCCGAAGGCGAGGGGATTGATGTAAAAAAAAACGGGCGTTTGAAATATACTGTCCCCGCGGAATGCCGTATTGATAAAGGGTTGTTAAACGCGGTTGTCGATTCGTTTTCCGCATCCGGAATAACTGAAAAAATGTTTCCCGGTTGCCAGGTTTTGATTGCGAAAGAGGGGAAAGTGATTTTTCATAAAAGTTACGGCTTTCATACTTACGACAGCCTAACCCCGGTTGAAAACAATAATTTATACGATTGGGCATCCATAACCAAAATTGCGGGCCCGCTTCCGCTGGTAATGAAACTGGTTGAAGATTCGGTGCTTGAACTTGACAAGCCTTTTTCGACATATTGGAAACCTTTCGCCCATACCGATAAAGATGCATTTACCCTGCGGGAAGCACTGGCACACCAGGCCGGGTTAAATCCCTGGATTGCTTTTTATCTTGATGTTTTCAGGAAAGAAAAAAATTATAAAAGGCGGATTGTCCGCGATCGGCCCTCGCCAAATTATCCCTACCGGATTTCATCCAATTTGTATATCAATAAAAATTACAAGCAGAAAATATTCAGGGAAATCAGGGATTCCGAACTGCTTAAAGAGAAAAAGTACGCCTATTCCGACCTTTCTTTTATACTAATGCCCGACATGCTGGAGCAACTAACCGGCAAAAAATACGAAAAAACGATCCGTAATGAATTTCATTTACCGCTTGGGGCCACAACAGTGAATTATAACGGCTATAAGCATTTCGAGTTGAAACGGTTTGTACCTACCGAACGCGACGAACATTTCAGAAATGAATTGCTGCGGGGGTTTGTTCACGACGAAACGGCTGCCATGATGGGCGGCGTGTCGGGACATGCAGGCTTGTTTGGCACAACGAACGACCTGGCTAAAATCATGCAGTTTTACCTGAACGGGGGAACGTACGGCGATTTTCACTACCTCGATACAGCCACTGTAAACGAATTTACCCGCATACAGTTTCCCGATAACGAAAACCGGCGCGGCCTGGGGTTCGATAAACCATATATCGATAACGGTTCAAACGGGATTGAAGAATCGTACCCCGCGCCAAATTCGGATCCCATGAGCTTTGGGCACAGCGGGTATACCGGTACGTTTGCCTGGGCCGATCCGTCAACCGGGTTGTTGTTCATCTTCATGTCGAACAGGGTTTACCCTTCGCGAGAAAACACCAAACTTTACGAAACGAATTTCAGGCCCCGGTTGCATCAATCCATTTACAACTGCCTCGATAGTTTTGACCCTTTCCTTTATTAAAAAATGTTAAAACCAACAAGCAAAAGCGGTTTATTTTATATTGTTATTTAAACAGCAATGTGTTGCAGTAAAAGGATTTTGAATATGCTCAATGTTTATACAAGTGCCTCCCGGTGTTTTTTTTGGCAGTAAACACAAAAATAATATGCCAAAAAGTAGTATCGTTTTTCAAATAATCTTTTAATTTTAGGGGACTAAATATTTATGTAATTGTTAAATTTCTAACCAATAAAATTTATTGCCATGACAAAGAAGATAACATTTAATGAACTGCGAAAAATCAAAGACAGTTTGCCTGACGGTTCAATTCGTCAACTTGCCAAAGAGTTTGACGTGGAGGTTGAAACCGTCAGGAATTATTTTGGGGGAGCTAATTACACAAATGGCAAATCGGTTGGAATCCATATGGAACCCGGCCCTGACGGGGGCATTGTCCTGTTGGATGATTCAACTATTCTCGACAGGGCTTATGAAATACTCGAAGAACAAGAGCAGGCTTAATTGTCGACCATATGCATTTCAAGTGCCGGTTTTGCCGGCATTTTTTTTGTTTTGTGGTTCATTATTTAAAAAATCAGAAAAAATATTTGCAGGGTAAAAACATTGATATATATTTGCATCGCTTTTAGCGAAAGGGCGGTTAGCTCAGTTGGTTCAGAGCACTTGGTTTACACCCAAGGGGTCGGGGGTTCGACTCCCTCACCGCCCACAAAATAGGATAAAGGTCATCTGTTTACTTACAGTTGGCCTTTTAATGTTTTATTATGTACTACTGTTACATCCTTTATTCTGCAAAACTTGATAAGTATTATATCGGTTCTACCTCTGATATTGAAGGCCGTTTGTCTCGCCACAACAGTTCAGGAAAAGGTTTTACCTCGACCGGAAAACCATGGGTATTAAAGTATTTTGAAAAATACCCTGAAAAATCACAAGCCATCAAGCGTGAGTATGAACTAAAGCGATGGAAAGACCGTATTTTTTTAGAGGCGTTGATAACGAAGGGTTCAGGGCATCCCGGTTAAACCGGGAGGGTCGGGGGTTCGACTCCCTCACCGCCCACAAGATTTGATAAAGGTCATCTGTTTAATTACAGTTGGCCTTTTTTTATTTTCCACAGATGAATTTTAATGAAAGACAGAAGATTACGGATCCTTGATTGATTGTGATGTTTTACAGGGAAGTGCCGGGTGTTTAAAACTGTCTTTTGTATCTCTTCAAAGTAAGCCCTTAAATCCTTAATGAATTTTTTATGGTTCATTGTTTGATGAAAAATATCAAACAACCATTGCATGTTATTATTATTATTATTATTATTGCATTATAATAACTATAACAATCCAGGCTAAATGGAAAGAAAAAAATCCTATTTCTGTCTAAAGTGCGTATCCAAAACTATTGATTAGCATCAAGTTAAACGGTTAAATTTTTAGCTGAAAGCAAATAATGTGATTTCTTTGAAAAATTTGAATAAACGAAGAAGAGATAAAAAAGAAAGGCAACACTGCCGTTTAATACAAGCAAATGCTGCCTTCAAATCAAATTAATTAATAATCTGAACAGGGAGCAGCAACGCCAATTAGCAACTCCCCGTTCGCAAAAGTAAACATTATGAGAATAAACATTGTGATTTTTGCGGTTTTAATTGCATCACTTTTTATGGGGTGCAATGAAGAAATGGAAACTATTCAACCGGATAAAGACTTTACGGTTGATAATGGAATGCTTTCATTTAAAAGCTCTGAAACATTTTACAAAACGCTTAGTTTGCTCGATAGCATGAGCAACGAAGAAATGGAAACCTGGTTGGTTGACCTGGGCTTTCACAATTCACTCTATTTTAAATTCAAAGAGATGAAAGATTGTGGTGAATACTTTGCTGACGGGTCAACATTAACACCACAGGATGTTTGTGACCGGTCATTCGCTGCTTTATTGAACAGCGAGGGTTTGCTTTCTGTTGGTGACACAATTAGTTTTGTACAAAAAAATGTTGAGAACGTGATTACCAATGGCGATTTTTCGATGGTCAAAAAAATCAAGGAAAGTCCGGAAAAGGAATTTGAAAATGTGATTAAGAACTATCCACATTCAAATTTGAAGGCAAGTTGGGGTCAGGTAAAATTATTGCAATATAAAAGTACCAATCTTTTTGTTGAGTGTGAATTTTGGCTTGAAATCTGGTTTTGGACACATTCTTCTTATACTGAAATAGACTTAGTTAGTGGTAGTAGCCCGTTAGATTTGGACAGAGTATTAATGGATTATAGTCTGATGGAGGGATTTGGCCGTTTTGCATCGGACGATGATGGTATTGATCCAGAATATGTAAACAGATTTAATTACAATTCTACTGGTACTGCATGGGTTAACTCAGAACAAATATATAGATGCAATGGACAGTCGGGGTGGTTATGCTCAAAAGATGTTAGGGTTAATGCAAGGGTAAGAAAAAATGGTGATAGCACATATGATTCAAAAGTTTTTTACTTTAATGCAGCTCAATGTGTTTATAGTGGATTTTAAAATAGCATTACACCAAAGGGGTTTAAACCTCTTTGGTGGTTTTGTTCTTTTATGAAATTTATTTTAATTATAGTATCTTCATTTATGTTATTTTCCTGTGTCAGGGAAGAATTTCTTGACCTGGATTATTCCCGGTTTGAAACGAAACTGGTGCTGTTTTCGGTTATTTCCCCACAAACCGACAGTATTTATGTCGCCTTATCGAAAATATGCAGTGAGCTGGATTCCATCGAATTTGATTCAATTTCTTTGCCAACCGGAGAAGTGATCCTCTCCTGTGAAGAAAATAAAATTCAGTTAAAACAACTTTCCGCAAAACCCGCAGTTTATGGATGCACGCAAACCGAATATCCTATCGAGAGAGGTAAACAATACAAAATAAACGTAACGGTTGATGGGTATCCTCCGGTTACGGCAAAAACTACCGTGCCGGCCCGTTTTAGCAAGTGGCACAATACCAAACAGCCTGTTTACGGGATAACAAATTATCCCGATTATCATTCAGAATATACTTTCAATTTTGAATCGGAATGGATACTGCCAGAGAAAGAATCGGAACAAAATTATTTTGCTTATAGGGGAAAGGGGATAATATATGTTCTGGAACCTGCATTGGACGACACTATTGGTTACCGGGGCTTTCAGTACCGGGTTTTGGATTCAATACCTTATCAGAGCCCGCTTATTGTTAATGAAGGGGTACAAAGTACAACCGATAAAGGTGTAAACATGTTTTCATTACTGATAAAAGAAGACTGTGCCGGATACGAAGAAGTAATAACGGAAGGATTCGAATATAGTATGACAACCAGTTATACCCCAAATGGAAGGATCATACAATACCTTACTTTTTACATATTTACCGTTGACGAGCATTTTGCTGCATATAAAGAAATGTGCGGGTTATACGATTCTGAGTTTGATGGGAATGTTATACGGGATCTGTTTTTTTCGATGTACAAGGGCATCATGCCTTCGTATACCAATGTGGAAGGAGGGTACGGCCTGTTTGGAAGCTTCGGGTACGACTCGGTTTTTTTCGATGTACACCATGGATATGATTTAATTAAACCAACACAAGAACCTTTTTATGCGCCTTGAAAAATATTTTATGGTTGTTAGTGCCATGCTGATTTTTGTTGGTTGTGCCATGCCTTATCGTACAATTAACCCGGTAAGTGCTTTCACCGGACAAACAGTTAATGAAAACAAAACGGGCGTTGTTATTACCTGTTCCGATATTGATATAGTGTCGGCCCAGAACAAATGGCTCGCTAAAAAGTTGTGGCGAAATGAGATGATATTTGTGCCGGTAAAAGTGCAAAACAATAGCGATTCATCGTTTACCCTGTCAGTACGCACCCTGGAATTTATTAACGATTACACACCCGTTGAAATGCTTGAAAGCAGCCGTTACCAAAAAGTTTTAGGACAAAAATACTGGGGTAATTTATTGTTGCTGCCTGTTGTAATGGCTACCTCGTATTATACCGAGACAAGCGAATCGCCAGAAGGGATACAATTATCTCGTAACGGGTTCAGGTTGAATTTTTGGTCGGGAGCAATAGCTTTGTTGGGAATTGTCAACACTACCCGTACCATTCTTGTTAACCAGAAAACGAAAAAGCACATACTCCAAAACGACCTATACCTTAAGACAGTACAACCGGGGTCAAAGGTATGTGGTTTTATCTGTATCAAAGCAGATAAACTGAATAGCCCGATGGTAAGGATCAGGAATATTAAACAAAAATAACCGGACATGAAGTGGGTAATTTCCTTATTTCTTTTAACCATGCCTTTGGTGCTGTTTTCACAGAACAATTTCTATATCCTCAGGGCAGAAGTTAGCGATGAACAAACCGACATGCCCTTACCTGAGGCTGCTGTTGCGGTGAAAGAGATAGGAAAACATTTTATTTCAGACCAGTCGGGGCTGATTAGAATGGCGCTTGTGCCCGGTGATTATACACTGATCACTACACATGATGATTATGTGTTGGGTATTAAAAAAATTGTAGTGACTTCCGATTCAACGTTTACCATTAAACTGAAACCATTCGATAAAAGCGTGGTGATTGAAGAGGTGACGGTAGTAGAAAACATGCCCTTGAAAAGCAACCGTATTGAGACCGGGCTCGAATTGCTTTCATCGGTTTCCATTTCGTCCATTCCTGCCATAGCCGGCGAGAAAGATATTGTAAAGTCACTTGCGCTGAAGCCGGGCATGCAAATTGCTTCCGAGGGTGTTTCACGATTGATCGTACGCGGGGGCAACCCTGACCAAAACCTCTTTTTACTTAATGGTCTGCCCATATTCCAGACCAACCACTTTTTCAGTTTTCTTTCGGTGGTTAACCCTATGCTCATTGATCAGGTTGAAGTTTATAAATCGGGATTTCCTGCCCATTATGGCGGACGGGTTTCTTCGGTGATCGATATGGAGGTGAAAACACCCGGGATGGACAGGGTACATGGTGAAGGCGATATCGGATTACTTTCGGCAAAAGCGATGGTATCAGTCCCGCTAATAAAAAACAAACTGGCAGTAATGGCCAGTGCGCGCCGTACCTATCTCGATTTACTTGGAAGGGCAATAATTGACCAGTTGGAAGACCTGAATTTCAGTTATACCGATTTTTCTTTTTCGGCAAACTGGAACCTTTCGGATAAAAACAAGATAACATTCTTCAATTATTACAGCCGCGATGATTTTACCTTGAATTATGATGAAGAATACACCGGCGTACCTTTATCAGATAACGGTAAATCGTGGGACAACCTGCTATCGGGAATTCAATGGCGATATGCTCATGGCAGGTTTTCAAATGAACTAAAAGCGGGGTACTCGGGCAATAACACGAACAGGGGGGTGGCGTATGGAACAGATACCCTTGCCATGTATGAAAAGTTGTTTTATTCCCGGCTACAGAATTTTATTCTGACTGACCGTATCAATTTTGATTTTTCTAACCGGATTAAACTGGATGCCGGCCTGCAAATTGAAGAAGTGCAACTGGCTCCTGCTTCAGTAAATTATACCGGTATTGATTCTTCATGGACGCAGCAGCGTATATCAGAGGGGCGTTTTGAGAGTGGTGCAGTTTGGGCTTCGGTGAATTATGAAGGAATTAAATTTAGAGCACAAGCCGGGCTGAGAGGTTCACTTTATCTGTACAACGGGCTTGCACGTTTCATTGCCGAACCGCGTGTGAACCTGCAATATTTTTTAAGCAAAAACAGTTCGATTAAAACTTCTTATTCAAGAATTTCGCAGCCGCTTCACCTATTGTCCAACACGGGGCTGGGACTACCTGTCGATTTATGGATAGGCCTTTCAGAAAAGCGTAAGCCAATGGTTTCTAATCAATGGGCTGCCGGATATTACATGAATTTCCCGGTAAAGGGGCGGCGATTTGAAATAAGCTTTGAAGGTTTTTATAAAACCACCGAAAACCTTTTATGTTATCGCGACGGGTTTAGCTCCCACATTTTCACAACAGCGAATTATTCCGGGGAACCAAATTATCTGGATGAAGTTACTGCCGATGGACATGGAAAATCGTATGGAATTGAATTTTTATTTGAAAAGCTTGAAGGCGATTTTACCGGATGGGTAAGTTACACGCTTTCAAAAAGCCTTCATTCTTTTAAAGATTTTGAGAATGGTAAATGGTTTAATTCACCATACGACAGGCCCCACAACCTTTCAGTTGTAGGTAGCTATATTTTGGGAAAAGGTTGGGATGTGAATTTTAGTTTCTCGTTGTTGTCGGGGCAGCCGTTCACTGTTCCCGTCGCTGTGTATCCCACATATTCCTTCAATATCCTGACTTCGGAACCTTTACCACCTTTTTCAAATACAATTTATATAAATTCGGAACGGAACGGGTTCCGATTGAAAACATTTCATAAGCTCGATATTGGGGTGCGAAAGCAGTTAAAAGGTAAACGGAATTATTCGCATTGGCTCGAACTGAGTGTTTACAATGTGTATAACCGGGCAAATTCAACCTATGGTTATATTGATCCATACCGTGAAGGGAGATTGAATGTTGTTTCTGTTTCAATATTCCCTATTATTCCCAGTGTAAGCTATGGATTCCGATTCTGAGCTTTTTTTTTTGAATGCCGATGACGTGGATAAAACGGGTTTGCACAGATATTATCCCCGTTTATTAGCTAAACCAGCGTCATCTTTGTTCCATTTTTTAGTTTTGTTTGGCGTAACTTACATATTCCGGCACCTGAAAAATGCACCTAAGCCAATAAGCCCAAAAAGCAAAAGGGAAAAAAGCATGTTAAAAGGTACGCTATGCAATTCGTGCCCCTGTATGGCAAACGAAAGGCTGTTGTGTGGAGTGTTAAAAGGTCTCCAGTAGGGAAAATCAGGTGGACGGTAGCGGTGTGGCTGAAGGCCAAATTCTTCATGGCCACACTCCCAAAAAAAATGGGGGTATGGATTGTTCCCGTAAACGCACACCCAGTAAATGCCGCTATTTAATATTTGGGGAGCGGGCAGGGCAATGTCCCAGCAAAATGTAACTGCATCTATGTGAACGTTATTCACATTGTATTCGCTGATGACCTCTCCCGGTTTCCCGTTATCGTTCTGCATGAACTTAACCTTGAAATCAATCGGATCATCATAGGAATGTGAAGATTTGACAATTACATTGTTGATTTCCCATACGGCGCCGGTATATATTTGAAAATCTTCGGCACACAACTGATAGCCTGATGTGGATGAAGGTATATACGTGGAATTGAAACCCGAATACCCTTCCGGAAACTGGCTGTACAACATTTTTCCCGCTGCTGCGCATCGAGGGCCAAATAACTGCATTAGAAATGGCAGCATAAACAAGGCCCGGGTAATTTTTCTTTGCATTGCTGTTTTTATATTGTAAATATTGATTGTAGTAATTATTGAAATTCAGTCTGTTTAAATAACACTAATCATGTTGAATTATATGTTTAACAAATTTACGTAATAATTTCATACTATTAAAATTGTCTGTATTCAAATTTATAGTATGGAACTCGCCCCGACAATTCGGGGCCGTTTCATAAAAAAATATTTTTTCAAAAAAGCATTAAAGTTTTTGCTTCTGTGTTTATGAGAAAAATCAAACTCGTTTCAATCTAAAATGTTAATAAATGTTAAACAACACGTATTCAAATTTTTACAATCATGATATTTAAGATTTTGATCATGTGTGCCGGAAAAGATATGCCCTAACTTTGGTTCAAACAACATAAAACTTTTTGGTATGAATGGCATTAACGATTTTATGAACCGGGTTATCGCCCGCAACCCCGGCGAGAAAGAGTTCCATCAGGCAGTGCACGAAGTGGTAGAAACCGTATGGGATGTTTATACACGAAACCCACGGTTTATGAAAGCAAAAATCCTGGAGCGGATGACCGAACCCGAACGGGTAATCATGTTCAGGGTACCATGGGTGAACGATCGTGGCGAGGTGCAAATAAACCGCGGTTACCGCGTCGAGTTTAACAGTGCTATTGGCCCCTATAAAGGCGGGTTGAGGTTTCACCCCAGCGTAACCCTCAGTATTTTAAAGTTCCTGGGCTTTGAACAAACGTTTAAAAATAGCCTTACAACCCTTCCAATGGGAGGCGGTAAAGGGGGCTCCGATTTTAATCCCAAGGGAAAAACCGATAACGAAATCATGCATTTTTGCCAAAGTTTTATGAACGAACTTTACCGGCACATTGGCCCGAATACCGATGTGCCTGCCGGCGATATTGGTGTTGGCGGCCGCGAAATCGGGTACTTGTTTGGTCAGTATAAACGGCTGAAAAACGAATTTACCGGGGTTATGACCGGGAAAGGCATTAACTGGGGCGGGAGCCTCATCAGGCCCGAGGCTACCGGTTTTGGCGCTGTTTATTTCACCCAACAAATGCTGAAAGAAATGGGTAAAGATATCGAGGGGCATACGTTTGGCGTTTCCGGGTTTGGCAATGTTGCCTGGGGGGCCATTACAAAAATAAACGAACTGGGCGGAAAGGTGGTAACCATATCGGGCCCCGATGGGTTCATTATCGATAAGGAAGGGATTGCAGGCGATAAGGTTGAATATTTGCTCGAGTTACGGGCTTCGAACAACGATGTGGTTGAGCCTTATGCCGAAGAGTTTGATGCACAGTTTGTTCCCGGCAAAAGGCCGTGGTTGCACCCGGTAGATATCGCATTGCCCTGCGCCTGCGAAAACGAATTGAACCTCGACGATGCAAAAGAACTGGTAAAGAACGGTTGTTTCATGATAGCCGAAACGTCGAACATGGGGTGTACGTACGAGGCGGTGGAATATTTAAACAACAACCTGGTTTATGCACCGGGTAAAGCTGTGAATGCCGGAGGTGTTGCCGTATCGGGCCTCGAAATGTCGCAAAATTCAACCCGTTACAACTGGACACGTGAAGAGGTCGACAGCCGCCTGCACCTCATTATGTCGGGCATACACCAAACCTGTATGCAATACGGTAAAACAAACGGAAAAATTAATTATATGGCCGGAGCTAATATTGGTGGTTTTGTGAAGGTTGCCGATGCCATGCTGGCGCAGGGTGTTGTTTAAAGCTTTTTTTTACCGTATTTTTTGCATGAGAAAAATCACTTTTTGGTTTTCTTTAATTCCGTTTATCTACTAAAAGTGCACTTTCATCAACAAAAAGTGGACGTTTACTAAAAAATACCAAAATGTCTTTATTATTGTTAAGCTTTGATTGACTTTGTCTTTGAATGGTCATACCTTTGTTCAAGTTTAGTTAAATGCTGATCCCTAAATCGGATTCCCAAGTTTAACAT
The DNA here is from genome assembly GCA_021740385.1 of Prolixibacteraceae bacterium. Lineage (GTDB taxonomy): Bacteria > Bacteroidota > Bacteroidia > Bacteroidales > Prolixibacteraceae > DAIMEA01. The sequence goes on along the minus strand of JAIOZY010000050.1, from coordinate 2,414 downwards.
CACCTAATATTTTTTGGCTATGAAAAGGCATATTGTAATTTTTTTAATGGGAATTTGTGTTTTGTTTTCGTCATCTGTTTATGCAAATACAAATATTAAAACGGCAAGGGTAACCTACATCGCAAACAGTGGTTTTCTTGTCGAAATAGGAACACATACGATTTTGTTCGATGGTTTATTCCAAAATGGGATGGACCGTTATCTTGAACCGGAGCAGGTAACCGTTTCGTTAATGAAACAAGGCTTGTCGCCCTTCGATGATGTTGATCTGGTTTTTATCTCAAACCACCAGGCCGATATTTTTGATCCATACGTTGTCACTCAGTTTATGCTTCACAATCAACATGCAAAACTGATTTGTCCGCAACAGGTTATTAATAAGCTAAAAATTTTCACTTCCGATTATCCGAAAATCAGCAGCCGGATAATTGAGACAACGCCGCTTGAAAATTATTATGACCGTTTAATATTGAACGGAATTGAAATTTTAGCCTTGCATGTTAAGCATCCGAATTCCATTAACGAGGCGCTTGAAAACATTGCTTACGTTGTTTTGGTTGACGGTGTTAAGATTTTTCATTCAGGAAATTCGGCACCCAAAACCCTTTACGATTTGAAAGGGCTCAGGGTTTCCGACCTGAATGTTGATATTGCTTTTCTGGCCGATTGGTACGGGCTGAACAGCGGTGCACGTTTAACGAACAAAATTGTGGATGCGCGCTACAACGTTTTAATGCATTTCGACAAATACATAACCGACAATACGCTTGAAGCATTTAGCGACCGCAGCCGGTTGAATTCGAAACCCCATATTTTTAAAATGCGGAATGAATACCAGGATTTTTACCTAAATGATTTCTTTCAGGATGATATTGGACAAGATAACTCTCTAACCTTATCTCAGCGTTAATTATTGTACCTAAAAGTGAAAATCCCGGACAACCTCGTGTTGTGCCGGGATTTTTTTTACGCTGAAAACACAAAAATATAATTGAGTACAAGAATGAAATGAAATAAACAATTTGAACGAATGAACTATTGTTTCAGTGCCTTTGCTGTTTTAATCAGGTTGATCAGTTCTGCCACATAACCTTCTTCGTCGGTTTCTTTGGCCTGCTTTGCCAGTTCAATGGTGTTGTCGAACGATGAGGAACCCTTGTATTCCGAATCGCGCAGCAACATGCCAAACTGAGCAACGGCAGCAGCAAGTTTGTAGTTGGTCGAAATGTCTGCCGGATCTTTTTCGTCAGATTTTACTGCGTGACTGAAAAGGCGGCTTTTTTGTTCCCCGGGGACTTTATACCTGATGTTTACCGTAGCCGCTTCGTTGGTGTATTTCTTTTTGTTTTTGTTATTTCTTTCCTGGTATTTAAGTGGTTCGGTTTCGGGCACCTCTTCGTCCGAACCGGCAGGTATAATCTCGTATAGCGCTGTAACGGTGTGCCCGGTACCCATTTCGCCGGCATCTTTTTTATCGTTTTTAAAATCCTCCTCGTTCAGTAAGCGATTTTCGTAACCTACAAGCCTGTAGCCTTTAACTTTATCGGGATTGAACTCTACCTGGATTTTCACATCGTTGGCCACTGTGAAAAGCGTTGCGCCAAATTCGCCGATAAATACTTTACGGGCTTCCTGAATGTTGTCGATGTAAGCATAATTACCGTTGCCTTTATCGGCAATGGTTTCCAGTTTGTTGTCCTTGTAATTTCCCATGCCAAATCCCAAAACGGTAAGGTAAGTTCCTTTTTCCCGGTTTTTTTCAACCATGCGTTCCATCTCGGCATCGCTCGACGGGCCAACGTTAAAATCACCGTCGGTGGCAAGAATAATACGGTTGTTGCCGTTTTCAACCTTGTTTTCTTCGGCAATTTTATAGGCCAGTTGCAGCCCTTCGCCACCCGCGGTTGAGCCACCGGCCCTGAGGTTTTCCAGTGCATCGGTAATTTTCTTTTTATTGGTTCCCGGTGTGGCATCGAGCACCATTCCTGCTGCGCCGGCATATACAACAATGGCCACTTTATCCTGGGGCCGCAATTCGTTTACCAACATTTTCAGGGCCGATTTTACAAGCGGTAATTTATTGTATGAACTCATTGACCCCGAAACGTCAATCAAAAAGACCAGGTTCGACGGGGGAAGGTTTTCTTTATCAAGGCTTTTCCCTTTCAACCCAACCAGCATTAAGCCATGTTCTTTATTCCACGGGCATGTATTGTACTCGGTTGTTACCGAAAAAGGCATATCATTTTCAGGCTCCGGATAATTATAGTTAAAGTAGTGTTGTGTTAACTTAAAATTGACGGATAAAGTCTTTTGAGCTTGATCCGTGCCTGATCGTTTGTAAACTGCCAATTAATTTTTGCGGTTTTGTTGTTCCTGTGGTTTTCCCATGCTTTAACTTCCGATGTTATTTC
>JAIOZY010000008.1 GCA_021740385.1 Prolixibacteraceae bacterium | reverse complement strand
CGGGGCGGAGTTTTGCCTCCGGCTTCCTTCAGATTCCATCTCGCGGTGGACACCCTTGCCATCGACTAATGGTTGGCGATTACAAACCCCCATAGTGGACTTTCACCACCAAGTCTGTTACCATGCACGGCACACTAAACTAAAAAGGCTGCCTCAAAAGGTAGCCTTTTTTATTTCTAACAATTCGTATCGCCTCCGGATTTTCTTTCCGGCCGATTGTTTTGCATCAAAACAAAAAAATATTCAGCTGTTGTTACAATTTTCTGATTGATTAACCCGAAAAATTAGCTCCGCTACATGTTATTAAAATGACAATTAAATCTGCTATTGATAAGTATCTTTTCATCTTATAAAATTGTTTGTTTATTCGGTATAAGATGTAACTCCCGATGAATCGGAGATCAGCGTCAGCTAATTTTAATCATTTTCGTGAGTGTACTTTAAAATGTTAAAATTGATTAACACGATTTCGCTAAGCTCAATTCATGGTCGTTTCATTCGTTCAAATTGTTTTATAATATAGCTGACAAGTTTCCCGGCGTTAATCAGCCGATCTGATAAAATTCATCAATTCCCGGTCGTGGTTTCTTACAATTTTGCATTCATTATCGAAATACATTGTTGCCCCGTTTTCGGCAGTATAAGTTTCCCATTCAGGCAGCACACCCTCAACATTTGGATTAGCTGTTTTAATAAAGTTTATCCAGGCCGAACTCATTTTGTCAGCCATCTCCCATGCTTCGTCAGTATTACCTGTCCAGTCGGGCCTCAGGTCAACATTGTTAAAAGCCAGCGGAATATCCAAACCATGAAAAGAGCCTTTCGAAGCATCGTCAACGCCACTTTTCCATGCCAGGAAATAAACATACAACGGAGCGTCCGACTCCAAAGCCCTTGCATCGGCTGTTCGTATGGTATATGGCCTGAAAACTTTATCTATAGATAGCAAATCCTGGGGTGTATAATCGGGATAAGCCTTTGCAAAAAGTTTAATGTATTGATCGGTTTTGGCACCATACATTTTTTCCAGGCGTTCATTGGCCTGTTCCATTGTCAGGTTTTTTTCCCCGTAAAATGTTGGCATCATCTCGTTAAGCGTAGAGCCCATCATAAGGGGTATGTCTTTTGAAATATCGGCAAACCCCGGGCTGAAAGGTTGCTGGAGCAGAACAACGCCATCGGCAGATGGTGAAAAACCATACATTGTTGATGATCCGGGTCTCCGTGGCCCGGAAATTTTGGCTATTGCATCATTGCCTGCCTTTACAAGATCCCTGTAAGGAACTGTATCCAGTTTTTCTACATCATTTGGCGGGATTCCCAAATTTTCGAGAACGGCTAAACCAAGGGCTTGCGATTTTTCTTTAGTCATTGTATTTAACAAGGTTCCACTTTGAATAATTGCCTTGTGAAACAAACCTTTTGCCGCGGGCATACACATGAGCGTACCCACTTTTCCACCACCTCCCGATTCGCCAACAATGGTCACATCGGCAGGGTTACCTCCAAAATTTTCAATGTTTTTTTGTATCCACTCAAGGGCTTTCACAATGTCGAGCATACCCACATTTGCCGATTGCGCATATATCTCGCCACATGCCGACAAATCGAGAAAACCAAGAATGTTCAACCGGTGATTTACCGATACAAAAACAACATCGCCTTTTTTTGCCAACGCTTCACCATAGGTCATGGGATCGTTGCTGGCGCCAACATGAAAACCACCGCCATGCAACCATAACATTACCGGACGTTTTTGGTCATCATTAAGCCCCTGTGTCCACACATTTACACTAAAGAGTTCTTCTTCGTTTTGAACGGAATCGGGATACCAGGGTACTATTTGTTTGGCAACCGGCCCAAAGTCTGTACATTCAAGAACGCCATCCCAGCCATGGGGATCCTGTGGAGGCATAAACCTTTCGGCTTTGGCATAGGGTATCCCCTTAAAAGCATATACCGTATCGTTAAAACTGCCGGAAACATCACCCGAAGTGGTTTTAACAACCGGATTTTGGTTTTGGCCTGTTTTTGGGTTACACCCAGTAAAAAACAATCCGGCTGAAATTAAAAGAAAGAAAAAAAGGTTTGCAAATAGTCTCATAGTTAGTAGTTTATTAGTAATAAATTTTAAATTTTAACAAATTGCAAAATAATTATAATTTCCCTTTCCCCGGGATAAGTGGATTAAAATGTTTTGATTAATATTTTTCTTCTTGGCAAATAGAAAGATTGAGGTTAAGACAGATAGACTCATAGCAATTGCTTAACTTTAAACCTTAACCTCAACCTCAACATTCTGCGATAACAGTCCCGGCTTACCGGGAAACCTCAATCTCACATGCTCACCAAAGGTGGTGCACCAATCCTTTAATCCTGTCATCGTAAATCTTTTTAACCATATCCATTTGGACAGGTGTTAACGGCCCTATTTCCGAAGCCGATATGTTCGATTTTATCTGGCCTACATTCGATGCACCCGGTATTACACAACTAACCGCATCGAAGGAAAGAATCCAGCGCAAGGCCACTAACGCGAGATTTTCGCCTGGGAAAGCTTTTTTAAGTTCTTCAACAGCCTCGAGACCGGTTTCATAATCGATTCCCGAGAACGTCTCCCCTTTGTCGAACGCTTCGCCGTTACGGTTAAAACTACGGTGATCGCCGGGCAAGAAGGTGGTTTGTTTGGTATACTTTCCACTCAAAAGCCCGCTGGCAAGCGGAACACGGACAATAACGCCAATATTTCGTTTTTCGGCCTGTTCGAAAAACAGCTCCGATGGCCGCTGGCGGAACATGTTAAAAATGATCTGTACCGTATCAACATTATCGTATTCAATGGCTTTAAGCGCTTCTTCAACCTTTTCGACACTCACGCCCAGCTTGCGGATTTTTCCTTCAGAAATGAGCTTATCGAACTCGGCAAAAATTTCGGGCCGGTAATACACCTCGGTTGGCGGGCAATGCAACTGGATCAGGTCGATGGTATCAACCTGCAAATTTTTCAGGCTGTCTTCAACAAAGCCCCTCAAAGCTTTCGTTGTATATGCTTCGTTTGTATGCGGGTTTAAACGGCGTCCGCATTTTGTGGCAACATAAATCTGTTCCGAACGGCTGCGCAGCAATTTCCCTACGGCATGTTCGCTTTCGCCGTTTCCATCTCCATACACATCGGCTGTATCGATAAAATTGATACCCCGATCAACGGCTTCATTTAAAATGGTTTCGGCATTTTTAAAATCGAAAGGCGCCCCCCAACGGCCACCTACCTGCCAGGTACCCAAACTTATTTCAGATATTACAAACCCTGTTTTTCCTAATTTTCTGTACTTCATAATTCAATTTTTACAGTTGATAAATGTTAGGGCTAATTTAAAAAAATAAACCCATTCAACAGAACGAACTGCCAAATGGGTTTTTAAAATTGATCTTTCTTGTTTTCCTTGATAGAATAAAATCAATTTGATATGTTGCCTCTTTTCCGTATCACAATTCTATTCTTTTAGAAAATGAACCGTATAAAACCGATATCCATCGTTAAAACACAACAGATACGTCCCTTTTTGCAAGCCATTTAAGCCTAATTCACTTTCCCTGAAATCATTTTTTTTAAGCACAACCCTACCCAAAATGTCAAGTATTTTTATATCAACCGTAGTATTCCTTGATGGAAATTCAATAAATAACTTATCAACAACAGGGTTTGGGTAAAAAACCAGAACATCATCATTGTCGTCAAAAAGTTTAAATCCGGTTTTCTGTTCAAAGAAACAAACAACATCCTTATCGGAATCCATTACCAGGCTTAGAGGATTATCATAAAAAGGAGTAAGTACAATTCGGGAGTTTACAAAATCCCATCCTTCAGCCGGAGTATATGTAATAACAGCGACAGAACCTTCATCGTAGGTGCCATTTCCGCTTTGCAACACAGTACATCCTGCAACACGGGCCGCCTCGGGCGAAATGCTCAGGGTGAGGTTATATGTACGCACAAAATTGGCAGTAAGGTTTTTATTATCATCCATGGTAATTGTAGCAGACTCATCAGCAGATGAAATACCCCCGGTCCAGGAATCGAAACGCCACCCCTCAGCTGCTGTAGCCAAAATATCGGCACTTCCTCCCTCGGTATAAATGCCGCTACCACTTTGAGAAACCGTGCATCCGCCTTCTGCTGCTTCCTGCGGACTTATTGACAATGCAAGAGAAAATTCCCGGCCAAACACAGCAGTAACCGCTTTGTTTTCATCAATAAGCACATCTATGGGATTCTGTGTCGACGTAACATGACCAGACCATTGAATAAACTTCCAACCTTCGGCGGGCAAAGCATTCAGGGTAGAAACTATATCACCTTCGGGATTTACATTTTCGGTTTGAGACACCGTACACCCTTCATTGTTGGCCTCCTGCGGATCGATTGAGATGTTAAGTGTAAACTTTTTATGAAAGTTAGCCGTTAATTGATAATCACCATACATGGTTACTTCACTGGGATTTTGAGCTGCAAAAAAGCTCCCTGTCCAACTCTGAAACATCCAACCCGGGGCAGCTGTGGCAGTAATAACAGCAACATCTTGAAAAGCATAACTACCACTACCGCTTTGTGTTGCATTACACCCTGCGTCTGCGGCCTCCTGAGGGGCAACAGATAAAGTAAGTGTACATTCACGTGCAAAGGTTGCTGCAATTTCATTATCGCTATCCATGGTTACATTTACCGGATTCTCAGCGGAAGTAATGCTCCCTGTCCAACCTGTAAATTTCCATCCTTCAGCAGGAGAGGCAGTAAGCGTAGCTGTTTCACCTTCGTTGTAACGGCCACTGCCATTCTGAACAGCAACACAACCCTCACGAACAGCATCCCCGGGAGAGACGGTCACGGAAAGTGTAAATTTTTGAGGTGGTGGTACCGATTTGAAAAACTGGGCAATTATTCCATACTCACCCGATGCCATTGTTCCCGAACTCATTGTACTACTTGCAATATTCACTGATTTTGCCGAAGATGGATAATTCTTGTAACTTTTCCCATCGCTGGTATAAACCACCCCGTTACCTTCTTCGTCGGTTTGTGAAGTAGTCATTTGAATACTTCCGGGTGAATGGCAAATATCAAGTTGTTGCAATATTGCCAAAATCACGTCAAGGGTAAACCTCATCACGCTTTGTCCAACTACCGCGGCCAATATGGCATCGTTTACTACTTCAATATCACGTATTTCGCCCGTGCCGCTTGTTGAAGCCAGCAACTCAGGGTTTAGCGGATCTGCCACGTTGTAGGCGTAAATATGAAACCGGCCGGCAGGTTCATTACTGCCGATAAGCAAAGTATCACTGTCGATCCATACAGTCATGGGGGTACCGGTTACATCTATGTTATGAAGCAAAACGGCCTCATCATCATCAACATGAATAATTTCTACCCCACCGGTATTGTTATCGTTATCATAAGCCGAAAAAAGGAGGCTGTCTTTCAGAAAAATATCGTGAGCAGGGACATTTATCCCAAATGTATTAACTAATTGTGGTGATGCGGGGTTTTCAATATTTACAATCTCCAAACCTCCGTCAAAGGTTTGAACAAATGCCCGGGAATTGTTGAGTGCAAAATTTAAAGGATTCGAAGCAGGGGTAAATTCTGACAACAAAACCGGGGCATCCTGTGCTGAAATATCAATAAACTGGATTGCATCCCATGTGATCCCGGCAAGCAAACCGTTATTGTTTGTTTTCATATATGAAAGTCCGCCACTATCATTGTTTGAACCAACAAACAGCGGTTGAGCCGGGTTATCTTCAATTGAATAAGAAAACAACTTTTGAGTAGACGATGCAAAAAGCGTATTGTCAACAACAAGCAGCGACCCTACTGAATTTGGCGACTCATACCCGGCAAGCAGCCCGGGCAATGATGGATCGGACAGATCGAACATTTCTACCGGCGTATCGGTAAACCCGTTAATTACAGTCAAGGTATTCAATTCGCAATGAACACACCGCACCTCGCAATATGTTAAATCATTTGCATGATCGGCAAGCAACACCGGGTTTTCCTTATCGCTGATATCAACAACATAAAATCCTCCCTGGTAGCCTAAAAAAGCCAGTCCGTTGTCAACAATAACGTTATATGTCCGCCGATTTGTTTTCAGGTAACTTATTTCCTGTGGATTGGCATTATCTGAAATATCAACAATCCGTAACCCGTTTTCACCCCCGGTATATTCAGCACATGAAATGAAAACATAATCCCCGCTAATGGTTGCCGAAGTTGTTTTTTCAATATCCATTTGAGAAATCCGGGCAGGGTTGGCCGGATCGGCAAGGTTAAATATTTCGAGTTCGTCGGGGGAAGTTGTCGTAGTTAAAGCCACAGCCACATTCCCCTGAATGCAAACACATGTTGGATACGAAGAAGCAATAGTTTTCACCACAACAGGACTGGCCGGGTTTGAAACATCTACAATTTTAAAACCGTCTGCCTGCGCTGCAACATAAACGTAATTGCCCGTTGCAGCCAAAGTTGCTTCGTTTGCCGAGGCAAGTGCACATGAACCCAAAATGCCCGGGTTATCCGGTATACATGTTCAGCTCCATGGCATTGATAATGATATTTCCTGTTTTCTATTTTTATGTAATGTCGTTACATAACATTCCACTAAAAAAAACGCCCCTTCATTTCATCCCACCGGTTGCTGTCTTTTTATTGTTGCTTCCGGGCTTGTTTGTTAACTGGCCATCGCCCGATTATTACAATAACTACCTTGTTTTCAGTACATCCGCGCCAAACAAAACGGTTTGGGCTTATTTTATTGCCAACGATATAATTTTTACCTTTCAGTTTATCGTGTACGTAATTATTATTGTAAAACAGATAAAAGAAACCCGTCCGGTGCTCGAAGAAAATTTTTCAAGCATGGAAGGAAAAAAATTAAACTGGATACTTTACCTGCTGGCCATATTTTCGAGTACTTACCTTTTTTACTTTGTAATTGAGGTGTTTACAAATTTATCGGTTGAAAATTACGACTTTTATTATTACATCTATTCGTTATTGCTGTTAATGGCCTTTCTCTACGGGGCATATCGTCAAAATGAATATGCATATTTAACGGAAACCGATAAAAAAACGGATAACGACAAACTGATAAACACGAATACTCAATTTAAACTATCTCCCGAAATGAGCCGTATTATCCGGCAAAACCTCGACAGGCTGGCAAAAGAAGAAAAATTTTACACACAGCGAAACCTAACCCTTCATGAATTAGCCAAAACCCTTAATACAAATAAAAATATTGTTTCACAATACATTAATCAAAATCTGAATCAAAACTTTTACGGGTATATCAATTCTTTGCGGGTTGAAGAAGCGAAAAAATTGCTTTCAAAAAACGAAGCAAAAAAATATTCGCTTGAAGGAATCGGGTACATGGCCGGCTTTAATTCCAAAACCACTTTTAACACTGTTTTTAAAGCGCAAACCGGCATGAGTCCTTCGGAGTATAAGAAAAGAATGAGTGAGTGAGTGAGTGAGTGAGTGAATTAACTTTAAAATCCAGGCCGCTATGCCCGGTTGAAACAGCTTTCCCAATCATTATTTTATATGAAGTTGCATAAAAGTAAACTGTGAGGTAACTTGCAGCCATTAAACAACAAACCATGCACGAAGCATTACATTATACGAAACTTGATTCAAACAAAGTACAATGTTTTTTATGCCCGCACCGATGCATAATTGACGAAGGGCATTTTGGTAACTGCAATGCCCGCCGCAACCGTAACGGCATATTGGTATCGGAGATTTATGGCAAAATTGCAGCTATGGGAACCGATCCCATTGAAAAGAAACCGTTATACCATTTTTACCCGGGCAGCACGATCCTTTCGATGGGAACAACCGGCTGTAATATGCATTGTGCATTTTGTCAAAATTACACCCTGTCGCAATGTAACAACCGTAATCCGGTACCGTTCCGCACCATTTCACCCGCCGAGATGGCAAAAACAGTGTACAAATCGCCCGGCAACCTGGGCATTGCCTTCACGTATAACGAGCCCGGGATAAATTTTGAATACGTTGTGAAAACTGCTGAAATGGTGAAATCCAAAAACCAAAAAACGGTTTTTATCAGCAACGGTTTTATCGAAAAGGAACCCCTTGGGTTCCTTATTGGTTTAATTGATGCATTCAACATCGATCTGAAAGCATTCAACAACACCTTCTATAAAAAATATTCAAAGGCTTCGCTGGCACCTGTACTTGAAAACATCGGAACAATTGCAAAAAACGGAAACCACCTGGAACTTACAAACCTGGTAATTCCAACCCTGAACGACGATGAAGATGAGTTTGAAGATATGTGTAAATGGATAAAAGAAGAAACCGGTGAAAACACCGTTTTGCACCTTTCGAGGTATTTCCCGCGTTACGAAATGGAACAATACCCCACCCCGGCAGAAACCCTTTTCCACCTGTACGACATTGCCTCGGAACATTTAAAGTTTGTATACATAGGAAATATGGCAACCGAAATTTATAGCAATACACGTTGCCCCCAATGCGGCAAAACCACCATTGAACGAACCTACTATTCAATAAATAAAAAAGGGATTGACAATCAGGGGAAATGCATTTACTGCGGTACGGACATCATCAAGCACCTGTAATTTTTTTTGAAGCTTATTTTTTACATTTTGCAACAAAAACCCCGGAAACCTAAAAAATCCATTAATTTTAAGGCAAAATTTACAGGCTATGATAAAATCGATGACGGGTTACGGGAAAACCGAATGTGAACTGCCCGACAAAAAAATTACCATTGAAATCAGATCGCTTAACAGCAAACAACTCGATATAAGCACCCGGTTTCCGGGCATTTACAAGGAGAAGGAAATTGAAGTCCGTAAACTGATTGGCGAAAAACTTGAACGGGGCAAAATCGATATCAACCTGTATTGCGAACAACATGGCGACCAAACAAATGCAACCATAAATAAACCGGTTGTAATTAATTATTTCAGGCAACTTAACGACATCTCACAAGATCTGGGTCTGGAGAATACCGAAAGGGCACTGCAAAGCATTCTGAGGTTACCTGATTCGGTAAAGGTTGAATACGTAGAACTGGATGAAAAAGAATGGGCAATTATACTCAAAAAAATACGGGAAGCCCTCAACATTCTCGACGAATTCAGGGTTCAGGAAGGGAAAGCGTTAAAAACCGATATTGTTCAGCATATTGAAAAAATACTTGGGCTGAAAAACAACATCGAACCCCATGAACCGGAACGCATCGAACGGCTCAAAACACGCCTTAACGAAGCATTTAACAATGCATCGTCGAACATTCAAATTGATAAAAACCGCTTTGAACAGGAATTGATTTTTTACCTCGAAAAATTCGACATTAACGAAGAAAAAGTAAGGCTGGTTAACCATTGCAACTATTTTACCGAAACATTGGACGAACCAACAGCCTCGGGCAAAAAGCTGGGATTCATCGCACAGGAAATTGGCCGCGAAATTAACACCCTGGGATCAAAAGCAAACCATTCCGATATTCAGAAAATTGTGATCATCATGAAAGATGAACTGGAGAAAATTAAAGAACAAACATTAAATGTATTGTAATTGAATATCTTTTAAATGAAGGGAAAACTGTTCATATTTTCAGCCCCGTCGGGATCGGGCAAAACCACCATTGTTAAACACCTCCTTTCAACAAATCCCGGTTTTGCCTTTTCGGTTTCGGCAACAAGCAGGCCACCCCGCTGCAACGAAAAAAACGGAACCGACTATTACTTTCTTTCCCCTGATGAATTCAAAGAAAAAATTAAAAACGATGAATTTCTCGAATGGGAAGAAGTCTACAAAAACGTATTTTACGGAACCCTGAAAAGCGAAGTTGAACGCATACGAAATGAAGGAAAACACGTTATTTTTGATGTTGATGTTGTAGGCGGCTGCAACATAAAAAAACATTATGGAAACGATGCCTTGGCCGTTTTTGTAAAACCACCGTCGGTTGAAGAATTGCGCAAAAGGCTCGAAGCCCGGTCGACCGACAATAAAAAAGTAATTGAAACACGCATTGCAAAAGCAGAATTTGAATTAACATTTGAACCGCAATTTGATGTTGTATTGATTAATGAAAACCTTGAAGAAGCTTTAAAAAAGGCTGATAAAATTGTGCAGCAGTTTCTGGGTGCTGGTCACTAGGTGCTGGTCACTAGGTGCTGGTCACTGGGTGCTGGTCACTGGGTGCTGGTTTTTGGAATTTGGTTTTTGGAATTTACATGAAAGTAGGATTATTTTTCGGATCGTTTAACCCCATTCACATGGGGCACATGGCCATAGCCAGCTACATTGTCGACTATGGCGGGATAGACCGTTTGTGGTTTGTTGTTACACCACACAATCCGCACAAAAAGAAAAAAAACCTGGCAAACGATTACGACCGCCTCGAAATGGTCAACCTGGCCATCGACGGGGATACCCGGTTCGACGCTTGCGATATCGAATTCAGGTTGCCCAAACCATCGTATACCATCAATACCCTTACCTACCTGAAAGAGCGATTTCCCAGCTACACATTCAAGCTGATTATCGGGGCCGACAACCTGGCAAACCTGCATAAGTGGAAGAATTACGAACAATTAACCAACGACTATGAATTCATTGTTTACCCGCGACCGGGCTCATACCTGGATAATCTTTCAACAAAAGCAAAATATACTCTGGTAAAAGCACCAATGATGGATATTTCTTCAACATTTATACGTAAAACGATAAAAAACCAAAAAGATATGAAGCACTATTTGCCCCCAAAAGTTTATAAATATATCTGTGAAAACCATCTTTACGAATACTGATTGCAAAAAAACAGAACAACAAATACATAAAATATTGATATCTTTATTTCTGATAAAAGTATAAAACAACATGGATTATTCCCTTTATGATTTTCTGAAACTAATAGGTTCGCTGGGCTTTTTCCTTTTTGGGATGAAACTGATGAGCGAATCGCTTCAAAAAGTTGCCGGTGATAAAATGAGAACAATTCTTGGAACCATGACCAAGAACAAAATGCGCGGAATTTTAACCGGCCTTCTCATAACATCGGTAATCCAATCCTCATCGGCAACTACTGTTATGGTGGTAAGTTTTGTGAATGCCGGTTTGTTGTCACTTGTTCAGTCAATTAGTGTTATTATGGGCGCCAACATTGGCACAACCGTTACGGCATGGCTGTTTTCACTCCTTGGCTTTAAGGTCGATATAAGCATGTTTGCACTGCCCATTATTGGTTTTGCCATCCCCCTTATGTTTTCAAAAATTACCAAAAGGCGTTCATACGGTGAACTGATTATTGGCTTTGCCATATTGTTTATGGGGTTAGCCTTTTTAAAAAATTCGGTCCCCGATATTAAAAGCAATCCCGAAATCCTTTCTTTCATAACCCAATATTCTTCCTACGGGTTTGGATCGGTGATCATTTTTCTTGTTATTGGCACCGTTTTAACCATAATCATCCAATCGTCGAGTGCTGTAATGGCCCTGACGCTGATTATGTGCTTTAATGGCTGGATAAATTTCGAAATGGCCGTGGCCATGGTTATGGGCGAAAACATCGGAACAACTATTACGGCCAACCTTGCGGCCATAGTGGTAAACGATACTGCAAAACGATCGGCCCGGGCACATTTCGTTTTCAACATAACAGGGGTTATACTGATGCTCATGTTTTTAAAACCCTTCGTCCGTTTAATCGACTCGTTTCTTGTTTCCATTGGGCAATTATCACCCCTGAACATCGAAATTGGCAATAACGCCGAACACCATGTTGTGCTGCCCATTGCACTTTCAGTTTTTCACACTTCATTCAATGTGCTCAATACATTGTTGCAGGTTTGGTTTATTCCCTACATTGCAAAACTGGTAACATGGATGGTTCCCTCAAAAGAAGATGACGATGAAATCTTCAGGCTCAAATACATCAACTCACCATTGGTTTCGGTTAATGAATTTTCCATCATCCAGGCAAAAAACGAAATATCGGTGTTTGTTGAACGGACAAAAAAAATGTATACCCTGGTTAAAAACCTGTACAACGAAAACAAGCAACCAAAAATCGAGAAATACATACTGAAAATCAGACGCTACGAAGAAATTTCGGATCGCATTGATGAAGAAATTACCTCGTTCCTATCGAAAGTTACCCTGAACGACCCCAGCCAGCACACCTCCGAAAATTCAAACCTGATGCTCAGGCTGGTTAGCCGCATTGAAAGCATAAACGATTCGTGCACTTCGATGGCTGAATTCATTTACACATGGAAAACCAAAAAAATTGAGTTTACCAATGAAATGAAATCGAGGCTTGATCAGCTTTTTTCTATGATTGATGTACTCTTTTCTGATTTGAACATTGAGATTGACAAAAGCATTGCCCCGATAAATATTGAAATGGAAAGGGACCGGCGCGATAAAATTGAGTCATACATTGAAAAAATGAATGCCCAACACCTGAAAGACATCAAAAAAGGAAAATACAAACCCAAAACCGGGATCATTTATTGTGATATTTTTAACGAAGGTGAAAGGACAGGCAACCACATTTATCACGCCTTAAAATACATGCACGAACTGATTATTTAATGTTACACCGGACAGCGAAAAGGCAAAAAAACAGGGTTCACCATTTTAAAACGAAAACCGTTTCACCGGGTTTCGATCTGCAACTGAGGCTTCCGCCGTGTGCACGCAAAATTTGCCGGGAATAACTTAGCCCAATCCCCGAACCGTTTTCTTTTGTAGTGAAAAACGGTATGAATATTTCGTCTTTAATTTCATCGGGTACTCCCTGCCCGTTGTCTTTTACAAATATTTCGGTGTTCCCACCGCTATTTTTCGCCTCAACTTCAACTTTCCCGTTACCATCACCAGCCAGTGCTTCCAGGGCATTCTTCACCAAATTAACAACCACATGTACCATCATTTGTTCATCGGCATAAAAATGAAAATCGTTTTCCGGAGATTTAAACATCACGTTGCCGTTTAGCTCTTCCCTGAGCGGGGAAACAAGAATGGTTAAGCGGTCGAAAAACGAACGGATGCTGATTGGCTGCAAGTTGGGCTCGGGCACTCTGGTCAATACACGGTACGAACGGACAAACCTGATTAGAGCTTCACCACGCTCGCCTATAACATCAAGCCCCGATATGGTGCTTTCCACATCATCATCATTCAAAAAAGCATCGCTTGTTTCTACACGCTTTTTCCAAATCCCCTTTAGTGACTGGGCAATGGAAGTAACCGGGGTTAACGAGTTCATGATTTCGTGGCTCAAAACCCGTATAAGTTTCACCCAGGCATCGATCTCCTTTTTTTCAAGCTCGCCCCGGATATCCTGAAGGGTCAGCAACTTAACCCGTTCGTCCTTTACAACAATTTCGGAACACCGTGTGACCAGCTGAACCGTTTCGTTGCCACGCCTTAAAAAAAGCATTTGCTGTTGCTGATTGCCCACTTTTACAAAGTCTTCCTTAAAACGCTTATCAACCCTTTCGAGCTGCATAACATGGGTAAAGGTGCTCAAGCCCAATAAATCAAGGGCAGCCCTGTTTACATCGGTAATAAAACCTTTTTCGTTTACCACAACCACACCCGTGGCAATGTTTTGCAAAATTTCGCTGAAATAACGTTCCCTGACCTGGTTTTTGAGTTTTGTTTGTTGCAATACCACGTTCAATTCATTCAGGCTTTTATGCAACTCATCCACAATTTTACTTCCGTTTTTAACCGGAAAACGCAACAAGGTATCCTCATTCTTAATGGCCTGGATAAAATAATTGATTTGCTCGTTGGTTGAATTGAGCATACGGATGAAAGCAAGGATGCAAAAAAATTCGGCACAACATAGAATGACAACTAAAAAAAGTGATTTATTTACAGCTGCCAGGTATCCAACGGCAGCAGCAATAATCACAATTGCCAACACATACATGTATAGCAGCCGGTTATAATGCCTGTAGGCCATATTTTTTTATTTTATTGTACAACGTTTGACGTGTAATGCCCAGTTGTGCGGCCACGGCAGTCATGTTTCCAATGTGTTTTTTCAGGGCAGCAGCAATAAGTTGCTTTTCCATATCTTCAAGTGTTGAATCGGGCAATATCGCATCTTCATCACGCTCATTTGTGAAAACAAAATCGGAAGGTCCCAGCGTTTTTCCATCGCTCAAAATCAATGCTTTTTCAATAGCGTGCTGCAATTCGCGCACATTACCCGGCCATTTATATTTTTTCAGCTTCGTTAATGCCACGTCCGAAAAAGTTGTTTCGCGCTTGTTATACTTAACCTTGTAACGTGACAGAAAAAATTCAGCCAGCTCGGGGATATCGTCGACACGATTTCGCAATGGAGGCAATTCAATATGAATGGTGTTAATTCGGTAAAGCAAATCTTCCCTGAAAGTCCCTTCTTCAACCCGTTTTAACAAATCGCAATTGGTGGCCGAAACCAAACGGATATCAACTTCGAAGGGAACATTTTCGCCTACACGGGTAACCTTCCGGTTTTGCAACACATTCAGCATTTTTGCCTGCATCGAAAGTGAAAGGTTGCCAATTTCATCGAGGAATAATGTTCCGCCGTTTGCGGTTTCAATTTTGCCTGTCCGATCGGAACGGGCATCGGTAAAAGCACCTTTTTTATGCCCGAACAATTCACTTTCGAAAAGCGTTTCGGTAATTGCACCCATATCAACCGTAACCATAACATTTTTTGCCCTGTGCGACAAGCTGTGTATTTCACGGGCAACCAACTCTTTTCCGGTACCGTTTTCACCGGTAATCATAACATTTGCATCGGTGGTTGCGACTTTCTTAACCAGCTTCATCACCTTTTGCCATTCCTGTGACGAACCAATCAGTTTTTTATCACCCCGGTTCAGTTCGGCAATAAGCTGCGATTCTTTCATCTGCAATTTCTTAACCTCTGCTTTCGACTTGCTTAAACGACAGGCCGATTCGATGGTTACCAGCATTTTTTCGTTTTCCCATGGTTTGAGCACAAAATCGGATGCCCCCATGCGTACTGCTTTCACGGCCAGTTCAACATCGCCATAGGCAGTAATCATTACCACGCTAATTGCCGAGTCGATTTCTAAAACCCGTTGCAACCAATAAATGCCCTCATTACCGGTATTTATACCCGCCTTAAAATTCATATCGAGCAAAAGCACATCGTATTTTTCAGTCTGAATTTCCGATAATAACATATTTGGCGAAGCAAGGCATTTCAACTTACGGCACCTTCCTTTAAGTAAAAGCTCCAGGGCACTCAGTACGCTTTTATTGTCGTCGACAATTATAATTCGGGCATCTTTCATTCGTTCAAATTGTTTATTTATTAAGACAACTCATAGCTTGCCCCGATTTCTTCGGGATAACTCTCCCGCTTAGGCGGGATCGTTTCATTTTTCCATTGTAATTAAAAACATGATTACCTTAACCAAAATTACGCCAATAAATCATAGTAAAAGGCACTTTACTGAATTACAGCGTGCTAATTCTTCTGTTGCCTTATAAACCGACCAAAGCAATCGTCAAAGTGTTCATTTTCTTTACAGATAGTGTAAAATATTTTTACACTTCAAAGTAAGCAAAAAACTTTAAAAACTGAAATAGTGAAGTTTACATTTATGGCACAAGTTTAGCCTGAACTATTCATAAATTATAAAAAATGAATAAAGTTCATTCGCCAGCTGGCGAACCGACTTAGATAGCTTGTCCCGAACTTGATTCGGGAAAGTTTAACTTTTTTAAAAAAGTTTTACTGAATCTTAGTCGCTATCAGAGATAGGGATTATTTGTGAATAATCCGGATTAGAATCAAATCGAAAAATAAAAAATCTGACACATGGGCATGGACCGCAAAATAGAGAAGAAAAAAGGAATTAAGGCAAAACACATTATTTATTCAGTTGTTGGCATCATCGTCCTTTTTTTCGTAGTAAAAATGATTGTTAATTCCGGAACATCGACCTTCAGGACCGAAAAAGAAAAAATAACGGTTTCGGCGGTCGAAAAAGGTGATTTTAACGACTATATATCCATTATTGGCAGGGTTGAACCCAAAACCACTATATTCCTTGATGTTGAAGAAGGAGGCAAAGTAATAGAAAAGGTTGCCGAAGAGGGCGAATTGGTCAAAAAAGGCGATGTAATCGTGCGCCTTCAAAACAACGACCTGAACCTGGCCATACTGAATGCCGAATCGCAGCTTGCCTACCATTCGAACGAACTGCGCAATACGCTCATTAGCATGGAACAGCAAAAAATAAGCAACAAACAACAATTACTGAGCATCGATTATGAAATCATCAGGCTGAAAAGAAATTACGAGCAGGATAAAATACTGTACGATAAAGGTTTTATTGCAAAAGAACAGTACCTTCTTTCGAAAGAAAATTACGAACTGGCCGTTAAAGACAGGGAACTCCGCTACGAACGCATGGTACAGGATTCCATTTTTAGAAAAAGCCAGCGGGCGTTAATGGATGCCAGCTTGAACAACATGCAGCAAAACCTGCGCATGGTGCAGCAAAGGCTCGAAAACCTGAATGTAAAAGCCCCGGCCAACGGGCAACTGGGCACACTGAATATTGAAATAGGCCAATCGATTAACCGGGGCGAACGCATTGGACAATTGCATATACTCGATAATTTCAAAGTGGTTGCCGAGGTCGACGAGCATTACATCGACCGCGTACGCCGCGGGCTAAAAGCAACATTCGAAAGGCAGGACAAACCTTATAAATTGCTTGCAAAAAAAGTGTATCCCGAAGTACGTGAAGGCCGTTTTGAAGTTGATTTCAACTTTGAAGGCGAAACACCTGACAACCTGCGTACCGGGCAAACCTACCATATAAAACTAGAACTGGGCCATCCGGTTGAAGCCATCTTGCTGCCCCGCGGCGGTTTTTTCCAAAGCACGGGCGGTCAATGGGTTTATGTAGTTGATGAAAACGGTTCAAAGGCAACAAAAAGGGATATCAGAATCGGGCGGCAAAACCCGCTTTATTACGAGGTACTTGAAGGCCTCGAACCCGGCAATAAAGTAATTACAAGCAGCTATGAACTGTTTGGGGAGAATGATGTGATTGAGTTTAAGTAGCGAAGGGCGCAGGGCACAGGGCACAGGGCACAGGGCTGAGGGCTGAGGGCACAGGGCACAGGGCAAAGGGCAAAGGGCTGAGGGCAAAGGGCACAGGGCTGAGGGCAAAGGGCACAGGGCACAGGGCACGGGGCACAGAGCGCAGGGCACAGGACCGAGGGCGAAGAGCGAAGAACCAATAAATCAGATATGGTGAAATATGGAAAATATAAGAACCCTAAAATACTAATATTATGGATTTTAGATTTATGAATTTGGACATTTGGAAAGACGCCATTGAAATAAATGACGATTTCTTTGACCTTGCTGATGAAATTGAAAAAAGGAAAAGTTTTCGATTTGCAGAGCAGATAAGGGCTGCGTCTCTTAGTATTTCAAACAATATTGCAGAAGGTTCCGGTTCTTTTTCAGATAAAGACTTTGCCAACTTTTTAAATATTGCAAGACGATCTACATTCGAAACAGCAAACCTTTCTTGTGTCGCATTCAAACGCAATTATATTACAAAAGAAGAACTTAACAATAAACTGAACAATCTTGATTCGCTTAGCAGAAGAATTACAAATTTCAGGAAAAAAATAATTAATAACGAGTAGGCATTGGTTTTTGCAGAAAACAAAATACCCTGCGCCCTATGCCCTTTGCTCTTTGCAAAAAATTAAATATGATACGAACAGTAAAACTGAACAAAGTATTCCGCACCGAGGACATCGAAACTTTGGCGCTGAACGAAGTGAATTTTGAAGTGAAAAAAGGCGAATTCACAGCCGTAATGGGGCCTTCGGGTTGTGGTAAATCAACCCTGCTCAACATTATTGGTTTGCTTGACAACCCATCCGAAGGAAGTTATTTTTTCGATGGGAAAGACGTGGCAAAATACCGCGAAAGCCAACGTACAAACCTGCGTAAAGGAAACATCGGTTTCGTGTTTCAAAGCTTTAACCTTATTGATGAACTGAACGTTTTTGAAAACGTTGAATTACCACTCCTTTATCTGAAAATTGGAACCAAACAGCGGAAAGAAATGGTAAACAAAGTGCTCGAACGCATGAACATTGCACACCGTGCCAAACACTTTCCACAGCAATTATCGGGCGGACAACAGCAACGTGTGGCTATAGCCCGTGCCGTGGTTGCCAACCCAAAACTTATACTGGCCGATGAGCCCACCGGTAACCTCGACTCGAAAAACGGCCTTGAAGTAATGAACCTGCTCACCGAACTTAACCGCGAAGGAACCACCATTGTAATGGTAACCCACTCGCTTCACGATGCCGGTTTTGCGCACCGCATAATCAACCTGTTCGACGGGCAAATCATTACCGAAGAACAAAAACGGGAAATGGGCGATGTGTTGTTGTAGTCAATAAACATGATGGTTTTATTATTTATTCACAAGGCAGCACAAGCCATGCAAGCCAACAAATCATTATCTGTCAAGTCAGGATATTGGTCCAGAAAAATTTCAATACCCAGACCTTACAACATTTTCACAAAACATTTGTAACATGAACCGAATCAACATCCGTTCAACGTTTAACCACCTGCGAAAAAACAAGTTTCACGCGCTGCTCAATATTTTTGGACTTGCAGTTGGTTTGCTTTTTTTTCTGCACATTGTTCTTTACATCGCTTACGAAAAAGGGTACGAAACTTTTTGGCCGGGCTACGAGCGTATTTACCGTGTAAACTTCGACATTACACAGGCAGGCGAACAGGTGCTGCATTCGGCCAAAACCCCACGCGGGCTCTTCCGGGTTATACAGGAAGAAGCACCCGAAATTGAACATGCCGGCATCGGGTATATCGAACAAGTGCTGATACGCTACAAAGACCGCTACTACAACAACCAGCCCGACCTGTGGGTAGAA
Source organism: Prolixibacteraceae bacterium (assembly GCA_021740385.1). Classification (GTDB taxonomy): domain Bacteria; phylum Bacteroidota; class Bacteroidia; order Bacteroidales; family Prolixibacteraceae; genus DAIMEA01. The sequence continues at coordinate 105,125 of JAIOZY010000008.1, read as the reverse complement.
GGCGACTTTACGGAAGTATTCGGGTTGGAGATGAAACGGGGAAAAGCAACGCTGAACCAGCCAAACACCTGCGTAATATCTGAATCGAAAGCCAGGGAGATATTCAGAAACGAAGACCCCATAGGCAAAGTGATATTGGTAAATGAAGGCATGCGCCACGAAATTACCGGCATTTTTAAAGATTTACCAGCCAACTCGCACATTCACTTTCATTTTTTCATGCCCATACGAACATGGGTTGTAATGGGCTGGTTGTCTGACAGGGGCGACTACCGGTCAACAGCCTGGTGGACCTACGTCAAACTTAAAAAAGGTTCAAACAGGCAACAAGCCGAACAATCGTTAAAGAATATTGTAAATAAATACTTTACCCACCTACCTCAACAAAACCGCGAGGGAACACTTAGCCTGCAGCCACTTACCAACATACACTACAGCACACAACGCGATGGCGAATTGGGCGTTAGCACCCGCAAAAGCACGGTTGATGCACTGATGCTCATTGCAGCCCTCATTTTGGTGGTGGTTTGGATGAACTACGTAAACCTCTCCACAGCCCTCTCGCGCAAAAGGCTAAACGTATTTGCCACTTACCGCAAACTTGGCGCCGGAAAAATGACCTTGTTTAAACTGGCATTAACAGAGAGCGCCATTATTAACCTTGCGGCTATTGCACTGGGCATGCTGCTGTTTTTCGTCACGCGTGGCGCTTTCGACCGCATGATGGCCGTACCCATAAAAAACAGCACCATCAATTATGGAGCAATTTCAATGCTTGTTGCAGGATTAATTTTTACCGGCATACTGATCACGGCCATTGGCAGTTCCATTCCCATGCTTAAAGTGAACCCGGCTTTGCAACTGCAGAAAAAAGTAATGAAAAACAGCGGTTCGCAATGGTTGGTGGCCATGCAGTTTTTTACATCGGTATTTTTGGTAATATGTACCATCACCGTGGCCCGGCAAATCAGGTTCATGCAAAATGCGCAACTGGGTGTCGATCTGGAACAGGTGCTGGTTATTAACGGGGCCGCATCGACTCACAGCGACCCACTGCGCCGTAAACATTTCCTCATGTTCCGCGACGAAGCCGTGCAGCAGGCCGGCATAATCAGCGGAACGGCCAGCATGAACGTACCCGGACAACCGGTAAGGTACCGCAACAGCAACCTTTCACGCCCGGAAGAACAAAGCCATTTGCAACAAGAGGTTGCTGTGGGCCAAATAGACGAAGGATACATTGAGACCTATGGCCTCAGACTACTTGCCGGTCGTAATTTTGAACAACCATTCCGGAACGATTCTTCAAATGTAATCATAAGCGAAAGTGTATGCAGGCTGCTCGAATATAATTCGCCGGCCGAAGCCGTAAACCGCCGGCTCCGGATGAACGATCACATTTACACCATAAAAGGGGTGGTTAACGATTTCCACCACGAAGGGTTGAAAAAACCGGCCGAACCCATAATTTTCACCCACGTACATCCCTACGAGTTTGGCTTTTACTCGTTTAAACTAAAGGGCAACATGCAACAAATACGGGCACAGCTGCAACCAATATGGGACAAGCACTACCCAAACGACCCGATGGATTATTTCTTTAGCAACGAATATTTCAACCAACAGTACAACGATGAGTTGCGGCTTAGTAAAATACTTACAGCTTTCACCCTGTTTGCCATAATTTTGGCCTCGTTGGGACTGTTTGGTCTGGTAAGCTTTTTTGCCCAGCAACGCACCAAAGAAATTGGCATTCGCAAGGTAAACGGAGCTACGATACCCGACATTATTTTTCTGGTATTCAGCTTTTTTATGCGCTACGAAATTGCTGCATTTTTGTTGGCCTGTCCGCTGGCATGGATTTTAATGAACCGCTGGATGCAGGGCTTTGCCTACAAAACAAGCATTGGCTGGTGGGTATTTCTGCTCACAGGCGTTATTGCCCTCGCCATTACCGTAGTATCGGTAATTGTGCAAAGTTACAAGGCAGCAACACGGAACCCTGTTGAGGCACTCAGATATGAGTGACGAAATTCCCGATTGCAAAGCACATCGGTATTGAAGCATTTATCCATGAAATTCTAAAATCAAATTTTAAAATTTCATGGTAGATTGAATTTCATTTCCGTCAACTTATTATACACTTAGTGTATATTTTTTTTACAATTGAATATGAATTACCGGAAACAACAACTGATTATCAATACTTTTACTTCTTGGCATTGTGCTTGTAAAACCACTGCAAAATAAATAAACGATCATGATTGCACTTAAAAACATTTTCAAGTATTACGACAACAAGTTCCAGCGAACGTTTGTATTGAAAGACATCGACCTTGAAATAAAGGAAGGTGAATTTGTTACGGTAATGGGGCCCAGCGGTGCCGGAAAATCAACGTTACTAAATATTATTGGTATGCTGGATGAACCCAGCGAGGGTAAATACTTTTTTCTCGACCAGCCGGCACATGAGCTAAAAGAGAAAAAGAAAGTTGAATTTCACCGCAACTACGTGGGCTTTATTTTTCAGGCTTTTCATCTGATTGATGAAATGACTGTATATGAAAACATCGAAACACCACTGATTTACAAAGGCGTAAAAGGCAAAGAACGAAAAGCCATGGTTGCCGACATGCTCGACCGTTTTAACATGGTAGCGAAGAAAGACCTCTTCCCTACCCAGCTCTCAGGCGGGCAACAGCAACTTGTGGGCATTGCCCGGGCAATAGTTGGGAAACCGAAACTTTTGCTGGCCGATGAACCTACCGGAAACCTCCATACCGACCAGGGACGGGAAATCATGAAACTGCTTCAGAAATTAAACGAAGAAGGCATCACCATTTTACAGGTTACCCATAACGAAGAGTTTGCAAGGTGTGGTAATCGGATTGTGCGTTTGGAAGATGGACTGGTAAAAAGTGACGAAGGAATAAATTAAGCAGAAACCAACGGATATTTTTCGGGAGATTGAATCATGTCAAGCGTAAGGTCAATATCTAATTTACTCCAGTACAAATGGGTTTCCGATAAACGTTCAACAGCAACAATATCGGATATACGTGCTTGTTTAAACCATGGAAATGATTTGAAAGGTAAAAAATATTCAGTATCATCCATCAGCAACCAAAACCCAAAAGGGGAAATATTGCTCACTTCAACTTGCAAAGTGCTTGTTCCATTTTTCAATGATTTCATCTCTATGCTCTTTTATGATCTCTGTCAACTTTTTCAGTTCCCGCTCATTATAACCAACAAATTGAGCAAGCTCAATGTTTGGCTCAACCCAAAACTTTGCTTCTCCATCCGGGCTAATCACATGAATATGAATCCTTGTTTCTTCCCTGGAAAAGAAAAAGAAACGGTATTTTTTTTCTCTGAAAACTGTTGGACTCATACCGCTACAAATATAAAAATTATATAGCCATGTTACTCCGATTTGTCATACGAAACATCCGGAAAAGGCCTTTTCTGAACCTCATAAAAGTACTGGGGCTTGCATTGGGTTTGTCGGGAATACTATTCATCTCGCTCTTTTTGAAAAATGAATTGAGTTACGATCGATTTCACGCCAATGCCGACCGGATTTACCGTTTTACCATTACCAGCCCGGGCTTTCTCAACGATTCACATTTTGCACGGTTTGTCAATTCCCAACAAATCCCCGACATGGCCGAACATTTCCCCGAAATCGGGAATTACGTAAGACTGGCGCCGGTAAGGGGCGGTGTATTGCTGCACAACGAAAGGTATTACGATATAAACCAGGCCTTTATTTGCGACAGTACATTTTTCGATGTTTTTAGCAGCAAATTAATTGTGGGCAATAAAGAAACGGTTTTGGAAGCTCCCGGGTCAATGGTAATCACAGCTTCGTTTGCCCGTAAAGTGTTTGGGAACGAAGACCCGGTTGGTGAAGTAATGTCGGTTCCGGCCGGGCAATTTTATGCCGGACAAACCGATTACACCATCAGGGGAATTATGAAAGATTTCCCTCATAACAGCCACTTCCATCCCGAATTAATTGCCACACCGGCTTCAGGGACAATTAACTGGTGGGCCTTTTCGTATTTGTTGTTGCACGAAAATGCAAGTCCCGAAAAAATCACCGATGGTTATGCAGCATTCCTGTCGGAGCAAAGCAACACACCCATTGAAGAAATTGAAACCAGGGCATACTTGCAAAACATTACCAACATACATTTGCATTCCGATAAGCTTCGCGAAATAGAACCCAACGGCAACATGACCAATATTTACGTTTTGGCCGTAGCTGCTTTCATCCTTTTTCTTATTTCGGTAAGTAATTTCACAAGCCTCAACCTGGGGATGGCCGGATTTTACCAGAAATTCATTTCAGTAAACCGCATACTTGGCTCAACAAAAAACACAAACCTGAAATATTTTGCCATCGAAAGTTTTCTGGTTATAACGGTATCCGTTTTGTTATCCTTTCTGGTTTCAATACCTGCCAATAGTTATATTGAAAAAAGCCTAAACATAAACCTATTTGATCAGAACACATTATTCATACTTGCTGTTATCATTATTTTTTGTGCAGCCGGATTCCTGGCCGGGTTACAACCGGTTTTAAAACAAACCATAAAGCGCTTCTACAATCGTACAATACGTATAGAAAACAAAGCGGTTCCCGTAAACAAGGGAATAATAATTACTCAGTATACATTGGCCATTTTACTGATTGCAGCTGTAATTGTAATTTCCCGCCAGACGAACTTTGTACTGAAACAATCGATGGGGGTTGAAAATGAAAATATCATTTGTTTTGAATCGGTACATGCCGATGTGCAGCAAAAATTTGAACTGTTCAAGGCAGAACTTTTGAAAAACAACAGCATAGAATCGGTTTCTGCCATGATGGAACCCCCGGGTGGTGAAGCCAACGACATGTTTGAATATGAACTGGAAGATGCAGAACCGGCAAGCGATCCGGCAAAAAACAGAATTGGCGTTTTCCCTTGCGATTACTCGTTTGCCAGCCTGTTTGGCCTTGAATTTTTGAGTGGCAAAAATTTTACTGAGAAGAACACTGACAATGAGGGAACGGGCGAATACATTATAAACGAAACAGCCTTGCATTACCTGAACCATTCAAACCCGGATGAAATTATCGGGAAAACCTTTCAACTCAAATTCAATTCACCCGGTATTGAAATTCCCCGGGGAAAAATCATCGGGGTTGTTAAAGATTTTCACCTGTCAACCATGAAAAAGAAAGTAGATCCACTGGTGATGTTTAAACGCGACAAGCTATGGCTGATCAATTTTGTGGTGGCCTGTAAACCCGAAATGTACGAATCCGCCCTTGCAGATATAAAAAAAGCATGGACGGATCTGTTCCCTGCCTACCCATTCCGGTATGAGCAAGTTGATTCGTTATACCGGGAAGTGTATAAAACAGAGTTGCTCCAGGCAAAACTTTTATCAATTTTCACCATTATTTCACTTTTCATTTGCTCAATGGGTTTGCTGGGTATATCACTCTTGGTTTCGCAACAAAAAGTAAAAGAAATCGGTATTCGTAAAGTAAACGGCGCGAAAATTTCTGAAATACTCACCATGCTCAACAAAGGCTTTGTAAAATGGGTGGCAATAGCATTTGTTATTGCCACGCCCATTGCATACTACGCCATGAACAAGTGGCTCGAAAGCTTTGCGTATAAAACAACTTTAAGCTGGTGGATTTTTGCGTTGGCAGGCATGCTGGCGCTGGGAATTGCATTGTTAACGGTTAGTTGGCAAAGCTGGCGTGCTGCTACGCGGAATCCGGTTGAGGCATTGAGGTATGAATAAATAATTAACCTTTAACTGAATGACAAAAAATATAAAAATAGTATTCCGAAAAATCAGGAACGACAAAACTTTATCGGTTCTGAAACTGGCTGGTTTAGTTCTTGCATTTTGTATTACAATTCCTTTGGTATGTAATATTACTTACCAAAAATCATTTGACAGGTTCAGTGAAGGTTCAGAAAAAATTTACAACGTTTATATCGATGAGACTTATCGGGGGACAAAGGATATTTATGGAGAATGCCCCTTAGCTGTTGGAACGTATTTAAAAGATTTGTTTCCTGAAGTGGAAAATACAGTCAGAACAAAAAGTAAATCCGATGTAAGCGTTTCAGTAGAGAATGAAACTACATTTAAAGAAGATGTGATTTGGACAGACCCTTCTTTTATCGATGTTTTTTCACTCGATTTGATTGCCGGGAATAAGGCTTCTTTTTTAAAACAACCGGGTGAAGTTTATATTGCAAAATCACTTTCTGAAAAGATTTTTGGCAGTTTAAATTCGGTGGGTAAGGTCTTAAAAATTAATGACCGGGATTACACAATTGCAGGTATTTTCAAAGATTATCCTCTTAACTCACACCAAAAATTCACTGCCTTATTACCCCTGAAAAGCTATGTAAACAATTACGATACTTATAGCTGGGAAAGCTATGAATTTCTTACTTATCTGAAATTTGATACAAAAACCGACTGGAAAAGTTTTGAAAACAAGTCCCAAAAACTCATCAGCGATTATTTGATACCATGGCTCAAAACACAGTACAAAATGGATTATGTTTTTGATAATGAGAATTCGATGAAACTCAAACTAATGCCCGTTTCCGACATTCATTTACACGGTTCATTCGTTTCCAGTTTTGAGAAAGAAAACAATGTTTCGGTAGTCTATATTAGTTTAACTGTTGTTTTGGTGTTACTGCTAATTGCTTATTTTAACCTCATGGGGTTTGCTTTCTCGAAGGGGAAAAAGCATCAGTTTCAGCTCAATATCAAACGATTTCTGGGAGGGTCAAAAAAAGACATTATCAATGCATTTATCATTGAAAACATAGTTTACACCCTTTTTGCTTTTCTAATAGCTTCCGTAATTTCCGTTATTATAATTAACCTTAATCTACCTATTCTGGCAGTTTTATCAAACATTGCCTTAACTAATTATGTCCTGCCGGTTACCGTTCTGTTATTATGTGCCAGTGCAATTTCTATTTTGGCTGGAATAATTTTAGGGCTTTATTTTAGCCATATTTCGCTAAAAACAGGGGGCATTAAATCAACTGGCTACTCTGCATTTTGGTTAAACCGTGCAATGTTAATTACACAAATGGCTGCATCAATTGTATTGCTTATAAGCATAACCGGAATTTTTAAACAACTAAAGTACATATCTGACTTTGACCTTGGTATCGACACCAAAAATGTAGTTGTTATTAACCAGGCTAATAAAGTAGGAAACCATTACGAAGCATTCAGAAATGAACTTATAAAATCGCCTTTAATCGATGATGTAGCGCGGTCGAACCAGAATCCTTTTTCAGGGATAACTACCGGAAGTTTTATTCCGGTTGATGTGCAAGACCAAACTCCATATCCGTTCCCTTATTTTCAAATAGATGCCAACTACCAGAGTGTATTTAAACACAAAGTTATAGAAGGAAGGTGGTTCTCGAAGAATCTTGCAAGCGATAAAGATGCCATTGTTTTAAACGAAGCCGCTGTGCGTAAAATGGGCTTTAACGAACCGTTGGGAAAGGAATTCTACAACCTGTCAAAAACGAAAAAGCTAAAGGTGGTAGGCGTTGTAAAAGATTTTAATTTTCAGTCGTTGCATCATAAAGTCCAACCTCTCGTATTTTATTATTTGGGAGAAAATGACTATTCACGCAACATTGTTATCAAGGGAAATATCGCTAACCGTGAGAAGCTTTTAGCTGAAATTAATAAGGCTTGGAAGAATGTAATGGGCATTGAATACATGAGCCAATATTTTATGGAAGATCGCATTTCTGATTTGTATGAAAAGGAAGCCAATGCAAAACGGTCGATAGGTCTTTTCAGTTTGGCAGCCATCCTGATTTCCTGTTTTGGATTATTGGGAACTGTATTAAATATATCGAATGAAAAGACCAAAGAAATTGGCGTGCGCAAAGTAAACGGCGCTAAAATTTCCGAAATTCTTACAATGCTCAATAAAGACTTTGTAAAATGGGTAGCCATGGCTTTTGTTATCGCCACACCAATAGCGTGGTATGCAATGCACCTTTGGCTCGAAAATTTTGCCTACAAAACCACGCTCAGCTGGTGGATATTTGCTTTGGCCGGATTGCTGGCATTGGGTATTGCGTTGTTAACGGTTAGCTGGCAAAGCTGGCGGGCGGCAACTATGAATCCTGTCGAAGCTCTCCGATATGAATAAGGCCCCTCCTAACCTCCCCGATGGGGAGGAACTGGAGCAGAAAATAAAAAAATAAAGAAATATTTAAACTCATTTGCAATGTCATTAAATAGCAAACCATTTCGCTTTCTGAGAAAAAACAGAATGTTCACTTTTATCAACATTGGTGGATTAGCCTTTGGGATTACCTGTGCACTATTTATTGTTTTACACGTTAATAAAGAAAAATCGTACAACAGTGCCATCCCCGATCATGAACGGATTTTCTATCTGGTGCAAAAAAGCCCCGATTCCCCTTTGGGCAACACAACAATCAGCTATGCCCTTCCTGCATTAATTGCCGAAAATTTTTCCGAAGTGGAGAATTTTGCCCGAACTGAAAACTTCAGTTTGTTCAGCAATTGTATCGTTTCGATGCAACAAACAGAAAATACATCACCACTGATTTTTAATGAAAATAATTTTTGCCTTGCCGATTCTAATCTTTTTAAGATTATTCAATATACTTTTGTTGAAGGATCGGCTGAAAATGCCCTCACCGATCCGGGTGCCATTGTGCTTTCAACAGAAACAGCGAGAAAGTATTTTGGAAACGAACCAGCTCTGGGGAAAGTCCTTACACTGAATAATGAACACAATTTCACAGTAACCGGTGTGGTAGAAATCCCCGATTATGTTACGTTCAGTTTTTCAATGGTGGCCCCCATTAGTACACTACGGTCAGAATCATATCTGCAAGGATGGGACAGCAACGGACAACCCTTTTTCAAATTATTCCCGAATGTGAATGTAAAAAATTTTAACCAAAGGCTGGAGAACTTTTACGCTGAACTAAAACCTGAAAACATTCGAAATCCCGAACTACTTACCCTATCATTTTTACCGGTTACCGAACGTCGGTTGTACTACAACAAAAACCCGCTTTACCTCCTGATTTTTGCAGGTTTTGTAATTTTAATTGTCAGCATACTGAACTACGTCAACATGTCGACTTCACTGGTTAAACCACGAACGTCGGAAATAGCCATAAAGAAAATTTCAGGAGCCAGCAAAAAATCAATAGGATTTCAGTTTATAATAGAAACAGCATTCATCGGGTTTATTGCGCTACTATTATCCGTTTTATTCGTCTACATCGGGTTACCTGTTTTCAGAAGTTTTATAGGCTCGAACCTAAAACCTTTCCTGCTGAATCATATTGGACTATTTATAAGTTGCAGTTTAATGCTTTGGATAATCGTTACCTTACTGGCAGGATTTTATCCGGCTGCAATTCTATCGGGTGTCCGACCACTTACATTATTCAACAAAAGTAAAAATAACACCCTGGGCATTACTGGTAAAAACATTCTGATTACAACACAGTTTGTCATATCTATATTGCTGGTTATTATCACCTTAATGACTAACCGCCAATATCGTTTCATGGAGAACATTCCACTTGGGCTCAACAACGAAACCGTGATGCAAATTCCGCTCACAAATGAGATGAAGTCAAAACTAAATGAACTGAAAAACGAACTCAAACAAATACCATCAGTAAAAAGCAGCAGCGCAGCATCGGCAATGCCGGTTGGCGTCCCTAACAACTCGGGTGTAAAATGGACCGACGACAACGGAGCAACACATAATGAATCGGTTGGTTTCATCATTGTATCCGATGGTTACACACAAACTTTTGAAATGCAAATGGCCAGGGGTAACGAATTTGTTAATGAACGGTCTGAAGAACTAAAAGGACTGATTATTAATGAAGCTGCTGCTCAACAACTGGGTTACGACAACCCGATTGGAAAACAGGTATCGTTTTGGGGTAAACAAAATACCATAATTGGTGTCGTAAAAGATTTTCAGAATAATTACATCTTTAACAAAGTTAAACCGATGGTATTATCGGCCCATCCCGAGAACCAGGGATTTACTAAATTTCTCTTTGTAAACCTTTTGCCGGTTAACGTTAATCAAAGCATAAAATTGGTTGAGAAAGCAGTCAAGCAGGTATCGCCCGATTCACCTTTTGAATACAGCTTTACAAGTGCCGAAGTACAATCTTACATAAATGAAATAAAACAAATTGACCAAACCTTCCGTTTTGCAAGTGTTGTATCAATAATATTGGCTATTATTGGATTAATTGCCCTAACCTACCAGGCGTTACAGGCCCGTGTTAAAGAAATTGGAATACGAAAAGTGAACGGCGCAAAAAACATTGAAATAATTCAAATGCTAAACACCCACTTTCTTAAAAACATTATTATTGCATACATCATTGCCTGCCCGCTGGGATGGTACATTGTGGCAGCTATGTTAAAAGGCATCGGAAACAAAACCGGCATTAGCTGGCTGGTATTTGTTATTGCCGGGTTTGCAGTTGGTTCAATTGCCCTGCTCACCGTTAGCTGGCAAAGCTGGCGGGCGGCAACGAGGAACCCTGTCGAAGCTCTCCGATATGAATAGAGGAGAGCGAAGATCCGCGATAACGTAGTGTATCGGGATTGAGGCACTCAGGTATGAGTAACGAAATCCTCGATTCTATTGCAAATCGGGATCGAAGCTCTCCGATATGAATATAGGAGAGCGAAAATCCGCGATAACGTAGTGTATCGGGATTGAGGCACTCAGGTATGAGTAAGGCCCCTGCTAACCTCCCCGACGCCTGCGCAGGGCAGCTACAGCACCCGCGTAATGGGGAGGAACTGGAGCAGAATATAAAATGAACGATAATAAAAAATAAAATGTTTGTGAATTACATAAAATACAGTTTTCGGAAAATATGGAACAACAAGTTCTTTTCGTTGATCAATTTTTTAGGGTTAACCTCTGGTGTATGTGCATTCTTTATTTTATTTATCTATACACAAAATGAAAAAAGTTTCGACCAGCATTTTCAAAACAGCGAAAAAATTTACAGGGTAAGTTCAATGGCTACGGGCATTGACGACACAAGGTGGGCCCGCAGCCTTGGAATGGTTCATCAGGCAACGTCAAACATTCCCGAAGTTGAAAAAGCCACGTGGTTTTCGCATACCCCCACGGGTACAATAAGCATTGAAAACAGGCAACTCCAACAAAAAGATATATTTTCGGTCGATAAAGAATTTGTTGAATTATTTGAAGTTGAAGCACTGGTAGGCGACCTTTCGGAACTGACCGAACCAAATACAGCTTTCATTTCTGAAAGAATGGCTGAAAAATATTTTAACAATGAGAATCCGGTTGGAAAAACCATCAAAATTGAAGCGTTGCAATATGTGAATGATGTTGGAACTTACGAGATAAGGGGAATTGTTAAAAACACGCACCCGAAAACACATTTCAACTATGAAATATTGCTCTCGCAAAACGGTGCACTGGGTGAGCGCTTCGAATCGTTGCCCGATTCGAAAGCACAGTGGGTTTACAATTACTATCTGCTAAAAAAAGATGCCAAACCCAAGCAAGTTGAAAAAGCACTGCAAAACCATTTTCAAAACTCGTCACTAACCAAAACAAGGGGACCGAAAAAATACAGATTTACTCTTACACCACTCTCATCCATACACTTACACACCAACGACCGGTTTGAACTGAAAAACAATTCAAACAAAATTAACATCGGGTTATTTGTAGCCATTGCATTCACCATTTTACTGGTTTCCATATTCAATTTCACCATTCTTAACCTGGCCCGACTTTTAAAAAGAATGCCTGAATTTAAGATAAAAAAATCAATGGGGGCAACAACAAAACAGCTTGTCGTTCAAATATTAACAGAATTTTTTTTCGTTTTTCTATTTGCTGCGGCCCTTGCGCTGGGAGTGGTTGAACTAATTAAACCCCTGGTAAACCGGCTATTCGAAATCAGGTTCGAAATATACTACAATGAACCAATGGTTTACTTTACAATTATTTCATTGATTGCAATAAGTACGGGCATCACCGGAATTTTTGTACTATTTCTTTTACGGAAAAACCAAAAATTCAACAACATCAGGAAAACACCGGCAGTTACCATGCGCCCCATCCTAATAGCGCAATTGGCTACCTTAATTATTTTGCTTGCAGCTGCATTTGCCGTGAACAAACAAATTGGATTCATGCTTAACAACCCGATGGGTTTCGAAAAAGAGAACGTTGTTGTGCTACACGTAAAAGACTTTACAAAAGACCCGGCCGTTTTTGCCAGCGAACTTGAAAAACAAAGCCAGGTTGCTTCGGTTGGTTTCACCATGCAGCACTTTGGCTACCCTCCGCAAAACCTCTCGTTTAAAAATGAATTTGGTGTCGATGGCGAAGTAGCCTTCATATTCGCCAATTATGATTACCTGAAAACCATGAAAATTGAATTTATTGAAAACTGGATACCTCCGCAAACCGACACGGTACGGGGCATGGTAATAAACGAGCATTATTACAACCGTTTGATGGAAAAGCACGGGAACATGGAAAACCTTAAAATTTTCCAGGCCGGCCAACCCCTTGAAGAGGATCAGTCAAGAATTAACATCATCGGAGTCACAAAAAATTTCAACCATACAACGGCACATGAACCCATTGGCGATTTTGCAATATGGCTTAACGAAACGGCAAACCGTGCCCGGTTCATTCACGTAAGGCTTAATGCCTGCAACCTGCACCCGGCAATGAAAAATATTGAAAAACTTTGGAACAGATATTATCCCGGCCAGGATTTCGATTATTTCTTTTTAGACGATTATGTTGCCAACCAGTATAAAGCTGAAATAATTTTAAGCCGCGTACTTTTCACCTTTTCACTACTTGGCATTTTAATTTGCATAATTGGAACAAGCGCCGTTTCGCTCTTCATTTCACAACAACGAACAAAAGAAATTGGCATTCGCAAGGTAAACGGCGCCCGCATTTCAGAAGTGCTCACCATGCTTAACAAAGACTTTGTAAAATGGGCAACCATTGCTTTTGTAATAGCCACACCTGTTGCGTACTATGCCATGCATAAATGGCTGCAAAACTTTGCCTATAAAACCAATTTGAGTTGGTGGATATTTGCCCTGGCCGGCTTACTGGCATTGGTTGTTGCATTGCTGGCGGTTACGTTTCAGTCGTGGAAAGCAGCCAGGAGAAACCCTGTCGAAGCTCTCCGATATGAATAGAGGAGAGCGAAGATCCGCGATAACGTAGTGTATTGGGATTGAGGCACTCAGATATGAGTAACGAAATCCTCGATTGTATAGCAAATCGGGATCGAAGCTCTCCGATATGAATAGAGGAGAGCGAAGATCCGCGATAACGTAGTGTATCGGGATAGAAGCGTTGAGGTATAAATAAAATTAAAACTGATCAAGAAATTCTTTAGGAGTTATGATACGGATATTACGAAACGGATCAAGTACAAGCAAATCTTTATCGCCTGTAACAATACAAGCGGCCTTGCCTGAAAGTGCCAATTCAAGGTACATGTTATCTTTGGGATCACGGCATAAAGTAATATGGTGTTTTACATTTATATCTGTTGAAGTTGAGATAAACGAAATAACAAAGCCTTTTTTTGCCAAATCATCCTTAAAGTACCTATCAAATTTAGGTTTAAATATAGTATTAAGGAATTCCTCCAAAACCCTGTGTGAACTTAAAAGCACATGGGTTTTTACCGCTTTTTCAAAGGTCTTGAAAGGAACTGAGTGTTTTAGTAAAGCCGCACTGATTAAAACATTGTTGTCAATTACAACTCTCATTTACTCATCGTTCATTAAATCGTCCAATTTTTCTTTAGTCAGCCCTTGTTTGGCAGCATATTCGCCAAGCTCTTCCATAACTTGTAAAATTGGTTTTGGCTCCGAAATCCATAAGTCGATCATCTGCGACAACTCCATTTTTTTTTTATCGGGTAACCGCTCCATTTTTTCTGCGGTTTCGTTTTTTACCTTTATGCTTATTGTTTTCATAACCAAACTTTTCTATTTGCTGTTAACAAAAATACGAAAATTGCAGATACTTTTTCAAAAATGCACTTTCAGAAAACCGGTGGAGGCTATCAGATATGAGTAAGGCTCCACGAACCTCCGCCAAGTGAACGGAATGGAACAGAATATAAAAATCAACGATAGTATAGATGAATGAACTTGATAAAACAATGTATTTTGGTGCTAAAAAACAACATTTTTGCAGCGCTTTAAAAGTCCCCGCCAGCTGGCCGTGACTTACGGGTTAACTTACCGACTCAAAAAGGGCATCCACCTATAACCTTGGTTAATTCAAACTTAAAACGCGTAATATTTGCAAACTAAAAAATTGGACGTATGAAAACACAACCTACTTCAAAAATGTACATAGTACTTGCAGCATTGGCTTCGCTGCTTTCATGCAACGGAATTGCACAAGATGACCGGACCCCTACCCTGTCAAAGACATTTGAACAAAGCCAGCCCGGAAACCTGTATGCACGCTCATCGGGCGGATCGGTAACAATTTTAACCCACAACCAACAGCAAGTTATCATTAACCTGTTCATCCGTAAAAACGGCAGGCTACTACCCCCCGAAGATCCCGACATCAGGGATGTTTTGGAACTGTACGACCTGAAAATCCGTAAAGACGGGACAGATATAATTGCCGTAGTAAAACGCAAAGTCGATTTCAACATGTGGAAAAACGCGGGTATTTCATTGCAAATCATTGTCCCCGAAGAGATGTCGTGCGATGCTTCATCAAGCGGTGGCGGGCTGAAAGCTTCAGGTGTAAAGGGCCGGCATCGGTTTAGCAGCAGCGGCGGTTCGGTACATCTTAATAACATTTCAGGGATCACAAAAGCCAATTCATCGGGTGGCAGGGTAAAAGTCATTCATCACAACGGAAATGTTGATTTGAGCTCAAGCGGCGGTTCTGTATCGCTCGAAGGTGGAAAAGGAGACATCAAAGCACACAGTTCGGGCGGTGGAGTTCACCTCACTAACATTAACGGCGATGTGGAAGCCAGCAGCAGCGGTGGCGGTGTTAAAGTATCCGGGGAAACCGGTTATTTAAAAGCAACTTCAAGCGGTGGTTCTGTTCGTGTCGACATTCGTAATCTCAGCAAGGAACTTTATCTGCGTTCGAGCGGTGGAGGTATCAATGCCACCATCCTTGATGGTGAAAACCTCGGCCTCGACCTCGACTTAAAAGCCGACAGGGTACATATCGACCTGAACAATTTTTCGGGCAGGTCGGAGAAAAACCGTATTACCGGAACAATGAACAATGGCGGTATCCCTGTTTACATGCACTCTTCAGGAGGAAGTATTCATGTAAATTTTTAAAAGTTTAGTTTCATAATATTGTTTAGTTAGATATTTTGTCAGATCGAAAGAGGGGGCTGTTTTAAAAGACAGCCTCTTTCTTCGTTTATAGAAAACATTAACCAAAACCGACAAAAAAACATACATCACTGTAAAATATTTTTACATTTTATAAATCAAAAAAACAATCAACAAATTGTATTCATGGCAGTTGCACAAAAGGCACCAAAATTGGTATTGGTTAAAACGTTATACCGGAAAAAGGTTTTAAAAAATATTTAATGAAACTTTTTTTTGATTCTGAAAAGATGTGAAAGAATAACGTAAAAGCATTTCAAAAACCATGATAAAAAATTTCATAATAATCGCCTGGAGGAACATAAAACGAAACCGGACACTTTCAGCTATCCAGTTGCTTTGCCTTTCGGTTGGACTTGCCGCTTTTATACTCTTGGCCCGGTATGTACAATACGAAAAAGACTGGGATAAATTCAACTCCAATTTCAGGAGGATTTACAGGGTACAGAGCCACCGGATTAATGACAAAATGAACGATTCGAATCACACGCCAGTGCCCTTGGCCAAATTTTTAACAGAAAACATTCCTGAAGTTGAAAATGCAATTATGCTGCGCGAAGTGTACGGCGAATACCTTTCATCGGGCGGCGAACGCACCTTTTTTGAAGAAGACGGGTACCTCGCTCCCGAAAGTGTTTTTGACATGTTCTCCTTCAAAATCATCAAAGGAGAAAAGGAGGGAATTCTCGACCGTCCAAACTCAATTGTCCTTAATGAAACCCTGGCAGCAAAATATTTTCCCGATGAAAATCCGGTTGGAAAAATACTGCTCGACGAACGGAAACGGGAGTTGGTGGTTACGGGTGTAATGGAAAATATGCCCGAGCAATCATCCATTCAGGCAAGTTACTTTAAATCAAGCCACAACCTCCTGAACCACATGGGAAATAACTGGACAAACAATTCATACAGGACTTTCGTTTTGTTGAAACCAAATACTTCCTGTAAAATAGTATCAGAAAAAATCAAGCATATTGAAAACAAACACGATGTACATGCAAGGCGTCATTTGTACCTCAAACCGTTAAGCGAACTACACCTGAAAGAGGGCCCCAGGGATGACCGGGGGTCAATCATTTACTATTTTTCATTCCTTGGAATTCTTACCCTCCTGCTTGCATGTGTGAGTTTCATGAACCTGACAACTTCATTCTCGTCACTCCGGTCGCTTGAAATTGGTATTAGGAAAACAACCGGGAGCAGCCGGAAATACATTGTTTGGCAATTCTTGTCGGAAGCTGTTATCATGGCATTGATATCGTTTGTTATTGGCCTTGTCATTGCGTATCTGATCCTTCCCCTGTTTAACCAGGTAGTTAACCGGAACATCGAGCTCAGGCTATTTCGTCAACCCCTGTTTTTGATTTTCCTGTTAGTATCCTCACTCATTACCGGCTTAATAGCAGGAAGTTATCCTGCCTTAATCATATCCCGTTTTAAACCGGTAACTGTTCTCAAAGGAAAGAGCCCGTTTAAAAAGGGCCGTATTCATGGCATGACGGCCATGGTCTACTTTCAGTTTTTTCTTTCCATAATTCTTATCACCTCAAGCATCTGGATGTATAAACAGGTAAATTTCCTGAAAAACATGGATGTGGGCTTCAAAACTAGCAGCCTGATTCGCTGCCGGTTACCCGAAACCTATAAAAATGTCAGCTATGAACAAATACGACAAAAGATATTGAGCAATCCAAATATTGAAGACCTTTCCATTTCAATCAATTCGCCAATGCTTTCAAGCTGGGGAACTGAAGCCACGTATGAAGGCGGTGATCCGGAAAACCGGGTTTATTTCAGGTGGAACCAGGCATGTGAACATTTTATCAATACCATGGAAATGGAAATTGTTGAAGGCCGGAACTTTTCAGAAGAATACGCGTCAGACAATAATAAATGCCTGATAAATGAAACAGCTGCCAGGCAACTTGGATGGGAAAATCCATTAGGAAAATGGATAAACAGGGAAGGCATTTACACGGTAATTGGTGTTATAAAAGATTTCAATATTGAAGATGTACATAACCCGATTCGGCCCTATTTCCTGTTATTACATCCCGGAAACCTGGACTACTACAACGACCTTACGTTTAAAATAATTCCGGGTTCATATCATAAAAGTAAGAAGCACATCGAAAGCGTTTTGAATGACCTTTTTCCAAATCTGCTTTTCGAAGTAACCGATTATAAATCGGGAACCGAAGATGACGCGATACGTATATGGACCAGTGCTCAACGGACCTTTCTGTTTTTTGCCGTACTCGCGGTAATTATTGCCGGGTTTGGATTATTCGGACTGGTTGTTTTTGTTTCTCAGCGCAAAACAAAAGAAATCGGTATTCGGAAAGTACAGGGGGCAAAAACAGTTCATATACTCCCATTGCTTACACGTCAGTTTCTGATTCTAATTTTATTAGCCAATCTGAATGTTTTCCCAATAGCTTATATCCTGGAGAAAACCACGCCCGGACAATTTAAATACCAATTCTCAGTTTTAGATGTCATTTTTGTATTGGCACTTTCTGTTCTGATCATACTGTTATCGAGCGGATACCAGGCCATTAAAGCAGCCCGTTTAAATCCTGTTAATGCCATGCGGTACGAATAAAAAATAGTATGAAACATCATCTGAAAATCACAATAAGTAACCTTAAAAGAACTGCTTTAACATCTTTTTTTAATGTAATAGGTTTAACCAGCGCCTTTGCGGCATTTGTCCTTATTATGTTGTATGTGTGGAATGAATACCATTTTGACCAGTACCATGAACATACCGGTGAAATTTACAGGCTCGAATATAAAAGCCCGAAACGCGAAAAGGCCAGTGTTTTCATGTTAGGGCCAACCGGTGAAACACTGGTAAATGAATTATCAGAATAAATAAACAAATAAAATCCGCAACAGGAGAATATTCACTTTCACATTTTTCAACTTCCTTACAACTTTTGCCAAATAATGGGGTCTTTGTAAAATAAGCAAACAGAAGTGTAAAATTTGTTTACACTAATTCAAAGTCTGCCATACATTAAAGAACATATTTTCAGATATTTAAAAATTAGGCATTTTTATTGATTAACTTTTTAAAAAAATAAAGTTGTGAAAACATTTAATTTATTCATGAATTCTCAAAACAAGTACCAGAAAATGGTATTAAAAATGACAACCATCTTTTTGATTGTTTTTATCGTTGGTTGCGAAAAAGATGACCCCTTTCCTTCATCCGGATCGTACTTTTTCCCGGCCGGACGTTCTTTCCTCACCTCAAGTGATTATTATCTTTCCATCAACGATAATGAACTCGAACCGGAATTATTATTCGACAGTTGTGGTGGTTACTGGATTAAAATTGATGAAGCCGAATTCAAGAAAGGCGACACGTTAAAACTACAAATCACCAGGAATAAAACCGGTTTCACACCATTCAAGGAGGCTTACAACACCAATGAAACCTTTGTTTCGCCGTCGTATTACATCGATTATGAAAACAGCGATTTTGCATCGAAAGCCGTTGAGCTTACCGAAAACATGGAAACGAACATTGAAAAGGCAAAAAGGTTAAAAAAGTTTGTGATCAGTTACCTTAATTTTGATGTAGATTACCGGGGCTCTTTTCGCGATAAGGTGTCGAAAACGTACGAAATCGGGTACGGTACCTGCATGAATTTTTCGCGTCTGCACGTGGCCATGTGCCGTGCCGCAAATGTTCCGGCACGAACCGTTTGGGGGGTTGTATACGGGCACAACAACGACCTGGTTTACGATTACCACCACCAGTGGGCCGAAATTCAGGACGAAGAAGGATACTGGCATCCCATGGATTTCAATTATACGACCGATTTTGATTTAAACGATATCCGATACCTCGACCTGATATATTCGGCCGAAGAAAACACCATCCTGAAAAACAGGGCCGCATATAAAATCCTGTCCGACAGTCTACATTGGGACCACGATTACCCAATTGTTCCGCACGCCAGGATGGGATTTAATTTAGCGGATGATAACCGTCCGGAATCCATGACCATTTTATATGAATACAAATACGATTAATAAACCTTTAAAAAAGCCATGACACATTTCAATATAAAACAAGTATTACGACATCTTGCCCGAAGAAAATTTTACACCACTATTAATTTGTTGGGATTAGGCATTGGCCTGGGTTGTGTCATACTTATGACCACCTATCTCATTCATGAATTTTCGTTTGATACGTACCATGAAAAATCGTCGAGGATATATAGACTAATTGACGGGAACAACAGCAAAACCTATTATGCAATGGGCGAAGCTTATAAAAACAACATTCCTGACGTGGAAGAAGTGTGCCGGTTATTCGGTTTGGAAAATATTAAAATTAAAAAAGGGCATCAATTCATTAAAGAGGATAAAATTATTTTTGCCGATCCTGTTTTATTCGATGTTTTTGATATTAACCTGTTAAACGGACTAAGAAAAAATCAGCTTAATGATCCAAATTCAGTTATTATTTCAGAACACATCGCTGAAAAATATTTTCCAAACAGCAATCCGGTTGGTGAAAGCATAGAACTGGCTGTTGGTCAATGAATAATGAACTATCAAATAAGCGGTGTTTTTGATAATTTCCCATCCTATTCAACAATACAATCCGATTTTATAAGCAATATTGATAATGCTTTTTCACTTATGACTGACTTAACTTACATGGTTGGCATGAGTGATTCTAAAAATGAAGTGGATTACCTTCAATCATGGGATCATAATGAATTCAGCACCTTTGTGTTACTTCACTCAAACTCAAATGCCGCATCGGTTGAAGAAAAAATGGAACAGATTGCACTCAAGCACCGCGAAGAAAATCCAGAAAAAGGAATCTGGCTTCAACCAATTTCAAAAATGTATTTGCACTCGGGCGAATTAAATGGAACCGATTCGTTTCTATCCAATCAGCTCGCTTCGTTGAAAATATTCATGGGCATTGCTTTCCTCATTTTATTGGTTGCCATCATAAACTTTATCCTTATTTCTAATTCCGACAACAACCTGTCGATTAACGAAATAGCCTGCAGGAAGGTTAACGGTGCCTCAAAGAAACAAATCCTTTTCGATTCAATTTTCAAATCGGTCAGCATTGCTTTTATCAGCCTCATTCCTTCCATGCTGTTTGTATGGATTATGATGCCGCTGTTTAACAACCTTTTTCAAAAAGATTTATCGCTAAGCCTTTTTATGCAATGGCCCTACATTACAGCACTAATAATTGTAACATTAATAACCGGCATTAGTGCCGGGTTATACCTGGGTTTATTTGTGTCATCGGTTAATCCTGCAGCATTGTTTCAAAAAAGAATTATGAAAAGAGGTAAATACGCAATTTTAAATGGATCGCTTGTTATTGTACAGTTCATCGTATTCATCCTGCTTTCATCAAGTTTTCTGCTTATGTATAAACAATATAAGTATTCGCTTAACAAAGACCTTGGACTTTCAATATCCAACCTCATAGCAATCAACATTAACAACAATGAAATGATGAACCAGGCCGAATACCTGAAGAACCAAATTCAATCAAACCCGAATGTTATCGATTGCCGTCCTACTTCGTTTACCATTCCACCAAGTGATAATTTTCTGAATTTCTCATACAGGGATCCCGAAACCGACAAAGCCAAAGAACAGGAAGCGTTGGTGGTTGGGCGTGGAATAATTGAAATGTTGAACATACCTGTTGTTGAAGGACGTACATTTAATGAAACAGACCAGGGATTTGCTGAAAATTTTATTTTGAATGAAGCAGCAGCAAAAAAATACAATGTAAAAGTGGGAGACAAGGTTGGCCCGTTCGATGTAATAGGCATTGTTAAAAACTTTCATTTTCACTCGCTACACCGCCCTGTTGAACCGGTTTTTATTGCACTTCAGGCAAAAAACTACCCCTATTTGCTTGTTAAAACGAATGGCAGGAACAATGAAGTCATCGAATACATCAGGGGTGTTTGCCAAGAAATATCACCCGGGTATTTCATGGAATATGAAGTAATGGAAGACCGGAACGCCAATTTTTACAAAAAAGAAGAAAAACAGATGGGCACTATTGGTTTCTTTTCAATTATTGCACTGGTTGTTTCAACAATGGGATTAATCGGGTTTGTGAGTCTAAATTTGGTTAAAAAGACAAAAGAAATCGGAATCAGGAAAATTAACGGAGCTACCATTACCGAACTAATCCGGGCACACAACACCCAATATTTGGGCTGGATACTTATTGCATTTGTTATTTCCACACCCGTTGCATATTACGGAATAAGCAAGTGGCTCGAAAACTTTGCCTATAAAACAGCATTAAGCTGGTGGGTATTTGGCCTGACCGGCTTGTTGGCAATAGCCATTGCAATGCTTACAGTTTCGTTACAATCGTGGAAAGCTGCAACACGAAATCCTGTTGAGGCACTCAGATATGAGTGATGAAATCCTCGATAACGAAGTGTATCGGGATTGATGCATTACGTTATGAATAAAACTAACTCCCCCGCCAACTATCAGGGCAGTTAGGCAACTACATAATTTGAATGAGTAAAAAAAAATTAATCAGTGACTAATAAAATGTTAAAATTCCATTAGATGAATCTGACATGAAAGCTTTTATTTTCTCAATATTAGAAATGAGTAACTCTCTAATAGCATTTGTGGAACAATTACCTCTGCGAATCCAAATAACCTTTGGTGGAAACCCGAAAAAGGTCACCAATTCATTAAAATCATTGTCTTTAGTTACAATAGTAAATCCTTCTTTTCTGGCAAATTCCCATACGATAGAATCCTTTGCCGAATCAAGGTCTATGTCCTGCAGATGTTTTGATTCATCGAATTTTTCAGAAAAAAATCCTGCAAGCTTTGGAGATAAATTTTGGTCAAAGAGAAGTTTCATTACGCACAAAGTTCAATCTTTTCTTTGTTTGCAGCATAACTCAAACATGCAAGGATATCTTCTTTCTCAAGATAAGGAAAATCGTCAAGAATTTCTTCAAAACTCATCCCTGAAGCAAGGTAACTTAAAACATCGGCAACGGTTATCCGCATTCCCCTCACGCAGGGTTTGCCGCTCCTTTTGTCAGGCTCCAGCGTTATTCTTTCATTTAGTAACATCTGTAAATATTATTTATTCAAAAATACAAAATGTAAATCAATCGCAGAATACTTAAACCTAAAGATATGGAATTAAGGGAATTCTTAAATAACTAAGCCATGAAAAAACAATTTTTTTACTCGTCGATTCGTACTGCACTGAAAAACAAACGCTCGTTTGCCATCAATGTTATTGGATTGTCTGTAGGGTTTGCAGTCCTTATTTCGATTATCTTTTTTATTCGTGAAGAATTGAATTACAATCAATTTCATGAAAACATTGATGATATTTACTGTGTATTTACTTATGACCAAGCGGTTAAAGAAGGATTGGGCTGGAATCAATCGGTTCCTGCCATGGCCGAAGCGCTTCGTACCGAATACCCCGAAGTGAAGGATGCGGCCCTTGTTTACAATGGCACATTACGAATGCTCTTTGACAACGAAGGCAAAAAAATGTTCGAACAGGTTCAGTTAACCGATCCCAATTTGTTCAATATTTTTTCATTTCCAATTAGCAACGGCAATATTCCACAAAACACCAACGAAACCAAAATCATTGCCTTAAGCCGTGAATATGCCGAAAAGTATTTTGGCAAACAAAACCCGGTCGGGAAAAGCATCAAAATCAACAACGATGACCTTTTTACAATTGTAGCTGTCTTTGATGATATCCCCGATAACTCTTCCCTGAATTTCGATGTTTGGATGCCCATACAACTTATTGAAGAGTTATACGGTGAAGGCCATTTGGATACATGGTACAATTTAAGTTTTCAGAACTATGTATTATTGAGCGATAATGTCGATTTGGAGAAATTAAACAAGAGCTTGCTTAAGCGCATTCAACAATCAAATCCCGGATCGAGGGAACAATCGTATTTATATCCCTTCAAAAATTTATACCTACAGGCATGGGGGCATAAAAAAAATGTGAAAATGATGGGTATGATCGCTTTTGTAATCCTTTCGTTGGTATGTCTCAATTTTATTAACCTCCAATCGGCCGAAGCATTTGTACGAATCAGGAATATCGGTGTTAAAAAAATTAGCGGCGCAACCAACAGCATAATTTTCACCCAACTGATTTTTGAAGCGCTTTTTCTGTGCACCATCTCCATTTTCATTGCCATCGGCATTACTCTGGCAAGTTCATCTTTCCTGTTTCAATTGCTGGGGAAACCATTGACCGGCGGTTCCATGATTAATGTATACTCGATAATCATCGTACTGCTGGTAGCTGTAATTATATCGGTATTATCGGGGCTTATTCCCGGATTGGCCATTAAAAACGTTTCACCTGTTAACGCGATCAGAAACAACATAAAAGAACAAATAAGCGTAAAAAAACTGCGGGTTGTTTTCACTACGCTTCAATTTGCCATGGCCATCATTCTAATCATTTGCCTTTTAACTACGAACAAACAGTTATCGTACCTCCGCAATAAAAACCTGGGGTTCAATAAAGATCAGTTGGTTTATGTACACCTCGAAGGCGATTTGACTGAAAAAAGGGACATACTACGTGAAGAACTATGCCGAAACACGTCCATTATAAACGCTACCTGTGCATCGCGTTCACCAATCGGGATATACTGGAATGGCGGTGGCTGGGAATGGGAAGGCAAGGAAGCCGAATTCGATCCGCAAATTACGTATATAGAAACCGATGACCACTTTCAGGAAACTTTTGAAATTAAAATGGCTGAAGGGAACTATTTTGAATCGGAAATACCCAGGGTAGTAATCAACGAAACGTTTGCACACATGATATCGCCAAATGGCAGCGCGTTAAACAAACATTTGTTATACCCTGAAGACGAGCTTAAAGTGCAGGTAGGCGGAATCATAAAAGATATTCATTTTAAACCATTAAACCGTGAAATCACACCGCTGATGTTTATTCCGGAAATGGGATACGACGAAATGAAATACATTTTTATAAAGCTGGCACCCGGGAATATTGACAATACACTGAAATTTATTGAAAAAACCGTCACCTCGTTAAATCCCGGTTTCCCTTACGAACATTTCTTTCTCGACAACGATTTTGCCCGCTTGTACAAAGGCGAACAACAACTGAGAAACCAAATGGTTTTCTTCTCGGTTATGGCCATATTCATTTCGTGTATGGGATTATGGGCCATGCTGGTTTTCATGGTTAAACAACGTACAAAAGAAATTGGCGTACGAAAAGTTAACGGGGCAAAAATTTCTGAAGTAATGGCAACCCTGAATAAAGATATTTTGATATGGATTCTTTTTGCGTTCATGGCAGCTATACCCATTGCCTGGTATATTATGCACAACTGGCTGCAAAACTTCGCCTACAAAACGGCCCTCAACTGGTGGCTTTTTGCATTGGCAGGAGTAATTGCTTTGGGAATTGCATTGCTGACTGTAAGTTGGCAGAGCTGGCGTGCTGCAACAAGAAACCCTGTCGAAGCATTACGTTATGAATAAACGTAATGCGAAGATCCCCGATAGCGAAGCGTATCGGGATGGAGGCGTTAAGGTATGAATAGAAGCCCCCTCTAACTCCCCGGCGCCTCCGCAGGGTAGCTACAGCGTCCGCGGAAAGGGGAGGACTGGGACAGAATATTAAATGAACGATAATGCAAAATATGCACAAACAAAAAGTCCCCGCCAGCTGGCAGGTGATTTGGGGGTGAAAATATCATGCACAACTTTTTCAAGCACTTAAAAATTAAAACCATGAAAAGAAAAATCCTGATACTTATTTGCGGTTTTATTACAATTTAAAATTGAATAATCAGGCTTAATAAGAAACACCTGTAAGTTTTTCGGAAACAGACCACAACCTTTTGGCATCGTCAACATTGTGCGATGCAGCGGAAGATTTTACCAAAACCGGGTAACCAAACAGTTCGCCCATACCGGCGGGGCCATAATATTCTCCGCCCTTCACATCGGGATCAACCGAAGCTCTTATTTGTGGCAAGGCTCCCTTTGCAGCACTTTGCATGGCACCACGGGCAATTTTCGAAACCTGTGTTATAAACCAGCCATCCTCCAAATGCCCGGCCAGTCGGGTATTTGAACCACCAGGGTGTGCAGCCACGGCAATGCTGCCAATATTATTTACTTCAAAATATCGCTGCAACTCATAGGTAAACAACAGGTTGGCCAGTTTCGACTGCCCATAAGCACGCATGGGTTTAAATTTTCGATTGTTCGCAAACATCAGGTCGCCGAAATCCACTTTACCCCCTTTATGTGCCAGGCTACTCACGTTCACTACGCGCGAACCGGGCGTGGCTTTCAGCACCTCAAGCAACAAACCCGTTAGTGCAAAATGCCCCAGGTGGTTGGTGCCAAACTGGGCTTCAAAACCATCGGCTGTTTTGAAGTTTGGTGTAGCCATGATACCCGCGTTATTTAGCAGCACATCGAGCCCTTTAAATTCTTTTTTAAACGCTGCTGCAAATTCATTCACCGAGGCAAGGTTAGCCAAATCGAGGTGCATTACCCGAATTTCCCCGGCGGGGTTTTCTTTCGCAATATCAAATTTAGCCTTATTCCCTTTTTCAAGGTTCCGGCATGCTAAAATCACTTTTGCCCCTTTTAACGCAAATGCCTTAACCGATTCGTAACCAAGACCGTTGTTCCCGCCGGTTACAATAATTGTTTTCCCCGACAAATAGGGAATATTTGTTGTTGTCCACTCTTTACTCATATACTGTTTTGTGTAAATTATATAAATTTCAATAAACGTACTAAATTCAGACCAGCTATGATACCTTTAGAAGTGTCATCAATCCTGATCAGGTTTAAGCGTGATGCTAATTAGTTCACTTTTTGTTCCGATTCTTAACGGAGGGCCAAAAGTTCCCAGCCCTTCCGAAACCAATATTTTTGTATCCCTGTATGCATCGAGTCCCCTGTTGTATTTAAAAAGCAACTCATTAATAAGTGTAATGGGGAACTGTTGCCCGCCATGCGTATGCCCGCTAAGATACAAATCGATGCCATACTTGTTGGCAATATCTATCCCTCCGGGGCTATGGTGTAAAAGAATCGCAGGTTTTTCAGAATCAATTTTCAGCCTGGGAAATACTTCAGCAATAGTGAGCGGATGCGCAGCATGCATATTGAAGGATTCTGCATTCGGAGAGAGGTGATTTAAGCCCACAATTTGTAGCCCATTCCAATGCGTCACTTCATTTTCCAAAACAATCACTCCTGCTTTGCGAAGGTATTTTTTAATTGTTTCCACTCCCGTGTAGCCATCGTGATTCCCTTCAACAAAATAAACAGGGACTTTGATTTCCTTAAACGACTCGAGCACTTCCTGTTTCAGATTGATTGTCCCGTCGAAAAAATCACCTGTAATAAAAACAACATCGGGTTTTTCGGCTATTGTTTTTTCCACGATCCGTTTCACCCAGGTTTTCCCCCTGAAATGGCCAACATGAATATCTGAAAGATGAATGGCTTTAACCTCATTCTTTAGTCCATTAACGGTGATGTCCTGTATGGTTGTTCGGATAATGTACGAATTAATAATGCCACCTGCCACGAGCAACGAAGTCAAAACTAGTGCTGTAATGCCCAATAACCTGGGGGAAATTTTAAAAACCAGGTTAACCAAATCGGTTAAAAGCATTACCATTAACAGGTAAAGCATGAATCCCATGGTTATAGCTGCTGCTTTGTAAATCACACTGAAGAAAGCGTTTGTTGTGTTCGACAGGGCAAAAAGGCCAGCTATCATAAAAATTGCCAGGAATGAAAACAATCCATACCAACCACCTGTGTGACTGGTGGAGAAATAAAATTGCATACGCCTCGACAAGTATATTATGGCCCCTGTAAATATCCCCAATACAACCAGCAAAATAATAAAAGGCAAAAAAGTTTTCATCTGTAATTATTTTCCGCTACAAAACTGTTCGTTTTACAGCAAATAAAAACGTACAACAATCTAAGATGTAAAAAAGATTAACAAGTATAGCATTATTATTCAAACGGCTGTAACTTTTCCGTTTGTCAAAAACCAAAAACTAACTTGTAAAAGGGCTGTCGTTGTATCAGGCTTTGAATGTCTACTCAACAATCACCTTTTGCACAAATCTCTGACTATCATCATACCCGACTACAAAATAAAATCCTTTTTTAATTTTCGATAAATGAACTGGGGTCAGTGATTCGAATGATTCGCCCTGGAATACTTTCTGGCCAAATGCATTGTAAATTAAAATCTGCATTTCATGGTCTACTCCGGTAAAGGCAACATTGAACATACCCGAATTGGGATTTGGATATACCTTCATCGAGCAAACTGTAACTGTTCCAGATTTTGGATCTGCAGGTTCTTTTTCAGATTTCATCTGAGGCATTGTTCCTTCAGGTTCCGATTCTTTCAAAGCAAGAACAGTTGTAGCCGATTCGGGCAATGCGTCACAGAAAGTTCCGTCGGTCGTGATCCAGGCATAGGCATACGAACCTGGTTGGGCATGAAAACCGGGTAACAGAAAAATTGAACCGCCGGCAATGATGTTTACCGTTGAACCATTTTCAAAAATCACATCAGTCCCATCGCCTGCCACAAAAACGGTATCATACGCATTAAAACATTCCGATTCTCCATCGCTGACAATCATATCGGAGATCTGTAGATTATCCTCAACAGTTATTAAATCGAGTTGTATAGTATCGGAATAAAGGGTTAGCAAGGGGTATAAGGTGTTGTTCAGAACACAATTGTATTCTCCGGGTGTAACAACATGAAGCGTATCATTGGTTTCCCCATTCATTTCAACTCCGCCCATAAACCATTGATAGGTAATGCTGTCTGACTTCCCATTTAATACGCACAGCATTGAGTCGTCTTCAGTAAAATTAAGTCCCATTATTGTATCCTGATTAATATAGTGCAATAATTTCAGACTATCGGGGTAGGCACCTGCCCATTCCAAATCAGAAAAGGTAAACTTGTTATCGTTTACGTAAAGTGATTGCCTCAAATGATATTCCTCGTTGTAGGGTACCCTGCCAACGAATTGATTATTTCCAAGGTTTATGTAAGTTAAAGAGTCATTGTGTTTTAATATGCCTGCTTGTCCATCAAATGAATTTCCTTCAAGGTGCAATGTTTCAAGTATTCTTAAGTTGTTTATTTGTGTAGGCAAACTCCCCGAAAGATTGTTATTGGCTAAGTTTAATTCTGTTAATTTACTCAAATTTCCAATAGTGGATGGCATCGAACCTGAAAGCTGATTATAGCGTAGATCTAAAGTAATAAGCTTACTGAGGTTATCAATTTCAACAGGTATCGTACCTGTAAGATTATGGTTCAAGCCCAGGGTAAGATAAGTTAGGCTATCCAGGTTATATATAACCGCAGGAATATCACCTTCCAGATCATTATTGTAAAGATTAAGATTGATTAAATTTTTCAAATTGCCGATTTCGTCAGGAATTTCACCGCTAATGGAATTCCCTGAAAGAGTTAGCCATTCGAGTTTGGTTAAATCGCCTATTTGTGGTGGCAATTCTCCAACCAAATTATTAATGCCCAATTGAATTCTCTCTACCCTGTCATCACTTTGCAATTGAATACCATACCATGTATATAGGGGGCCTGTCAGCCAGTTACTGTTATCAGTCCAGTTCGCTCCGTCGAGGGAATCGTACAGGGTCACCAGTGCCAGGGAATCCGCAAGCTGGTTCCCCCCATATTCAATGGTATCACTATGGATTCCTAAATCAGGAAACAGGGTATTTTTCACAATACAATGATAGTACCCGTCATCGTCCTGTAATGCAAGGGTATCATTTGTTTCTCCTTCCTGTAAATGAAAACCTATATACCATTCATAGTGATTGTGGCTTGCTTTTGTATCGCTTACTGTAAAAATCTTCTCGGTATCGTTGTAAATCAATTCAAAAACTGTATCCTGCGGTTCGTAGGCAAACCAGTTAAAATCATCGGGGTTAAGACCCGAGTTTTCAAGGTCGGTAAAGGTGTATTTATTATCCCAGATTTTATAGGTTTGTCCAAAAATGCTGTCGGAATTAAATGGTATAGTACCCCTTAGCCTGTTTCCACTTAAATCGAGGCTTATATCACTTCTGAATTGATCGAATGTTGATGGAATACTACCTGTCAGTTTATTATCCGCAAGCCTTAGGTCAAAACAACTTGCCAGATTTCCCAGGTCAGAAGGGATAGGTCCTTCCAACTGGTTATCATGCAAATAAAACCGCTCCACGTTACTTAATTGCCCAAGCTCAGAGGGTATATTCCCGGTAAACAGGTTTTCATACAAATACATACTTTCCAGCTTGGATAAATTCCCAATTTCAGGAGGGAGGTTACCCGAAAGTTGATTACCCATTAAATACAATTTCTCAAGATTATCCATATCCCCAATTTCAGGGGGAAGACTTCCGGAAATCTGATTATTAGTTAAATAAAGTGTTTCAAGACTATCTAAATTCCCAATCTGAGAAGGAATACTGCCAGATAATTGATTGGTACTTAAATCAAGCCTGATTAATAAACTCAAATTGCCAATTTCAGACGGGATTGTTCCGGATAATTGATTGCGATCCAACTGTAAATACTCCAGACTGCTCAAGTTACCTATCTCTGCTGGAATTGATCCGGTTATCTGATTCACATAAAGTCGCAATTTTTCCAAGTTATTCAGATTTCCTATTTCCTGCGGAATAAAACCTGTCAGGTTATTATTTGTTAAAACCAATTCGGTTACATGTCTGCCATCCAACACAACTCCATACCAGTCATCGAGTTGTCCGCTAAGCCAATTGGTATTATTTGTCCAACCTGCGCCATTAGTCGAATCGTAAAATTCCACAAGCGCCAGGGAATCATGCCGTAAATAATTGTAATAATCAAGGGTGTCGGACCAGATTCCAAGGGCGGGGTATACAGTATTATGAACTATGCAGAAATATTCCCCGTCGTCATAAGGGCTAAGGGTATCGTTTTCAGCTTCGCCCCCCGGAATGGGGCCATCATCGTTATACCATTGATATCTGTTGTTTCCCTCCTTGTCATCCTTTACCCAGACTTTATTCCATGCCTCAACAAAGCCAATAGCCCAAACTGTATCCTGGGGGGCATATGTGAAACTGTTCAAATTTGCGGGGTCGATATTTGAATCGGCAAAATCGGTAAAGGTAAACTGGTTGAACACAACCGAAAGATCCAGGAACTCATCCCGTGCCGGATCAATCGGAATTGTGCCAACCAGGCGGTTGGAATCGAGGTTTAGTACCAGCAGGTTCTGCATATCGGCTATGGCTGCCGGGATATTACCCTCCAGATTATTATCATTTAAGCCCAGGTAGATCAGACTGTCCATGTGCTCCAGAGGTCCGGGAATATTTCCGCTAATTGCGTTGCGTGCCAGGTTTAAGGTATCCAAAGCCTGTAAATCACCCAACGCTTCGGGCAGGGTACCCGTTAAATTATTTCCGGGCAAAGTTAGCCCCGTAACCCTGTCGTCTTCAACTTTCACCCCAAACCAGGTATCGACATTACCTGTGAGCCAGTTGGTATTTACACTCCACGCTGATCCGTTGGTGTTGTTGTAAATATCAACGAGAGCAAGGGAGTCAATTGTATAATAATTCACATATTCGAATGTGTCGGAAGTCAGTGTTAGCGATGGATAAAGTGTACTGTTAATCAGGCAGTGATAGTCCCCCATGTCAACCGGAGCAATGGAATCATTTGTACTTCCTGCCAGTACGGCATCATCGAAATACCACTGGTAAGTAGTACTGTCGGATTTTCCATCGATAACCGTCAGTGTATTATTGTGTTGTGTATATAAAAGTTCAATTACTGTATCCTGCGGATTGTAAGTAAAAGACATCAGGCTGTCAGTGAATAACTGGGAATCCTCTAAATCCTCAAATGAAAATTTATTATGCTCAATATGAATATTCAGCAACTCCTGCCTGTCAGTTTCGATATACAATGTTCCGGAAAGCCTGTTATTCTGTAAAAAAAGATGGCGCAGGGAATCCACGTATTGTATTCCCCAAATATTATGTTCTTGCAATTTGTTATTGGCCAAAGACAAATACTCTAATTGATCAGCTTTTGAAATATTGAACGGGATTTCACCTTCAATATCATTATTGGAAAGGTCAAGTGTATCCATCCGTGAGAAATAACCAACGTGATCGGGGATTTCGCCGACCAGGTTGTTTCCTGAAAGGTTGATTTCTTTAACACGTTCATTCTGAATAGTTACACCAAACCAAGTATCAAGAGGGCCGTTCAGCCAGTTTGTATTGTCAGTCCAGGCGTCACCATCCAGGGCATTGTATAAAGCAACCAATCCGGTTGAATCGCGCCTGACCGAATCCTCATAGCTATAACTGTATGAATACAGGGTCAGATCAGGATAGGAAGTATTGCTCACGTAGCAACGGTAATCCCCCAGATCGTCCACAGGGATGGTATCATTCACCGTTCCGGTAATGACCGTATTTTTAAACCTCCATTCGTAGGTATTATTACTTGCCTTACCATCCAGAACGGTAACACTGGTTAACTGATCGATGTATTCAGTGCTCAGTATTGTATCCTGCGGATCGTAACCAAAATATGCAAAATCATCGGGATCGATACCAGAATCCTCAAGATTTTTAAATGTAAAGTAATTGTCACTAAGTGAATATCTCAAGCTGGCAACTCTGCCCGAGTTAAATGGAATAATTCCTGAAAGATGGTTCTCGTAAACATAAAATTGTCCAAGGCTGGACATACCGGCAATACTGGCGGGGATGGATCCGCTTAGCTGGTTTCTATACAAAAAACAAAACTGCAAATTAGCCAGGTTACCTATTTGAGAAGGTATTGTATCACTTAATTGGTTATTATATAATGCCAGGTAGACCAAGCTCGTCATATCCCCAATTTCAGCAGGGATTTTGCCGGTTAAATCATTGCTATACAACTGCAAATGGGTCAGGTTTGTTAAACTGCCCAGCGAAGTTGGAATGGAACCTGTTAATTGATTCTGATACAGATTCAGGTAAATCAGATTAGTCAAATTTCCCAATTCTGAAGGGATGGAACCGGATAGTTCATTTTGTGATAAATAGAGTGTCTCTAATTGCGCCATGCTCCCCAAAGCAGTTGGGATAGACCCGGAAAGTTGGTTATCGGATAATGAAAGCTCGGTAAGATTTGTGAGACCACTCAATGAAGAAGGAATACTGCCTGTAAGCTGGTTGGATCCCAATTTAAGCTGTTCCAGCGAATTGAGGTTGCCCAGCTCGGTTGGAATACTCCCTGTCAATTGATTGTCACTTAACAACAACCACTCAAGTGCTTCCAGGTTCCCCAAAGATGAGGGGATCTCACCTGATAATTGATTTGAGGATAAAGATATCTTCCTTAAACTATCCGGATTCCCTATAGATGCAGGTATCTCCCCTGAAAGCTGATTCGAAGAAAGATAGAGATATTCCAGGCTATCCAGATCACCAATCTCCGATGGAATACTGTCAGTTAAGTTATTACTACTCATCGACAATGAAGTAAGACAAGTTAATTCTCCTATCTGAGGTGGTAAACAACCTGTAAGATTATTACTTGAAAGAGCAAGAGATGTTACCCTGTCATTGGTTACGGTCACCCCATACCAGGAGTTAACTGGCCCGGTAAGCCAATTGTCGGTATGATTCCAGCCTGCACCGTTTGTAGAATCGTAAAGGGCAACCAAAGCCATGGAATCGGCAACTATTTCTTCAACATACTCAATGGTATCACTCGAAAGCTCCAGCAGTGTAAACACCGTACTGTTTACCAAACAGAAATAATCACCGCTACTTACCGGGTATAATGTATCATTTGTTTCACCGGTCATTATGCTATTGTCAAAATACCATTGATATGTGCTACTGTCAGCTTTCCCGTCCAACACGGTTAATACATTATCTGCACCATTGTACAATAAATCAAAAACAGTGTCCTGAGAATCGTATGAAAAATCCATTAAACTGTCGGGGTGCAGGCCCGCATTCTCAAAATCGTAAAAGGTGTACTTGTTCCCTGCAAGATATAAGCTCAGGTTACTCAAATTGGAAAAGTTAATATGGATATCGCCCCGTAAGGTATTATTTTCGAAATCGGCTGTATTTACAAAAGCAGCATCCTCCAGATCGACGGGCAATGAGCCAATAAGATTGTTGTTTGACAGGTGAATTTCATTTAATCTTAAAATTCCCCATGTTATTCCAAACCAGTCATCAACAGTTGTCCCCGGCTTCAACCACAATGATTTCACATTCCATTCGGCTCCATTTGTTGAATTATAAAGTGCCACCAGGGCCAGTGAGTCCGTTTGCCGGCCTAAGTTCCCTTTAGGTAAGGCAGGAAAATCATATTCTAACAACGATTTCGCTTCCTGATTTACACAATCATTTGTTCGGGAGAAGCTAACAACCGGGCTTTGATTGAAAATACAGAAAAAGAAAACCGGTAGTAATATTCGATGAATCATTTTTTTCATAACATAGATGGTTTAGCTTTAAATAACTTGTCCAGCATTCTTCATTCACCACAACATTCTAATTTGACGAATTATGGCAGGCCTCCAAATTCTCCCAATTTACTGAAATAATGTGTATTAATCGTGTGGTTTAATAAACTACCTATTTTACGTCCCTCATCAATGAATAAGTGTAGTAGATTTAGGATTTAATGGATAAAGAAAAAACAGACTCCCTGCTCGTTTCATTTGAATATAAAAATTGAATTCATTTAATTTATAATCGAATTTGGGTTTTAAAGCAATTTACAAAACAAAAGTTTTAACGAATAATCTGAAAATGAAACTTATATCATGGAATGTAAACGGCATTCGTGCTATTGCCAAAAAAAACTTTTTTGCCGACTTTGAGGCATTAGCCCCCGATGTGCTTTGCCTTCAGGAAACGAAAGCCGACCAAAACCAGGTTGCCCAAACGCTTTCGCCGGTTAACGGGTACCACATCTTTTCCAATTCAGCCGAAAAAAAAGGATACTCGGGAACAGCCATACTTTCAAAAGCAAAACCGATAAATGTAACTTACGATATCGGCATTGAAGAACACGATAACGAGGGCCGGGTAATTTGTGCCGAATTTGAAAAATTCTTACTGGTAACCGTGTATGTACCGAATTCGGGCAGCGAGTTAAAGCGATTGGTCTACCGCCAGAAGTGGGATTTGGCTTTTTTCAACTACCTGAAAAAACTTGAAGTAACAAAACCCGTTGTTGTTTGCGGTGATTTTAACGTGGCCCACACCGACATTGACCTGGCCCGCCCGAAAGCCAATTACAACAAATCGGCCGGCTTTATGCAGGAAGAGATCGACGGCATGGACCGTTTCACCCAGAACGGACTGGTTGACACCTTCCGCCACTTTTATCCCGTTAAAACCGATGCCTATTCGTGGTGGAGCTACCGCGCCGGGGCACGCGGCAAAAACATTGGCTGGAGGATCGATTACTTTTTAGTCAGCGAAAGGTTTTTGCCTGAAGTTAAAAATGCTTTAATATTAAGCGATGTGATGGGGAGCGATCATTGCCCGGTGGCCATTGAGCTTTAACGGCTTTTTTTTGCAATATCGGTAAAACACAACAATGCGACATGATTGAACATAATCGTTCATTTCATTCAAATTGTTCTTTTCGAAAATATTTACTTTTACAATTCATGATAAAAAATGCCACCATAACCATTTTCTGCCTGTTGTTTTCATTACAACTACTTGCACAAAACATGTTTACATCGTCAAACCTGCCCATTGTACTGATAAATACAAACGGGCAGGAAATTCCCGATGAACCCAAAATAACCGCCGATATGAAAATAATATTTAACGGGGAGGGGGAAAGGAACGCAATTGATGATGAAAATTACAATTATAACGGGCACGTTGGCATCGAGCTAAGGGGGAACAGTTCACTCAGTTTCAACCAAGCCAAAAAGCATATATACGTAATTACATCGATACGGTTGAACTTGTAATCCAGTCAGACAATTTCGATGATCCGGTTAACGGGTATTCAAAATACATCGATGTCGAATCATTCATCGACTATTTCATTCACACGGAATTAAGCTTAAACGCCGACGGTTTCAAGCGCAGCGCCTATTTCTACAAGGAAAAGCAAAAAACCGACGGATCGGGAGGCAAATTGTTCGCAGGATCGGTTTGGGATTACAACCTGGCATTCGGGATATGCAACTTTTGCAACGGCAACAAAATTGATTCATGGGTTTTTGACGGTTGCGAAACCAATCCCACCCCGGCCATATGGAAACGCTTAATACAGGATCCCAATTTTATCAATGCCGTTAAATGCCGCTACCTTGAATTAAGGGAAAATATTTTGAGCGAAGCATACCTTTTTTCGTTCATCGACAAATATGCCGCAATGCTTGACGAGGCCAAGGAAAGACACTTTGAAAAATGGGAAGAACTTTTTGAAGGTGAAAGTGGCTGGAGCTGGGGCGGCATGTGGGGCGGCGGCGACTTGTGGTTTAATGCCTACTTTGTTACAAGCTATTCCGAAGAAATCAACATTATTAAAAACTGGTAAGCCGAAAGGGTTGTATTTGCTTGTATTCACGAAAGAAGACGGGACTCAAATAAGCCGCAAAGTCCTAAAAAACAACAACCAATAACACTTCTACCTACAAAAAAGCAAAACAGTTTTTCCTATAATACCGACTCATCAGGCGATGTTCCCGATAACTTAATTTTGTAAGGCCACTGCTCGTCGCCTCTCTTCTCCCCCCGCCTGCTTCTTTTGTGTATCCAGTGTTCGGTTGGGGCACCAGTAACAACGAGCCAAAGGTATTCGGTATTTTTGGGCACTTTAAATGTTGCTTCCCCATCTTGGTTGGAGTACATGTCGCCATATACGCGTTTATGATTTTAAAACTAATTTATTTTTCGCACATCGATCCCTACCCCGACACGAAACAATAAAAGATATGTTTTCATTTCGAGCACAAATGTTTAGTCGGCAATACGAATGATTCACTAACTTCGTTTAACTATTAAAACAAACAAGTAAATTTTATGTCCCGTTTAAAAAATACGTTGTTTGAAGCGCTTGAAGTTGCCGGTGAAATTCAACTGAAAGCTTTAAATGAAGATAATCAAATCAGGAAAAAGGAATCGATCAGCAACATTGTAACGCCAATCGATGAGGCCTGCGAAAAGCGTATAGTTGATATTATCGGCCAAACATACCCCGGACATAATGTTTTATCGGAAGAATGCGGTTTTATCAACAATGCATCACAATATACATGGGTTGTGGATCCGCTTGACGGCACATCGAACTTTGCTGCCGGGCTGCCCTGGTTTGGCGTACTTATTGCCCTTTTCGAAAAGGCTGAACCCGTTATGGGGGGCGCATACCTTCCGGTTCAAAAAAAAATTTATTTTGCTGAAAAGAACGCCGGTGCGTTCCTCAATAACTGCAGGATAAATGTTTGCAACGCGGCAATCGAAGACCAGTTAACGGCATTCTCGACCGATGCAACCCCCGATGCGGCATATCTTGGCAAAGGATTGGAAATTTTCCGCTACCTGGTTAACAACAGTCGTAATGTACGTTCAACCAATTCACTGGTCGATTTTTTGTACACTGCCGAAGGAAAACTTGGGGCAACTGTTAACCTCTTCAGCAAAATTTGGGACATCGCCTTCCCCAGCCTGCTGATAGAAGAAGCGGGCGGAAAAGTTGTTGACCTGAACGGTCACCCAATTGTTCTCAATCTTTTGCCTGAAGAAATCGGCCGGGATTATTCAATTATAGCCGGGGCTGTAAATTGTATTGATGAGATTGTTTGGGCCGGAAAAAACCAATAATACGCTAAAACTAAATCAACAGAAACGAATCTTTTCGTGGTAATTAAATGACTTAAAAAGTGTTATATTTGAATTTTGAAAAATGCCAGGTATGACTGATAGAAACATAAATATTGACGTTGATAAAATTGTAAAACACTGGGTTGAAACATCAAATGATGATTTTGAAACAATGTTGACTTTATATAATTCCAAATCATTCGGATGGTCATTGTTTCTTGGACATATTTCAACAGAAAAATTGCTAAAAGCATTGTACGTTAAGAAATTTAATAAACACGCTCCTTATACACATAACTTGTATAGATTAGGTGAATTAATCGGATTGGAATTGACCGATCAATATTCTGATTGGCTGGATGAAATCACTTCTTTTAATTTAAATGCAAGATACGACGATTATAAAAAAGAATTTCAGAAATTGTGTACTCCTAATTACACCAAAATCAGGATTGAAAGAATAAAAACAATAAGGAAATGGATAAAAGAGATGCTTTAAATATTGCAGCAAAATATGCCGATGTCGTTAAAGAAAAATATGATTTTGTAAAAATTATACTTTTTGGTTCATATGCAAAAGGCAATTACAATGAAGATAGCGATATTGATATTGCTGTAATTTTAAAAGATTACAACAACCTCATAGACATTCAACTGGACTTAATGCGCCTGCGTAGAAAAATTGATAGTCGTATTGAACCTCACCCATTCAGGGAAATAGATTTTGAGAAAACGAATCCAATTGTTAATGAAATCATTAAATACGGACAAGATATCAATGTCAAAATCGCCTAAATTTATCAAAACCAAAAATGATGGGAAAATCATTTAAATTCTCAATCAAAAATCAAAATAAAATGAAGCCTTTAATAATAACCATTATTGCTTGTATAACAACGCTCAGTTTGCATGCACAGTGCAACTACGATTATCAATCGTCGATGCAGGATGTTGACACATACACATCATCGGCAATACGGTATTTCAAAAAAGCCCTGAAAGAAAAAGAGACCGACAAAACAAAGAAGTTGATCGGCCAGGCCACGGTTCAAATTGAAGATGCAAAATATTCGGCAACACTGGCACAAAGTTATTCGTCTGATTGTTCGTGCCCCGAAGGAAGAGAGTATGCCACAAACGTCTACAATTCATTGTTTGATTCGGGCACAAAAGCAAACAGGGCTTATAAAACCGAACATGCCGACAGTATACCGATATACCTGAAAAAAGCAATGAAAATTGCAGAAACAACACAAAACCTCATTAGCGACGGGCTGTTTGTATGTGACTAATTAAGAAACTTATCGAACAATTTTTTGGCGGCATCCCGTATTTCATCCTTTGAGCTTTTTCTCACCTGCTCAATAACCTGGTTTTTGATTTTGTTTGCATCAACTTTAACATCGGGCTTTTTAATGTCGCCATCAATATCAATGCCCACATCGATGGTTTTAATCGACTCGTGACCCGGCACGTAGGCAATTATTTCCTGAATGTTTTTCGAAAGGATTTGTTTCTTTATATTGGCATCGAGCCTGAAATCGAGCGTACCGCCAAGGTTGTAACTCCCCGATATGGTTAGGGGCTGATT
The DNA here is from genome assembly GCA_021740385.1 of Prolixibacteraceae bacterium. Taxonomy (GTDB): domain Bacteria; phylum Bacteroidota; class Bacteroidia; order Bacteroidales; family Prolixibacteraceae; genus DAIMEA01. The sequence goes on along the minus strand of JAIOZY010000008.1, from coordinate 66,031 downwards.
TGCAAAAGCGGTATTAAACGGTTTCAGGTTCAGGTTTCCATTCTTTATTTCGAAATCGAAATCACAATCGTCAAGTCTCAGGTTTTCAAGCTTATTTGTTTGAATAACTTTATTCAACGCCGTAATGGACCGGTTATCGGTTAGCTGAACATCTTTTGTTGAAAAATTCCCCTCAGCCGTAATATCCGAAAGGATCATTTTCAGGTTATTGCCCAATTTTGAACTGACATTCATAACTGTTGAAAACTCGCCTTCGGTTTTTTGTGCAAAGGGCAGGTATTTTTGTACCAGCGAAATATCGCGCCACGCTGTGGGCAAATCGAACCCGTTTACATTCAGGTCGAAATTCAGAGCGGGATCGGGCCTGCCGTCGGCAACAATGACTCCGTCAAGCCCAAGTGTTCCGTCAAGCAGGTTCATTCCAACACCCGAAAGGGTCAGCTTCTGATCTTTCAAAACCACTTTCCCCTTAAAAGCAGTTATATCAAGTTTATCGTACAGCAGGCTTGCAATGTGCGATTGAAACACAAGGTGCATCCGGGCGGGCAATTTAAATGACTTTTGCGCTTCAACAGCAATTGAATCAGCCGTTTCGCCAACACCTTTTTCTTTTGGTGTTTTGATCCTGCCTTCCATAAATTCATTCACATCAATCAGGGTTGATGTCAAAACAAGCCTACCCTGCAATTCACCTTCGCCCAAGGCATAGTTAATAAAATTCGCAACCCTGCCCGATAATGAGAAATCACTTCTGCCCGATTTCCCTTCAAGCCCCCGTATACGCAAGTCCTGGTTTCGCATTTCAATAGCTGCATTTTCAATCATTAAACCATTTGGCAAAGCTTTGTTTTTAAAATTAAAATTTTTCAGGCCAATTTTTCCCCGCGAATAAAATGCGGTGTAATCTTCCGCCTTAACCGATGAGTAGTTGCCTTTAATTGCAGCATCTGCCTTAAGCAACCCTTTCAATGTTATCCCATCGAGCGGAAAAACTTTTGTAAGTGTGGCCAAATCGATTGTGCCATCAACCTTTACATCCATGTACGGGTCACTCGTTATCTGGCTAAATTTTGCATGAAGGCTAAGCGGGTTATCAGCCACATTCATGTTGAATTTTTCGACGCCAACAACCATCTCATCCATTGAACCTTGTGGCTTTATCAACGATGCGCTGGCCTCGGATATTTTAATTTCGTCGGGTAAATCGGGGTATTTAAAAATCCCATCCTTCACGTTTAGCCGGATATCGAATTTCGGAAAATTCTTCTCCAGTTTCAGTCCCTCTATTTTACCGTTAAAATTCACCATACCCAAAACATCCATTTTCTCAACCTGCTTTTTCATGGTTCCCGGCAACATTGCCAGCAATTGATCCATTTCGATGTTGGGGACACTAAAATTCAAATCGAACAACATGCCTTTTTCGGGCAATTCAAAACCACCATCAACAGCGAGTGGAAGGCCGTTAATTTCCGATCCATCGGTTTTAAACAAAAATTTCATGCTGTCGAGGTCGGCAAGCAGGCTGGTTGAAAGTTGAAGCGGCTTGCTGTCGATGTAAGCCGTTTTGCCCATAATAAAATCCACATCGGGCGATTCAATTTCAATATTTAAACCGGTTACAGAACCGTCCAATTCACCCGACAATGCGGCATTTGCATTGTGAATTCCAAACAGGTATTCCCCTTTTAGGCTGTTGTATGTAAAATTAAACCGATTTAGCCGTATATTTTTCATCAGGAATTTTAAACTGCTTTTGGTTGTATCAACAGCTTCAGGCTCTTCTGCTATATCAGGCTCACTTTTTGTCTTTTTAGCAATTTTCCAGTTGGCATTTCCTTCTTCTGTTACCAACAAATGGGCTGTTAATTGGTCAATTTCAAGCGATTCAACCTTCACTCCTTCTTTTTTGATCAGCCCCATTAAATCAACACGGGCCGACAATTCCGAAAAGGAAAACAGTACATCGTCTTCAAACTCGCCCTTTCCGCTTACCGAAACATTTGAAAACGCGGCATTCAGGTCGGGAAACGATTTAAGCAACGACACGGTAAAACGTTCGTAGGTAACTTTTGCATTAACCGATTCGTTTACCTTTTGTACAACTACTGCTTTAATTTTGTCTTTAAAAACAAAAGGGACAGCGATCATTACCCCTGCGAGTATTACCAGTATTAACAGAAGTATCCAGACAATTTTTTTCATGAATATTTTTTTAAACAGATGAAACGAACCCCGAATTATCGGGGCGAGTTCCATACGATACCTTATGACAAACAGTTTAATCGTATGAAAATAACGGTTTCGTACAATATTACCAATTATTACAACAAAACAGGTTTTTGTTTTCTATTTTTGCCGCCAACATATTGCCTTTACAATGATATTAAAATATATCCTGATCATACTCGGTACCTTGTCGTTGGGGCTTGGAATCCTGGGAATTTTTATTCCCGGTTTGCCCACAACCCCGTTTTTGTTGCTCACGGCAATGCTGTATGTCAGGAGTTCGCCCAGGTTATATGAATGGTTAATTTCGAACAAATACCTGGGGAAATACATCCGGAATTTCCGTAAAAGAAAAGGGATGACGATCAGTCAAAAAATTTATGCCCTGGTGCTCATGTGGGCCATGATTCTCTTGTCCGTATTCCTGCTGCTAAAAACCCAACAGGTAAAAGTAATCGTGCTGATTGTTGGATTTATTGGCACCGTTGTAATGGGTTTTATTGTGAAAACTGCAAAATTGAACGCTGATGACACAGATCAAGCGATTAATCACAAATAAATTCTGCGAAAATCACGTTAATCAGTATCATCCGCGTTCCGATACTATACAAGAATTAGATAAAACACATAGGAAACTCCATAAAATCGCCTTTCCCTAATCAAGCTTATGGATCACCAGCCCTGAACGCAACTTTGGTTCGAACCAGGTGGTTTTGGGCGGCATGATGTTGCCGCTGTCGGCTATGTCGATCAACTGTTTCATCGAGACGGGATACAGGGCAAAGGCAACTGCCATTTCGCCGCTGTCGACACGTTTTGAAAGTTCGCCAAGCCCGCGGATGCCACCAACAAAATCAATGCGCTTGTCGGTACGCAGGTCTTTTATGCCCAATATTTTATCCAGCACGAGATTGGACAAAATAGTTACATCAAGCACGCCAATGGGGTCGTTGTCGTTGTAACGGCCTTCGCGGGCTGTAAGTTTGTACCACTCCCCTTCCAGATACATACTGAACGTGTGTAACTGATCGGGCTTATAGATATCGGCTCCCATTTTTTCAACTGTAAAATCCTCGTCCAGCTTTTCAATCATTTCCAAAGGAGACAAGCCGTTAAGGTCTTTAACAACGCGGTTGTAGTCGATAATCTGCAACTGATTATCTGGAAAATGAACAGCCAAAAAATAATTAAACTCTTCTTCGCCGGTGTAATCGGGGTTTTGTTTCCGTTTTTCGGCACCAACTAAAGCAGCAGCAGCTGTGCGGTGATGACCGTCGGCCACATAAGTAGCCGGTATTTCATTCCTGAAAATGGATACGAGCTTCTCAATTGTTTCTTTTTCGTCAATCACCCAAAAGTGATGGCCAAATCCATCGGAAGCAACAAAATCGTATTCAGGTTTTTTTGAATCGACAACTAAACTGATGATTTTGTCAATCTCATCATGAGCCGGGTATGCAAAGAATACGGGTTCAACATTGGCATTGGTGTTGCGCACATGTTTCATCCGGTCTTCCTCTTTTTCGGCGCGCGTAAGCTCGTGCTTTTTTATCACCCCGTTCAGGTAATCATCGACAGCAGCAGCAGCCACCAGCCCATACTGAGTGCGCCCGTTCATGGTTTGGGCATACACGTAAAGGCAATCTTTCTTATCCTGCACCAGCCAGCCTTTTTCCTGGAAATGTTTAAAATTTTCCACGGCTTTGACGTATACTTCCGTTGAATGCTCATCGGTACCGGGAGGGAATTCTATTTCGGCTTTAATTATCCGAAGCAGCGAATATTGGTTTCCGGCAGCTTCCTGCCTTGCTTCTTCCGAATTTAACACGTCGTATGGCCTCGATGCCACTTTTGCGGCCAGTTCACGGGGAGGCCTTACCCCTTTGAATGGTTTTATTACAGCCATCTTATTCAATTTTTTATTTTGCACCCCACTCAAAGCAGGATGTTTTTCGTAACAACTAATTTTTAAGTAGTCATTGGTCATTAATCATCGATCTTCCAACTTCCAACTTCCAACTTCCGAATTCCGACTTCCGACTTTTTAAGCCTTATTGACCTGAAAAGTGGTATCGCCATCTTTAAAGAAAGCAACAATTTGTCTCGCTGCGGCCACACCGGCATTGATATTAGCCTCGGCCGTTTGTGCTCCAATTTTTTTTGGGGTAAAGAAATAACGCCCTTTGAAATGCTTTTCAAACTCATGGGCTTTATCGGGCGCAATATCAGCGAGGTATTTCACATCGGGGCGGAAGCGCAAAAAATGTATCAGCTCGTCTTCATTAATGACTTCTTTTCGGGCAGTATTAATCAGCAGGGCATTCTCTTTTAAATGCTTCAAAACTTCGAAGCTTACCGATTTCAGATGCTCGCCACGTGCCGGCACATGAATGGAAACCACGTCGGAAATGGCATACAGTTCCTCGAGCGAATCGGTTACGAACAATCCTTCCGATTCGGCCCTTTTACGGCTGTAACGCGTAAAAACGGCAATGTTCATCCCAAAACCTTCGGCAATGCGTTTCACGTTACGGGCTACATGTCCATAGCCATGAAGCCCCAAAGTCCTTCCCTTGAGTTCGCCGCCCGAAGCACCGGTAAACATATTCCGCAAGCCGTATATTGCCAACCCGATTGCCAGTTCGGCAACGGCATTTGAGTTTTGACCGGGGGTATTCATCACAACCACACCTTTTTTAGCGGCAGCATCAACATCCACATTATCGTACCCGGCACCGGCCCGCACAATAAGCTTCAGATTTTGAGCTATATTCAACACTTTTTTGTCGACAATGTCGCTCCGAACAATAACTGCATCGGGTGTTTTTAGTGCTTCGAGAAACTGGTTCCGATCGGTATACCTTTCAAGGAACCCGTATTCAAATCCGGCTTCTGAAAAAACGTTTTCAATAAGCGATACAGCCTTTTCGGCAAAAGGTTTTTCGGTTGCAATCAATACTTTTGTCATAACTACCCTTTTTACAAAATCCGCAAAACCTAAAAAAACCAAATTCCAAATCATTATTTGTAAGGTTTGGAATTTGGTTTTTTGAATTTGGAATTTTTTAAGTTAATATTTCGATTCGAATTCTTTCATCGCATCGACGAGGGCCTGAACGCTTTCGATGGGCAACGCATTGTAGGTTGAAGCCCTGAAACCGCCAACCGACCGGTGCCCTTTAATACCAACAAGCCCTTTTTCTTTCGCCAAAGCGAGGAAATCGGCATCTTTATCGGCATAGGCTTCTTCCATCACGAAGCAAATGTTCATAATGGAACGGTCTTCGGGATCGGGTACAACAGCCTTAAACATTTTGTTGCGGTCCAGCTCGTCGTATAATAATTTTGCTTTTTCATTATTAATTTTATGCATGGCAGCAATACCACCTTTTTGTTTGTACCATTTAAGGGTTTGCAGCGCGGCATAAATGGCAAGGCAAGGCGGGGTGTTAAACATCGAACCTTTGTCGACATGCGTTTGATAATTCAGCATGGTAGGCAGTTCACGGCCGGTTTTACCCAGCGCATCATCGCGTACAATGGCAAGCGTGAGACCTGCTGGTGCCAGGTTTTTTTGCGCACCGGCATAAATGAGATCATATTTTGAAATATCGATTGGCCTGCTGAAAATATCGCTCGACATATCGGCAACCAAAGGCACATTTACATCGGGGTCTGTTTTTATTTCGGTACCGTAAATGGTATTATTGGTTGTAATGTGTAAATAATCAACATCATCGGGCACTTTATAACCTTTAGGTATGTAATTGAAATTTTTGTCTTTCGATGAGGCTACTTCAACCACTTCGCCTACCAGTTTGGCTTCTTTAATAGCCTTGCTTGCCCATGAACCGGTATTCAGATAGGCTGCTTTTTTCTTCATCAGGTTAAGCGGGGCCAGGTAAAATTGTGTGCTGGCACCTCCCTGTAGCAACATTACAGAATATCCATCGGGAACTTCAAGTAATTCTTTAACCAGGGCAATGGTTTCATCAACAACTGCCTGAAATTCGGCACTACGGTGCGAAACTTCCATAACCGACAAACCTGTTCCGGCAAAATCCATAACAGCTTTAGCTGTTTCCTCTTTGGTGAACTCGGATAAAATCGATGGTCCGGCGTAAAAATTGTGCTTTTTCATTGTATTCATTTTTTAAGTTTTGAATTTCAAAAAAACCTGAAAATCCCACGATCAAATTTAAAGATGCTGCCTGAATAACAGGTGAGAAAAATCAATTTTGACCGGGAATTCTCATTTTTTTGTTTTATTAATTAAATTATTTATTATCAGAATAATGATATCGAAAAACGACGAGAAAAATTAAGAATTGGATTGAAGCCGGCCATGCTGCATGACAGGCATCAATATTTGTAAACTGCTAACCGATCCAAGATCGGCATGAACTATACGAAGAGGTGAACCAGCCCATTTGCACCGGGCCAAGGTGGTTTGAAAAAAGTGCTTGCAAAAGCAGGGATCTAACAATAGGGTGAAAAGGAGAAAAGAAAAATGACAAACAAAACAATTTAACAAAACAACGATTGTTATTGAATTTTATCGACATTTTATTTTGAAAAAAAATCATCCGGTTTCGATGTTAGTTTGCAGGTGTAAAGATATAATTTAAGCTGAAAAAAAAAGAAATTACCGGTTCCTAACTTAATTTAGTGGTTAAAAAACAAAAAATGGGCGCCCCATTTATGAAGGCACCCAAAAATAATTAAGGTTAGTAAAGTATCTTATCAAATTAAACAAATGGCATTTTTACAATTTCGGCCTTGAGTTTTTTATTTCTTACCGATATATATATTTGTGACCCCATTGCAGAATTTTCTTTTTTAACATAGCCCATACCAATGCCAATGCCCAACACGGGCGAAACCGACCCTGAAGTCACAATGCCAATTTCGTTTCCTTCGGCATCGGTTATTTGATAACCATGTCGGGGTATGCCCCTGTCAATCATTTTAAAACCGCGCAAACGCCTCGTAACACCGTCTTCCTTTTGCTTCAAAAAATAATCTTTGTCGATAAAATTTTTTCCGGGTGTAAATTTGGTAATCCACCCCAAACCGGCTTCAACGGGTGATGTAGTATCGTCAATGTCGTTACCATAGAGGCAAAACCCCATTTCAAGCCGCAGGGTATCACGAGCACCCAGGCCCGCGGGTTTAATTCCGAATTCTTTGCCTGCCTGAAAAACAGCTTCCCATATTGTTGGTGCATGTTCGTTATAAAAATAAAATTCGAAACCACCTGCTCCGGTATAGCCGGTTGCCGATATAATCACATCATCAATGCCGGCAATATCGCCAACAACAAAGGTGTAATATTTAATTTCAGCAAGGTTAACAGATGTGATTTTCTGCAGGGCATCTACAGCCTTTGGTCCCTGTATTGCGAGTTGGGCAATTCGGTCGGAAGCATTTTCGAGCACTGCTCCCATACTGTTTTGCGACACCAGCCAGTTCCAGTCTTTTTCAATATTCGCAGCATTTACAACCAACATGTATTTTTCCGGTTCGAAATTATAAACCAGCAAATCGTCAACAATCCCACCTTTTCCGTTTGGAAAACACGAATACTGTGCCTGTCCCGGTTCCAGTTTCGAAGCATCGTTCGATGTAACTTTTTGAATAAAAGCCAACGCTTCGGGGCCTTTTACCCATATCTCACCCATGTGCGACACATCGAACACCCCAACACTGTTTCTTACAGCCATGTGTTCGTCTTTAATTCCCGAATATTCAATGGGCATATCGTACCCGGCAAAAAGTAAAATTTTAGCGCCTAATGATTTATGAATTGATAAAAACGGTGTTTGTTTCATTTGAAAATAATTAAAATTAAACCCAAAAAGCTTGACAGATATATGAAAACACAAATCTACCTGTTAACAAATGTACAAATTATGAAAAAAGTCATTTACCAAAACCATTAAAAAGAAAAGTGATTTGTAGGAGTTAAAACCATTTTTTGTTATAATTGTAATCCGAAGAAAACAATAAGATCATGGCATACACAGATTTAAGTTATTTGAAAGAAATCACAGGAGGAGAACCCAGTATTGTTAAAGAAATGGTTGAAATGTTTTTAAGCCAGGTAGATGAGTTTAAAGAAAATTTAAACAAATACCTGAACGATAAAAACTATGCAGAACTGGGAAAAGAGGCACATAAAGCAAAATCGTCTGTATTAATTGTGGGAATGGAAGATTTAGGTAAGAACCTGAAAAAACTTCAACTACTTACCGAGGAAGGGGCAGAAATTGAAACATACCCCGATTATGTCAAGATGTTTGTAGAACAATGTGATGCTGCTGTTGAAGAACTAAATTCAGAATTAGAAAACTTATAAAAAAAGGGGCTAAGCCCCTTTTTTTATTGTCTAAAAACCATTTCATCATTTTTAACCGTCAATTTTATTTTTTTCGTTTTGTCAATTTTTCCGCTCAAAATCATTTTCGATAAGGTGTTAAGTACATGTTGCTGAAAAGCACGTTTTATGGGCCTGGCTCCAAAATGTGGATCAAATCCTACCGAAGCAATCCATTCGACAGCCTCGTCCGAAATTTCAACATTAACACCCTGTGTGCGCAGTCGCTTTGCAATCATATCAAACTGCAAACGAACAATTTGAATGATTTCGTTCCGCCCCAGGGGAAGGAACATAATGGTATCATCAATCCGGTTGAGGAACTCGGGCCTGATGGTTTGCTTCAATAAATCGAACAACTGCTCGCGTGCCTTTTCATATTTTTCATACCGGTTCGATTCGTTTATGCCTTCGTAAAGCTGACGTATCAGTTGCGAACCGATGTTCGAAGTCATGATGATGATGGTATTTTTAAAATTGACCACCCGTCCTTTGTTGTCGGTTAATCGTCCATCGTCAAGCACCTGTAAAAGAATGTTGAAAACATCGGGATGGGCTTTTTCAATCTCGTCGAAAAGCACAACCGAGTAGGGTTTACGGCGTACAGCTTCGGTAAGCTGCCCTCCTTCGTCGTAACCTACATAACCCGGAGGTGAACCGATAAGGCGTGTTACCGAAAATTTTTCCTGGTATTCGCTCATGTCGATCCGGGTCATCATGTTTTCATCGTCGAAGAGGTATTCGGCCAGTGCTTTTGCCAGTTCGGTTTTACCCACGCCCGTGGTACCCATAAATATAAACGAACCAATGGGACGTTTGTCGTCCTGAAGGCCTGCACGGCTTCTCCGCACAGCATCGGCAACTGCAGCTATGGCTTCTTTTTGTCCTACCACCCTTTTTTCGAGCTCTTCGTCAAGGTGAAGCAATTTTTCACGTTCGCTTTCCATCATTTTTGAAACAGGTATACCTGTCCAGCGACTTACAATTTCAGCAATATCGTCAGCATCAACCTCTTGTTTAATTAGTGAATGTTTCTTTTGTTTTTCTTCCAATTCGACCTGCAAACGTTCAATTTCGGCTTCGGCATTTTTCATCAGCCCATACCTTATTTCAGCTACTTTACCGTAATCGCCGGCCCGTTCGGCCTGCTCGGCCTGGTATTTATAAGCTTCAATGTCGGTTTTGTTTTTTTGTATTCCGTCAATCAACTGCTTTTCCGTTTCCCACTCGGCACGGTATTTCGAGCGCTCTTCGTGCAGGTTTGCCAACTGTTCTTCAATTACCTTAAGCTTTTCTTTGTCCTTTTCGCGTTTTATAGCTTCCCGTTCTATTTCGAGCTGAGTTATCCGACGTTCAATTTCATCCAGTTCCTCGGGCAGTGAATCAATTTCGAGGCGAAGCTTTGACGCTGCTTCATCCATCAAATCAATGGCCTTGTCGGGTAAAAAACGTTCGGTTATGTACCGGTGCGAAAGCTCAACCGACGCGATAATTGATTCGTCTTTAATACGGACTTTGTGATGGTTTTCATACCGTTCCTTCAGCCCGCGCAATATAGAAATTGAACTTAACGTGTCGGGTTCGTCAACCATTACAATCTGGAAACGGCGCTCGAGGGCCTTGTCCTTCTCAAAATACTTTTGGTACTCATTAAGCGTGGTAGCGCCAATGGCACGCAAATCGCCACGGGCTAATGCGGGCTTTAAAATATTGGCTGCATCCATAGCCCCTTCACTTTTACCGGCACCAACCAAGGTGTGTATCTCATCAATAAATAAAATGACTTCCCCATTGGCTTTCACCACCTCGTTCACGACCGATTTCAGGCGTTCTTCAAATTCGCCTTTGTATTTGGCCCCGGCAACCAAAGCGCCCATATCGAGCGAGAAAATCCGTTTTGTTTTCAGGTTTTCAGGCACATCGCCCCGTGCAATACGCTGGGCAAGGCCTTCGGCTATGGCTGTTTTACCAGTACCGGGTTCACCAATTAATACCGGGTTGTTCTTGGTACGCCTTGTAAGAATCTGCAATATTCTCCGAATCTCTTCATCACGCCCAATTACGGGATCAAGCTTTCCTTTGCGGGCCTGATCGACAAGGTTTATCGCAAACCGTTCGAGCGAGTTAAACTGGTCTTCGGCTGTTTCGCTGTTTACTTTTGCACCCTGTCGCAACTCGGCAATGGCTTCTTTTAGTTCCTTCTTGCTAAAACCACTATCTTTCATCAGTGACGAAACCGTATCGCCGGCATCCAGCAAGCCCAATAAAATGTGTTCAACCGAAATAAACTTATCGCCCATTTCGCTACCATACTTAACAGCCCGCTGTATTGCAGTATTGGCCGCAGTCGACAAATAGGGCTGTCCGCCACTTACCACGGTATAACCTTCAACGATCTTATCCAAAGCCTGGTTCATGGCCTGTACGTTAATGCCCAATTTATTGAAAAGAAAATTCGACACATTATCGGCAATTTCCTGTAATGCCTTTAGAATGTGACCTGTTTCTATGGCCTGCTGCCCCTTGGCAGCAGCAATTTGTGCAGCCTGGTTAATTGTATCCCTTCCCTTTATGGTAAAATTATTCAAATTCATAGTTGTCATTTTTTCTATCACGTTTCAAATTTGTTACCAACTCTTTAAAAATGAAAAAATGACATCAAAACATAGAAGTTCAAGACAATATTGCAGATGAATTATCAGCTGACCAGAAAATTTGACAGGTAATCAGAAAAAAGAAAAGGTTGACTACGCGCCATCCTGATCTAAACTAAACCTAATTCTATGAAAAAAAAATCATTGCCTTATTACACTACAAATATACATTAAGAATATGTTATCAACTGATAATCAAAGTTAATATTTGTTAATCCTTTCTTGGTTACGTTTTTTTAACTTCTCATTTAATTCATTAAAAATTATCATTGTATACATTTCAAAAATTTTATCTTTGAAGATTCATTGTTTAAAAACAAAGAAAAAAAGAGAAAAATAACAATTAAAATAAATAATCATAAACAAATAAAATTATTATGACAACGAAGTACGTTTATACATTTGGAAATGGCCAGGCAGAAGGAAAGGCCGACATGAAGAACTTACTGGGAGGCAAAGGAGCCAACTTAGCCGAAATGAATTTAATTGGCGTACCCGTACCTCCGGGTTTTACCATCACAACCGACACCTGTACCATTTACAATCAAATTGGAAAAGAAAAAGTGATTGAACTGATCAAGGATCAGGTTGAAGCAGCTATGAAGCATGTTGAAGACACCATGAACATGGGCTTTGGCTCAAAAGACAACCCGCTTTTGGTGTCTGTCCGTTCGGGTGCACGCGTTTCGATGCCCGGTATGATGGACACAGTTTTAAACCTGGGTATGAACGATGAAGCTGTTGAAGCTGTTGCCAAAAAATCGGACAATCCGCGTTTTGCATGGGATTCGTACCGCCGATTTGTACAAATGTATGGCGATGTTGTATTGGGCATGAAACCCGAATCGAAAGAAGACATCGATCCGTTTGAAGAAATTATGGAAGCGGCAAAAGAAGCCAAAGGGATTGAAAACGATACCGAACTTGATGTGGAAGATTTGAAAGAGCTTGTTGCCAAATTCAAAGCCGCTGTAAAACGGGTTACCGGCCACGATTTTCCGGTTGACCCCTGGGATCAGCTTTGGGGTGCCGTAACTGCAGTATTTGACAGCTGGAAAAACCCACGGGCCAATTATTACCGTGCCATGCACCAAATTCCCGAAGAATGGGGAACAGCCGTTAACGTACAAGCCATGGTATTTGGCAACATGGGCGAAAAATCGGCAACCGGTGTAGCCTTTACCCGCGACGCTGCCACAGGCGAAAACATTTTCAACGGCGAATACCTCATTAATGCCCAGGGGGAAGACGTTGTTGCCGGTGTACGTACCCCGCAACAAATCACCAAAGAAGGATCGCTTCGCTGGGCAAAACTGGCCGGCATAAGCGAAGAAGTAAGGGTGAAAAAATTCCCCTCGCTCGAAGAAGCCATGCACCCTGCATTTAAGGAGCTGGATGAAACACAACGGAATTTAGAAAAGCATTATAAAGACATGCAGGACCTCGAGTTCACCATTCAGGACGGCAAACTCTGGATGCTGCAAACCCGTAACGGTAAACGTACGGCCGCTGCTATGGTAAAAATTGCCATGGACATGCTGCGCGAAGGCATTATTGACGAAAAAACAGCCATTTTACGTCAGGAGCCCAATAAACTCGAAGAACTACTCCACCCGGTATTCGATAAAAAAGCCATTAAATCGGCCAACGTACTGGCAAAAGGCTTACCGGCTTCTCCCGGTGCTGCAACCGGTCAACTTGTTTTCCATGCCGATGAAGCAAACAAGTTCCCGGCTACCATTCTTGCCCGCATCGAAACATCACCCGAAGACCTTGAGGGTATGGATATTGCAAAAGGTATTTTAACTGCCAGGGGTGGTATGACATCACACGCTGCTGTTGTTGCACGCGGAATGGGCAAATGCTGTGTATCGGGAGCCGGCGAAGTAAAAATTAACGGAAGGGCACGCACCTTAACCGCCAAAGGCAAAACATTTAACGAAGGCGATTGGATTTCACTTAACGGTTCAACCGGTGAAGTATACGAAGGTAAAATTGCAACCATCGACCCGGAACTGAGTGGCGACTTTGGCGAAATTATGGAACTGGCTGATAAATTCCGTTCAATTAATGTACGTACAAATGCTGAAACCGAAAGGGACAGCCTGCAGGCACGTAAATTTGGCGCCGAAGGTATTGGGCTTTGCCGCACCGAACACATGTTCTTCGAAGGCGTTCGCCTTGTAAGGATGCGTGAAATGATTCTTGCCGATGATGAAGCCGGCCGCCGTGCTGCACTCAATAAGCTGTTACCCATTCAGCGTGAAGATTTCAAAGGCGTATTCAAAGCCATGGAAGGCCTTCCGGTAACCGTTCGCCTGCTCGACCCTCCATTGCACGAGTTTGTACCTCACGAAGAAGCAAACCAAAAAGAGATGGCCGACGAAATGGGAATTTCAGCCGAAGTGATCAAACAAAAAGTTGAAGATCTCCATGAATTCAATCCCATGCTTGGACACCGCGGTTGCCGCCTCGGGAATACCTATCCCGAAATTACCGAAATGCAGGCCCGGGCAATTATTGAAGCAGCACTCGACCTGAAGAAAGAAGGCGTTGAAACCTTCCCTGAAATCATGATACCGCTTATTGGAACTAAGCAGGAACTTAAACTTCAGGAAGAAATTGTACGTAGTACAATCAAAAGTGTATTTGAAGAAAGGGGCGAAAAAATCGACTACATGGTGGGTACCATGATAGAAGTACCACGTGCAGCCGTAACTGCCGACCAGATTGCCGAAGTGGCCGAGTTCTTCTCATTCGGAACCAACGACCTTACACAGATGACATTCGGGTACTCGCGCGACGATGCCGGTAAATTCCTGCCCGTATACCTGCAAAAAGGGTTGCTGAAAACCGATCCGTTCCAGGTACTCGACCAGGAAGGCGTTGGCCAACTGGTGAAAATGGGCATAGAAAAAGGCCGTAGCACAAACCCGAAACTGAAAGTGGGTATTTGCGGCGAACACGGAGGCGAACCTTCATCGGTTGAATTCTGTGTACATGCCGGAATGAACTACGTTTCGTGCTCACCATTCAGGGTGCCAATTGCCCGTTTGGCTGCTGCACAAGCTGCTTTAAAAGCATAGAAAAAAATGATGAATATAAAAAAGCCCTGTTCGCTGAGAACGGGGCTTTTTTATTATTGAAAGCTATGGATGAAGTTGTTACTATTCTTCCTGAAAACGAAGTCAATGAAAATGAAAGTCCCTACAATCAACAGTTTGTTAAAGAAATTCAAGCTTCAAGAAAAAGCAAAGGTAAAGTCATAAATACAGATGACTTATGGAGGTGATTTATATATAAAGAAAAAGCTCTCCGAGATATCAAACACTGGAAAAAAAGTGGAAACACAAGAATTCAACAAAAATTACCCGGCTGATTATTGACATCAAATTACACCCACATACAGGAATCGGTAAACCCGAAGCATTGAAGTATGAGCTTTCAGGTTTATGGTCACGTGAAATTGACAAAAAGAACAGAATTATATATGAAGTTGTTGATAATAACATTCATATTTTATCAATGTTAGGTCATTATTCTGACAAGTAAGCAATAATCATTTTCCCGCCCCTGCAACCACTTCATACAAACTTTCCGGATCGAGGTATTTTTCAGCCAATTGCTGAATTTCATCGGGTTGTATGTTTTGAACTTTCTTTAATACCTTTTTTAAAAATGAAAAATCCATATCGGTTTCGAGCAGCGATTTCAGGCTTTCCGAATTGGCAATGATGCCGTCAATCCCACGCAGCATGTCGCCAAGCATGTAACTACGCACAACCTCCATCTCGGCTTTGCCAACCGGCTCATTCCGCAGGCGTTCAATTTCAAAATATATTTCGGCTAATGCCGCTTTACACACGTTAGCACCAACTTCCGACATTATTGCAATATACGATGCATTACGGTGAGTAACCAGATTTGCGCCAATGCCGTACGTATAACCTTTATTTTCACGCAGGTTGGCCATTAACCGCGACCCGAAGTAACCGCCAAGCAGGGTTGTTAAAACCAGCAAACCGGGAAAATCGTGATGTTCACGACCCGGAACAAGCCGACCCATTTGTATTGCGCATTGCAGGGCATCGGGCTTATCAACAAAATGTTTCTTTTCGCTGCCACCACTTATTTCATGAATCACCTCCCGTTCAAAAAATGCCAACTGATCGGTACCCATAAAACCATTTATCATTTCAAAAACCCTGTCGGGATATTTCCCCGCCACTACAATCCGAAATGGCCTTTTTAAATAGTTATCCCGATGAAAACCGATTAGCAGATTTTGATTTACCCGATCATAATCTTCAAGCTGGTTCGTATTGGCATAGGGGTGTTCAGCTCCAAAAAGCACCTGCGAAAATTTTTTCCGGGCTAATACTTTTACTTTGTTATTTTCCACTATAAACCGTTGCCGTTTTTTGGCAATTTGTGCCTCAATTTCCTTTTCGGGAAAAGCAGGACGAAGGATCAGGTCAGCCGTACAATTCAAAATTGAATCGAGGTATTTGTTCAGGGTCAGAATACTTACATTACCGTATTGCTGATCGGCAGCAAGATGAAGGTATGCCCCGCTGTTATCGAATATTTCGGCAATTTCCTGCGCCGACCGTTCAATTGTACCCTGGTTCAATAATCCGTTTGTTAAACCGGCAACTAAATTTGCAGGCTGATACCAGGTTCCGGCATCGAACATGAAATCGATCTTTGTGATTTCCTGGCTGCCGCCATACAGTCCCCACACATCAATACCATTGGATAATTTCCTGTATTCAGGTTTTGGAAATTTTATTGATGATATGGGTTTAACATCTGGCCTGTTATTTTTATCCATTTTTTTCTCGCTCATAAAAAAGGGTGGAACAATTCTCTTTTCTGAAAACTTTATTGGCTACTTCAAAAACGCGTTCGGGGGTTACATCGTTATAAAACCCAATTTGACGGTTAATTAACCCTGCATCGCCCAGCAGTTCGAAACCAGCCAGCGACATGGCTTTGTTTAAATAACTGATTTCGGAATAAACCAGGTTTGCTTCAACTTTATTGATCACTTTACGCAATTCATTTGCCGGTACGCTATCATTCTTAAGTTTGCTCAGTTCTTCCCAAACGGCTTTTTCGGCTTTTTCAAATGAAACGCCCTCGATAAGCTTTCCTGATACAGAGAACAACCCGGGATCGGTATCGCCCGAAATGTAGGCATCAAGTTCGCTAAACATCTTTTCTTCCATTACCAAACGGCGGTACATGCGTGATGAATGGCCATTCGACAGAATATCTGAGATAAGATCGGTAACGTAATAATCGGGCCCCATTTTACCGTTCATGTGAAACGAGATGTACAGCCCGTCATACGGAACTTTTCTGCAAACATGCTTCTCACGTGGTAAAGCCTGCGCTGGTTCAATGGGCAAATTTCTTGAAGAAACAACTCTTGAGGGAATGGTCCCAAACCACTTTTCGGCCAGGCCAAAAACCATATCGGGTTCAACGTTTCCGCTAACTGCAAGCACAGCATTATTGGGTGCATAATGCGTAAAAAAGAATTTTTTCACATCATCAAGTGTGGCATTTTCGATGTGCGAAATATCTTTCCCAATGGTGGGCCAACGGTAAGGATGTAATTTATAGCATAACTCCCTTATCAATGGAGAGACATCGCCATAAGGCTGGTTGAGGTAACGCTGTTTAAATTCCTCGATCACCACATTCCGCTGCACGTCGAGCGAGCGTTGACTGAAAGCCAGTTCAAGCATACGGTCGGCCTCGAGCCAAAAAGCCGTTTCGATATTTGGTGCCGGCAGGGTAATGTAGTAGTTGGTCACATCATTTGTTGTGAAGGCATTATTCTCACCACCAACTTCCTGAACAGGCGTGTCAAAATCGGGTATGTTCACTGAACCGCCAAACATCAGGTGCTCAAACAAATGGGCGAAACCGGTTTTATCGGGATGCTCGTCGCGTGACCCAACATCGTACAGCACATTAACAGCGGCCATGGGCGTGGTAACATCGCGGTGCACAATCACCCTCAGCCCGTTTTTCAAAACATGTTTTTTATATTCAATCATTCAAAAATTTCTTATTGCTGCCAAAAGAAATGAAAATTCGGTTCACTGCCATATTTTTTTTGAAATATGTAAGGAATTCAGTAATTTGCAAGCGGTATTATTATTACTATTATGACTTATAATCAAAATAATACAAGAATCATTCCGGCAACGTTTAAACTTGCCCACCGCAACACGTTAAGGCATTACAAATGCCTTTTCGAATGTTGGATGTTTTATTGCTAAACCTACCCCTGTTCCCCATAATTCCATTTTATTTATGAAGCCGGTATACCGGTGTCCATCATTGTTTAATCCTATAGCAAAACAAGTTATGTCAACCGATAGTCAATTAAATTGCACTCCGCCCGGAAACAGGGAAAAAAGCATTAGCAATAATCCTGGAATGAACGACAGGATAAAAAGGCTGCGAATACTTTCAGTTGAAACCGAAGCATCCATTTCGATTGAAAGGGCAGTTATTGAAACCAATTTTTACAAGGCGAATTACGGAAAATATTCCATTCCGGTTTTAAGGGCACTCACGTACAAAGAAATCTGCTCGGAAAAAACCATTTATATTGGCAACGATGAACTAATTGTGGGCGAACGCGGTCCCAAGCCCAAAGCTGTGCCCACTTTTCCCGAACTCACCTGCCACAGCGCCAACGACCTGCACGTGCTCAATACCCGCGACATGCAGCGTTACCTTGTCGCACCGGAGGATATTGAAACATACAAGAAAGAAATAATTCCGTATTGGGAAGGCCGCACCCAGCGTGAACGGATTTTTGGCCATGTACCCCAGGAATGGAAAGCAGCCTATGAAGCCGGGCTTTTTACCGAATTCATGGAACAGCGGGCGCCCGGGCATACCGCCCTTGACGGAAAGATTTACCAGAAAGGCCTTCTCGATTTCAAAAAGGAAATTGCCGATCACATTGCAGAGCTTGATTTTATGAACGACCCGGAGGCAACCGATAAATTTGAAGCACTAAAATCGATGGACATCTCGTGCGATGCAACCATTATTTTTGCCGAACGCCATGCACAACTGGCGGAAGAAATGGCAGAATATGAAGGCAACCCGCAACGAAAATCGGAACTGCTGAAAATTGCCGAAGTATGCCGTTGGGTTCCGGCACATGCGCCGCGAACATTTTGGGAAGCCATACAGATGTACTGGTTTGTGCACCTGGGCACCATCACCGAACTGAACGGCTGGGATGCCATGAACCCGGGGCATTTCGACCAGCACCTTGAACCCTTCTTTAACAAAGAAATGAAAGACGGGACACTTACACGCGAACAGGCCAAAGAACTTGTCTCGTGTTTCTGGATCAAGGTAAACAACCACCCGGCGCCGCCCAAAGTAGGCATTACAGCCCGCGAAAGCGGCACATACAACGACTTTACCAACATTAACATTGGCGGTATCAGGCCCAACGGAAGCAACGCCGTTAGCGAAGTTTCGTACATGCTGCTTGAAGTGCTGGAGGAACTGCACATTCTACAGCCCGGCTGCTCGGTACATATCAGCAGTAAAACCCCCGACAAATTTCTGAAACGGGCAAGCAAAGTAATCCGGCAAGGCTACGGTTACCCCTCAATTTTTAACCCCGATGTTTATGTACAGGAACTGGTTTTACAGGGAAAATCCATCCAGGATGCCCGCGAAGGCGGTTGCAGCGGCTGTATTGAAGTTGGTGCTTTTGGTAAAGAAGCCTACCTGCTTACCGGTTACCTGAATGTTCCCAAAATACTTGAAATCACCTTGAACAACGGCATCGATCCGCTAACGGGGAAAAAAGCAGGGCTCGCAACCGGCAATCCACTTACATTTAAAAGTTACGAAGAGTTGTATGCAGCTTTTATAAAACAACTCAACTACATCATTAACCTGAAGGTTGAAGTTAGTAATTACATCGACCGGATGTTTGCCAAATACGCCCCTGCCCCGTTCCTTTCGGTGGTGATTGACGATTGCATTGCAAAAGGCAGGGACTACTACGATGCCGGTCCCAGGTACAACACCAGTTACATCCAGTGTACCGGCCTGGGTACCGTTACCGACAGCCTTTCGGTGTTGAAAAAACACGTGTTCGAAAACAAAACCGTTGGCATGGAAAAATTGCTTTCGGCACTGAAAAAAGATTTTAAAGGCGAAGAAGTGTTGCGGCAAACCATTGTTAACCGTACCCCGTTTTTTGGTAACGACGATGAATATGCCGATAACATTGCCGTAAACGTATACAACGACCTGTTTAAAGCCATTGACGGAAAGCCCAACATCAAAGGCGGAAAATACCACCTGAACATGCTCTCGACAACCTGCCACATTTACTTTGGAAAAGTAACCGGGGCAACACCAAACGGCCGTTTTGCAGGCAAGTCGATATCCGACGGCACATCGCCGTCGCACGGATGCGACACACACGGCCCGTTGGCTGTAATCCGCTCGCTGGGCAAGCTCGACCAGGTAAAATCAGGCGGAACGCTTTTGAACCTGCGTTTCCTGCCGGCACTATTAAAAACCGATCAGGATTTGATAAAATTTGGCAACCTTATACGCAGTTATTTTACCCTTGGCGGACACCACGTGCAATTTAATGTTGTTGATGCAGAAACCCTTGAAAAAGCCCGAAAAAACCCGGAGGAGTACAAAGACCTGATGGTGCGCATGGCGGGCTACAGCGATTATTTCAACGACATGAACGATGACCTGCAAACCGAAATAATAGAAAGGACGATAAATGAATCGCTTGGTTAGAAGCCTCCCCTAACCTTCGCCCTATGGCGGAAGGGGAAAAATTGAAAACATAACAGGTTACTAATACATTAAACCGAAATTTTTGAAAAGGTTTTACCAATGAAACAAACAGATACCATTGAAAGGTGTGAAAGCCTGATATTCGACATAAAACATTATTCCATAAACGACGGACCGGGTATCCGCACGACCATCTTTTTTAAAGGGTGTCCGCTCCGTTGTTTATGGTGTCACAATCCTGAAAGCTTCTCTCGCAAAAAAGAAAAAATGTACTGGGAGTCGAAGTGTATCGGGGCACGGGAATGTGTGAAAAATTGCCCGAACCAGGCATTGACACTAACACCAAAAGGCATCGTTACCGACGACAGTAAATGTACGCTTTGCGGGATATGTGCCGAAGTGTGCCCGGCAAAAGCAATCGAGATTTCAGGGAGGTCATATTCGGTAAACGAACTCCTTGAAATACTTGAAAATGAAAGGCTTGTTTTCGACCAGTCGGGAGGCGGCGTTACATTTTCGGGAGGTGAACCGTTTATGCACTACCCGCTTTTGATGGAGTTACTTGAAGCATGCGGCGAGCAGGGATTTCACCGGGCTGTTGACACATCGGGCTACACAAAAACAGAATACCTTTTAAATGCTGCCAGGCACACCGACCTGTTCCTGTACGATTTCAAATTGTTCGACAACGATAAACATAAAAAATACACCGGTGTTTCGAATGAATTGATTCTAAAAAACCTGAAAGAGCTATCGAAAACAGGCGCTGAAATTAACATACGTATTCCATTAACAGGCGGTATTAATACCGATGCTGAAAACCTTGAAAAAAGCGCCCGGTTTATAGCGAAGTTGGAAGGTGAAAAAAAAGCAATTAACTTCTTACCTTACCACAATATTGCCGCAAGCAAATATAAAAGGCTGGCAAAAGAATGCGATTTTAAACAATTGATTGAACCATCGAAACAAGAAATTAAACAGGCAACGGATATTTTTAAAAGTGAAGGTTTAGACGTGAAAATTGGCGGGTAATACGGGCTGAAGCCCCCTTTTCTCTGATCTTTTCGTCCCCAAGCGGACAAAAGTAAACACGGATGTTTTTCATTGCGAACATTCATAAAAAATGGGCGCCATGTTAAAAACGCCCACCCTTTGATTAAACTAAATCACTCTTCAAATTGGATTAAGTAAAATCTTCGAAGTCCCCTGTTAAGCCCGGGGCTATTGAAAGCCCCTAATGACGGGGGCTCATTTTTAATGATTTTTACCGAACACTACTGTTTAAAAATTAAACTGTGTCCTCAGCCCAACAACGGCTATTTCGTTGTCCGTACCGTTAGTATTCCAAATGTATTGAAAGTGGGGCGAGAGGTGTATCCATTTATTCAGTTGCCGCCTGATGTATATTTCAGCAACCTTTTCGGTATTTAATTCAGTACTGGCCGGTATATTTTCGCCATAGGCAACACCAATGGCCAGTATTTGTTGGGCAATGGTCACCACAAACCGGGTACCTGCACTCCATGCTGATTTTATCCCCCAAAAATCGGCTACCTCGCTAAAATTCTGGCCATAACGACCGAAAATATTAAAATGCCCGAACAAGACTTCGTCAAAACTGATGCCCCAACCGTAATCGTTTCCCGCAAGGGGGTGCTGGTAGCCATACAGCCTGATGTTAGATTCAAAACGCGAACCGGGAGCAATGGTATAACCAAAAGATGCAATTTTGTATATATCATCAAACAGCTTTTGCCCCGAATTATCGGTACTTACAAGGGCTGCCTGGAAGTGAAGCCTTTTAAACAACGATGTTTTTAAGCGCATACCCGGCGAGTTTGAAGGCACGGCAAAAGCCGAACTGTTAATAAACGAACCGGTGATGAACTGCATCGTTTCATCGTTGGCCGATGCATTGATGTCGAAATAATTGGTCAAGTCAATCTTTCCGGCAGTAATCGTAATTGTATTTTTAAACATGCTGAACTCTGCCCATGCTTCCAACAGGTTCAACCTGTCGATTCCATCAACCGCTTGCGTGGAACCGGCATCGCCATTCAAACCGGACAATGTCGGGTAATCCTGCCCCGGGCCATTGCCACCGATAGCTTCAAGGTCGAAGAAAAGTAACGACCCTTTTCCAAACGAGGTAAGAGCAAAAATATCGAACGAACCGGTTGCATAAGCCTCCATAGCATTATTAAACCTGCTCCCCTGCAATATTGTTGTAGCACTTCCGTTAAACCTCAACTTGCCGGGCCGTTTACTGATTGCATCCAGCAACTCATCAACCCGTTTGTAACGCGACCGGGAATCGAAACCTTAAGATTCCACATCGTCTTCCTCAAGCATTGTAAGTAACTGGGTTACGCCCGAATGGTTTTCAGTCATGTCTTGCTTTAGATACTGTAACTCTTCCGATAAATTTTTCATTTCCTTTTCTATGGAATAAATATGACCTTCAAGCACATCAACTTTCTTTTTTAAAAGAGAATCATTGCTTTGCGACCATAGGACGAAAGGCATGAACAAAAGCGCTATTGCAAAGAATTTCGAACACATAGGCATTGAATTACAAGGCATTAATAATCATATTACCAAAAATGAATTGATAAAGTAATTTATAATATTTCATCGGAATAAAACAGAATACGCAGGAATTATTTTGGAAAGGAATGATGCAAAATCATTTTTTTAGTTTACAAAAAAGAACTGAGCACATAAATATGCACCCAGCCCCTTTTTACTTTTTTCAGCTAAAACTTTTTACCAATAAAAAACACATAGCCGTAATATTCCTTGTACTTTGAGTAGAGTTCAGCTTCATGTTTCATATTGGCTACGAGATCTTCGGCCATTTTATCACCTGCATGTTTCTTTAGGAAATTTTCCTGCACCATTACCTGCGGTTCGAAGAAATGCTTTGTCCAGCAATTTTCGGGCAGCATAAAAGAGGCAACGGGAATATAACCTGCTTTTTGCATTTGCGACACCCTGTTCGGAACCGTATCTATCCCTGGGTATTCGCGCATCCAAAACTCATCGATTTCAGCAGGGCGCTCTTCGGTAAACCATGTTGCTTCCGAAACGGCAATGTAACCACCGGGTTTCAGCAATTTCCGCCACTCGCGCAAACCCCTCTCGAAACCTATATTGTAAATGGCTCCTTCGGACCAGATTAAATCCAGTTCACCAGGCTGAAAAGGCAGGTTTTCCATGTTACCAACCATACCCCTTACCCGCCCTTGCAGGTTGAATGATTTCGCATTGGAGTTAAAAAGATCGATAAACCGGGGAAAAAGGTCAATGCCGGTAATACGGCCCGGTGCATGTTGCGCCAGTACCATGGTTTGCCCGCCGGTGCCACAACCGATATCAGCAATTTGTGATTCATCGGTCAGGTTATCGATAAAACTTAACGCCTTACGTGTTATTTCGGGGCTACCGGGCCCCTGCCGCTTTACGTTCGAGAAGTATTCGCAAATTATATTTAATTCGAATTCGTGAATTGATCTTATTTCGTCACTCATGATGTTTATAAATTATATTGTTTAAACAAGCCTGTTTAGATATTTTTGTCCTTCCACAGGCCAAATATAAATATACAAAAATGAAAAATACCCGGACTTGAACATGCCTGAGTTAAATAATGGGATAACCAATGGTTAGAAACCAAAGGTTATTTACTTCACCGAATCCGTAATAAATTTATACATCCAAAAATTTTAGTGCTTCAAATATAGTATTTTTTCGGATCAATTGAACTTTCTGGTATGATGTATTATTTCTATTTAGTAACTGCAAGAAAACATACTTTTTATTGAATGAGCCTATTCTTTAAGGATCACTGTTCACGTATGTTTAAAATGAATAAACAAATGTTTTTAAAGTGAGATTAAATGCATTCTGCCCAAAGCGGATATCACATTTGTGGCATTACCGGCCAGTTTGGCGTACAAAAGAAATTTTTCATCGGTCGGCACTTTTTCATTTCGGCCGAAGCAAAAATGAATCCGGCATGGGCCAACGTACCCATATCAGGCGGATATGCAAAGGTATGGGTGTATGATTTGCAGGGACTGGCAGGCATTGGTATCACTTTTTGACCTGTCATTTTATTAAAACAACATAAACACACAATGTAGTTTTTTTTATCTTCAACCCATTAAACATCTAATCACTAATCTGAATTCTATGAAAGCATTTAATTACAACCTCAAAAAAACAATCGCCTTCGTATTTCTCGTTTCGCTATGTTGCTCATTAACAGAGGGCTTTACTCAGGATAAATGTAAAAATTTCAACGTAGCTGTTTACACCCGTGCATACGAAGTACAAAAAATGAAAGATACCCAATGGCTTGAGTCAACATGGGAAACCATTTCAAGTCAGTTAAAAGTTGATAAAATTTACCTCGAAACACACCGCGATCTTTTAATTGTTGACCGGGAAACACTCGAAAATGCCGTTGCTTTTTTTGAATCAAAAGGAATCGAAACCGCGGGCGGCATCACATACACCATTGACGAAAGCAACCAGTTTCAGACCTTTTGCTACACAAATCCCGAAACACGGGCAAAAGCCCGTGAAATTGCCGAATATACAGCCTCTTTTTTCGATGAAATGATCCTCGACGATTTTTTCTTTACCAGCTGTAAATGCGACCACTGCGTTGAGGCCAAAGGCGAAAAAAGCTGGACCGAATACCGGCTCGAACTGATGAAAAACGCTGCCGATGACCTCATTATAAACCCCGCCAAAAAAGTGAACCCAAATGTGAAAGTCGTGATAAAATACCCCAACTGGTACGAACATTTTCATGGTCTGGGTTTCAACCTTAATGCAGGTCCCAAACAGTTCGACGGGCTATATACAGGGACCGAAACCCGCGATGCAGTTTATAGCAACCAGCACCTGCAACCTTATCTCAGCTACCTCATTTTTCGTTATTTCAACAACCTGAAACCGGGCAAAAACGGCGGAGGCTGGGTCGACACCGGAGGCATGCGTTTTTACGACCGTTACGCCGAACAACTGTGGCTTACCATGTTGGCCAAAGCACCCGAGATTACACTGTTCGACTACCGACAAATGTTATACCCGCTTCGCCCGGGATTGGAACCCGATTGGAAAAATCAGAACGTAAGTTTTGACTATGCCTCATTTCTACCGGCCGATTCAAATGCAACCATGGCATCAACTGCCAGACACTCGCTTGCCATTATCGATAAAGTTGTTGGAAAACTGGGAACTCCATTTGGAATTAAAAGCTACAAACCCTATCACTCACAAGGCGAAGATTTTTTGCAAAATTACCTGGGCATGATTGGCATTCCCATCGACCTGGTGCCCTATTTCCCAATGGAAGATGAAATGATCATTCTTACCGAGCAAGCGAAACACGACCCCGGTATTGTCGAAAAAATTGAACAACGCCTTATCGGCGGAAAAGATGTTCTCATTACATCAGGTTTGTTAAATGCCCTACAAAACAGGGGAATCAGAAATATTGTCGACCTTGAATACACTTCCCGTAAATCGGAAGTAAAAGATTTCTTGCTGGGCCGTTCCCTTGTTCAGGGCGAAACACCGATGATCATTCCTCAAATCCAGTATCAAACCAACGACTCGTGGGAAATTATTTCAGGAATGGACAGCGGCCTTGGATGGCCTTTTCTGCATCAGGGCAAATTTGCCAATGCAACCCTTTATGTACTCGTTATTCCTGAAAACTTTGCCGATTTGTATAACCTGCCCGTTGAGGTGATTAACAACATCCGTTCTACCGTTTTCAAAAAACAGCACATTTCCCTCGAAGGTCCATCAAAAGTATCGCTTTTTACATACAACAACAACACATTGGTTTTACACTCGTTTAACGATGAACCGGTTGAAATGAAGATCGTTTTCAGCGATATGAAAAAAGCGCTTTCGGACATGCTTTCCGGCAATGATATTCAAGCCGAAAAACGTGAAGCGATAAGGTTTTGGGGCAGAACTTTTAGTCCTGAGAAAAATGCCTTTACCGTAAAAATACCCCCACACTCTTTCAGAGCACTGGTAATTAATAATATTGAATAAAAATGAAAACACTGCTTTTTAAATTGAAAACGACAGCCGGAATATCCGTTTTTACCCTCTGCTTTTTTGCTTTTTTTATATCCCACGGTCAAAAAGTGGTTAAGCTTTGGGAAACCGAAGCGGTATTTTCAGGCCCCGAATCGGCTGTGTACGATCCTGTTAGTAATTTCATTTACATTTCAAATTATACCCGGTCTATGGAATAATAAGGTTACGGCATATTTGCTGAAATAGTATATAAAAAAAGGCACTCCATAAAAGAAGTGCCTTAAATTATAATATTGTATAAATTTTATGCCTTTTCGAGCCTTAATGTTTCGCTTACACGGTCGCAAACACGGGCCGGGCCAAAATACTGTATAGGGCCGGGATAAACAAAATCGGTTTTTTCAGCCCACATTTCGCGCTGTGATGCAAAATAGGTAAACGGTTTCCCATCAAGCTCCACCAAAGCTTTCTGAATTACCGGCTTCATGTGGCCATGGCGGCGTTCCATGTTCATCATCATGGTAATGGGTACACCACCGGCAATCCATTTATCGGCAGGTGCTGTGGTATTCCTCACCAACGACATGTAACCGGTTTTTCCGTATCCAATGAGTGCAGCCGCGTTATAGCCCAGCGAGTAACAATAATCGGCATCGAAATTGGAAGGGGCAGCACAACGTCCTTCATAACCGAAGAAGTGGTTTTGCGATCCAAATTTGCCTTTGTATTTTCCTTCGAGTTTACGCTCAGACAGCTCGGCTTCAACCATTTCGATCAATAATTTTTCGGTTTCAATTTTAGAAACCTGCACGTTACCATGTGGATCGCGATCGAGGGTTAACTGGTTTGCAATGCCCTCGGGTAACGAGCGGAAAACGACCGACGATTTTGGCGACAATTTTTCGGCTGTCCAGTCAATGCGGTGTGATTTTTTCACATGCGAAAAAGCCTGTGCCGTTGCAGTACCTTCGGCCAATAAATCATTCAATTCATTTATCAGCACCTTCATTTCGGGAATAAACTCAATAACTCCCTCGGGTATAAGTGCAACACCAAAGTCATCGCCATTTTCGGCACGTTTGCAAATAATGTCGGCAATGTAATCAACCACCTCGCCAAGTGTCTGTTCTTTTTCAGCCACTTCTTCCGAAATAAGGCAAATATTCGGATGTGTTTGTAAAGCACATTCCAGGGCAATGTGTGAAGCCGAACGCCCCATGAGCTTAATAAAATGCCAGTATTTTTTGGCCGAATTTGCATCCCGCATAATGTTGCCAATTAATTCGGAATAAACCTTGCAAGCCGTATCGAAACCAAACGATGTTTCAATCATTTCATTTTTAAGGTCGCCATCAATGGTTTTAGGACAACCAATTACCTGGACACCGGCATCAATTTTCTTGTAATATTCTGCTAAAACGCAGGCATTTGTATTCGAATCGTCACCTCCAATAACAACCACTGCATTAATTCCAAGACTTTTACAATTTGCCAACCCTTCATCGAACTGTTCAACTTCCTCGAGTTTTGTACGGCCCGAACCAATAATATCGAAACCGCCTGTATTCCGGTATTGATCGATAATATCGGCTGTAAGTTCCACAACATCGTTATCGATAAAACCACCGGGACCACCTTTGAAACCGTACAATTTGTTTGAAGGGTTCAGTGATTTCAGTCCATCGAAAAGTCCCGAAATCACATTATGCCCACCCGGAGCCTGGCCACCCGACAGAATTACCCCCACGTTCATAACCGGGAATGTTGTTTTTTCATCCGAAGCCACGAACTCAATCAGTGGTAACCCATAGGTATTCGGAAAAAGCTTTTTGATTTCTTGCTGGTCGGCAACCGATTGAGTTGCATCGCCTTCCGACACCTGTAAATTTTCTTTTAATGCTTTTGGGAGCTTGGGCTGGTATTTTGCCCGTTCTTGTTGTAATGCACTAATAGCCATTTGAATTATGTTTATTTTTTATATAATTAAATTTCAAAGAGGGCTAAAAGTAATTAAAAGCATATAAAAACAGAATTTCACCCCAAATAAATTGCCTGTTCAAAAAATTTCAAAACAATAAGTTAACGTTTACATCCATTTTGCTTTACGGAACAATAACTTCATATTTAGCCGGTAAAAAAAACCGGTAACGTTTAAACGCTGCCGGTTTCTTATCTTTTTTAAGCAAGGTGAAGCATTCTTCACCTGTTAGTTTAAAACCATTTCAATCTTTCCGGTTGTTTCACTATCAGCCACTTTATACGATCTGGCAAAATTCATTATGTTCTCAACACATTTGCCGGGTGCTTCAAAAAGCGCCTCGCCATTGTCTTTAACAGCGTGTGTTTCTGTTTTGCCGGAATGAATGATATTAACTAAAAATTGCAGGGTAAAAATTTTCCTCATAGGCAAATAAATTTTCATTTATTCTTTAAACGCCCATGAAAGAAAAAAAGTATTCAAGAACTACTATTTTTTTTTATTACGACCTGGTTAAATTCAAGCCTTTCTCTGTTATCATTTTTCGTAAATTAATCAAAGCATAACGCATACGCCCAAGAGCGGTATTTATACTAACATTCGTTTGTTCTGCTATTTCTTTGAAGCTCAAACCTAAATAATGCCGCATAATCACAACCTGTTTCTGATCCTCGGGCAATTCATCAACCAACAATCGGACATCGCTTAAGATTTGATCATTAATGATCAAATCTTCAACATTCTGCTCGGAAAACTTTTGTGAATTAAAAATGTCAATTTCGGTAGCGTCGTTCGAATAGGTATTCATGTTCTTTTCGCGCCTGTAGTGGTCAATAATCAGGTTGTGTGCAATGCGCATAACCCATGAGATGAATTTACCATTGTCGGTATATTTCCCCAAATTTAACGACCTTACCACCTTGATAAAGGTATCTTGAAAAATATCTTCAGCAAGATGATGGTTTTTTACATTTATTACTATGTAAGAAAATACTTTGTCTTTGTATCGATTAATGAGGAATTCAAGTGAAGTAAAATCACCTTTTAAATAATTTTGAACCAACTCATTATCGCTCAGATTTTTTCTGTCGATCATTACCTTAATTTTTGATAATTAGCAAGGTAGAGTTGTTTCTATAAGTATCTCCTATTATTTAAATGGTGAAACAAAATGTTAACTTTGCTCCAAAAATAAGGATTTTTAATTAATCAACAAATAATTCAATGTTAAATGTCAGAAATTAACACTTTTCACAAATATATACACATTAAAGGTGCAAGGCTTCACAACCTTAAAAACATCGAACTCATTATACCCCGCAACCAACTGATTGTTATAACCGGCGTATCCGGGTCGGGGAAATCAACACTGGCTTTCGATACACTTTATGCCGAAGGGCAACGGCGCTATGTTGAAAGCCTTTCGGCCTATGCCCGGCAATTTTTGGGGAGAATTAACAAACCTGAAGTTGATTTCATCAAAGGCATACCCCCGGCCATTGCAATCGAACAGAAAGTAAATACGCGCAACCCAAGGTCAACAGTTGGCACGTCAACCGAAATTTACGACTATTTAAAACTCCTGTACGCAAGAATTGGGAAAACCATTTCACCGGTTTCGGGAAAAGAAGTAATAAAACACAACGTTACCGATGTGGTCGATTACATACTTTCGCTTGATAAAGGAACAAGAATATTGATTCTGTCGCCTTTTACCACTCCTAAAGGCCGAAGTTCCGAAGAAGCAATAAGCCTGCTATACCAGCAGGGTTTCACACGCCTGGAATTCAACGGCGAAATACTGAACATTGACTCCGGCAAACTGGTCGAAAAAATACCTGCACATAAAAAAGAACTGAATATTGTAATTGACCGTATTGCCGTAAATGATGACGACGATTCGGTGAGCCGTATGTCCGATTCAGTGCAGTCGGCCTTTAACGAAGGCAATGGCATTTGTATTGTTAAAGCATTTACCAGCAAAGGCATTACCGAACATTCGTTTTCGCATTGTTTCGAACTCGACGGCATCGTTTTCGAAGAACCCACCGTTAATATGTTCAGTTTCAATAACCCCATTGGAGCCTGCCCCGTTTGCGAAGGCTACGGAAAAGTTATTGGCATTGATGAAGACCTCGTTATTCCCAACAAAAACCTTTCGGTTTTCGATAATGCCATTGCATGCTGGAGAGGCGAAAAAATGGGTGAATGGAAAAACAGGTTGATAAAGAATGCCCACCATTTTGATTTCCCGGTACATAAACCGTATTATGATCTTAACGAGGAACAAAGAAAATTGATTTGGACAGGCAACAAATGGTTCAGGGGGTTAAATCGGTTTTTCAAGCATCTTGAAGAGAAAAGCTATAAAATCCAATACCGTGTAATGCTTGCCCGTTACCGTGGCAAAACAGTGTGCCCCGAATGTAACGGGTCACGTTTGAAGAAAGAAGCAGGCTATGTGAAAGTTAACGGAGTATCGCTAATGGATCTTGTTTTGAAACCCGTTTCTGAGCTGCACACCTATTTTTCGGGCTTTCAACTGCCTGAAAATGAAACAAAAATCGCACAACGGCTTCTGAAAGAAATCAATAACCGTCTCGAATTCCTTGACGATGTCGGGCTGGGATACCTTACCCTAAACCGCTTATCATCGACACTTTCGGGTGGCGAGTCACAACGCATCAACCTGGCCACATCGCTTGGCAGCGGGCTTGTAGGTTCGCTGTACATACTTGATGAACCCAGCATTGGACTCCATTCGCGCGATACCCACCGTTTGATTGGCGTACTTAAAAAATTGAAAAAACTGGGTAATACAGTAATTGTGGTTGAACATGACGAAGAGATAATCCGGTCGGCCGACATGGTAGTTGATATTGGCCCCCATGCAGGCACAAACGGTGGAGAAATAATTTTTAACGGCTCGCTGGCAAAATTGCAGAAAGACAAGAAAAGCCTTACTGCAAAATATCTTAACAATGAAATGAAGATTGAAATCCCCACGAGCCGCCGCAAATGGAACAATTACATTGAAGTAAACGGCGCCAGGGAAAACAACCTTAAAAATATTGACGTGAAAATTCCCCTCAATACCATGACCGTTGTAACGGGTGTTAGCGGATCGGGGAAATCATCGCTGGTTACACAAATTATTTACCCGGCCATTGCAAAACGGTTTGGACAGTATGGCGAAAAAACCGGCAAACACGACCGAATTACTGGCGATATACATTTACTTGGGCAAGTTGAAATGGTTGATCAAAACCCGATTGGAAAATCATCGCGGTCGAACCCCGTAACTTACCTGAAAGCCTATGACGAAATCAGGACCCTTTTTGCAAACCAACCCGGATCCAAAGCACAAGGTCTTAAACCATCACATTTTTCTTTTAATGTAGATGGAGGCCGTTGCGACGAATGCCAGGGCGAAGGGGTAATTAAAGTCGAAATGCAATTCATGGCCGATGTTCACCTTGTATGTGAAAGCTGTGAAGGCAAACGGTTTAAAGACGATATCCTTGATGTACACTACCTGGAAAAAAACATTTACGATGTACTTGAAATGACCGTTGATGAAGCCATTGAATTTTTCAGCCGCGACAAAACCTCAACCGGGAAAAAAGTAATAAAAAAACTCAAACCCCTTCAGGATGTCGGTCTGGGATATGTTAAATTGGGGCAATCATCAAGCACGTTATCGGGCGGCGAAAGCCAACGGGTAAAACTGGCATCATTCCTTGCCAAAGAAAAAGACGAATCAACACTTTTCATTTTCGACGAACCAACAACCGGCCTGCATTTTCACGACATTAGCACCCTGCTTCAATCGTTTAATGCACTGCTAAGCCGCAACCACACCATATTAATCGTAGAACATAACCTTGAAGTAATAAAATCGGCTGATTGGGTTATCGACCTTGGCCCTGAAGGCGGAAACGAAGGGGGCGAAATTGTTGCAACAGGCACTCCGGAAAAAGTAGCTCAAAACAAAAAATCATACACCGGAAAGTTTCTTGTAAATAAAATAACACGTTAAAAAGGTGCAAAACTACATGAGTTTTTCGCGGCTGTCTATCATCTCTTTAAGCCGTTTGAGCTCTTTTCTGAAAAAGAACCCAACCACCAGGGCCGAAGTAATATCGGCCACAGGCATTGACATCCACACCCCATCGAGGCCAAAGAATTTTGGAAAAATTATCAATACGGGTGTAAATACTATAACCTGCCTCAGAAGTGATAAAAGCATGGCAAGCCTGGCTTTTCCGGTAGCCTGAAAATAATTCCCAACCACAACCTGAAAACCTACGGCAAACAACATGGCAGAACCTATGCGCAATCCCCTAACACCCACTTCATATAGGGTAGAATCGGTTTTGTTAAACATTTTGACAAGCACACCGGGTACAAGTTCAACGATAATAAACCCACCTACTGAAATAAGTGTAGCAATTAAAATAGCTTTTAACAGCGTGCTGCGAACACGTGAAAAATTCTTAGCGCCATAATTAAACCCCACAATGGGCTGGGTAGCCATATTCACAGCTATTATGCACATAAAAACAACCTGAATCACGCTCATTAATATGCCGTTTGCAGCAACAGCAATATCGTCGCCGTATTTTACCAGTTGGGTATTTAAAACGCCCTGTACAAGGCTCGATGCGAGGTGCATTGCAAATGGAGCCATACCAATTGCAACAATGGCTTTTACAATTTGAAAATCGAATTTCATGTTTTTAAAAAAGAGGTGCACCACCGAACGTTTATGAAGAAAATGAAAGAGCACCCAAAGCATCATTACAAATTGGGAAAAAACAGTGGCAAATGCAGCACCCTTAACCCCTAAGTTCAGATAAAAAATAAAAATCGGGTCTAATACAATGTTAATACCGGCGCTTATTAACATGGTATACATGGCCACCTTTGCATTTCCCTCGGCTCTGATAACATTGTTCAACGAAAAACCTACAACCTGAAAAACCACCCCCCAAAGTATCACACCGAGGTAATCCTGGGCGTAACCTATTGTTTCATTATTTGCACCGAACAACCTTAACAAAGGCCCCTTTATGGCAACAATTAAAACGGTGATAAAAACAGAAACAATTATCATCATTAAAAAACCATTACCCAGCACTTTTTCGGCTTTTGAATAGTTTTTCTGTCCCAGCGAAATGGATATTTGCACACCGGTTCCAATACCAAACAGCATTCCAAATGCCATCATAATAAGCATAATCGGAAAAATAATGCTCAAACCCGCTAACGCTTCGGCTCCAACGCCCTGACCAATAAAAATGCGATCGACAACATTATACAATGCACTAACAATCACACTAATAAATGCGGGCCAGTAATACCGCTTAATCAGCAATCCAATTCGCTCGTTTCCCAGTGCATGAACCTGATCCATATCTTTATTTTGCTGCAAAACTACCTGTTTTTTGCCTCATTGAAGAATATTTATTGTAAGTAACAGAATTCAATTATTTTTGTTAACCAAATAATAATGCCCAATAATATTATCCGAGTATGGACAAGAATATTGCTAACAATTTAAAATCTGACAACTACGAACTTATCAGCAAATCGTTGGAATCAATTAAAAAATCGGGTTCAGTTGATTATTTGCCATTACTGTTCGAAGCATTGCACAAAACCCCTTTTGAAGAGATCAAAAACCTGGTTACAAAAATTTTATCTCAATTAAAATCAAGCGAGTCAGTACCCTATTTCATCAATGCCCTAAACAACGAAAAATACGAAAACGAACGGGAAATACTGATAAAGTCGTGTTGGGAAAACGGACTTGATTATAGCGATTACATCCCGGTTTTTGTAAATATAATGACAAAAGGAAATTACATGGAATCGCTTGAATCGTTAACGCTTATAGAAAACTCCGAATTCAAAATTTCGGAAAAAGAATACAAGAAAATCAGCAGGCAAATATTAAAATCGATGGACAATCTGCCCAATAATCATAAAAAACTCCTTGATGAGGCCATTAAAGTACTTGAGTCGAAAATAGAATAAAAGAAATTTCACCAACAGGCTTTCATCCAAAACATTTATTTACTTAACAAGTTAATCTCCCTTAATAAAAGCTCCCGATATGATTTGCCAATGGGCAACGATTCAACACCTTCTTTTGTGCTCACTTCAATGGTATTCGTTGTAATTTTTTCAATGCAACTACGGTTTACAATAAAAGACCTGTGAATTCGGAAGAATTTGTTAACGGGTAATTGGTCCATAACGGCCTTCATTGTAAAATGTATTGTGAATTTTTCATCGTATGTATGAACAATGATGTAGTTTTCAAGGGCCTCAATCCAAACAACATCGTCGTAGCAAAGCCTTATCAGATTTGAATTATTACGGATAAAGAAATCGTTTTTGGAGTTAGAGGCCGGCAACATCTCTTCTTTTAACTTTGCCAGGGCCTTTTCAGTAGCCTTCAAAAAGCGGAAATAAGTAACCGGTTTAAGCAAATAATCGGTAACGCTGTATTCAATAGCATCAAGGGCATACTTTTCCTTCGAAGAAACCACGATTATCTGAACGGGATGTTCGCCCAACGATTGCATAAACTCAACACCGTTCATATCGGGCATTTCAATGTCGAGAAAAATTAAATCAATATCGTTTTCTCCTTTCCGGATAAAATTAATGGCCTCTATTGCTCCGGGAAAAGAGAAATATTGATCGATGTAATCTGTCCTTTCAACAAATTTACCGAGCAAAGTCCGCGATAATTTATCATCGTCAATGATAATACAATTCATATTACTGAAATGAAGTTCGAGTCAAATATAATTATTTTAAAATTTTAATGAAAGTAATTTAATATTGGGAGTTGTGCTCATTTTACTTCAATTTTTTAATTTTTTTATTCTTATCACGGGATTGATACTCTTTCACAATCAAATCTGATTTTTTAATACTTTTTGTCAACCAGTTATACAATAGTTCTTTTTGTTCTTCGGCATTCAACTGCCAATTAAGGTTTGCTTTTCGTAGTTTAGCTGATAGATGATGTAGAATTATTGCAGCCGAAACAGAAATATTAAAACTTTCGGTAAACCCCACAATGGGTATTTTCAGAAAACCATCGGCGTTTTCTTCAACATAACCTGTAATACCTGTAATTTCAGTCCCAAAAACAAGGGCGGTTTTACCCCGGTCTAAATTAAAATCGTCGAGCAAAGTATCGTTAATATGAGGTGATGTGGCGATTATTTTGTATCCCTTTTCCCTTAATGCATTAAATGCTTCAGGCGTATTATAGTCTTTTTTGTTGTATTTATACAAATCAATCCACTTTGAAGCCCCAAGCGAAACATCGGTGTTAACCGTAAATTCATTTTTGTTTTCAATAATATGCACATCCTGAATACCAAAGCACTCACATGAACGCAAAACAGCGCTCGCATTCTGGCTTTGGTAAATATCTTCAAGCACAACGGTAATGTAGCGTGTTCGGTTTTTGATAATTTTCTGAAATTGCTTTAACCGATTATGTGTAATAAACGCTGACAAATAATCAATTAGCCCCTGATCGATCACAACAAAAGTTTAAATTGTGGTTATTACGAATAAAAAAGGGGAACAACCTGTTGCCCCCCCCTGAATTTTTTAATTCTTTAGCGTTTGGGTTATACACTTTCTGCTAATTCACTTCCTGGTTTGAACTTAACAACTGATTTTGACGGGATAGTAATTTCTGCTCCAGTTTGTGGATTGCGTCCTGTTCTTGCACTACGTTTGGCTACAGAAAAAGAACCAAATCCTACTAAAGCAACACGATCACCGCTTTTAAGAGCTTCGCCGGTAGCTTCAATGAAAGCATCAAGTGCTTTTTTTGCATCTGCTTTTGTAAGGCCAGCTTTGTCAGCAATGGCATCGATTAATTGAGCTTTATTCATAAGTCGAGATTTAAGGGTTATAAACTACGTTAACTCACACAAATATATTGTTTTTAGTGTGTTTTACAAACATTAACAATAAAAAAATCGCTGAAGTTTCAGTAAAATTGGGGTTTTCAGGATTTTTTTATGCTAATTAAAAAAAGGAAGGGCAAAAATCAAATTCACGTTAATAATTGTAAATCAGAATGTATTGCTTTGTTTTTCATAATATTTAAGCGTTAATAAAAAACGTTTACCTGTTGATAAAAAAAAATGGTATATCCCCAAAACAACCCCTTTAGGTTCATTTTGCGCTGTTTTCAGTTAAAACAAAGCCTACAGGGTATTTATAAAATGAAGAAATATATTTTTGGGAGATTGAAAAAAACATCTATTTTTGCATCGCCTTTGAAAAAAGTGTAATTATAATGGTTTAAACACCAGAATTCTTATATTTAAGCAAAAGGCACATGAAAGGAGAGATGGCAGAGTGGTCGAATGCGGCGGTCTTGAAAACC
Source organism: Prolixibacteraceae bacterium (assembly GCA_021740385.1). Lineage (GTDB taxonomy): Bacteria > Bacteroidota > Bacteroidia > Bacteroidales > Prolixibacteraceae > DAIMEA01. The sequence goes on along the minus strand of JAIOZY010000008.1, from coordinate 29,474 downwards.
GTTGACCGTGCGAGCGGTCCGGGGGTTCGAATCCCTCTCTCTCCGCCTCCGCCCGACGAAGCCTTGGCGAAGTCGGGCTTTTTAATTTATACCAACTCCTTATTCTTTTTCAAAATTCACTCAAGGGCTCCGGCGGACAGGTCCGGGATCGAATGAACATTCTGGTGGAACGTATTATTTCTATCTATAGATTTGAGGCTATCGCCTCCGCCCCGAATCGGGGCTATGGCGATCAAAGAAGGTTTCCCGCTTCGAGGGAGTTCTCCTTCGTCACAGAAGGTTAAGGTTGAGACGGAAAAATGGAATGTTGGGGAATTGATAAAATAGATAGTTGTTAAGCCAGTTATATCCGTCAGCTTTTAAAATTTGATGAAAGGCAGGAGATTGAGGAATAAGTGTGATAAGATTTAGATTCGGCCGCGGTATTTTTTTCGCCAAAGGCAGTTGCCTCTCTCGACCGAAATTGAGAAAACATACAATATTGAATAAACAATTGCCAATTTATCTTTTGATTTTAATTCAACCTTATTTTTACACAAATTTATCCTCCAGGGCCTCATTGTCACATAATTTATTCATATTTTAGGCAAACACTACAAAAAAAAGAAAATGAAAAAATTCCTCGTGGTATATTATTCACGTACAGGCAACAATGAATACCTTGCAAAAAAAATTGCAGGTGAGTTAAAATGCGATATCGAGAAAATCAAGCCCCGGCTTAAAAGCTTCATCTTTTTCCTGCTAAAAATATCATTGGGAATACAAAAAATCAAACACGATATTGCAGGATATGAAAACATTATTCTTTGTGGTCCCATAATGATGGGCCGTTTCATAACCCCTTTGCACGATTTTTTTAAAAAATACAGGAAAAGCATTAATAAAATATATTTTGTAACCTGTTGTGGAAGCAGCTTTGATTTAAGAGACGATAAATTTGGCCACGCCACGGTTTTCAAACGTGTTAAAGAAATTACAGGGAACAAACTGGTTCATTGCGAAGCATTACCCATTTGCTTGGTCGTACCTGATGACAAGAAGGAAGACGGAGATGCTGTTATGAAAACCCGTCTATCTGATGAAAATTTTGAAGGTGAAATTGAAGAACGCTTTAACCGTTTGATCGACAAAATCAAAAACGAAAAACAATAAACGACTACTACCGGCCAATACTCCCGGGTTACTTCAAACTTACCGCCAGAAATCATATTCTTTCGATCAGTTTTTTACTTTTGCGCAATGGCCCGTCTTGTCCGAAATAACATATACAAGTTATACCTGATAAAAACAGCCAAATGGTTTTCGCTGATCATGCCCATTATCGTGCTGTTTTTTCAGGATAACGGACTTTCAATGACACAAATATTCTGGCTAAAGTCGGTCTATTCCATCGGGATGCTCACAATGGAAATCCCATCGGGTTATTTTGGCGATATCTGGGGCCGGAAAAAAACGCTCATCATAGGCACATTGCTTACAACCGCCGGGTTTTCTGTTTACAGTTTCTCGTTTGGTTTCTGGCAGTTTCTCGTTGCAGAATTGGTATTAGGGATTGGGCAAAGCTTTATATCCGGCTCCGATTCGGCCATGCTTTTCGACTCACTTAAATCGGAAAAACGCGAAAAGCAATACCTGAAATTTGAAGGAAGGGTTACCTCGGTGGGCAATTTTTCAGAAGCCATTGCCGGTATTCTTGGCGGTGTGCTGGCAACAATTAGCCTCCGTACACCATTCATTTGCCAGGCCGTAATATCAGCCCTGGCCATACCCGCAGCCTTTACGCTTATCGAGCCGTATTATTCGCGCAGAAAAAGTGTTGCCGGTTTGCCCGATATATTTCGCGTAATAAAACACACCCTGCATGAATACAAAAATTTGCGGAATTTCATCCTTTTTTCATCACTTGCCGGAACCGCCACCCTCACATTTGCCTGGTTTGTTCAACCCTACTTAATTGAGATAGGCACACCGGTAGTGTTTTTTGGCTTTATATGGACTATGCTCAATTTAACAGTTGGCACTTCGTCGATTTTTGCTTACCGCATAGAAAGAAAATTTACCCAAAAACAAACATCGGGCTTAATTTTCTTTTCAATTAGCCTGCTGTTTGTGGCTACCGGGATATTCATCACAAAATGGGCCATATTCCTGCTATTCCTGTTTTACATCGTACGCGGAATTGCCACTCCTGTTTTTAAAGATTACATTCATGTAATGATTAATTCGGAATACCGTGCAACAGTACTTTCGCTGCGCAACATGATCATCAGGATTAATTTTGCCATTGTCGGGCCCATTTTGGGATGGATAACCGACAACCATTCGCTCAGGGCCGGTTACATTTCGGCCGGTGCCTTTTTCTTTATCGCCGGATTAGGCCTTTACTACCTTGCCTTTTTCATAAAACCAGTTCAAGTCCGTCGTAGGCCAGGGAAACGTTAGCAGGCAACAAGGCCGATATCTCTTCGTGGGTTCCCAGTTGGTGGCCCAGATGAGTTAATAGTGCTTTTTGGGGGTTTACTTCCCGAATTAATGCAAGGGCTTCATCAAGGGTCATGTGTGAAATATGGTGCTCCCGACGAAGCGCATTAACAACCAAAACTTCGAGGCCGTCAAGCTTTTTCAGCTCCTTCTTTTCAATGGTTTTGATATCGGTGAGGTAGGCAAAATTCCCGATACGGTACCCCAGTACGGGTAATTTTAAATGATAAGCCCGTACCGGAACGATGGTCGTATTTTCTATCTGAAAAGGTTTTTCCGAAATTTCGTGCAGGTTCATTTGCGGTATTCCCGGGTATTTTTTACTTGCAAAAACGTATGAAAAAATACGTTTTACTGATTGGTTAACCCGGTGTTCGGCATAAATATCGGTTGGATGTTGCTGCACCCAGTTAAAAGCCCTGATATCGTCGAGGCCTGCAATGTGGTCGTAATGTTCGTGGGTAAGAAAAATACCCGAGAGTTTTTTAACATTGGCATGTAACATTTGCTGCCTGAAATCGGGGCCGGCATCAATCACCAGGGTAAGCCCGTCGACTTCAACCAATACCGATGAACGCAACCTCTTATCCAGGGGATTATCCGACTGGCAAACCCTGCAATTGCAGGCTACCACAGGCACTCCTTGTGATGTTCCGGTTCCTAAAAATGTTACTTTCACGTTAGTAGCTATATCTTTTATTTTTATATCCGCTCAAACACAATGTTTAAATTTGGCCAGAAACAACAAAATTAATGTTCGCTTTTTATGAATCAATTATTATTCGTGGTATTTTTAGGCCAAACTTAATATGGTATGCCTTGTAAAATTTTTTTAGTGCCCACTACCCTGGGCGATGAAAACCCGTATAACGTGCTTCCTTCCGATATCAAACAGGTAGTAAACAATGTAGAATATTACTTTGTGGAAAATACCCGGACTGCCCGCCGTTTTTTGAAAAAAATCGACAATGATATAAATATCGATGAACGGACTTTTTTTGAAATCAACAAGCGTACCCGGCGCGACGAGATGGAAAAATTCATGCAACATGCCCTCAACGGAAACAATATGGCAGTAATATCGGAAGCCGGTTGCCCCGGTGTTGCCGACCCCGGCGCCGAAGTTGTAAAACTTGCCCACAAAAAAGGCATATTGGTTAAACCCCTGGTAGGGCCATCGTCCATTTTACTATCGTTAATGGCATCGGGGATGAACGGCCAGAATTTTTGCTTCGTGGGGTATATCCCCATCAAACAACCATCGCGGGGAAAAACACTGCACTACATGCAACAACAGGCACTCAAACACGACCAGACACAACTGTTTATTGAAACCCCGTACCGCAACAATGCCTTAATTGAGGAATTGCTAAAAACACTGAATAACGAAATACGGCTGTGCATAGCCTGCGACCTTACGCTCGAAACCGAATACATCAAAACCCTGGCCGTAAAAGACTGGAAAAAACAACATCTTCCTGATTTGCATAAAAGGCCGGCAATTTTTCTGATTGGGAGATAGTGCGGCATACATTTCGGAATTTGAACCTTGAAATCATTATTATCCGGTAAAAAATTTAAAACATAAAAATATATTGAAATATTTGGCCAATATTCTGATTACTCCCAAAAGCTCTTCGGTAATCTCGAAGAATCAATCTTTGCCCTCCTTATATTCGTGTCTATCTGTGTACATCTGTGGATAAAACAAAGAACATTTAAAATATCTTCCCCCTCAACTGGTGCTCAAATTCCATTTCAAAATTCGGGGTGAAAACGCCTTTACCCAGGTTGGCCTCTATTTGTTTGCGGCTCCAGAATTTTCCCTCGGTTACCTCGTCGGAATGCAGGTGAATGCCTTTGTAATCGTAGGTAAGAAACGAGTATACCATTTCTTTTTCAACCCCGCTTTCGAACACGTAATTGCCAATGGGCTTTGCCGTGAATTCCTTCAGGCCAATCTCCTCGTAGGCTTCGCGCTGAAGAGCAGTTTTCACGTCTTCGCCAAAAGCAATGTGCCCACCAACTGCCGTGTCCCATTTGCCTGGCTGAATGAGCTTTGTGTCGGGGCGCTTTTGTAAAAAAAGGTGTTTCCGGGGGTTCATCACGTGCAGGTGTACCACGGGGTGCAGTATTTTTTGCCCGCTATGGCAGGCAGATCGCAAAGCTTTCCCGATAACTTTCCCGGCTTCGTCAACCACGGGCAGCCACTCCTCATCATCAACTGGAATAACCGGTTGTTTTTTTATTTTTCTACGTTGTTGAAGAAATTCATAAAGAAAATAAACGCCGAAAAGGATGTAAAACAAACCACCGCTGATAAAAGCCCAGGCTTCTTTCGACATGTAAAATGCAGCGTACAAAACCAATAGGGTGTGTGCTGCAAAAATCCAGAACATTACCTTCAGGGTTTGTTTGAATTTTTTCATTACCGCGTCGTTCATCTCCATGCCTTTCATGTAGCGCTTCGTCATGCCCCCAACAATATCGATGGGAGTAAAAGCCGAAAAAGCAAGAATGATGCACATAATGGCTTCAATTACAGCCGGTTTTATTTTGAAAAAAATTTCGTTATGAAGTAAAAGCGACACCCCGCCAAGCGCGAGCAACAGCGCAGTATCGAGCAAAATAAACTTATCGAAGCGTTTTTCTTTAAAGTAAGTATATACCAGTTCAAATAAGCCAACTGCCAATGCAACAATCAACCCCACTTTGGTGCCCCATATTTCATCAGCGGCAATAAAAACAAACAAGGGGATAAAACCCGGCAATAACTTTTTTAATAAATCGGAACGTTTCAAAATTGATCATTTAAAAACTGTTCAACAAATCCGTTTTGTATTCGTTTAAAAGCCCCTCGAATTTTGCCACGGTTTCATCAAGGGTAAGTTTCGAACTTCCGCCCGCAGCGTTCATGTGGCCACCCCCTTCAAAATGTTTTTCTGAAAATTTATTGGCGGGGAAGTTCCCTTTCGATCGTAAGGAGACTTTTATTTCGTCATCTTTTTCGAGAAAAAGGGCGCAGAAAACAATGCCTTTAACCATGAGCGGGTAATTTACCAACCCTTCGGTATCGCCCGGCTGAAAATCAAACCGATCAAGTTCTTTCTTGCTTAAGCTAATATAACCTGTACGGTATTGGTGCAATATAACCATTTTCTCTTTCAGGCTGTGCCCTACCAGGCGCCAGCGGCTTTCCGAAAAAGTGTGGTACACATTCGAGTGAACTTTGTCTTTATCAATTCCCATTTCGAGCAAACAGGAAATAATATGGTATGTTCCGGGATTGCTTGCATTGTAACTGAAATTACCCGTGTCGGTCATCATACCGGTAAAAATAGCCTCAGCAACATCTTTGTCGGCAAACCGTTTCAATTCTGCTTCCTCAAAAATCATAAAAAGCAACTCGCAGGTTGAGCTGATTTCGGGGTGGGAAAAAACCAAGCTGCAATTAACCGATGGATTGGGATGATGATCGACCAACACCCGGGTACCCTGAAATTTTTTCAGGTAACCTTTCATACCTTCTCCCCGGCCAAAGTCGTTAAAATCGAGGCAAAAAAGGGTGTCGGCTTTTTCAAAAAGGGCTGCAGCTTCTTTTTCATTCTTTTCATAATCAATGACAACATCACTTCCTTTCATCCACTGTAAAAACTCAGGAAACTCGTTGGGCACAATTACCCGTGAGGCTTTACCCATATTATCGAGCACTCCCTTTAAAGCCAGGCAAGCCCCTATTGCATCACCGTCGGGATTTACATGCGGAACAATTAAAATTAATTCTGCTTTGTGAATTATCGCCGAAAATTGATTTATTTTGTCGTGATTGAGCAATGATTTCATTTTTCTTGTTTTGATCATTGCAAAGATAAAATTTCATTTCAGGAACTTTATCCAAAACAAACAAAACAAACACATAATATCGAACCATGAGAAACGATTTAACCTTTACCATTATTAAACCAAGCGCCTTTGAGAAAAATTTGACAGGGGCCATTCTTGAAACAATAACCCGCAATGGTTTTAAAATTGCCGCCATGAAAATGGTGCGCATGACACCTGAAAAAGCCGGGCTTTTTTACGAAGTACATAAAGAACGTCCGTTTTTTAACGATTTGGTTGAATACATGACTTCGGGTCCGGTTATTGTAGCCGCGTTGCAAAAAGAAAATGCCGTTAACGATTTTAGGAGTCTAATAGGCAGCACCGACCCTGCGGATGCCGCATACGGTACCATCCGAAAAATGTTTGCCGAATCGAAATCGGCCAATGCAGTACACGGATCGGACAGTGATGAAAATGCCGAAAGGGAAATTGGGCTCTTCTTTTCAGAAGAAGAAATTTATTTGAAATAAGTTTAAATAAAGCACAAACGATACGTTTTTGTATTTTTTTAAACTAAATCTGCTGCCAGCCCTCACGGTAAATTGGCCTGATAACCTGGTTGGCAAAGAACCTTGCATTTATGCGTTTTTCTGAAGTGTTGAATTTGGGAAGCCCATTCTCAAAGTAAAGATTACTTTTCCCGGTAATTACAATTTCATCATCCTGACTAACATTACTGAATTTTAGCTGGGCACTGTCCCATAACAGTATTTTCCTGAGCGACTGCATTCTTACAGCCAGGTTACCCACAAGAATTGTTTCGGTAAGGGCTGCCTGGCTCTCAAAATCAGCCGAAGGAGCTAACCTGTTTTCGGGCAACTCTTTACACGCCCTCACCCAGTCAGCTTCATGACCTAAAACGGAACCATCAATGCGATGTATTTTCTTTTCTGGCTCAATAAAAACGGGCTCACCTTTGCGATAAACCTGGTAGTTGTTGCCTTCGGCGCCGCAACACAAATAACCGTCGCTTCCCGAAAAAATTACGCCCCCCCCACTATACCTTTCAAGGATGTTAACGGGTAAACCGTCGGGTATATTTGGTTTTAAACCTCCGTCGTACCAGTAGAGCTCAACAGGTGGCATTGCCAGTCGCGGAAGGTTATTCCTTTGCTTAAACAAAAACCTGATTTTTTGTGCTCCGGGAGCACTCTCGAGGTTAAGGGTTGTCGAAGAAGCTTCAATTTCGGCCGGGGCATTCAGTTTTAATGCCCTGAAAGCAGGTTCGAGCAGGTGAGGACCCATGGTTCCAAGGGCTCCATTACCAAAACGCCACCATGCGCGCCATCCATAAGGGGTATAAGTTGAGTTATAGGGTATAAAATCGGCCGGCCCGACAAAAAGGTTCCATTTAAGCGCACGGGGTTCGGTTTCTGATTTTTCAGGAAAACGTAAACCCTGCTCCCAAAGCGGATGATTAGTCCAGGCATGCACTTCATGTATTTCGCCAATAACACCCGACCATAAAATTTCAGCTATATCCCGGGTATTATCACCCGATGCCCCCTGGTTACCAGTTTGGCTTACGACATTGTATACCCGCGCAGTTTCAACCATGCGGCGCATTTCAAAAACCGCATGGGACATGGGTGCCTGTACAAATACATGTTTTTGAAGTTGCATTGAAGCCATGGCTGCAACCGAATGGGTATGATCGGGGGTTGCAATAACCACTGCATCAATCGATTTTTCTTTTTCAAGCATTACCCTGAAATCGGTATATTGGTTTGCCAACCCCCAGCGCCGAAAAGCCTTACTTCCATAATCACTGTCGACATCACATAAGGCAACAATGTTTTCACTTTTTAAATTATTGAGGTTTTTAAACCCCCTTCCACCAACTCCTATACCGGCAATATTCAGCTTGTCGGACGGGGGAACGTGCCCCAGCCCTGAAATTACCCTTGAAGGCAGCACGGCTAATGCCCCCATTCCTAACAACGATGTTTTAACAAAATCCCTTCGGGTCGGCCCTTTTTTGGTTGAGTTGGTCATACTATATAATAACATTTACGTTCAAAAATACTCAATTGGTGGTTTCTGAAAAAATTAAGCGTAAAAATTCGGTCAATGCAAACAAGTTTTTTTTATAACGATCTTTCATTAATTATATTGAACAATAAACAAAAAAACTATAACTCGTTTCATTATTTTTGCTTTATTTTATCGGCCGAAAGGTTCAAATTGCGTAAACATGAAAAGTACAACCATTATACTATTGCTTCTGTTTTTATTGAATAATTTTGGCATTTTCGCCCAGAATAAAATTCTCATTAACGGCATAGTGTTCGATGAATCGGACTTTTCACCAATACCTTACGCCCACATTTTATTAAACCATTCGGGAACGGGCACTATTTCGCAAAACGACGGGCAATTTAGCCTAATTGTACCTGGCTTCCCCGACACACTGCAAATTACAGCAGTAGGCTACACTCCGTCAAAAATTCCGTTAACATCTCCTGTAAATTCAAGGCTTGAAATTGCCCTGTCGCCCGCCGACATTGAACTAAATGAAATTGTTATTCACCCCGGAGAAAACCCCGCTTTCAGGATAATAAGAAACGTGATAAAAAATAAAAAGAGGAACAACCCCATGAATGCCCAAACCCTGGTCTGTAATGCCTACACCAAAATCATGGTTAATTCATTAAATGAAAAAGAAAACATCTTTTCGAAACAAAAAGGGCTCCCAATATTTTTTTCCGAAAAAATATCACAAAACTACATGCAGCAAAACCCTCGTTACGAGAAAGGGGAAATCATACTTGAGCGGCAGGAAGGCCTTGGTTTTTTCGACGAATTAAGTATCATGGGCTATTCAAGCAACCTGAGCATTGAATTCAATTTTTACGACAACATTGTAAAAATGTTCGATAAACCCTTTGTTAGCCCCTTACACTACAATGCTTTTGCATATTACAATTTTTATTTGCGCGACAGCATGAGCACCAATTTCGGCAAAGAATATTTTATTGAGTTTAACCCAAAAAACATTCACGACCTGGCTTTTAAAGGTCACATGAAAATTGTTGAAGATGATTGGTTTATAAGCGAAATAACAACAAAAGTACCCGTAAACACAAACCTTAACTACGTTAATAAACTTGATATTTATCAAACGTTTAAACCCATTAACGATTCGCTTACCTTTTTTCATATCAACCAAACCAAGGCTGAGTTAAAAATCACCAAAGACAACGCCCTGTTCGATTTCGATTTTACCGGCCTGGTGAACAAAAAAACCATTTACAGCGATGTGCTTTTAAACATACCTCCCGTTGAACCCGGTAACGAAAAAGAAATATGGTCGACCATAAGCCCTTTGAAACGACAATCGCGTGACCCGGCATTACTTGAAATTTTGCGCAGTGAAGAATTGTCAAAAACGGAAATTGAAGCCATTGAGACCATTGACTCGTTAAATAACGACTGGAAAATTAAATCGGCCGATGCCTTATCGAGGATGTTTTTAACGGGCTATATTCCGGGTGAATTATTTGAATTAGGCCCCTACCTCGAACTCGTAAAATACAATAAAGTAGAAGGTTATCGCTTTACCGCTGCCGGCCGCACCAGCACAAAAATTACAAAAAACACCATGGTTTACGGGCACTTGGGCTATGGCACACGCGACAAAGAGTGGAAATACGGGCTGGGTTTAAAACACAAATTCAAACACCCCAACAGGAGGCTTTTATCGCTCGAATACCGGAACGACCTGTCGAAACTGGGCGATAACCGCAGCATCTTCTTAATCAAAGAGAACATGATGGTTTCGGGCGAAGACAACATTGTAGCTTCCATTTTTACGAACAAGCCCCTCAAGCAGCTTTCACGCGAAATACGCTACAGTGCAGGCTACGAACATGAATGGAAACAAGGTGTTTATTCCAAATTATATTTCCATAACCGCACAATACACTCTGGGAAATTTTGGCCATTTTCGTTAAACGGAACCCCCATAAACTCGATCAACACCAATGAAATCAGCCTTGGCATAAGGCTCTCGTGGCAGGAAAAAATAACCGATGATTATTGCCGCCGTTATTACATGAACACCGACTACCCCGTAATAAACCTTGTATTAACGGGTGGCCAATACCATATTCTCGACAAACGCAACGAATACCTCAACTTGCGTGCCGTAGTAAGGCAAGACTTTACCATTGGCACCACCCTGTTCGATTACATTTTAGAATCGGGGCTCACACTTGGCAACATGCCATTTCCCCTTTTGGAAATACACCGAACAGACCAGTCGCTCGGCTATGCCCGCTTTTCATACAACATGATGAATGAGATGGAATTTACTTCAGACAGGTTTATTAGCCTGATGGCGCAATATCACCTCAACGGTTTTCTCTTTAACCGCATCCCGCTGCTTAACCGCATGGGCATACGCGAAGTTTTTTCGGCCAAAGTACTTTGGAGCAACTTAGACGAAGGGCACAAATCAATCATGGATTTTCCACATGAAGTTTTTGTCGCCCGCTCGCCTTATGCCGAAGTCAGCGCAGGCATCGAAAACTTTTTCCAGTATTTCCGAATCGATGTGGTTTGGCGTTTAACACACCTCAACCACCCCGGGGTTTCGCCCATTGGTATCAGGGGGCGTTTCGACGTTACTTTCTGAAAAAAGAAATCATTATCTTTGACCCGTTCAGAAAATATGATTATGGAAACCTCTTTACTTCAAAACCTCGACCCGATTATTACAGCAGGACTGGAAGAAGACGTAAAAGACGGCGATATAACAACCAACCTGCTTATCCCTTCGGAAAGTCGTAAAAAAGCTGTTCTAATTGCAAAAGCCCGGGGCATAATTGCCGGGTTACCGGTTGTTGAAGCAGTTTTTAAAAAACTTGACCCGATGATCGAATTCAACCCCAATGTTAACGATGGCGAAAAAGTAACCCCCGGCCAACAAATATGTTGCATTACCGGAAGTTTTCGTGCCTTGCTAACCGGCGAAAGGCTTGCACTCAATTTCCTGCAGCGCATGTCGGGCATCGCCACCGAAACAGCCCTGTATGTTGAAGCCGTAAAAGCATTCGGAACAAAAATACTCGATACCCGGAAAACCGTCCCGGGGCTGAGGTTACTCGACAAATACGCCATTGAGGCCGGCGGGGGCACAAACCACCGGATTGGTTTGTACGACATGGTCATGATTAAAGACAACCACATTAGCGTTGCAGGCAGCATAAGCAAAGCCGTAGAAGCAATAAAGCCAAATATCCCAACCGGAATGAAAATTGAAGTGGAAACAACCAACATTGATGAGGTTAGCCAGGCCATTCATGCCGGGGCCGACATCATCATGCTCGACAACATGGACAACGAAACCATGAAAAAAGCCGTTGCAATGATTGGCGGCAGGGCAAAAGTTGAAGCATCGGGAAACATGACCCTTCAACGGGTAAGGGAAGTTGCTGCCACAGGTGTCGATTACATATCGATAGGCGCCCTGACCCATTCGGTAAAAGCGCTCGATATAAGTCAGAAAATCAGTTGAGATACCGTACATTTTAAAAATGTTGTTATGATTATAATTGTCAGTGGTCAGTAGTCGGAGTTTGAACAAACCAATTGCAGGGATAATAATGAATTAAGATTAAAAAAGTGCTAAACCTTATCATCGACATAGGAAATACACGTACAAAACTGGCCGTTTTCAACCAGGGAGAACTGATGATTAATTTCCCCGTAGATCAACTGCAGTTAAAAGATATTGACCTTTTAAAACAAGAATATCCAACATTGAGAAACGTAATTGTTTCATCGGTAAAAAATTGCAACACCGACCTTCTAAAACATTTAAAAAAGAACTTCAATTTTGTACTTGAACTTGACCATAACACCCCCCTTCCTATTGAAAATTGCTACAAAAGCCCTGAAACACTTGGTAAAGACAGGATTGCCGCGGCTGCAGGGGCCCACAAACTTTATCCAAACCAAAACATTCTCATTATTGATGCCGGAACCGCTGTCACATACGATTATGTAAACGAAATAGGCCAGTATAAAGGCGGTTTCATTACGCCCGGGCTAACAATGCGTTTTAAAGCATTACACAATTATACCGACAAATTACCTTTATTAAAACCCGGAATCCCTGAAAATCATAACGGGATGGATACTGAATCATCAATCAGGGGGGGCATACAAATGGGGTTAACCGGCGAAATAAATCACATAATCAAACATTTTAACAAATTAAAAGAAAATTTAATACTAATTTTGAGCGGTGGGGATCAATTCTATTTTGATAAATTGTTAAAAAATTACAATTTTGTAGCCCTCGAAATTACACTGTTAGGTTTAAATTCAATATTAGAATTCAATTACACAGATAAGGCATAACGGGAATTACTATTTTTTGGCATAATTTTGGTGTTCCTTTATAGAAAAAAAGAAAATATGAAAGCGATTACACGTACATTAGGTATTTTATTACTGGTTTTGATTTCTACTTCAGTATTCAGTCAGAGAAAAATCACAGGTACAGTTTATTTAAATGGAGAACCAGCAGCCGGGATCCTCGTTGAAGGGCACCGGACAAACGATAGTTATTACACCAGCTTTGATGGAAAATATGAAATTGAGGTACATAAAAAATCCAGATACCTGAAATTTTCGTTCCTTGATGAAACAAAGAAACTTGATATATCCGACAACCCGTCAGACTTGATAAATTTTAGTTTTGATGGCAGTGAAATACCCGAAGCATCGGATGAGCCCGGCGTAATACTTAAAACACTTGAACAGTTACAGAAAGAACGTGACATGGACTTTCTTAACAATTATTCGCTTTATCGTGAATCTTTCAAACAAGAAGACTTAAAATCTGCGATGCCTCCATGGAAAATAGTTTACAAAACATACCCGAAATCAACCGAACAGATTTACATCGATGGGTTAAAGATGTATGAATCAAAAATGAATGATGCATTGGATAGCCATACCAAACAATTGTACTTAGACACCCTGATGTCGATATACGACAAGCGTATAAAATACATGGACAACATTGGCGAACTCATGGGCCGTAAAGCAGCCAAATACCTCGAAACGGTTCTTAAACTCGATTTAAATGAAGACCAAATTATTGAAGGAATAAAAACCGGTTACGGTTTTGCCGAAAAATCAATTGAGGAATCGGGCATTGAAACTGAACCGGCTGTTATCGTGTTGTTCCTGCAATCGACTAAAAGGTTGTACTCTTTCGATGAAATTTCGAAGTCGGTCGTGCTTGAAAATTATGAAAAAGTAATGTCGGTACTTGACAAGCAGCTGAAAGATGAAAAATTCAAGGAAAAAGCCAAACAAGCCATACCGCTTGTTGAGCAAATTATTGAAAGCAGTGGTGCCCTCGATTGTGAAGCCATGATTGAGTTGTACACGCCCAAATTCAAAGAAAGCCCCAACGACTTGGAACTGATTAAAAAAATAATTCGCATGTTGAAAAAAGAGGACTGTACCGAAAGTGAACTGTACGCGAAATTGTCAGAAAAAATGTACAGCCTTGAACCTTCACCCGAAGCAGCATTCAACATGGCCAATATGTTCCTCAAAAAGAACAATTACAAAAAAGCTTTTGACTACTACGAAAAAGCATATTCCTCAGAAGAAGAACCGCTTACAAAAGCAACATATTATTACTATACGGGAATGCTTGCCCTGCAACGCGAAAAACTTCAAATGGCCCGCGACATGGCCAAAAAAGCAATAAGCCTCAATGCTGATTACTGTGAAGCCTATATGCTTCTTGGTGAGATATATGCCCAAGCCAGTAAAAATTACAGCGAAGACGATTTCGAACGCAGCACCGTTTTCTGGCTTGCAGTCGACTATTTTAACAAAGCAGCACGGCTTAATTGCCCCAATGCTTCGGATAAAGCAAATTTTTATACAAATTATTTCCCCGGCAAAGAGGAAGTGTTTTTCCGTGAACTGAGCGAAGGCCAAAATTACTACCTCAAAGGCTGGATAAACGAATCAACCAACGTACGTGTTAAGAAATAAAAATAAGTTGAATAATAGAAAATTAAGCATTGCAACCTTTTCCCTGGTTGCAGTGCTTTTTTTGTCGTGCCAAAACAACAACATCGACAAAATCAAAGCTTTTTCACACCCGCCCGGTTCGCCTGAAGTTATTGCTGAAAACCTGGAGGTTTTATACTCCGATTCGGCCGTAATACGCTTTAAATTAACAACACCCCAACTTAAAATTTATGAAGATGAAGAGGTGCCCTACAAAGAGTTTCCCATGGGGTTTAAAATTGAGCAATACAATACCCAAAACGAAATAACTTCGTGCATCGAAGCATTGTATGGAAAACATTACGAAGAAAAAGAGCTTTGGGAAGCAAAGCAAAATGTAGTAGCCGTTACAAAAGATAACGACACCTTAAAAACCGAGCTTTTATACTGGGATGAAAAAAAAGACAAGATCTATTCCGATCAGTTTGTTAAATTTATACGCAAAGAACAAATAATCACAGGTATTGGATTCGAGTCGGACCTTCAGATGAAGAACTGGAAAATAATTAACGTTAAAGGGACTGTGGTTGTTGAAGTTGAGGAATAATCAAAATGAACGAAACCATCATCATAATCATTACCGTTGTTTTTTCCGCCTTTTTTTCCGGGATGGAAATTGCCTTCATATCGGCAAATAAAATGAGCCTTGAAATGGACAAACAACAAGGCACACTAACGGCCGGCATTATGAACATTTTCGCTTCAAACCCGTCACAATACATTGCCACAATGCTTGTTGGGAACAATATCTCACTTGTAATTTATGGTTTGGCATTTGCCCGCTTACTTGAACCCCTAATCGAAATGTATGTTCAAAACGACATACTGGTGCTGCTTATCCAAACAATTATCTCTACATTAATTATACTGGCAACTGCTGAATTTTTACCTAAAACCCTTTTCAGGCTTAATGCAAACGGGCTGCTAAAAACCCTTGCATTGCCCGTATTGCTCTTCTACATAATACTTTACCCGGTTGCCCGTTTTACCATGTGGTTGTCGAAGGGAATAATAAAGATCTTTTTAAACAAAAATATTGACCCCAATTACGAAAACAATATTTTTTCGCGTATCGACCTTGCCCATTACGTAAAACGGCCAGAAAGCGCGAAAGGTATGAATAACGATGAAGAAGAAACCGAAATTAAGTTGTTTAAAAATGCCCTCGATTTTTCAAAGGTAAAAATAAGAGACTGCATGGTACCCCGCACCGAGATTGAAGCCGTTGACGAAAATGCAACCATTGAAGAACTGAAAAATAAATTCATCGAAACAGGTTTTTCCAAAATCCTCATTTTTAACGATTCCATTGACAACATTATCGGTTACGTGCACTCTTCACAAATTTTCAAAAACCCCCAATCAATAAAATCAGTCACCAACCCCATATCAATAGTACCCGAAACACTCACAGCCAGCAAATTACTAAGCCTTTTCACACAAAACCATAAATCGATTGCCGTTGTAGTTGATGAGTTTGGAGGCACTTCGGGACTGGTTACAACCGAAGATATCCTGGAAGAAATTTTCGGGGAAATAGAAGACGAACACGATACCGACGACCTTGTACTGAAAAAAGTGAACAACAATGAATACATTGTATCGGCCCGTTATGAAATAACTACACTTAACGAAAAACTGGGCCTTTCACTCCCTGAGCAAGATGAATACGACACATTGGCCGGCCTGATCCTCAATTTTCATGAAAACATACCCAAAACAAACTCGCTAATTTCCATCGACGATTATGAATTCCGCATACTAAAAGCCTCAGAAACAAGAATTGAGCTCGTTTTAATCAGAATACTTTACCCCGATGAAATTCACCCTCACTGAAAAGTAGGATAGAAAACTAAATTTATTATCTTCGTAGCCTAAAATTTTAACCATATTTTGTTCAATTTAGAATACTACACATGGCAACATTACAGAAACTAAGAAACAATGCAGGTGTTTTGCTTGCAGTTGTAATTTTCATTGCACTTGCGGCATTTATTTTGGGCGATTTATTGCAATCAGGCTCTTCAATTATTCGTGGAAAACAACTTGAGATTGCAAAAATCGGAAATGAATCGGTTGAGTACCCCGAATTCCAATCCCGCTTCGAAGAACTGGCAAACAACTACAAAGCAAACAACCAGGTTAACAACTTAGACGAAAAAGCATACGAGCAAATCCTCAATCAAACATGGGAAATGATGCTCCAGGAAAAAATTATGGACGATGTGTATGAAGACCTGGGTATTGACATAACCCCGGAGGAAATGTTTGACATGGTTCAGGGAAATAATTTGCACCCCATTATTGTACAAATATTCGGAGACCCGCAAACCCGTCAGGTTGACAAAAGCCAGGTTATTCAATTTTTAAAATACATACAGGAAAATCCCGATGCACCGCAACGTACATCCTGGCTTAATATCGAAAAGCAAATCATCAGCTCGAAAAAAAGCACCAAATACAATACACTTGTTGGGAAAGCACTGTATGCCAACTCGCTTCAGGCACAAAACAGCCTGAAAGGTCAGAATATTACAGCCAATCTAAAATTCATTCAGAAAAAACTATTGACTGTTCCCGACAGTGTAATAAGCTACAGCGAGGCCGACCTGAAAGATTACTACGAAAATAATCTTTCGAAATACGAACAAAAAGCCCAAAAAAGACTGGCCTATATCACTTACAACATTGTCCCTTCGGAAGAAGACGATGCACAAGCCAGGAAATGGATTAACGATATTAAAACAGACTTTGAAAAAGCGGAAGACAACATCCAGTTTGTAAACATGAATGCCGATACCCGCTTCGAAGATGTTTACCTTTCAAAATCGGAACTTACACCCAATATTTCAGAATGGGCTTTTAACGCATCATTAAACGACACTTACGGGCCTGTAAAAGAAGGGAGCACCTACAAAATATACAAGCTGAATGCCACTAAAATGCTTCCCGATTCGGTTCGGGCAAGCCACATTCTGCTCAGGGCCGAAAATGCCGCCGAAGCCCGTATTGCCGCCAACACCATTGATAGTCTGAAAACCCTTCTGGAATCGGGCGAAGCAACATTTGAACAAGTAGCCCGCGATAACTCGCAGGACGGGTCAGCGTCACAAGGCGGTGACCTTGGTTGGTTCGCACGGGGGAAAATGGTTGCACCGTTCGAAAAAGCAGCTTTTCATGCCGATTTAAATGAGCTGGTTACCGTCCAAACCCAATTTGGCTACCATATTATTAAAGTAACCCGCCAAAGCCGTAAATCGAAACATGTACAACTGGCCATAGTCGATCGTGAGGTCATTCCAAGCTCTACAACATACCAGCATTTGTACACCGAAGCGAGCAAACTTGCTGCCAACGCCCAAAACCTTGAAGGGCTAAAAGAACAGGCTGAAAAGATGAACAAAAACGTACGGTATACAAACGTTGGTGAAAACGACCGAAGCATTCCGGCACTGGGAGCTGTACGAACACTTATCCACGCAGCATATTCAAATTCTTCGGAAGGCGAACTTGTTGTTGGCAACGACGAATCACCCGTTTTTGAAATTGAAGACAAATTCATCATCGCAGCCATCGAGTCGGAAACCGAAGCAGGTGTTAAACTCCTGGAAGATGTAAAATCATCGGTTGAACTGGCCGTTGTTAAAGTGAAAAAAATAGAAAAACTCCTCGAAGATTTCAGCTCGGCACGCGGGCAAAGCATCGAAGAAACGGCTCAAAACCTTGAACTTGAAGTACAATCGGCTTCGGGTTTCAATGTTCAGTACGGATCGGTAAATGCTATTGGTTACGAACCGGCAATAAACGGTGCCGTTATAGCTCTTGAGGTAAACGAACAATCGGACCCCATAGCCGGAAGAGCGGGCGTTTACATTATTGAATTAACCCAAAAAGAAGGAACAGCACCTACAAATATCGAAGCCGAAAAGCAAAGCCTGTTTGCCAATTCAAGTTACAGGGCATCGTACCAGGCTTACGAAACGTTAAAAAACAACACCGATATTACAGATAAAAGATCGAAGTTTTATTAAACCGAAAATATGAATTCTTCAAAAAAGCTGCCTTAAACGGGCAGCTTTTTTTTTACCTTTTACGCAACCCCTGGCATACGAAATGTATCATTACGATGAAAAACGATTAAAAATTATCAACTGTAAAAGAATAGGAGGGAAAAAGTATGAAACGGATTATTTTCTTTTTAATGGCTATCGCCTTAATTGTTTTTTATTCCTGCAACGACGATGAAGAACATTATTCGCTTGGTGATGTTTGGCTTTCGATGGGGTTCATTAACGTTCCCGATACTTCAGCCCATTCATTTTTTGTTGTAACCGACAACAAGGACACGTTGCTTCCGCTGGCAAACAATGTTCCATATTACGAAACAAAAGACCAACAAAGGGTTATTGTTAATTACACTATACTTGACGATGCCGATACGCTTGGCAACAAATACTGGGTAAAGATTAACAACTTACAGGATGTGCTTTACAAAAAAGCCATTGCGTTTTCGGCAAACATTACCGACAGTCTGGGCAACGATCCCATTCAGGTTAAAGATGTTTGGCTTACGAATCAAATATTGAATTTTGATCTCGGTTTTTACGGTGGAAGCAAAACGCACCTGGTAAACCTTACCTATAACCCGGATGACATTATTGCAAAAAAAACACCCATGGAACTTGAACTGAGGCACAATGCACAAAACGATTCATTACCCTATTACCTGAGGGCAATTGTTAGTTTCGACCTGGGTGAACTGATACCAAAAGGAAGCGATTCAATAAACTTCGAGGTTAAATATTTAAACCTTAAAAACGAAAAAAAAACGTTGCCGGGAACTGTGGGCAATTAAAAACCTTACTATCCCCCTCCCATTTAGGGGAAAAAGAGAAATAAAAAAACAGTATATACAAATCTGGTAATTATTCTTTTGACATTAAAAATTGCTTGAATATATCAAATTCATTATCGAGGGGAATGCTTTTCTTTTTGCCTTTCATAAACGCTGCAAGTTTGGCTGGCAATGGCACATTCCCTTTACCAACAATCGTTTCAACCGTTTCGGTAAATTTTGCCGGGTGTGCTGTTTTGAGAAAAATCCCCACCTGATCGTCGTCCAGATAATCTTCTAACGATTGGTAACCACAGGCACCATGGGGGTCAAGTAAATAGCCGCATTGGTCATATACTTTCTTTATTATGGCCCTTATTTCATCATCGGAATAACGGAACCCGGCAATATCGGCCGATATAGCCTCGTGGTTGTTTTCATAGAGGTCGAGAATACGGACAAAATTACTGGGATCGCCAACATCCATTGCGTTGGCCAGTGTCTGTACCGAAGGAACCGGGTTGTATTTCCCCGTTTTCAAGTAGTTATAAACAATATCGTTCTCGTTATTGGCTGCAATAAACCGGCTAACGGGAAGTCCCATGCGTTTGGCCACCAAACCGGCCGTCAGGTTCCCGAAATTACCGCTGGGTACCGATATAATAAGTTCCTTATCCCTTTGTTCCAACCGTGCATAGGCGTTAAAATAGTAAAATGCCTGCGGGAGAAAACGGGCCACGTTTATCGAATTTGCCGAGGTTAAGGTAAGCTTTTCATTCAATTCCTTATCGAGAAAAGCCGTTTTTACCAGCCGTTGGCAATCATCAAAATTGCCATCAACTTCCAGCGCGGTAATGTTTTGCCCAAGGGTGGTAAACTGGCACTCTTGAATTGCACTCACTTTTCCTTTGGGATAAAGTACGTAAACATGTATGCCGGGAACGCCCAGAAAACCGTTTGCAACAGCACTTCCCGTGTCGCCCGATGTTGCAACCAAAACATTTACAAGCGTATTAGTCCCACGAAGGAAATAAGCAAGCAAACGGGCCATAAAGCGGGCGCCAACATCTTTAAACGCCAGCGTGGGGCCGTGAAAAAGCTCAAGGGCATAAATGTTTTTTTGCACGTGCAGAACCGGGCAATCGAACGATAACGTGTCGAATACAATTTTCCGGAGTTCGCTTTCTTCAACATCTTCGCCAAAGAATTTTCGGGCCACTTCAAACGAAATTTCCTGAAAAGACAAACCATGGATCGAATCAAAGAAAGATGGATCGAATCTTTCGATACGTTCGGGCATAAACAACCCGTTGTCGGCAGCCAGGCCTTTGGTTACCGCATGTTTTAAATCCACTTCGGGAACCGTTCTATGGGTACTGTAATAGTTCACTGAATAAAATTTTATATTGCAATTAAATAAAACATTACAACTTTTTCCTTTGCTGCAATTACAAAAACATTTTTTGTATACAAGCAATAGGCGTAAAGTTAACGATTATGAAAAAAAACAAACGAAAATACTGAAAAATGAAGTCAAAATGTGAAAAACAAAATTCATTGGTAAAAATAATCCTGAAAAATATTTTTTTATCACATTGACAAAATCATCACCCAATATTCAACAATAATTAACCGTAATTAATATAGAAATATCAATCTGAAACAGAAATGCACCTATTTGAAAACAACTATAAAACGTTGCAATTTTTGCCAGTTTAAAATTGTTTTCTTATTTATTCATAGTATCTTGCGTTGCGATTACGATGTAAAGTAATGATTAAAGAAAAGGGAAAATATTGGATAGTTTTTTTTATCCTTTTAATGTTTTTTGCTTTTGACTTAACTGCGGCCAATGTTATTTACAACCCGAAAGACCAGGCCCAGTTAACAAACCTGTATGTAACTTGTTTTGCAAAAGACCAGAAAGGATTTCTTTGGATTGGCACTTCGATGGGGCTTAACCGTTGGGACGGCTATGAATTTAAACAATATTTCAGCAGAAAAGATGTACGGTCATCTTTGTCGAGTAATCGCATTCAATCACTACACATTGATAATAACGGCATTTTATGGGTTGGCACTTCATACGGCCTGAACAAATACGACCCCCGTACCGATAAATTTCAGCATTTTTTCCATTCAAAAGATGATACTACTACCTTATCATCGAACAACATAAGCTTCATTACCAGTGACTTAAAGGGGAGATTATGGATTGGCACCACCAATTCAGGAATCAATATTATGAATGTGAAAAACGGGAAAGTCAAACGGTTAAACATTACCATCGAATCGGAACACGGCTTCGACTACAATCAAATCCGCTCGCTGCAATGCGATTCGGCCGGTACCATGTGGGCCGGTTTTAATTATTCGGGAATTTTAAAAATTAACCCCGACGACTTCTCCCATCAATTCTTTTTCGACTTTACCGAGAACGGTAAAACGTATGAAATAAGAGGCATAAACCATATTACCCATCCTGCTGCCAATAAACTACTACTGGCAACATGGGGTGGAAAAGTAATTCAGGTAAACATTGGAGATGAAACCAAATTTTCGAACTGGCAGGGAAACAAATATATCGAAAGCAACATTGCCGATTTTATTGGCTGCGACAAAAAGGGCACTGTTTGGGTAGCCGACAAAAACAATAAAATAATCAGGTACAGACACGACGGAACATTATTAGAAACCATCAAAAAAGACCCGCAAAACAACAATATCCCTTCAACACAACTATCGGCACTTTTTGTTGACGGGACAAAGGTTTGGGCCGGTACATACAACAACGGTTTCTTCCATATTGACTTTTCCGAAAAACACATCGCTAATCTTGAGATATATTCACATAACAACGAAAAAATTGTTCACAGAAACATCAACGCAATTACAAAAGGGGAAAACAATATCGTATATTTTTCAACATTTGACGGGAACCTTATCTCCTACAACGAAAAAACAGGCACAGGCAAGGTTACTGACTTAAACACGAACCTTACCCAATCAGCCTATTACGATCCTTACCACAAACAACTCATAATTGGCGACTATTCGAAAAATTTCAGGTATTACACACCAAAAACCGGCAATTTCGGAACATTTACAACTTTTGATACCGAGTACAGCCAGTCGCTTTTTAGTACCAACGACTCACTGCTCATTTATGCCGTTTGGAACTACGGGATATACATTTACAATTACAACACAGGCAAAATCACCTGGCCTGCCGGTGACTTTGCCCATTCAAATTTTTCATCGATGGATATGCTCCTTGAGGATGACCAGCTATGGATTGCTTCATACAATAACGGATTAATAAATTACAACCTGTCCACAAACACCTTTCACCAATACACGTTTGAAGATATTTCAAGCAGCATGAACCCCTCAAAAATGGTTAACCTTGTTAAGCGGTTAAAAGACGGGCGCCTGCTTGTAATCACTACCGAACTGGGTATTTGTATACTCGATGAAGAAACATCAACATTTAAGAAAGTTGAAACAAAATACGATATTTTCAATAAAATTCACATCAAAGCAATTGAACAAGATAACGACAGCACCCTTTGGATTTTTACCGACCGGAAAATACTGAAATCCAACCCCAATTTTAACAACCTTACTGAATACACCACTCACGACGGCCTGAACCTGGGAGTACAACACAAGGCAACCTATTTCAGCCCGGGAACAAACAGGATATACTTTGGCGGCCACAACGGCATCCAATATTTTAATGTAAATAAAATGGCCTGGACAAAAGGTTCATACGATGTTGTTATTACCGACATCCAGCTATTCGGAAAGTCCATTTCACCCAGTTCGGATATATTACAAAACCAGTCAATTCCTTATACCGATACGCTTTTCCTTAATTACAGGCAAAACATGCTTGGCATCGAGTTTTCATCCTTGCAATTTTATACCTTGTCAAACGCTGAATACCGTTACATGCTCGAAGGGGTAAACGACAACTGGGTAACCGTGCCCAACAACAGGAATAACGTAACCTATTCAAACTTATCGCCCGGGAACTACACGTTTAAAGTTAAATCGTCGGACGAGCACGGGGTTTGGAATGATGATTACACTTCGTTGACTTTCTTTATTAAACCGCCGTTTTGGATGACCAACTGGTTTAAATACTTATCAATAACAATACTGATTGCCTTGGTTTGGCTGATTTTCAAATTAAGGGAACAGTCGTTCAGAAAAGAAAAAGAAAAACTGGAAAACCTCGTAAATATCAGGACCAACGAAATACTGAACCAAAAAGAAAAACTGGAAAAACAGAACGGGGAACTTGAAAAAGCCAACGATGAAAAAGACCGTTTTTTCCAGATTATTGCCCACGACCTGAAAAACCCGGTAAGTTCGGTAAGCCAGTTAATTGAACTTGCAATAACAAATTTTGAAACGATACCTAAAAAACAATTAAAAGAAATTATTGATTCAGCACACAAATCGGCCGATTCAATCATTGAATTACTGGACGACTTGTTGATTTGGGCAAAATCGCAAACCGACAAAATCAATTTCGATTTTGAACCTCTAAAATTACGCAGTATAATCGTGAGCGAAATGCAAAACCTGAATCCCCAAATTATTAATAAAAGTATAAAGGTTGAAAACAATGTACCTGATAACATCGTTGTTTATGCCGATTCCTATTCGCTCAAAACCGTTTACCGAAACCTCATTTCGAACGCTGTAAAATTTTCATATAACAACGGGATTATTAAAGCCGGTTGCAAGATTAACGAAGATGAAATAATTTGCTATGTTAAAGATTACGGTACCGGCATGACAGAAAACACCGCCAAAAAACTTTTTAAATTGAGCAATATCGAATCGAAAGAAGGCACAAGCGGGGAAAAAGGCACGGGGCTTGGCTTAAACCTTTGCAAGGAATTTATAAATGCGCACAACGGTAAAATATGGGCAGAAAGTAAAACCGGAAAAGGCTCAACGTTTTTCTTCAGCCTGCCGTACAACCAATATTCAGGTGAAAAGTAAGTAAATCCTTATTCATTTTTCAGAAACTCCCTGATAAATTCATTCCCCTCTAAAATCCCATAATAACCCTTTTTGACCGATTCTTCGTCATAGGTTGTTGTTTTATCGGGCTTGGTTCCCGGTTTATAAATCAGGAACGGAATGGCATCGTGCGTATGTGTTTTTAACTTACATGGTGTGGGATGGTCGGGTAAAACGGCAATGGCCAAAGGTTCATCCATTGTTTTAGCGGCTTCCACAATTGGTTTAACAATCCGGTTATCGAGGTATTCAATGGTTCTTATTTTCAGATTGACATCGCCTTCGTGACCGGCTTCGTCACTGGCTTCAACATGCAGGTACACAAATTCGGTATCGCCTTTCAGTGCATCGATGGCTGCCTGTGCTTTCCCCTCGTAATTGGTATCGTATAGTCCGGTAACGCCTTCAACCTTCAGCACCTCCATGCCGGCATATACCCCAATTCCCTGAATCAGGTCAACAGCCGAAATAACTGCCGATTTTCCCACACCGTACGATTCTTTCAGTGTAGGCATTTGGGGTTTGTACCCCGGCGACCAGGGCCAGATTGAATTGGCCGGATCTTTATCGTTTTCCATCCGCTTTTTATTAACGGGATGATTAGATAACAGCACCTGCGATTTCAGAATTAAGTCGTTAAGCATGGCAGCCGTATCTTTTGCATCGGGTGCATTTTCTTTTATCATTACCTCTTTGAATGGCATACCCGGCACATCGTGCGGAGGCGTGCATTCCAGCATTTTTTTACCTCCTTTTACAACCAATAAATGACGGTACGAAACACCGGGGTAAAACCGAATTTGTTCGTTCCCGAGTTTCTTGTTCAAAAAATCAATTAGTTCGGCCGCTTCATCTGTCGATATGTGACCCGCCGAATGGTTTTTGATCTTTCCATTATCGATACATATTAAATTACAGCGCAAGGCCAGATCGCCTTCTTCAATATCAACGCCCATGCTCGCTGCCTCGAGTACGCCCCTGCCTTCATACACTTCATGAACATCGTAACCCATTACGCCCATGTTGGCAATTTCGCTGCCGGCAGGCATATCTTCCGGTACAGTTACCAAAAGCCCGGTTCGCCCCTCTTTGGCAAGTTTGTCGATGGCAGGTGTTTGGGCAGCCATCAAGGGTGTTTTTCCCCAAAGCATTTCAACCGGCCAATCGGCCATGCCATCGCCAAGAATTATAATGTGTTTCATTTTACTTAATTTTTATTGTTCCTATAATAAAACATACACCTATGTAATGGGGCACTGGCTTTGTAAACCGTTCGTTTAGTATCAGCGAAAGCCGATCAAAAGATTGCCTTCTCAGCCTCAGCCTCAACCTTCTGCGAAGTATGAGCAGTCCCGGTTTACCGGGAAACCTTAACCTTAACCCTCTGCTTCTTCCAGTTCATCGCTGCGGTCGATGGTGAAATCGCCACCGAAAAAGTCGCCGCCTTCGGGCAATATCAATCTATAATTAAACAAATAACAAAGTTCGAGTTTTCCTTCAGCAAGGTTAAATTCAAGCAGGTGTCCCCCGCCCTTTCGATCGTTTGTTAAAAAATGCAGATGGAAACCAACGGAATTTATCCCCGATGCATACGCCGGGCAATAGAAACCGATAATTGTTCCATCAACATCGGTAAATTCAAACTCGGCCTGGTTTGCGGTCACCTCAACCAACGGAGGATAAGGTTTTTCCTGTCGTGCGACACTCCGCGTTTTAACATGGCTGAAATGGCCTTCCATTTTTACGAGGTAAAAAATATTTGTTGTTGGAAAATACGTATCAAATTGTGATTTCAGCAAATCATAGGTCACATCCCTTTGTTCAAAAACTGTGTCGCGCTGCCAGTTGGCCACAGCGGCAAAAGGGGTAAGTACGGTATCGGGCGGTGTAACCACCTGACCCGAATAAAGCACCTGATAAATGGTATCGTTCAGAACAACCATTTCCCCATCCAGGGCATCGAATGTACCCAGGCCCATATCGCCAAGGTCTTTCAATCCGCCAATGGGGTAATAGCCATCGTAAATTCCCTGCAACAAGGCATCGATTACCGAAACCTGGACCAATACAGGAGACGTATCTTTTTCTTCGTTTTCAAAATCACCATCCTTTTCGCAGGAAACAAAAAGAAAAGTGAGCAATATGAAGGAGATCAGAAAATGTTTCATGTTTTATGTTTTAAATGTTTGCAATTCGCATTATATCGGCAAAAACACCAGCGGCAGTTACCCCGGCCCCGGCACCATAACCTTTTATCAGCATCGGAAATTCGTTATACCGCTCGGTTGTAATCAATATCACATTGTTGCTTCCTTCGAGCTCGAAAAACGGCGAACCGGCTTCTACTGACTCAAGCGATACTTTTGCATTTCCGTTATTAAAGCGTGCGATATAGCGCAACTTCATATTTTCCGATTCAATTTTTTCCCGTTTCATTTCGAAGGATTTATCCATCTTTTCAATGCCCTTCCAAAAATCGTTTAACGTGCCCTTAAAAAGCTCATCGGGAATAAAGCCTGAAATTTCAACCTGCCTTTCGTCAAGTTCATACCCTGCTTCGCGCACAAGTATAAGTAATTTTCGAACAACATCTTTACCGCTCAGGTCAATCCGCGGATCGGGTTCGGAATACCCTGCTTCTTTGGCCATTTTAATTGCCGCACTCAGCGAAACTTCACTACTAACGGTATTAAATATAAAATTTAAGGTACCCGATAAAACGGCTTCGATTTTAATAATGCGGTCACCACTGTTAATGAGATCGTTTATGGTTGACAATACCGGTAACCCGGCGCCGACATTTGTTTCGTAATAAAACTTAACACCCTTTGCCATGGCCGTATTTTTCAACATGTGGTAATTAACATAATCCGACGAAGCCGCAATTTTGTTGGCGGCAACAATCGATATGTTCGATTCGAGAACTTGTTTGTAATAAGACGTAACCTCTTCGTTGGCTGTACAATCGATAAAAACCGAGTTAAACATGTTCATCCCGGTGATGTGATCAACGTACGATTGAAAATCAGATTTAAGTTCAGACTGGTTTAACAAATCGAAATAATTATTCAATTCAATTCCATCGGGGTTAAACAACATGCGTTTAGAATTGGCCACACCTACAAGCTTCAATTTTAAGCGTTTCTCCCCGAAAAGCTTTTGTTGTTGTTTTTGAAGCTGATCGAGAAAATTACCGCCAACAGTACCTATGCCCATCAGGAAAAGGTTCAGCTCCTTGTAGGTTGTCAGAAAAAAGCTTTCGTGCACCACGTTCAGGGTTTTGCGCAAATCGGAGGTTTTAATCACCCACGAAATGTTCAGCTCGGAGGCCCCTTGCGCAATGGCCCTTACGTTAATCCCGTTTTTGCCAATGGTATTGAAAAGTTTTCCGGCAATACCGGTGCTTTCGCGCATGTTTTCCCCCACGATGGCCACAATCGAAAGGTCGGCCTCAACCCTGACCCCGTTTATCTGACCGGTTTCAATTTCGTGTACAAATTCATTCGAAATTGCTTCTGCGGCATCGGTTGCTGCCAGGGAATGCACGGCAATCGATATGGAATTTTCTGATGAAGCCTGGGAAATCAGAATCACGTTAATTTTTTCACGCGCCAGCGCTGTAAAAAGCCGCATCGAAATGCCGGTAACCCCAACCATACCTGCCCCTTGCAGGGTAATGAGCGAGATATCCGAAATGGACGATATCCCTTTAATAATCCGTTCTTTCCCAAAGCGTTTTTCATGCCCTATTAAAGTGCCCGGTTGTTCGGGTTTTTCTGTATTTTTAATCCACACGGGAATTTGCTTTTGCAAAACCGGAAGAATGGTTGGCGGATAAATCACTTTTGCACCAAAGTGCGAAAGTTCCATTGCTTCGGAATAGGTAAGGTAATCGATGGTATACGCTTTACGAATTATCCGTGGATCGGCGGTCATAAAGCCATCCACATCGGTCCATATTTCAAGTGTACTTGCGTTTAACGCCGCTGCATAAATGGCCGCCGAGAAATCGGACCCGCCCCGTCCAAGAGTCGTTGTTTCACCTTCGGCGTTTGATGCAATAAAACCCGGGGCAACTGCAATTCCATTGAACCCTTCAAAGGCTTCTGAAATCTGCCGGTTGGTTATTTCAAAATCCACTTCGGCTTTTACAAAATTACTGTCGGTACGAATCAGTTTGCGACTGTCGAACCATTTTGCACCCAGGAAAGGAGCAATAATTGCCGACGACAAGAGCTCTCCCATCCCGCCAATACGGTCGAGGGTTTTGGGCGTGATTTCGCCCAGTAGTGAAACCCCTTTAATAAAACCGGCCAGTTCATCGAGTTTTTCCTGTACGGCCTGTTTTAGTTCAGGAATCATCTTTTCCGGCACCAGGGTTTCGATGGTTGTAAAATGGCGGGTAGTTACTTCCATCATTTCGGTTTCGGTGAAGGTTCGTGTTGTGGCGGCTGTTCGTGCCATGGCAAGGATTTTATCGGTTATCCCGCCCAGGGCCGAAACAATTACAACTACGTCATCGTGCTGACTTTCAACAATCTTTTTGACCTTCAGGAGGTTCTCAACACTCCCTACCGAAGTCCCGCCAAATTTTAAAACCTTCATTTTTCTTTCAATTAATATATACTGTTCAGGCTACAAATTTCAATTAACCCGCCCACAATTATCTTTCTAAAAAGGACAAAACTACTGGATTTAACAGCTTCTGCATTCAAAAATGTAAAAAAGAAATTCAAAAATCGTTTGTTATCATAAACAAGTAGCTGGTTATAAAGATTTATTAAAATGAGAAAATATTTTATTTGAAAGAAACATATTAAAAAGAGCCGGGTATTTGGATTACTACAAAGAAGCCTGCCGAAGGCGCTCCCTGGGTTTATCGTAGTAAAGTCTTTTAACGACAAAAAACAGAAACATCCCCCGTTTTCCTGTTTTGTGCACTACAACGAGACACATAAGTCACATATCTGTTTATCTGACTGTTACGATCATTAAATTATAATTTTGGGTCATGCATTAATGTTTTCTTCTCTTTTCTATTTATTAACCAAGCAAAAGGTAGTGTCAATTTTCCTTCGTCTAACACATCTGAATTAAGTTTACAAGCTTACCTTCGCAATAGCGGTGGGTTGGCCGAACAATTTGTGGGCAGAGTGAGCGTGACGAAATGTTTGTATTCCTCCAATTT
>JAIOZY010000049.1 GCA_021740385.1 Prolixibacteraceae bacterium | reverse complement strand
AATATAATATCGATCGATTTTAAAGCTATAAAGAATGTAAACCGTAAACATGATGTCTGTTTTTTGGAGAATAAAAAAGGGAGAAGCTAATTTCTAACTTCTCCCTCGTGACTCAGCTGGGTCTCGAACCCAGGACCCCATCCTTAAAAGGGATGTGCTCTACCAACTGAGCTACTGAGTCAACATTTCTTTCTTCTCTCGCCAGCCAGGACCACTTCCGCAAAGCGGAATGCTCTACCAACTGAGCTACTGAGTCAACATTTCTTTCTTCTCTCGCCAGCCAGGACCTCTTCCGCAAAGCGGAATGCGCTACCAACTGAGCTACTGAGTCAACATTTCTTTCTTCTCTCGCCAGCCAGAACCACTTCCGCAAAGCGGAATGCGCTACCAACTGAGCTACTGAGTCAACATTTCTTTCTTCTCTCGCCAGCCAGAACCTCTTCCGCAAAGCGGAATGCGCTACCAACTGAGCTACTGAGTCAACATTTCTTTCTTCTCTCGCCAGCCAGTACCTCTTCCGCAAAGCGGAATGCGCTACCAACTGAGCTACTGAGTCAATATTTCTTTTAACAAAAGCCCTAAAAAAAAACGATGTTTTCATTACTTGTTTTTCAAAGGCGGTGCAAAAATACAAGTAATTTTTTCTACTCCAAATTTATTACCGTCAAAATTTCAATTTCATATTTTTTGCTAATAAAAGAATAGCATTAAAATAAAACTAATCAAAAACAGAAAAACGGTAAACACATGAATGTCTGTACTTTTCTCCCGGTTTTAACACAATACTTGGGAACCCGGAGTGATTTGGTGAATCGGGGAAATGCTGGGTTTCGAGACAAAAAGCGCTTCGCTTAACATAAGGCTTACCCGATTTACCTGTTTCTGATCCATCCATCCAATTTCCCGAATAAAACTGTATGCCCGGTTGGGTTGTTAAAACATCCATTTTTATGCCGGTTACCGGCGAATAAACCGATGCTGCTTGTGCAGCTTCGTTCCCATCTCTATTTATTACATAATTATGGTCGTAACCATGGCCAAATTTCAATGCTTCAAAATCGGCATCAATGCGTTTCCCAATTTCTGTGGCTGTTCCAAAATCGAGCGGAGTACCTTTAACGAGCGCAATTTCGCCGGTGGGTATAAGGTTTTCGTCACTTACAGTATATTTATCTGCACTTAACTCCAGCACATGGTCAAGAATGGTAGGTTCCCCTTCTCCCGAAAGGTTAAAATATGAATGATGGGTAAGGTTACAAATGGTTGTTTTGGTTGTTTCGGCAAAATATTCGATGCTAAACTCGTTATTACCGGTAAGCTTATAAATTATTTTTACCGTAAGTGCACCGGGGTATCCTTCTTCCATATCACCGGCAGTATATGATAATTCCAGTGTACTTTCATCAACCTGCCGGGCATCCCAAACAACGGCATGAAATCCTTTTACGCCACCGTGTAAATGGTTTGGACCATTATTTACAGCCAACTTGTATTCTGTTGAATTGATCGAGAATTTACCTTTTGCAATACGATTCCCAACGCGGCCAATGGCTGCTCCAAAATATATTTCATTCGATTTTAAATAATCGTCAATACAGTTATAACCTGTTACCACATCTACAAATTTCCCGGTTTTATCGGGCACATGCAGCGATACTACTTTTGCCCCGTAGTTTGTAACATTCATTTCGAGGCCATTGGCATTTGTAAGGGTGTAAAGTGAAATCCTTTTGCCATCAATTGTTTTCTCAAAATTTTCTTTTTGAATACCAGTCATGTTTTTTGAAAAACTGCTGGTAGATGGAAGTGCAAACATTAAAAAATTAACCACAATAATATTTTTTATTCATAAATAATGGAAAAGTTCCGGGTTTTTAAAGCCGGTAAAAATGAAACTTATATCTGGTTTCACCAAAAAAACGAGGTAATTTTTTCTCTATGCCCTATTTTTCATTTTCTGAAGGATATTGGATACGGACGTGATAAATGTTTTTTAATTTTTCCAGAAAAATCGCTTTAATGTCTTTAATATCTTTAAAAGTTATCGGGGCTTCATCGAGTTCATGGTTTTGTACTTTAGCATCAATAATTTGATCGATAACTTTTTTGAGGGTTTGCTCATTTTTTTCAGGCAGGCTCCGTGCTGCTGCCTCTACTCCATCAGCAAGCATCACAACAGCCGTTTCCCTCGAAACAGGATTAGGACCCGGGTACATGAATTTTTCAATATCAACTTCTTTATCGGGATTTTCTTCCTTGTATTTTAAATAAAAATATCTGGCCACCCCTTTCCCGTGATGTGTTTTTATAAAATCGATAATTGAATCGGGGATATTATGCTTCCGGGCGAGTGCAACGCCTTCTGCAACATGGCTAATGATTTTTTCAGCGCTTTTTGTATATGAAAGTTTTTTGTGTGGGCTTTGTCCGGCTGATTGGTTTTCGATAAAAAACTGAGAACTTTGTATTTTGCCAACGTCATGATATAAAGCACCGGTACGTACAAGCATCGGGTTTCCGTAGGTTTTTGCAATAAACTCTTCGGCCATATTGGCTACCTGCATCGAGTGTTGAAAAGTTCCCGGGGCTTGTTCTGCCAGCCGCCTTAACAATGGGTGGTTGGTATCAGACAATTCCATTAAGGTTACATCGGAAATAAAGCCAAATATTTTCTCGTAAATGTAAATTAGCGGGTAAGCAATTAAAATAAGCATTCCATTCCCGGCAAGCCATATAAATTCTTTCCAGTTAATGGTTTGAAAATTCCCTTCTTTAATCATTTCGAAAATAAAAAACAGCACGAAATAAGAAAGCGTTACCAAAAGCGAAGTTATTACCAGGTGCCCCCTGCGGTGGAGTTTGCTCAGGCTTACAACAGCAATTGTACCCGCAAAAAACTGTATGAAAATGTATTCGAAACTGTTGGGGGCCAAAAAGCCTACCATTAGTACAGCGAGCAAATGAACAAAAATGGCTATTCGCGCACCAACAAAGGTGCGGATTATGATAGGTAAAATGCAAATGGGCAAAAGATAAAAGCTGAGGTAGGGATTATCGTAAATGAGCCGTGCGAGCAAAAAAGTAATTAAAATAGTTGAGAGTATGAGGGAAAAATTCCGCTTCCTTTGAAATATCTTTCGGTTAAAATTGGTCAGGTACACCACCAAAAGCCCCATAAGGGCCAGCACAAGCAATAATTGACCAATCATCGGTACAGAGAACCAGCCTCCGTAATAACGTTTATGTTCGTAGGCTTGTTTGAGCGATTCAAGAACAACGTACTTTTCACCACTAACAACATCTCCCTGGGAAATAATCCGTACACCCTCGGGCACGAGCCCCCTTGTTGTTGAAACCGGTGCAAGCAATTCAGCTTTTGCCGTTTCGTTGGCGTTTTTATCATAAAACAAATTGGGTTCGAGGTATTTGTTAAAATCGAGTTTTTGCTGAAGGTTCAAAAAAAGCGTATCCGAAAGCGCCTCTTCTTTAATAAGGTTGTTTAACTTCAGGTATGCACTTTTTAACGAAAGAACCGATTCTTTGGAAACAATTTTTGCTTTATTGTCGGCCACAATATAAATCGATTCTTTACCCCTGAGGGGCTCGTGCATTTCTATCGAGTTTTCGAGTATACCTTGGTCGTATAAACGGGAATACAAACCGGCAAAATATGTTTTAAATGAATCAACTATAATAGAATCGGCAATGGGGCCAATTGACTGAAAAACCTTTTCAATATCGGTTTCAAGGTTCATCAATTGATTTTTTTTAATTTCACTATTTATCTCAAAATATGGAATATAACCTGCAAGAAGGCTGTCCTTTTCAGCCTCAACGGCCTCTTTCGATTTCAAAATCGGAAAATCGAAGGGGGCAATCAAATCTTCATGCTTCCAGGGTTTCCCTTTCTGAAATTCATATTTAAACATTCCCTGTTTGGGGTAAAGCACGTAAATGAGGGCAATAGTGATGATGAAGAAAAGAATGAAATACGATTTCTTTAAAATCTGCATCAATTTTGAAGTATTATCAGCCATAATTTCAAATTTCCATTACTTTAGCAAATATAGAAAAGAAAATAGCAGGCAGGGTGTTTTGAGCCAACCATATTATTGTATATTTGAATTGTTAACCCGAAAAAAAATGTAACATTTATTCATGTACGGTATTTCAGATTTAAGTTCCATACCGGTTAGGACAGAACCAAAAGAGAAAAGCGAAATGTGCACGCAAATACTTCTGGGTGAACATTTTGAAGTAATTGAAGACGAGGAAAAATGGTGCAGGATCAGAATGGCCTACGATGGTTACGAAGGCTGGATTGACCGAAAAGTAGTAACCGAAATTACTGAAAAAGAGTACCGGTATTTATCGGAAACCCCACAGCCCGTTTCGTCCGACATATTCAACATTGTGCAACAGGTGAACCATTACCGGAATTTTCTCATTGTTTCGGGAAGCACGTTGCCACACTACAGTAAGCGTAAATCGACCTTTCGTATTTCAAAAACCAGTTTTCACATCGAAGGCAATTCGGTTCACAATTTTTCAATAAAGGAAGCCCGCGCGCGCATTATCAATACAGCGCTTTTGTATTTTAACGCTCCATACCTATGGGGAGGAAGGACCCCGCTGGGGATCGACTGCTCGGGGCTAACCCAGATCACCTACAAAATTGCCGGTATAAAAATTCCCCGCGATGCATCGCAACAAGCCCAAATGGGTGATCATTTCTCGTTTGTGGAAGAAGCGTTGCCCGGCGACCTTGCATTTTTTGATAACGAAGAAGGCGAAATTGTACATGTGGGCATTATTTGGGAAAAAAACAAAATAATCCACTCATCGGGCAAAGTACGGATCGACAACATTGACCATGCCGGAATATACAACATCGACACAAAACGTTATACGCACCAGTTACGGTTAATGAAACGCTTAATCCCTTCATAACAAAAAATGTCGTATTGTTACAAATACCCAAGGCCTGCCCTTACTACCGATGCCATCGTTATTGCGCATGAAGGCGGGAAAAGATACATCCTGCTCATCGAACGTGGCATCGAACCATTTAAAGGAAAATGGGCTTTACCCGGTGGTTTTGTCGAAATGGAAGAGGAACTTGAAGATGCATGTGCCCGTGAACTAAAAGAAGAAACAGGCATTGAAAGCATTCAACTGAAGCAATTTACATGTGTGGCGACAATTGGGCGGGACCCGCGTGGACGTACTGTTTCAGTTGTTTTTTCGGCAACATTACCCAAACGAATAAAAGTAAAAGGCAGCGACGATGCTGCCCGGGCAAAATGGTTCATGGCCGAAAACCTGCCACCGCTGGCTTTCGACCATGAAATAATCATTAAAAAATATTTTCGTGAAAAAAAAACCGACTAATCAAAAACGCCACTCTACACCCAGGTTTACACCCATCCGGTATAAATCGTGTCTATAATCATCGTCATATTCTGACTGCAAGTACAACGGATCGAAAAAGTAAGTGTATTCCGGCGAAAGGGTTATACTGATTTTTTCCGATACATTGTATTTAAACATTAAAC
This sequence comes from Prolixibacteraceae bacterium, assembly GCA_021740385.1. Lineage (GTDB taxonomy): Bacteria > Bacteroidota > Bacteroidia > Bacteroidales > Prolixibacteraceae > DAIMEA01. The sequence continues at coordinate 32,438 of JAIOZY010000049.1, read as the reverse complement.
CACCTACAACGCCGGCCTGTCCTTCGTTATATTCATCCATCACATGGTCGTCTTCCATCTCTTTACCGCTTGCGGTATAAGAAACTTCGTACTTGCCCAGCATGAACTCAAACCGGAAACCGGCAGAAAAGTAAGTTTCAAAATTGCCCAGTTTCAAAAAACGCAAATCAACCTTTGGGCTTATATCCAGATTGTTCAACGAAACTTTCGACACGTCAATCCGGTCGGGCGATGAACTTTCGATATTCCAGTTGCGGGTAAATCCGAGGTTTTCGTAATGAATTTCAGCCTTAATCCTTAACCAGTCGTTGATGGTTAAAATACCGTCAACCCCGATGTTGTAGTCGGGAAATGCATCGGTATTTGTTTTGGGCATTTTATAAAACTGATTGAAATTCTTGTCGTAACCGCCCGAAACACCGAGTGAAAATTGAGGTTGTGCAAAACCTTCAAAAGCGAAAAACATTAGAGCAACAACCAGTAAAACTTTATACGTGTAACGTGCTGCTTTCTTTTTTTGACCAAGTGAGTGTTGAATGTCCATACCTTTTTATTTTTTCTTAATTGTTTTTTTTAACCTGAATGTGATAATATCAGGGGCTATGTTTGTGAAAAATATCATTTTATTACTGCTTATCTTAATTAGCAAAAATACTGTTTTTTTTATAGCGTAAAATTGTAAAAATGACAGGTATTATCCGATACAAAAACGCATAAAAAAACATAATATTTGCTAATATATTGTCGTTAAAACAAGTGTTTTGTTATAAAATCAATTAAATACCAAAATAAGTTAAATTTTTCAACGGTATCAATTTAGCCTTCGCGGCACAAACCAAAAATCCTGGAACGAAAAGGCCACAGTCATTTTTATATAACGCTCCCTTATTAAACCACTGCTAATGGTACCCCGCTGTCCTGCCTCAAGTGTTAAATTTAACATCGAAGCAGATTTCATCACGGGTAACCCAATACCCGCCGAAACCCTGAAATCGTCTATACGATATCCTTTCGTTTGAATATAGCCTGAATCGTAATGAAAACCTAAACGATAGGCACAACGCTTAAAATAATTCAGGTCGTTTTGGGGCATAACTTCAAAACCAAGAGAATAAACCGACTGGTTTAAATAAGCTTTATCGCTGTTAACCGCATCCCAGAATGCCATTTCATAATCGGCAGTTAATAAATACTTCCCGTTAAGGGTTACCCCTAAACCTGCGCCAAAAGAGATGGGCACATATATCGATTTTGCTTTTTCCTGGCTTAAGTATACGGTATCGATTATGGTTGTACCGTATTGTTGCCGGATCAACACATCGCTTTCGCCCCAGATTTTTTGGCCCGGGGTAAAATAACCACCCAGCAAAAGTTGTGACCCTTTTTCACCCAGCGGGGTATTGTACTGAAAAGCCCCCTTGACAGACACGCCATGATACCTCGAATTTGAATAATACAACGTTGGGTTCTCGGTTTGCACCATTGCCCATGTTTTCCGTCTTTCAATTAACGGGCCATAATAATAACCGAACTCGGTCCCCAGTGAAAACTTATCGGAGAATTTAAAACCAAGCGAATAAAATATCTTATTAATGCCTCCGGAACCAACCCAGTCGGTTAAGACAAAACTATCTTCGCCTTCGAGCGATTTCATTGTGCGGAGACGGTAACCTATGTTTGAGTACGGCATCACCCCATAACTGGCCATTACATGTTGGCTATACCGGTGTGCCAAAGCAATATGTGTAAGGTTACCATCCCAGTAATTTTCTTCATAATCGACCGATGAAGAATTTGTATTCATGATGTTAACACCGGTTTCGAATAAAAAATTCATCGAATCGATTGCCGTTAGCGATGCCGGATTCTTAAGGTTAATATGATAAGGGTCACGCAATGCAAGGCCTGTACCTCCCAGTGCCAGATTCCTGCCATAGCCAATGCTGGCTAAATCGCCGATACCAAATTTCGAGTAAGGAGAAGACGTGTTGTTCTGACCACTTAATAACAATGGAAATACGATCAGTATAGTTAAAAGGGCCGGTATGTTACGTGTGCTGTATTTCATTAATTGTTCGATATATTAATAGTTGGTCAGGTACAATTTTAAATACATCTGATTTTCAGGATGATCCTGGCTCCCCATAATCAACTGGTCGACACGGTGTCCAATCCTGGCTTGCGGATAAGTCATCTGCAAACTATATTTTGAATCTCCCTTCGACATGTATTCATCTCTGAAAAAATGGGTTAAATCAAAGCTGTAATGGGTTTTATCCTTAAACTCTTTGTCATAGTCCAAAACTGCAACCGCCGGGCTGCTCTGTTCAATATTGTACATTTGCCCATACGACCTGTTTTTGCTATCGACCAGATACATTTCAAAACCGGTTGGCAAATCCGACTCCTCTTCGTATGTGCCCTTTAAAGGTTCAAAATATAAAACAGCCTGAACAACAGAACCAACACCCAGCCAATAAAGTTCATCAATACCGGGGATCTCAATGCGGGTTTTCAGCCCTACCCCTCCCTGTATTATTGTCAGGTTATTGGTTTCACTGCTTGGCAGTTTGCCTTCGCCCGGTTCTATGCCTCCAAATGCCGATGAACTGTAATCGTTTTCAATGTAAGTCGACAAATAACTGTTTGCATACAAACCGCCCAGCGAGTAATCGCCACCGGTATATGCTTCAAAATTTTCGAGTACGTAATCGAAATACAAATCATCGTTTGGTGTAAAATCGTGGTAATATACCCTGATTTTGGGTGCATATACCGAATCGGCAACCGCGTTAAATGCCGCCACAAATGCATCTTCGTTATTTGCAGGTTTTATTACATATCCCTTAAAAATCTGGTTAAAATCATCTTTATCGTCAAGCAGGGTGTCCTCGTTTACCACCATATCGAAAAAACGCTTCCCGTAATCGTCTGAAAGCCTGATCACGATAGAATCGGCATCGTTTTCGTTGTCAATAACATCTTCTTCTTCAACCCGGTAATTAAATGTTGCCAGGGGGTTTGTTTCATAATCGAAACGGGTATGATTGAAAATGTATTCGCTCTCCTCGTCAACCGAAATTTGTTCGGTAAGTTCGTGTATTGCAAGTGCAAGGGTTTTTGTTGTATCGCCAAAGCTGTAATCATCGGGATACAATATAAAACAAGCCGAATCGAAAACGGCGGTCTCATGCAATTCATAATATTCATAAGGGTCGAAGCGGAAATACGATTCACAATAGGTTGCAATGCCAATTTTGTTCTCAAACCTGCCGGCAAGCAGTTTACTACCACGCGAGGTAACAATGGAATCTGAAAGTGTGGTATATGTATTGACCGTCATCGTATCAATCATGATAACCCGTGTTGGGTCATCGATAAAATCAGCGCCCAGGTTGTATCGATAGCTGCTCTCGTCGAACTCGCAGGAAAAAAATACAAGAGCCATTAAAAATAGTGCTATACGATATTGTTTCATGTTCTCAAATTCATTTTTAAATATTGTCTAACTATAGTAAAAGTCACCAAACATCAAGTGTTTTAAAGGCAACTTCATGCATCACCATTTTTTTTGCACCGCAAAAATAGCATTTTATAAAAACAAAGGGCGTTTTCAACGATCCAATCATTTACTTTAGCCGACAAATGTAAAAATAAAATGGAATGTGATGCCCTGTTATTTTCACAAAAAGCACTGATTTAACAAGCGTTAACATAATATGATAAAAAAGATTAATGCGCTGGTCTTGTGTTATGAAAATTTCTATATTTGTCGACCATAAAAAATGGTTTAAATAAGATTGCTTTCAAAAAAAATTCGGCAACAAAAAAGTTTTCACATAAAACTCATAAAAATGAAACTTAAGATTTTAATTATCCTCTCGCTCGTAACAATAATGTTCGCAACATCGTGTACCGATGATACCACCGTTTTGGGAAACTGGGTCAAAAAAGCATATTTTGTTGGAAGTGCCCGGTCAAACGGCTCATCCTTTGCTATAAACGGTGAAGGCTATTGGGGAATGGGTAAAGATGAAGATGACTACCTGTCTGATTTCTGGAGATACTCACCCGAACAAAACACCTGGACGGAAGTAGCCGAATTTGGCGGAAAACCACGGGCGTACAACATCAGTGTATCGAACGGCGAAAAGGGATATGTAGGCCTTGGTTACGATGGAGATAACGACCTGGCCGATTTCTGGGAATACGACCCAAAAACCAACAAATGGACACGACTGGAAGATTTTCCCGGTGGACCACGCCGTTTTGCAGCAGCATTTGCCATTGGAAAAGATATTTATGTTGGAACCGGCATAACCGATAACGGTAAAAAATACATGAACGATTTTTACAAATATTCAAACGGCAAATGGCACACAACTATTAGCGCTTTATCGGGTGAAAAAAGACATAGTGCCAGCGCTTTATCGTTCAATGGAAAAGGTTACATAATTAGTGGCTACCGCAGTACCGTTTTGAACGATTTTTGGGAATATGACCCTGAATCAAATACCTGGAAAAAAATGGACTTACTTACAGACGAAGACACCGGTGATTCAGCTATTCCACGTTACCAGGCCTCTACCTTTGTTTCGGAAGGGAGCATTTACCTGGTTGGTGGTATATCAAGCGGGACTGCCCTCTCATCGGTTTTCGAGTGGAGCCCTGTTGACTCAATCTGGAGTGAAAAAGCCAGTATAGAATCAAACGTAACGCGCCAGGGTGCCGGATCGTTTGTTATTAACGGTAACGGCTATATTATTGGCGGGCGCAACGGTTCGTATTACCTCGACGACTTTTACATGTTTGAACCATGGGTGGAAAAAGATATTGATGATTAACCATCATTCTTATAATATTAACAAATGAAGAGTCCCGGTATTAATAATTCCGGGACTTTTTCTTTTATGTCGCCGGCTGCCTCATATTTTTTGCTTAAGCAATATCTCTTCAGCCCCTGGCCCGGTATTGAAAAGCAGGTCGATTATACTCATGTTTGGGACAAACCCATGGCGTTCGGCAAAAGTTTGGGTGTAAGGCACAGGGGAGAAATTCAAACCATAATTTTCAGATGCCTTTTTGGGAGACAACAATTCACGAAAATCAGGTTCGTTAGCAGGCATTTTCTCAAAAGAAGAAGAAAGCTCAATGGTGCATTCAATATCGAGATTTTCAATCATTAGCGACTGTAATTCTGTATTAAAATCGATGAGGAACTTCCATTTCTTTTCATAAAAAACAGCAAGCTCATGGCTGAAAAATTCAAAAAACGGGGACGAGTTATAGGCCGAAAAAATCGACCGCCAGTGATTGGCCTGCCAGCGTGTAGCGTAATCAATGCGTACATCCTTTGCCAATTGCTTACGTCCACTAATTTTCTTTACGGGAATTACAAGGTTTTGAGGACCGTTGGCCGCCAAAATGGTGCAACGGTTCCGGTATGTTTGTTTTATATAGCTGTCGTATTGCTCGGTTATAACCCGTTTTGAATTAGCAATAACCGAATAATAAAACACCGGCCCGAGGTAAGCTGTTGATAAGATTGCATTCTTCATAAAAAACTTAAAATTCCATGCCTGGGTAAACTATATTCCACTAAATTGGTTCCGGGCTTTTCGTGAACAACTTACAAAGCAAGCTCAATGAGCTACTATTGACCAATGACTATTTTTCACAAATGACCTCTTCCCATTGAATAGAGTCCAGCTATCAGGCCCCGGCACCGTTTATTGCACCTTTTTCAACAAACGCTTGAAGCGGATGTTCGACGGGAAACTTTTATCCTTATCGACCGACATCCAAATGATAGAGGCTTTGCCAACAACATGGTCGATGGGCACATAGCCCCAGTAACGTGAATCGGCCGATTTGTGCCGGTTATCGCCCATCATCCAGTAATAATCGAGGTTAAACGTGTACGTGCTTGCTGCCTCTCCATTAATGAATATTGTACTGTCTTTAACCTGCAAGTCGTTTTTTTCATACACATCGATGATGCGCTCGAAAAGGGGCAGGTTTTGAAGTGTAAGCTCAACACTATCACCCTTGCGGGGAATGTATAACGGTCCGAAATTATCAACATTCCACGGATAATCGGGCGAATGTGGGAATATTGCGGGATCGTAATTCCCTTCAGGCATAATGAAACGGTTTACTGAGGTGACATTTTTCAGTGCATCGAATTTTTCCTTTTGCTCTTGTGTGAGTGGAAAAAGATAGCGACCACCCGAAAACATTTCCCGGTCGGCCTTTGCAATTCCAAGTCGATCTAATACCCGTGAATTGAACAACGAACCATCGGTTGTAATAATATAATTGTATTGTTGCCCTTCGTGCATGGACTGCTGTTTCCCGTTAACGAAAACAACACCGTCGATAATTTCAATGGTATCGCCCGGAATACCAATGCAACGCTTAATGTAGTTTTCCCTTTTATCAACAGGCCGCGAAACGATTCGCCCAAACGAACGTTCATCGGTGTTTACGCGCTCGCGGCTATACATGCGGCATAATTCGTAATAGTTCTGGCTGGGAAAATTAAGGGCAACGGTATCGCCCTCGGGAAAGTTAAAAACAACAACATCATCGTTCTTGATACTTGTAATACCGTCAAGCCTTTTGTATGGCCTTTTAATCCATTCAACATACGAGTTTACCTGGTAATTGGTCAGGGGCATCGACTGGTGTACAAAAGGAAACGAGAGCGGTGTATTCGGCATTTTGGGCCCATAAGCCACTTTGCTCACGAAAAGGTAATCGCCCACCAACATCGACTTTTCCATCGAGGAAGTTGGGATAACATACGCTTCGAAAAAGAACAAGCGGATAAACGATGCGGCAATAACGGCAAAAATAATGGCATCGACCCATTCAACCACCTTGGTTTGTTTGCCGTTTGGCGGGTTCTTCTTCTTCCAAAAAGCCCAATGTACTTTTTTTGTAATGTAAATATCGAAAATTACGGCTAAGCCGATTAAAAACCAGTAATTACCTAACCATATTACCCAAAAAAGGTAAAGCATTCCCCAAAAGGAAAACTTGATCCATTTGTTAATTTTTATCTTCATTATCTAATTATTAAAAACCGTTCACAATGGTGGCCGGCAACATATTTATTCAAATTTCATCAAATCTTTCATTGAGAAAACACCCTTTTTGCCGGTGATAAATTCAGCAGCCAAAACTGCACCGAGGGCAAAACCTTCGCGGCTTTTTGCACTGTGGGTTATTTCAACAAAATCAACGGGTGAATCGTACTTAATTGTATGGATACCGGGCACATCGCCTTCGCGTACCGATTCAATTTCAAGTTCGGTATCGTCTTTTGCCGATTCCTTAACCCACTTTTTAATACGGTTATTTTCCTGAATTATGTCTTCGGCCAGTGAAATGGCCGTGCCGCTCGGTGCATCAAGTTTGCGCGTGTGGTGCACTTCGGTCATTTTTGGTTTATATTGGTCAAATGGTTGCATTAACTTCGAAAGCACCTTGTTTATTTCGAAGAAAATGTTCACACCCAGGCTGAAATTTGAAGCATAAAAAAATGCCGTGTCGTTTTCATTGCACTTTTCAACCACTTTGTCCCATTTGTCGAGCCATCCGGTGGTGCCGCTAACAACCGGTATTTTGCTTTCGAAACAAATAGAGAAACTTGTTACCGCCGATTCGGGCACAGTAAAAACAATGGCCACATCGGCTTTTGATAAATTTTCTTCGATAAACTCGTCTAAATTGTGAATATCAATGGTTAACACGTTCTCATGTCCGCGGGAAAGGGCAACCTTTTCAATCTCCTTACCCATCCTTCCGTAACCTATAAGGGCTATTTTCATACGTTTAAATTTTTTATTTGTTTTTGGCAATCCCGATATACATCGAAATCATTTCATTGTCCGCTTTTTGTTTCGTATTTTCAAACTTACAAAGATAACAGAATCATTGTATCTTTTTTTACCCCCGAACCGGTTTCATTCAAATATAACCCGGGAATGGTAATATGCACTATTTGTCAAGCGAAACACAACAACATTACAACCGTGAAATGTTAAAAAAGGCAAAAACTTCCGGTTATAACAAAGAAAATTACCCGTTGAATAAAACAAATGCAATCTGTTTTGACAAAAAAGTGTAACTTTTGATCTTCAAAAAAAGTTTTAATGAGCAGGAAAAACGAAAATTCCGAAAAGAAAACATACAACACGTTAATTGAAGAAAACCAATTGCTGAAAAAAGAAATTGAACAGCTAAAAAAGTCTTCACACGACAAGCTTTTTTCAAAAGCCAGGGCAATTTCAAGCGTAGGTTACTGGAGTTATTCCTTTGCCGAAAATACCATCGTACACTCAGATGAAATATACAATATTTTTGATATCCCCCCTTCAACCGATCTTTCACACTACAATGAAGTACTGAAATACTTACATCCCGACGACCTAAAAGAATTCATATCGAAATGGAGAAAAAAATCATCATCCGATGATATATTCCGGCAGAATGTGCGCATTGTTGTTCCCGACGGCAGCACAAAGTACATATCGCTCAAAATACTTGTAGAACGAAATAAAAACCAAAAACCGATACAACTGACCGGTACCTTAAGCGACACGACCGAGGCCCATATTGAAACCAAAAAATCGATAAAGAAGGAAGCGCTGCTTCGAAAACTGTTCGATAACCTCACTGATATTTTTATCATTCTTGAAGTAATAAAAGATCGTGACGGGAACATAACCGACTATGTTTTCAAAGACGTTAATCCAACCTTCGAGGCAAAACTCAACCTAAATAAAAATGAAATAACAGGCCGGAAACTATCAACGCTTCCCGAAGTGTTTGAACAATTTCACCCGTTGTTTAAGCTCACGGCCCTCACCAACCAACCCCAGCAAGACCGGTTGTTTATACAGCCCCTCGACAGTTTTTTCGATGTGCTGATCTATTCGCCATCTGAAAACATTATTGCAACCCTTTGGCGCGATGTGTCACTTATTGTTGAAGCCGACAGCGCCCTTAGAGAAAGTGAAGAAAAATACCGTCAGATTTTTTCAATTGGCAGCGATGCCCTGTTTATGGTCGACTATAACTCGGGGGAAATTATTGAAGTGAACCCCACGGCAACACAAATGTTCGGGTACACCAAGGAAAAACTGCTGAAAATGGCATTTAAAGAGCTTTCAGCTTCGCCCGGCAACTTCGAAAAAGAAATTTTTGAACAAAAGTCAAAACTGATAAACGAAGTTTTCAGAAAAAATGACGGGACCAATTTTCCCGTGGAAGCTTCGCTATCTTATTTTAACTGGAGCGGAAGAAAAGTACTGGTAGCTTCGCTACGCGATATATCCGAAAGGGTTAATGCACACAAAGAACTAATTGAAAGCGAACAAAAATTTAAACAACTTTTCAATTACTCAAACGACGCGATCCTGATTATTAAAAATTACCGCATCATTGAATTCAACCAAAAATCCATTTCCCTTTTTGGAATTGAAAGCGAACATTTACAAAACAAAACCCTTTGGAACTTATCGCCATCGAAACAGATCAATGGAGAAGATTCAAGGACTAAAGCTGTTGAACAAATACAGAACTCGCTGCTGGGCAGCACTGTGCAGTTTGAATGGATATTTCAGAAGCCAAACCAAAATACTTTTTTTGCCGACATCAAACTCTCGCCCATTTCATACGGCAGCGAAAAGTTTATACAAGCCATTGTACGCGATATAAGCCCGCAAAAAGAGGTACAAAAAGCACTAAAAACCAATTATGAAAGATGGGAAACATCGATGAAGGTCAGCTCAATAGGGGTTTGGGACTGGAATGTTGATACCAATGAAGTATATTTTTCGCCCGTGTGGAAAAAAATGCTGGGATACGAAAACGATGAATTATCAAACACATTCAACGAGTTTGAAAATAGAATACACCCCGACGACATTGCCCGTTTATTCAATAAAATTGATAGTTATTTCCTTTCAAAAACATCGGTTTTTGTTGTGGTTTTCAGGTTAAGGTGCAAAAACGGCACCTACAAATGGATACGGTCACAAGGCCAGATAATTGACTACACCAACGAAGGAAAACCCAAACGCTTTATCGGCACACATACCGACATAACAAAACAGAAAATTACCGAAGAAAACCAATTAAGCGACAAAGAAAACCTGAAATTTGCCACCGATAATGCAGGCATTGGATACTGGTATCTTAATTTGCAAACCATGGTTATGGATGGCCCCGAAGAATCATTCGATTTATTCGGATTTAAAACTACCCGGCAGGTTTCGTTACGCCAAATCGAAAAATTAATCCATCCCGATGACCGGAACGTATTTATAAACCAGTTTATTTCATCGGGATTACCCTCAAAAACAGAACAAACATTCAGAGTTAACCTGCCCGAACAGACAAAATTTATCTTTTCAAAGTCAGTCCCCGTTTTCAACCAAAAAAACATTTTAACCGGATACAAAGGGTTCTTCCAGGAAGTTACCCAATTTAAAAAGCAGGAACTTGAAATAAAGGATGAACAACGTTTGCACAAAGCCCTTTCGGAAAAATTAAACAACCCGGTTATCGTTGCCCAAAACGATGAAATTCTTTTCTCAAACAATAAATATACCGAATTAACGGGCTTTACAAATAAAGAAATAACATCGAAAAAGATAACACCGTTTATGGTTGCGGTGCCCGAAGACAGGCTTGTTATTAACAAAATGCTCGATGACATAAGAAACAACCCGGCCAGGGTTGAAAAATCCGATATCAGGATTGAAACAAAAAACAACCGCATAAAATGGGTTGAAATTTTTATATCGAACCTGCCCATTAACGATGAAAACGCTATCATGTTTTCGTTTAACGATGTTTCTAAACGAAAAGAAAAGGAGATTGAATTGACCGAAAAAGAAAAACAATTTGCTGCAATTTTCGACAATGCTGCTTCGGCTTATGCACTTTTAAACCCCACGGGACAAATTGTTTACCACAACAAAACTTTTGCCGCCTATACCGAAACACAGAACGGTTCAAAAAACAACGTAACAATAAGTAACACCGAAGTTTCTGACGAAATTTCAAAAGGCATTGAAACAATAACATTTAAAATAAAAACATCGTACACAAGCACATTTCAACTTGCTAACAGGAATAATTCGTGGGTTAAGTTAAAACTTTTACCCGTATACAATAACGACAATACCACAGCCTATTTTCTCATCTGCATTGACGATGTAAACGATATTAAAAACACAATAAACCGGCTTGAAAATGACTTTTTCCTGAATAAACTGGCCCTTGAAAATTTAACCGAAGGAATTGGGTTGTGCAATTCGAAACTGGAGATTCAATTATACAATAATGCCCTGCTAAAAAACCTCGATATACAGTTGGGCATCAATGAACGCATACCCCTTGGATCAATTTCTGCGCTGAGCAAGCTAAGCCATCAAATCATTGCCCTCAAAACCGGGGAAACGTTTACCAAGGAGCTTGAATTGCCGGGCTCAAGGCACATATCCCTGCGTATAATTGCTACCGATATTTCGGGAATGAAGGGTTACATTGTTTCGGCAATCGATGTTACCGACCATAAAACCGAATATGAAAAAATTAAAATAAACCTACAAAAATACCGGCAATTTTTTACCAATGCACCTGTTGGCCTTGCCCTGATCGACAAAAACAGGCAAATTGTATTATCGAATGAAGAATATTCGCGCTTAACGCAATATGAAGCCGAAGAACTCAGGCATAAAAAAATCGACGAACTTGTAACCACGGAATATTTAGGCGAAATCATCACCAAACTTTCTCAGCTTTTTACCGGGATTTCCCCATCAACAAATATTGTGAACCAAATGGTAAAAAAAGAAGGCAGCAAATTTTGGTCCAGCTCATTTTTATCGGGTTACAAAAACCAGTTTGGAGATACCGAGTTTGCTATACAAACCATTGCCGATATTACAAAATACAAAGAAGAAACCCGTTCTGTTTTAACCAACGAACGGCTTCAAACCCTTAATCACATCGCTAAAAGTTTTGCCCGTGAATTCAACAACAATTTAATGAGTATTTACGGTACGGCATACCTGCTTAAAAGCAACATTAACGATAAACAACTCATTGAATATGCCGACAAGCTCATTTTATCGACCCAACGGGCAACCGACCTTGCAAAAAGACTTCTTTCATTTTCATCCGATTCAAATGTTCTTTCGGTTGCAACTGACCTCAACGTTGTAATTGAGGAAACCATTAAGAACTTCACCTTACCGGCCGGGTTAAAAATTAATTTTAAACCAACGCCCAAAAAAGAAATAATACTTGGCAACCCGGCTCAGATTAAGCAAGCCATTAATAACATCACCCAAAACGCTATTGATTCAATAACCGGGGAAGGCGAAATTAATATTGCCCTGAATACGGTATATTTTGAAACTTCTTCTCCCGATATAAAAGCGGATTACCCCAAAGGCAAATATTTTAGAATTATAGTAACCGACACCGGTGAGGGTATTGACGAAGCAAACCTAAAAAAAATATTCGACCCGTTTTTTACAACAAAACAATTCAGGCAAAATTCAGGCCTGGGCTTAACCATTTCCAATCAAATCATTAAAGCGCAGGGCGGTTCTATAAGAGTTTTCAGCAAACCCGGGCAGGGAACCAGCATTAACATTTACCTTCCTCAAGCCGATGATGAAAAAATTGAAACGGAGAACCAACCCGATGAACTTGGTATTGTAAAAGGATCGGCCAATATATTGCTGATTGATGACGAAGACCTTGTACGCGTTATTACTACCGAACTTTTAAACGAATTGGGTTACGATGTTTACAGCTTCTCCGACGGGAAAAAAGCACTGAGCTTTTATGATAGCAATTATTCAAAAATTGACCTCGTTATGCTCGATATGTTCATGCCTGAAATTAACGGGGCTGATTTATACGAAAAGATGAGAAAAATAAACCAGCAAATGAAGTCAATATTGCTAACCGGCTATAATATAACCGAAGAATTAAAAAACAAAATTACAACCGATAAAAACGGGATAATACAAAAACCGGTCAGCATTAAGAAATTATCACAAACCATTTCCGAAATTTTATATAAATAGTTTTCTTCGCACTCTGTTATCAAAGGAATCATTATGATTTTTTTAGCGCTGGTAATTTACGGAACGATTCTACTGGTTATAGCTGTTTCGAGTTACCGAAAAATAAAGGGCTATACCGATTTTTTTGTTGCCCGCAACCGTGGCAGTTTTCTTTCTGTTACAGGCAGTTTACTGGCAACCATACTGGGTGGTTCGGCAATTATTGGTGCCATTGATGCCGGCATGCAAATGGGCCGGGCTACCACGTGGTTTATGCTTTGTGCGGCAATGGGGTTATTTGCTTTATTGCCCCTTGTGAAAAAAATAAAAAAAATGGGGCGCTTTACCCTGCCGGAATTACTGGAAGACTTGTTCGACAACCGTATAAAAAAAATAGCATCGGTTGTGATTCCCCTGGCCTGGCTGGGCATTGTTGCAGCACAGGTAATTGCATCGGCCCGCATTTTAGAAAGTTTTGCCGGGCTCAATTACTCTTCCGGGGTTGTTATCTCGGGTACGATTTTCATCCTATATACCATGGCCGGAGGTCAAATTTCGGTATTAAAAACTGACCTGCTACAGGCCGTTATGATTTTATCCGGCTTGCTGGTTATCAGTTTTTTGGCATTCAACTACCACCCGGCAGAAAACATCAAACACACAACATCTTCGTTTCCCTTTAATCCCAATTTCAAGCCTTTCGACCTCTTCATACTTATTCTTACCTATTCAACCACTTTTACCGCCGGCCCCGATATTTACTCGAGGGTTTTTTGTGCAAAAAACGAACGAACAGCTAAAAAATCGTTACTCACAACGGCTTTATTACTCATTCCAATTGCAGTAATGATTGGCTACTTAAGTGCATTTGGCGCAAAACATATTTCCTTGCCACCCGGTGGATCAATGCTGGTAGAACTGTCCACCAATCTGCTTCCGGTCTGGGCTGTACCACTTATTGCTATCACATTTCTAAGTGTTGTGCTCTCTTCGGCCGACACAACATTATTAAGCGCCTCGATTATTCTAACCGACCTGATTGAAAAAGGCCATTTTGGAAAACGTTCGTTGAAACTTACCCGTATAATGATTTGTGTAATTGGGGCAATAAGCATTGCAATAGCCCTCAAATTTAACTCGATTATTGAACTGTTGCTCATTGCCCTCACCATTTATTCCGGTGCATTTTTCTTTCCGCTCATGGCAGGGCTCGCCGGTGTGTTAATTAAACGGGGATTTCTTTCGGCTTCGATTATTGCAGGAAGCATAGTGGCACTAACCGGAAAATTAACAGCCATTTATTATTCGTCTCAAACCGGAAACCTGATCATTGTAGCTGCTTTTTTAATCAATTTAACATTGCTGCTACTGGGTGCAAAAAAACCGCGAAAAAGAAGCAACAAGGGCCAAACTTGAAATTGCGTTTTTCACCCTTTTGTGAATGAATAATTCCACCTTCCGGAACGTTGGTGTGATTTTGGTTTAAGAACAATACGGTAAAGGTTAGAGCCCCAATTTTTAAGATAAACATCGGAACTTGTTTCAACTTCTTCTACAAAAACCTCAAAATCGGAAGCTTTATAATCGAAGGAATATTTTTCGTTGTCAATTGTAAAAGTCAGTTCACCCGGTTTTTTAATTTGTGGTTCCGATACCGTTATAAAGGAAACGAATGTTTCACCCTTAATTTCTTCCAGTTCAAAATCATCGGTTATGGTCAGTCCCCTTTTCCGGTCAAAGTCAAAGGTGCGTTCCCATTTATTAATGCCGGCCTTAAGATCGTATGCATAAAGGAGGTTCATCGAAACTTTCACATCCCTGTCGGAAGCAGACTGTTCAATCCCCACAACACGATGGTTTGCCCCTTTACTTTCCATATATCCGTTTATTGTAGGAAGGTTGTGCCAGGCCGATTGATTGGCCCAAATATTATAACGCTCATTATAATTGATCGACTTAACGGTTTTTCCCACTTTCCCGGGATCAACAATAAAGGGTTTCCCGTTGGCATATAAAACAAAATTACCGGCATCGTTTTGGTTGGCCAATTCATCGTTATGCCCCCCTTTAAACCCGAAGAAAAAACCTTCGTTCGTTCCGGCTTCCGAACGGGCAGTAATAATCTGGCTTTCGGGGAAATACGAATTTGCCGGTAACGGTTCACTTCCCTCGCTATCGGTCAATTCGTCAAATCCGGTTATGTAGTTCAATTTGTTAAAAAGGTCGCCGTTTAAAGGTTTTTGGGTTTCAAGGCCTTTACGGGCTAAATAGCTCCCGTATTCCATCATAATATTACTGCCAACTTTTTTACCGTAACGAAATATCAAGCTGGCAGGCAGTATTAAACCGGGCGAACATTCGGAATAGTTAAAGTAATAATTATCGCTGATGTGGGTGTAGCAAATGAACTCACCCATTTTCTTCAAAACTTCATCGTTGTAAATATCAATTTCACCTACCGAAACAAGCTCAAGGAGCTCGAGCGACTGGAAGTATTTCCCTACTGAATATTGCCATATTTCAGCACCACTACTGCATGCACCGTCCGAAGGCATTTGTTTATAAAACTGGTCGAGGCATTCAAGCGCTTTATAAATCGACTGTTGACGCTTTTGGTTATCTTTTTCAATTAGCAAATTGGCTAAAAGCCAGTTGTAGCTAATCCATGGGGTTTGGTAGGTCACGCTGTTTGTTCGATAGCACATCCAAAAAAGATCATATTTATCGAGATTTGGCTTCAAAAAACGATTCCTTACCGATGATACAATCCAGTTTGTAAGGTTCGGATCAATTTCGTTAAACTCATTTTCGAAAAAATAATAGGCCCACGAGAGTATGCCGGCAATTTCGCCTGCAAGTTCATCAACAACAATTTTATCGTAGGCAGGAAGCCCGAGTTTTCCGGTTTGCAGGTATTGTGCTTCTGGTCCGGTCCAGTTCCCCAAAGCACATAAATCCCATACTGAATTTGATATTTCATCAATAAAATGGCCTTCGCCTTCAAGCAATTCTGCCAAAATCAATGTTTCAAGCCTGTTCTTTTTCGATAATATTTTTTGTGAAACTTTATCGTAAGAATCGCCTTGTTTAAAAAGCAAATAGTCGTAACCGGTAAGCACCTCGGGAGGAGTGGCTGCTGCTTTTTGCCCATCTGCAATAATCAATTGCTTTACTTCTTCTGGAACAGCATTCCAATAATCACGATCGTCAAATTTGGGAAAATTAACCCAGGAATGGCCTTCGATAAAAAGTTGAGGAATGGCCTCCATATCGCATTCTTTGGTTAAAAGGCTTTGCCCTCCGAACAAAGAAACGTTAACAAAAATGCCAACAAACAATATGGAAATAAACCTCTTCATGTATAATTCTTACTAATCACTTTTCGACGATACAACAATAAAAATAAAACAGAAACACCAGCTTTCATTATATTATTGTAACGATTTTTGAGGTTTTTGATTAACCGGTCATTTGTTATGATTAACGTCCCAATTGATGCCATTAAATTTATCCGGCTTCAGGTTCAATTCCTTCAAAAAAAAGCCGCCATTTTACAGGCGACTTTCAATCCCAAAAACCAAATTAAAGCGTAGTTGGTGTTTCTTAATCAACATTTCACTACAACTAAAAAGTAATTAAAAAACAATGTTTTTATCGAATTGTTCATTACACCTTCCCATCTCGCTGTATTTGAACAGACAAAGGGATGAGATGATGATATACAACATTTCCCGGCATTAAAAATAATGTAAAATGAAAGAATCTGTTAAGCGTAAATTCTTCTTTTTGGATAAAAATTTGTAAATTATATTGTTGATAAAAAAAACCGCTTCTTTTTCAATACAAGAGGCAAAATTTATTGCGAGTAAAACAGAAAGCCATGAACGATGTTTTTTACGATTACATGTCGAAAAGGCTGAATGAAACAGCCATGGAAAATTACGACAAAGAAGCCGGCCCCATTGTTACGATTTCGCGTGCCGCGGGTTGCACTGCAAACCAAATTGCACGAAAAATTGCTGCAAAAATTTCGGCATCGGGCAATGAACAATGGGAGGTGATTAACAAAGAAGTATTGCATGAATCGGCAAAAGCATTAAACCTTAAACCAGAGAATATCAAAGACATATACAAAAATACCGACAGGTCGATTATGGATGAAATTGCCCAGGCCTTTATCTCAAACACTTATCAATTAGAACGCAAATTTAGAAAAACAGTAATCGATGTTATTCTGCGTTTTGCATACGAGGGCAACAAAATCATTGTAGGCCGTGCTTCAAACATCATTTGTACAGAAATTAAAAATTCGCTCCATGTACGCATCGACGCCCCGCTTGAATGGAGAATTAATAACATTATAATAAACAAGTGCATACGGAAAGATGAAGCCCTCACGTACATAATGAACACAGAAAAAAACCGGACCGGTTTTCGGAAATCGATTAAAGGAAAAAAGGTTATTCCTGAAGATTTTGACATTACATTTAATCAGGCAAAATTTAACGAAACCGAAATTGTCGACTCCATTTATAACATATTGCTGATAAAAAACATTGTTAAAAAAAACAAACCATAAGCAACACCACTTCAAATCGCTACTGTTTGAATTCCTGAGAACTACAACACATTTTACAAATGGTGAAAAACCCTTTTTGCCATTCAATGTTATTATGCAAAAGAATTGATAAAAACAGCCGTAACCCCTACTGCCAATTTGTAATAGCACCAAAACTGGAAAAACTGGAAAAGAATTTTAATTTCTTCATCCAACATTAAAACAAATGCAATAAATCAAAAGAGCTTCCAATTTTTTTGAAAGCTCCTTCTCTACGTTCGCAAAGTGTAAAAGATGTTATTGAATGGGCTTTAGATTTTTCCAAAGCTCTGTTAGCATGTTATGTACAAGTTTCCAGTTTTCAATTTCATCCTGGAGTGCTTTGCGCCCCTTTTTGTTGATAGAATAGTATTTACGGTGCCTTCCGTTTTCTGCCATTTTCCACAACGACTTAATATTGCCGTTCTTTTCAAGCTTATGAAGTACAGGGTATAAACTGCCTTCTTTCCATTCAATGCGCTTGTTTGACATTACTTTTACTTTCTGCATAATTTCATATCCGTAACTATCCTTTTCGTCAAGAATAGAAAGAATAATTGGTATTGCAGATGCACCAACTAATTCTTTTGAAATTTTAGTCATAGTAATTATTTTAGATTAAAAAAACTAATTTGAATTAAATACGAAGTAAATATAAAAAATATTTCGGCTTAATCCAACATTTAAATAATGTGAATTCCACCACAATTTTGTTATAAATGTAACAAATGTATGAAAAATTAAGTGAATTATCCTTAAATTTAAACTCTAAATACAAATACAATATCTAATGCTGCCCAGATTTTTATTAGCCGACAATTCACAGGAATACCCTGAAACCATTTATGTTGTTCATACAGAACATCCGCGTTTTATTGTTGAAAGCAACCTGGACGATTTTGAACAAAACCGGGTCATTCACTGGATAGACCCGGAGCCTGAAAGTGAAAACATTATTGAAGCCTTACTGGAAGAAGCTGCCGATTTTCTCGAAGACGAGCTCAGCAACCAGGAAGATCTTTACGATGATGAATTTGGACTAAATTAAACAGTAGATGTGTACCTTTAAAATTTGTTGTCATTGTTGTCGCTGTTGTCAACTCACTGCGTTCGTGATGTCATGGTTGTCGGGTTGTTTAACGATGATAACACAAATCGGAGAACAATGATCACTTGGTTTTTCTCATCTCAGCACTCAGCGCTCATTTCTCACCGCCTCAACCTCAACCTCCTTGTCCACCGTAGCTTTAGCATAGGTGGAAACCTCAACTTCTTACCGTGCTTGCTTTAACGATAACTGAATACGTTTCCGCACAAGGTCAACACTCAGTACTTTTACCTTTACATGCTGATGCAGCTTAACAACTTTTCCTGGATCATCGATGAATTTATTGGCCATTTCTGAAACATGAATCAGGCCATTTTCCTTTATCCCAATATCGACAAAAGCCCCAAAGCGGGTAATGTTGGTAATTATGCCCGGCACAACCATCCCTTCTTTCAGGTCGTCGATTTTTTTCAGGTTCTCATCGAACTCAAACACACCAATTTTTTCCCGCGGGTCACGCCCGGGTTTTGCCAGTTCGCTAACAATATCGGTTAACGTAGGCATGCCCACCATTTCGGTAACAAATTCGTTCAAATTAAGCTTTTTAACCAACTCCTGCGAACCAACAAGCTCGGCCACATTGCACCCCAGGCTTGTTGCCATTTTCTCAACCACGGGGTACGATTCGGGATGTACTGCCGAATTATCGAGCGGGTTTTTTGCGCCGGGTATGCGTAGGAAACCGGCAGCCTGCTCAAACGCTTTTGGCCCCATGCGATCGACGTTCAGCAATTCAGAACGTGCCGAAAAGCCACCTGCTGTTTTCCGGTAATCGACAATGTTTTGTGCCAATTGTGGCCCCAGTCCCGATATGTAAGTCAGCAAATGTTTGCTGGCCGTGTTCAGGTTCACCCCAACACTGTTCACACACGATTCAACAATACGGTCGAGGTCCTGTTGCAGTAACTTCTGATCAACATCGTGCTGGTACTGCCCCACCCCGATCGATTTGGGCTCGATTTTTACCAGTTCGGCCAACGGGTCCATCAGGCGGCGCCCGATTGAAACAGCTCCCCTCACAGTCACATCGTAATCGGGAAATTCTTCACGGCCTGTTTTCGAGGCCGAATAAACCGAAGCACCGTCTTCATTAACCGCATAAACCGTTACTTCGCGGTCGAAACGCAGGTATTTTAAAAACTGTTCGGTTTCACGGCCTGCAGTCCCGTTGCCAACAGCAATGGCTTCAATTTTATAGGCACTTACCAGCGAGGCCATTTTTTTGGCCGATTCGCGTACTTCGCGTTGCGGCGGGTGCGGGAAAATGGTTTCGTTGTGAAGCAGGTTTCCCTGTTCGTCGAGGCATACAACTTTGCAACCTGTTCTGAAACCGGGATCAATGGCCAGTACCCGTTTTTGCCCCAACGGTGGTGCCAAAAGCAATTGCCGCAGGTTTTCACCGAAAACACGTATGGCTTCCAGGTCTGATTTCTCTTTGTATTGCTGTAAAAATTCCGTTTCAATTGAAGGGAAAAGCAAGCGTTTGTATGAATCGGCAAGAGCCTTTTTCACATGCGGCCTGCATGAGGTATCTCCGCGTAGGAAAACCTGTTCAAGCTGCTCAGTGGCTTTTTCATCGTCAATTGCAAGCACCACTTTAACAATGCCCTCTTTTTCGGCACGGCGGATGGCCAAAAACCGGTGCGAAGGGCACCTTTTCAAAAGCTCCGACCAGTTAAAATAATCGCGGTATTTTTGCCCGTCGGCTTCCTTTCCGGTAATAACTTTTGAATGGATTGAAGCCCCTCTAAAAAACATCGACCTGATTAACTGGCGAGCACGCGGGTTTTCGCTAATCCATTCAGCAATAATGTCCCTTGCTCCCGTCAAAGCAGCCTCAACATCGGGCACATCGCCGGTAATGAATTTTTCGGCCTTTTTTTCAATGTGCCATTCATACTGGGCCATCATCAGTTTTGCCAGTGGCTCGAGCCCCTTTTCACGTGCAACCGTTGCCCGGGTCCGTTTTTTGGGTTTATAAGGCAGGTATAAATCTTCGAGCTGGCTGGCATCGAAAGTTTCTTCAATTTTTTGCCGCAAATCAGCGGTTAGCGCTCCCTGTTCTTCGATGGTTTTCAACACCGTTTGTTTCCGCTTTTCCAATTCGGTAAAATAGGTGTATTCCTTCTGAATCCGGGCAATAGCCACTTCATCGAGGCTGCCGGTCAACTCTTTACGGTAGCGGGAAATAAAAGGAATGGTTGCCCCTTCTTTCAAAAGCAAAAGGGTGTTTTTTACCTGCACCAGGGGAATGTTGACCTTCTCCGATACGCGTTTAAAAATTGTTTCTTCCATGGCATTAAAATCTTAAAAACGATTGCACTACCCCGGTTTTTTCGCCAGGAAAATTCGAAAGTGTTACCCCCAACAGCCTCACGGGCTTTTTTGAAGGGAGTTCCTGATCAAGCAAAGCAGTTAGCTCCTTCATCATTTCGTCTTTTGTGCAAATGTAATCATCGTATGTTTTACTCCGGCTGATAACCTCAAAATCGTGAAATTTCACTTTAAGCGTAAGGGTTTTACCTTTGGCCCCTGCTTTTTCAATACGTTTCCAGGCCCTGTCTATAATAAGGTTCAGCCTTTTTTTCAACTCTTTTTCTTCTGTAATATCGGTCGCAAATGTATTTTCTGCGCCAACCGATTTTGCTTCGCGATACGCTTCAACTTCCCGGTTATCGATCCCCCTTACAATATTATAATAGTAACTACCGGCTTTACCAAACCACCTTTCAAGGTTGGGTTTGCTTATTTTTTTCAGGTCACGCCCTGAATAAATGCCCAATTCGTGGAATTTTTTAGCCGCCACGGCACCTACCCCAAAGAAACGTTCAATTTTTAAATCTTCCAAAAAAGGTAGGGCATCCTGCGGGGTAATAACAAAAAGGCCGTCGGGTTTTTTGTAATCGGATGCAATTTTAGCCAGGAATTTATTGTACGAAACGCCGGCTGAAGCAGTCAGGTGCGTCTTTTCAACAATTTTTGCTTTAATCTCTTTTGCCAGCAGCGTTGCCGATCCCTTATCAATTTTGGGGAAAGTAACATCGATAAACGCTTCATCGAGCGAAAGGGGTTCAACATAATCGGAATATTCACTGAAAATTGAACGGATTATTCTTGAAGCATCTTTGTAGGCCTTTCCGTTAGGACTTACCATAATAAGCTGCGGGCACAGTTTCAGGGCTGTTTTTACCGGCATGGCCGAATGTACACCGTATTTCCGGGCCTCGTAACTTGCCGCGGCAACCACGCCCCGGTTACTGCTTCCTCCAACGGCAACAGGTTTGCCCCGCAAGCCGGGGTTGTCGCGCTGTTCAATCGATGCAAAAAAAGCATCCATGTCGATATGAATGATTTTACGGATCAAAATGGAACTGATTTCACAACAAATGTACACAATTAATAAGCCCGGAGTAAAAAATCAATATTTGCCGGGGATATCCTATTCCTAATTTGGGATTATTGTCTGATGGAATTTTGTTGTCATTGTTGTTCTATTTGTATGGCCCACCGAAACTTTATGAGAAGGCGGATTGTGTTTTAACAATGATATCGCGAAGCGAAGAACTATGAGAACATATTAATTTTCACATTTGTATGTTATGATATTCCAGCCCCCCCCCCCCCAGCATTTTATGATACATCCTAACCTCAACCTCAACCTTCTGCGATAGCAGTCCCGGGTTACCGGGAAACCTTAACCTTAACCTCAACCTCAACCTCAACAACATACGAATCATACAACAGGCATAGAAAACACAAAACAAATATTAAACTTCAATAATAACAGACTCCAGCAATTGCATACAAACCCCATTTTCGTATATTTGCGATTCAATCGAAAAAACAGTACATTTCAAACTTTCAAAAATTATATACGAAAAATGAGAAAAAGATTATTAGCGGGATTGATTATCCCTGTAGTGATTGGAATAGCATTCAGTTCATGCACCCCGCTTAAAGACATTGTATACATACCCGAAGCGGTAACCGATACAACACAGGCAGCCCTTCCTCAACCAGATGCTTACCGGATCCAGCCTTACGACAATTTATACATCCAGGTTATTTCTTCCGATGAATTTTCAATGTATTTCAACATCAGTACCACCGACCGTTACCTGAACAACGATGCGGCCATTGAACTCGGCAGTTACCGTGTGAATAAGCAAGGCGAGATCGATTTTCCTTACATTGGTAAAGTTAAGGTGGCAGGCCTTACTACCGAAGAGATAAAAGAAGTTGTTAATGACAAGATATCGGAATCGCTTGTGGAATTTTCGGTGGTTGTTAAACATGTAAACCGGCATTTCACCCTTTTGGGGGAAGTGGGGTCGCCCGGTACGTATACCTTTTACAAAGATTACCTGACCATTTTTGAAGCCCTTGGGTACGGCCGCGACCTGACCGATTTTGGCAACCGGCACAAAGTGAAAATCATACGCCATACCCAAAAAGGTAAACTGATCGAAACTTTCGACCTGACCAAAAATGACATCTTAAGCAGTAACTTCTATTACATATTGCCCAACGACATTATATATGTTGAGCCAAACACAAAAGTATGGGGCGCCAAAACACTGCCTTTCACGGCCATACTTACAACCATTAACACAGCCGTGCTTTTATATAACGCGATTAATAATGCAGTTGGAACAAATTAAAGAACTCCCTTATTATGGACAATCAGCAATCATACAAAAATCAGGTTAACAACGAAGAAGAGACCATCGACCTGAGGCGTATTTTTAACTATTTTACCGGTAATTTTCACTGGTTTGTCATTTCTGTTGTTTTTGCCCTTGCCGTTGCTTTTGTTATTAACCGTTATGCTACTCGCATTTACAATGTTACAACAACGGTTTTAATTGAAGACGACAATAAAAGCACGCCCTGGCTTAACAGCTCGGGGCCGGGCATGGACATTACACAAGGGTTTGGCATGTTCCCCAGCCTTCAGAATTTCGAGAACCAAACCATTATACTGCAATCGTACAGCCAGGTTCGCCGTACAATAGACCAGCTCAACTTTGAAGTTTCGTATTTCGGACAGGGGCGCATTACATCGAGGGAAATTTACAAACAATCGCCTTTCGAGGTCATTTACAACCCTACTCATCCCCAACCATTAGGCCTAAATTTCGATATTACAATTAACAACGATGGCAAGATTGATGTCAAAACCGAAGGTGAAGAAGCCACCCTTTACAATTTCAACAACGACGAATTTTTAAACAGGATATCGGACATAAACTTTGAAAAAACAGTGATTCCCGGTGAACCGGTTACTACCGAATTTTGCGATTTCTATTTAAAAATTAACGAAAATTTCGATCCCGAAGCCGAGAGCAACGATTACTATTTTTACTTTAATGCACCGCACCACCTTACGCTGCGTTACCAGGGCATGTTAACCATCGAACCCATGACCAAAGGTTCATCCATGATTCAGATTTCGCTTCAGGGCGCAAATCCACAAAAGGCCATGGACTTTCTGAATCAGCTTACTTACGAATACCTGAACCGTAACTTAGAGAAAAAGAACGAGTTTGCCCTTAATACAATTGGTTTTATCGACTCGCAACTCGACACCATATCAAAGTCGCTGAACATTGCCGAGGAAGCCTTGCAGGATTTTCGTTCCGATAACAAGGTTATGGACCTTTCGTTTCAGGCACAACAGGTTTATGAACAGTTGCAGAAACTCGAGAACCAGAAAATGGAACTCGATATGCAGAAAAAATATTACGGATATATTCTTGACTATATTGAAGAAAATCAGGATGTTGAATCGATACTGGCCCCGTCGGCTATGGGGGTGCAGGATCCCTTGCTAAACCAGCTAATACTGGAAATAAACCAATTGTCGGTACAAAAATCATCGTTGACAAACATTAAAAAGGGAGCTGACTTTGCAAAAATTCGACAGTTGGATGCGCAAATACGAAATGCCAAAAACAACATTTATGAAAATGCCACAAACCTGGTAAGAAGTGCTGAGCTTACCCTTGCCGAGGTTCAGAAAAGGATCAACAAGTTATCGGTAAGCATAAACAACCTGCCCGAAACCGAAAGGCAGTTGTTTGGCATACAACGTAAATTCCAGCTAAACGACAACCTGTACACATTTCTGTTGCAACGCCGGGCCGAGGCTCAAATTGCCAAAGCATCGAACACCCCCGACAACGAGATCATTGACATGGCCATGGTTTCAAACAACGGCTACCCCATAAAGCCCAAAACCATGATCAACTATGTAATTGCACTGTTGCTGGGACTTGCCTTACCATCGGTTACCATTGCCCTGAAAGAGTACTTCAATATGCGTATTGATTCGCCCGACATGGTAAAACGCATAACCAATAAACCCATTATTGGTTTTATCCCAAATTCAGGGGCTGAAGCCGAATCGAACATTTTTGCCGACCTCGATTCACCCTGGGCAGAAGCATTCCGTATTGTACGGACAAAACTCCAGTTCTTCTTAAAAGAAAAACAAAACCCCGTAGTTATGGTCACTTCATCCATCCCAACCGAGGGGAAATCGTTCGTGGCCATTAACCTGGCATCGGCCTATGCCCTTACCGGCAAGAAAACGGTTTTGGTGGGTTACGACCTCAGGCGCCCGCAACTTGCACAGCGCTTTAATCTCGATAAAAACATCGGGGTAACCAATTACCTGATCAACGAAAACACGCTCGAAGAGATCATTCAGAAAACACAGGACCCCAACCTCGACCTGATTGCATCGGGAACCATCCCGCCCAACCCGGCTGAGTTAATTGCCGACAAAAAAACAATGGAATTACTAACTGAGCTGAAAAAGCGGTACGATTATATTATTTTGGACACAGCTCCCATTTCGCCTGTTTCCGACTCGCACCACCTCAGCCGAATTGCCGATTCAACCCTCTTTGTTATCCGCGACCATATGACCCACAAGCAGGCCCTGCAAAACAGCATGGAAGAACTCGATAACGAACAGGTTGATAACCTCTGCCTGGTTATGAACGACATTAAACTGGCCCGCAAACGCTATGGCAGCAAATACGGTTACAGCTACGGTTACCGGTATGGCTACAAATATGGCTACGGCTATGGTTACGGCTATTACAGGGAAAAAGGAAAAAAGAAAAAGAAGAAGAAAAGGAAAAAATAGATTATACAAAATCAGGTAAAGGTAAAGGCTAAGGTTGAGTTTGAGGATAAGGTTCAAGGTACTTTTTCACTAACTGGATGTAAACAAACTGTAATTTGTTTTTCCAAATATTTTACTTCATGTGAAAATGAATTTTCACTATTCACATAAAATGAACTACAGCAAAAATGTTGACACCTGTTACCTGGCAACCTCAACCTCAATCTTAAACTTAACCTAAATTTCAACATCAGCCTATGTTTGCTTCAGAAAAAACATGGTACGCCGTTTACACCAAATCCAGGGCCGAAAAGAAAGTCCTGCTGGAACTCGAATACCAGGGCATTGAAGCCTATTTGCCCCTGCAGCGAAAGCTCAGGCAATGGAGCGATCGGAGAAAATGGGTCGAAACACCTTTAATTTCAGGCTATATCTTTGTACATATCACCCGTCGCGAATATGAAGCCGTGCTTAAAACACAGGGTGTTGTTACCTACGTAAAATTTGAAGGACAGGCCGCAAAAATTCCCGAAGAACAAATCGACTGGATAAAACGGATGCTCAGGCAAAAAGAAATCCCCGTTGAATTACACCACAAGCTGTTTAAAGTTGGCGATATAATTGAAATTCAGGCCGGCCCCATGATTGGCATAAAAGGCACACTAATAAGTATAAAAAACAAGAAACGGGTTGCGATACAGCTCGAACAGTTGAATTTATCGCTCATTGTTGATATACCGGTAAACGAAATCTCAAAAATCGAAGCGTGATTTCAAAAAAAAAACAACACTATTTGCTGTTAAACAAAACAAACGTATATTTGATAAATAATGAGTATTTTTTATACTCGATAATTGCTGCATTGTAGGTCAAATTAACAATGCCAGGCAACACAATAAAGCAGGCACAAGGATAATAGTTGTGCAAAAATTGATAAACCTACTCACCCAAAATGGGACTGAGAGGGCGGAGCCATGTAATGGCAAAGCCAACGAATAGAGGCTGAACGAAGTGAAGTCCCGATGAGTGAGGAACGAACGATATCGGGAAGGCGGTTCAATGACACTCATCTTTCAGAAGTGAAACGCACTGAAAGATGTTAGTGGAATTAATCCCGATTCCACATCGGGGTTCAATGAAACCCGACATTCAGGAATGTAATGAACTGAATGACGTTGGTTGAATTAATCCCGATGAGCAAAGCAATATCGGGAAGCTTTGAAATAGCGACAATCCGTCAACTGACGGAGCAGTCCCTGCCTGTCACGGTATACCGGGAATGAACGAGGAACGATTGTAAAGATGCAGGCCATGCGTCTCAACTTACTCAAAAGCCATACATCTCAATGTACCCACCCACGCTGGCGCGAGTTTGACGAACTCAAAAACGATGGGTGAATTAATCCCGACGTGCGTCGGGAACAACTATGACAGCTATAACAACAACAATATCAACCTCTTTCAAAATATCCTAATCATAATGAACCAATATATCGACATAGCCTGTAAAGCCGCCATCGAAGCAGGAAAAGAAATCATCAGTGTATACAACTCATCCGACTTCAGCATTGAAATTAAATCGGATAATTCGCCCCTTACTCGCGCCGATAAAGCAGCACATCAAATTATTACAAGTTACCTGGAAAAAACACCATTCCCAATCCTCAGCGAAGAAGGAAGAACTATTTCTTACAACGAACGCAAAAAGTGGGAAACATTCTGGATGGTCGACCCGCTCGACGGCACAAAGGAATTTATTAAACGCAACGGCGAATTTACCGTAAACATAGCATTAATCGAAAACAACCTGCCCGTTGCAGGCGTGGTTTATGTTCCGGTAACCGGCGTGCTTTACGTGGCCGATAAAAACGGTGCATACAAATATTGCAACGGGGGAAAAGATGCGAAAACAAAATTACCTATTGACAAAAAGCATGATACGTACCGTGTTGTAGGCAGCCGCTCACACATGAGCCCCGAAACCGAAGCATTCATTAAAAAAATCGATAGCCGGGGCAAACCCGTTGAAATGGTTTCAAAAGGCAGTTCGCTGAAAATTTGCCTGGTAGCCGAAGGAAATGCCGACATTTACCCCCGCCTTGGCCCTACCATGGAATGGGACACTGCCGCGGGCCATGCCATTGCGCGTTTTGCCGGTAAAAAAGTTACGGTTTACCCAACACAGGAACCGTTAACGTACAACAAAGAAAACTTGCTAAACCCGTATTTCATTGTTGAATGATAATGCTGTTTTCTATTGTTTTCAATTTCTTTCTATATTTATGAATGAAATAACACTTAAACCATAGCTGCTTGACACTATCAGGTTACATCGTACTGGCCTCAATCATTATCATGATTATTGCCCTGGTGAAAGATTCCATGCGGCCGGGGCTGGTTTTATTTTCCGTTGCCGTTTTGCTCATGGCAATCGGCATCATATCCCCTTCGGAGCTGGCCATCGGCTTCTCGAACAAAGGCATGTTAACCGTAGCAGTATTGTTCCTCGTTAGTGAAGGTGTGCGGTATTCGGGTGCACTGAACAAACTGGCAGCATCGGCCTTGCCCAAAAAGAAAAGAAGAACCTCGCTGATGTTACTACGGATAATGGTACCCATTTCGGCACTGTCGGCCTTTTTAAACAACACGCCGGTAGTAATTATTTTTGCACCCATTGTAAAACGATGGGCCACAAAGCTTAAAGTTTCGCCCAACAAATTCCTGATACCCCTTTCCTATGCCACCATATTCGGTGGGGTGTGTACCCTTATCGGCACCTCAACCAACCTGCTGGTTGACGGCCTGATGCGGGAAAACGGCTTTCAGGGCCTGAACATGTTCGAACTGGGGAAAATTGGTTTTCTTATCGCAATCGTTGGGCTGATATACATGTCGTTTGTTGGCCATTACCTGCTTCCGGGCAAAAAACGCAAACAAAAAACCAACGATGAAGATGATATTAAAGAATACTACTTTAACCTGAAGGTAAAGCCAAACAGCAAATACATTGGCGAAGTTGTAAGCAATGGCGTGCTAAAAGACCACAAAGACATTACGGTAATTGCCGTTGAACGCGGCACGCAAATGTACGATACCAAAAGCGAACAGGTTGTTTTGAAAGAAAACGACAACCTGTTGTTAAGCGGGTTCGACGAGAATGTAGAAAGCCTTTTAACGCTAAGCGGCCTGGAACTTAACACCCAGGGCAACCTTGAGGAGATACTGAAAAGCGACAACCTGCACCGGATTGAAGTTGTACTGGCCCCCCGGTTCCCCGGAATTGGTTCTACCCTCGAAGAATTTGACTTTTACGGCCGGTATAAAGCCATTGTGCTGGCCATTCATCGAAACGGTTCAAGCATAACATCTAACTTAAACAACGAACGGCTACGCCCCGGCGATTCGTTGGTCATACTGGCCGATGAAGAATTCGTTGAAAGCTGGAACGAATCGAAAATTTTCTTCCTGATTACGTCAAAAGGGGAAATGGAAAAGCCGGTAAAGACATACAAAATTGGCTGGACCATAGCCACGGTAGCCATTATGATACTGGGCGCTACTTTTGGGAAATACCTCCCGACAGTGAACGGCAACACCCTCGACATGTTTTTCTTTGCAACCCTGGCAGCCGTTTTAATGGCCGTTTTGCAGGTGTTCCCCCCCAAAAAATACACCCGTGCCATAAGCTGGGACGTGCTCATTACCATTGCATCGGCTTTTGCCATAAGTAAGGCATTGATGAATTCCGGCGCTGCCGAATACATTGCCCATTCGGCCATCCAGTCGGTAAAACACATGGGGCCGGGAGCTGTATTGGCCATCATTTACCTTATTACAATGGTATGTACCGAAGTTATCACCAATAACGCCGCAGCAGCAATTGCCTTCCCCATTGCCATGAGCGCTGCCCAGCAATTGGGGGTTGACCCTAAACCCTTTTTCATTGCCATTTGCATTGCGGCATCGGCCAGTTTTTCAACACCCATTGGCTATCAAACCAACATGATTGTACAGGCTATTGGAAATTACAAGTTCAGGGATTACCTGCGGGCCGGTTTGCCCCTTAACCTTATTGTTTTCTTTATATCGGTATACCTCATCCCTTTAATATGGAAATTCTGAGATTCCTGAATACCACAAGCGCTAAATCAATCCCGATGTACATCGGGAACAACAAAGATAACAATGACAACTTTAATAATATGACTCATTCTACCAATAACATCTATACCGTTTTCGATAAAATCAAAGACAGGCACGCCAAAGAAATCTACCTGAAACAACAGGCAAAAGTAATTTGGTTCACCGGACTTTCCGGATCCGGAAAAACAACACTCGCCAGTCTGCTCGAGAAAAAACTTTTCGAGTTAAACTATTTTTGTCAGATTCTGGATGGCGATAATGTGAGGTCGGGCATTAACAAAAATCTAAAATTTACTGAAGCTGACCGTTTGGAAAACATCAGGCGCATTGCCGAAGTATCGAAACTTTTTATGAATTGCGGCATTATACTTATCTGCGCCTTCATAAGCCCTACAAACGAAATGCGGAACATGGCCAAAGAAATTATCGGTGAAGGTGATTTTCTTGAAGTGTTTGTTGATACACCGCTCGAAATTTGTGAACAGCGTGACCCAAAAGGGCTTTACAAAAAAGCACGTACCGGCGAAATTAAAAACTTCACGGGCATCTCATCCCCATTCGAAGTACCCGATAAACCCTTTCTGGTGGTTAAAAACGACAACCCCGATGTTGACAAAACCGTTAGAACAATGCTGTTGAAAATACTGCCTGAAATTCGGTTCGACCCAACACTAAATATATAGGTTAAGGTTAAGGTTGAGATTAAGAGTAGTGTTATAATAATTATTCCGGCAGCTAACAAAACAGTAGCTCAAACAAACTATTTACCTCAATATAAACCTGTAAGCAATTCGAAATCTCAAACTTAATAACAAACTCAAATTATGTATAAAAGTTTTACTGAAATGCCCGTTTGGAAAAATGCACATGAACTTGCAAAAGAAGTTCATCATTTAACTATCAGCCTCCCAAAATCTGAAGATTACAGCTTAACTTCGCAAATTAGAAGATCTGCAAGTAGTGTTCCTGCAAATATATCTGAGGCATTTGGCAGACAAACAAGAAAAGATAAATCAAACTTTT
This sequence comes from Prolixibacteraceae bacterium, assembly GCA_021740385.1. GTDB lineage: Bacteria > Bacteroidota > Bacteroidia > Bacteroidales > Prolixibacteraceae > DAIMEA01. The sequence continues at coordinate 1,335 of JAIOZY010000049.1, read as the reverse complement.
ATGTGATTGCAAGAGGTTCTGGATTTGAAACTCAGAATCATTTAATATATGGTGAAGGAGTTGGTTATTTTATCAAAGAAGAAACAAATAAATTAATATCAAAATATAATAATCTTATTTTTGAAATAAATAAAATTATACAAAGTCTATCCTAACCTCAACCTTAACCTTAACCTTAACCTCAACCTTAACCTTAACCTTAACCTCAACCTTAACCTCAACCTTAACCTCAACCTTAACCTCAACCTTAACCTCAACCTTAACCTCAACCTCAACCTCAACCTTAACCTCAACCTTAACCTCAACCTTAACCTTAATCTCAAATAAATATGGTAAACAAAAACACACATTCCTACTCCCTCTCCCACCTGAAAGAACTCGAGGCCGAAGCCATACACATCATTCGTGAAGTTGCAGCCGAGTTTGAAAACCCGGTCATGCTCTACTCCATCGGGAAAGATTCTTCGGTAATGGCCAGGCTGGCCGAAAAAGCTTTTTTCCCGGGTAAAGTGCCTTTTCCGCTTATGCATATCGATTCGAAGTGGAAATTTCGCGAGATGATCGAATTCCGCGACAGCTATACAAAAGAAAAAAACTGGGACCTGATTGTTCACTACAACAAAGAAGGCTTTGAAGCCGGTGTAGGCCCCTTTACCCACGGCAGCAAGGTACATACCGACATCATGAAGACCCAGGCGCTGCTTGCCGGCCTCAACAAGTACAAATTCGATGCAGCTTTTGGGGGTGCACGCCGCGACGAGGAAAAATCGCGCGCCAAAGAACGAATATTTTCTTTCCGCGATAAATTTCACCAGTGGGACCCCAAAAACCAGCGTCCGGAACTTTGGGACACATACAATGCTAAAATCCACAAGGGCGAATCAATACGGGTATTCCCCATTTCGAACTGGACCGAACTGGACATCTGGCAATATATAAGATTAGAGAACATCCCGATTGTTCCGCTTTATTTTGCAAAAGAACGCCCAATGGTTAACATCGACGGGGCACTGATTCTGGTTGACGACGACCGTATGCCCAAAGAACTACGCGATAAGGCCGAAATGAAAATGGTGCGCTTTCGAACTTTAGGCTGTTACCCGCTAACCGGTGCCGTTGAGTCGAACGCAACCACCATTGAAGAAATTGTGGAAGAAATGATGACCGTCACCGTATCGGAACGCACTACACGTGTAATCGACTTCGACCAGGAGGCGAGTATGGAGCAGAAGAAACGGGAAGGGTACTTTTAAAGGCCCCTCCTAACCTCCCCAAAAGGGAGGAACCGGGATAGTGCAAAACAACTAATGATAGAATTTTATGAAAAAAAATAAT
>JAIOZY010000098.1 GCA_021740385.1 Prolixibacteraceae bacterium | reverse complement strand
TTTGCAATTCAAAAGATTTTCAATATAATTTGTTTTTTCTTTTTTTATTAGAAAATTATACATACATTTGAAAACATTAAACTAAACCTTATAATAACATGCACCCCTGCCCCTTTAATACAGGAACGCGGTTTTTTTCCAAAAGCTTCATTTTGCTGATGCTGACAGCACTCTTTCTGCCTGGATTATCACACGGACAGGAAAACGAAAAGCAGTTTACCCTGAAAGGAAACGTCTCCGATCAATCTACCCGGGAAACGCTCACCGGCGTAAATGTATACATTAAGGGCACTACAACCGGAAACGTCACCAACGAACGCGGCTACTACTCGCTGGAAGCCCCGGCAGGCAGGCAAACCATCGTGTTCAGCTTTATCGGCTACAAAACCCTCGAAAAAGAGGTAACCCTTTTTGCCGATAAAACCTTCAATGTACAGTTGGAGCCTTCCGAAGAACTGCTTGGCGAGGTAAAGGTCACCGCCCAGCGCCGCTTTTTCGGGAACATGGAATACGGGCGCGAACTGCCCTCCATCAATGCAGAAGCGATTTCAAAACAAAACAGCGGCAATGCTTCCGACATTCTCCATGCACGCGTGGCCGGGGTTTGGGCAACCAAAACCTCGGGGGCTCCCGGCGACCAGCAAAAAATCCGCATCAGGGGACAGGCTTCGTTCTTTTCCTCGGCCGAACCGTTGTACGTGATCGATGGTGTACCCGTGCCCATTGTGAACCTCGCCAGCCTTGGTATTGGCGATTTGAACGTGCACGACATTGAAAACGTGACCATCCTGAAAGATGCCTCTTCGTCTGCCCTGTATGGCTTCCAGGGGGGCAACGGGGTGATACTGATCGATACAAAAAAAAGCACGGCAAACAAACTGACATTTTCAGCCAAAACCGGTTACCAGTGGTTCGATAATTATTACGACCTGATGGGAACCAAAGATTTCCTTGAATCGCTCGACATGGCACAACAGACCATTAAATCAAATATCAGGAAACGTTACCCGGAATACAGCCCATCACTTTGCGACCACAACCGGCAGGATGAAATATTCCGGAGCGGGCTTTCGCAGGAGTACCAGTTATCGGGTAGCGGAAAAGCTGGCCCAATTGGGTATTATGCATCGGGCAATTACACAAACCAAACAGGGATTATTGAAAACACCGGGTTTGAAAGGCTTACTTTTCTTACCCACTTAAGTACCAATATTAAGAAAAAACTTGCCCTTGATATAAGCTACAGGTGCAACTACCAGGAAAACACCAACAACCAAAACGAATACATGGGCAACCAGGTCATCATGAAGGGCATTGCGGTGGCTCCCTGCCTGGAATGCGCCCCCGATTCGCTGCTCTTTGATAAAAATGGTATGTTGCTAAGCAGGACCCTTACAAGATATGATTTGCTCAATGGATTAGACACCCCACAGAACATTATTGATCAAAACAACCATTCCTACAATTTTTTTTCCCATGCGGGTAGTTTTATGGGGCACTACCGGTTCAACGACAAACTTAGTTTTAATGTTATTGAATCGTTCATGGCACGTAACTCGGTTTATCAAGCAGCTAAAACTTATAACAACAACTTATGGGGATATTACTTATTTGAACAAAACGTGAACATGAAAAGTAACGAATCGATCCTTTTACTTAACCACCAGGCCAGCCTGTCATACAACAACACCTTCGGACAACACGGGGTGAACTTCCTACTGGCACATAGATACTATGCCGACAACCTGCACTGGCAGGTTGATTCGCTGGAAAACACGCTGCCCGAACATTATTACCTGCGGAATTCCATGGCCGGGTATGGCACAAAAGGCTCCGTGATCCGTAAGATTGGTTCGTATATTGCCCATTGTAGTTACAATTATCAACAAAAGTACTTTGTCTCGGCCATAGCAAACCTTAGCCGAATACAGGAAGGTTTGTATATCGATTACTACAACCTTTTCCCCTCGTTATCGATAAGCTGGGACATGGCAAAAGAACCGTTTATGGCAGGCAGTATTGTTAATGAGCTAAACCTGTATGCCAATTACGGCGAAAGCGGGAACTACCCGTTGAACGGGCTTTCGAACAACCTTTATGAAAATGTTTACAACACGTTTGGCGATTCAACGTCGCTGCACCCGGCCCTATCACAATTTGCCAACCACTACCTGGAACATGAAAGCACCAAAGAGTTTGACCTCGGTTTAAAGGGCGCCTTTTTTAACAACCGTTTAAGGATAAATGCTGCGTATTTCCAAAAACAGATCGGCAACCAGATCATCCAGAGGGACATCCCTTATTATTACGGCGGTGGGAAGATTTACCTGAACCTTGGCGACATTGAGGTGAAAGGGTATGAGTTTGATATTGAAGCTTCGCCAATAGATAAGAAAAATATAAACTGGGTACTGAAAGGGAATTTCTCGGCCAGTAAGCAGGAAGTGACCAGGCTTGTTGACGGGCAGGAAATGGTTTTCAGGTCGGACGACATGCTTTTTCCCAATTTCATTATTTCTCAGGGTGGTTCGCTGGGCGATATTTATGCATTTAAGTACCTTGGAAAATGGACAAAAGAAGATGAGGATTTGGATGATATTCGGTATATGGAAAAATTTGGCATAAAGTATCTGAATGTGGATACTATAGGTACAGGTGCTGTTAATGATGACAAAACAGTGGTTGGAAATTCGATACCTGATTTTAACTGGAACCTGATCAGTTCTTTGCAGTATAAGGAATTTTCGCTCGATTTTACGATCTATTCTTCATGGGGCATGCAGAAATTCAATGCCACGCGCGCGGGGACAATGCTCACCGGGGTAAACCGGGAAGTAAACCAACTTTATGCCGACAGCCTGAAAGGGATCAACTATTTTTATTTTTATGAATCGTCATATTTTTTGGAAGATGCCGGTTTTATCAGGCTGAAAAACGTCACCTTAAGCTATTTGCCCAAAAAGAAGATATTGGGAGTCAACTGCCGTTTTTCATTGAGTTTCGAAAACCTGTACACATACACAAAATATAAAGGTTACGATCCCGAAGCAACCATCTTTACTGATAACAATTTTTCAGATAATGCAGTCGACCGTGGAGCATACCCCAATCCCAAATCCGTCTACATTACAATAGAGATTAGGCTATGAGAAAAAGCATAAAAAATATAATTGATAGTTCACTGAATGGTAGGTTTTCTCTTTCCAAATGGTTGCTGCTGTGCTTTCTCCTGACAGGATGTAACTGGCTCTTTAAACCCGACGAAATATCGATATCGGAAATTGAATCCTATGATCATTTGGTCGATGCGGCTGGGGGTGTTTATGGTCAGTTTAGTACTGCTGTTAATTCTGAAAATTTTCTATTTCTCAATGGTAATGCCGATGATCTATTATTAAGGGGAAATAGTTTTTACAAAACCTACTATAGAGGTCCTGGTATTAATAGTTGTGTAGTTGGAGCGAATCCTAAACTTGATGAAAATTTCGTTTATGTTTCACTTTTCGGTGTAATCGCATCCATAAATAATATTCTCACCCAGTATGATATTGACAATGTAGATAATAAGGCGATTAAAGAAATATTGGGAGAACTTTTCTTTATCAGAGCCTATTGTTATTTTAGATTGACCCGCTCCTATGGTCAAATACCGCTTATTAACGATACTGATGTCAACTACACAGTAAAAAAGTCCTCTTTTGAAGAAATTTATGAATTCATCGAATACGATTTGCTAAAAGCCATTCAATTTCTTCCCGAAAATAACATTAACAGTCGTATCCTATATCAAACTCCTCATAGGGGAGTAGCTAAAGCAGTATTGGCAGAGGTCTACTTAAATTGGGCTGGTTTCCCTGTGAAAGATCAATCTAAATATTTGCAGGCAAAAACAACCGCTGCAGAAGTAATTGATAGTGCAGATTTTTATGGTTTTTCATTATTACCCGATTTTGCTGACCTGTGGAATAAAACTGGTCGTTATAACCAGGAGTCAACATTATGTGTATATGTTAAGAATTCATCTCTTTATTATGGTTATGGCTATTTGAAACTAACAAGTAAAAATATTTTTGTTGGATATGACTTTACAGTAGACAATAAATTCTTATTCAATTATTTAATTCCTGCGACTGAGGTTAAATTTTATAATGAATTTCCAAAGGATTATAGAAGGGATATCACCTTTTTCAATACTATTTATGTGCCACCTCCTTCAATATTTGAATATCTTCCACATGAAGTTGATACAGGTTATATTTACATCAACCAGTTGGATCCATGTGCAAGAGTTTGCTTTCGTAAATTCTTTTTGGATACCACACTAATCCCCCCTAACCAATTCCAAGAAGATACTCTTTTTGAAAGGTCTTTTAATGAATATCAGATCAGTGGTAGCCCAAGAATCATGCTATTTCGTTATGCCCAAACCTTATTGACCTATGCCGAAGCAGCAGCACGTTCAGGTAGCTTGGATGAAAAAGCTTATAAATACCTAAACATGATCCGCCGAAGGGCTAATCGAGTAGATTTATATTCCCCTTCCCGCTTTGATATTCAAACAGGGTTATCAAACGAAGCTTTTGCTGATTCCGTTGTTAAAGAAAGAGGATGGGAACTGGCTGGTGAAATTGAAGGTCGTTGGTTCGATTTATTACGTCTAGAGAGGAGCAATGAAATTAATAATGGTGATGGGTATTACGAAGACAATTACTATTTCAGGAATAAAAACAAATACTTAATTCCAATACCCCAAAGTGATATGTTATTAAATTCTAATTTAAATAATTAATTATATACATAAGCTCATTTTAATAACATTAATACTAACATTAAATATTTTACATTATGAAAAAATTAATTTGTTTCTTATTATTTATTTTTACTTTTTCCTTCAGTTTTGCGGGCTACCTTGGAGGTGGTTTCACTGTTTATGGAGATTATGGTACTCAATATAAAGAATCTAATCAGAGCGTATCTTTCAGTTGGCCTGAATGTGATTACAGTTATGTTTTTCATATTCAGGCTGATATGTGTAGCGATGCCGGACCGGGTAATTGCCATTGTTATTTTCAAATAGGTTGGAACACCTATCCAACTCGTTATGATCCATGGACCATTGATTACTATGGAGCAGGTTCTGTTGATTTTGAAGATGACAAATATATTCCAAAAAATCACGATTTTGTGTATTGTTGGGTGAAATATTCGGCAAAAATTAATGTTTCAACTCATAGATATGCTTCTACATGTGTTACTGTCACTTGGTGATACTTTATTAATTTAATATTTATAATTTTAAAAATGAGCTTATGTATATTAAAAAGAATATTAAATATTATATTTATTGTTCCATATTAATTTTTATTGTTGATTCGTGTTCTAATAAAAAAATTGATAAAAGTCCAATTATTAAAATTAGCAATTTTGAAATTAGCAATTATGAATTTTATAGAGAATTGAATCGCTTGAACATTGATCATCAGGGAAATAAAGAAGAATATAAAAAAAATTGGAAGAAAGAATATTTAGAAAATTCTTTTATAATTTGTGATGCATATAATGAAAAATTAGATGAATATATTCAAATAAATGAACAAATTGAGGTCATGTCAGATTTCATGATGGCACAAAAATATGGATACTTATGGAAAGAAACAGTCTCGCCAATAGTCGACAAATTTATGGAAGTGACAAATGATAAAGCTGAAAAAAGGAAGAAATTATTTTATTTTGATTATATGAAAATTAAAAACCATGATTCAACAAATCTTCATTACACTATTAATTCAGTTCAAGATTATAACAAGTTAAAAAGCCAGTGTGCAAAAGACAGTAACATTCAAACGAGCTATGTCTCGATGCAATGGCCCTTTTCACTCTTTTATAAAAATAGTCATGAACTTTATTCAATGCAACCCGGACATATTTCCTCTCCAATCAAATCTTTTAAGGATGTTTTTTATTTCTATTTAGATCATATTGAAAATATAGAGATAGATGATAATGATAAAAAACAGTTATCTTCTTTATTGCAAAAAATAAAAGAGGATGAAATTGAAGAAAAAAAGACAGTGGAAATGTTGGCAAATGGACAACCCCAGTTATTTAATGAAGGAATTAATAATATTACATCGGTTTTAAAAAGAGGAGAGAGTATCTACAACTATTCAAAAAACCCTCTATTATTGGAATACAAAATTAACGGTAAAATAATTTCATTAGATTTTAACACATTTATTGGCCGTATAAAAAAATTACCCTTTAAATCTGAAATTAATGACAGTACTGAATTTGTTTCTGAAATATATCAATATTTTTATGGCGATTACCTTAAAAATGAAGCTTTAAACCTGGGCTTGTATTCAAAAGATGAATTTGTACTGGATAAGAGGAATTATAAAAATAAATTGTTGCTGAACCATTATAACAATGTTCATTTTATCGATTCAGTAAAAATTGACAGTACTGAATTACGGGAATATTATTTAAACAATATTTCAACTTATACCATTCCCGAAGGGTTTCGCCTTGATATCTTTTATTTCAACAGGGCTGAAAATGCTGAGCAATTTTTGAAAGAATTAGCTTTTAAAACTGAATCTCAAAAAGAATACATGGATAAGGCTGTAACAAAAGGCACAAGAGGTTTTGTTGATTATAAAAAAGAATACGTAATTGATAAAAACGGGAATGAACTGCCAGGCTATGTTATTACCGAACTTGAACTGTTACCCGATTTTACTTTACATGAAAAAGTTATTGACAACAACGGACAATACCTGGTAGTGTTTAAAAGAAAACCGGTGCACAACCATGTAAAAAAATTCGATACTGTGTCAAAAGAAATTTACCACCGGCTATTTAAAGAAAAATTTAATGAGTTGAGGAAAACGAGGGTTGAAGAACTTAAAAAGAAATATCCTTTAGAAATTAATAAAACCGGCGTTGAAATATAAATGTTTAACAAGCAATTCCATTTTTTTGCAGTACTAATATTAA
>JAIOZY010000048.1 GCA_021740385.1 Prolixibacteraceae bacterium | reverse complement strand
TTATTTTTCTCGGATTACTACCTTAAAGTGAGGGTGGGCTAATGGAACCGCCGTATACGGAACCGTACGTACGGTGGTGTGAGAGGTCGGAAAATAAAATAGGAGGAAAACTTATTTTATTTTCCTCCTACTCCTTTGCACTCACCCCCAACTCTCTGGGGGGTAACCGTCCATATATGTGTGTCAAAATCAAGGATTTCCCATCCTGTATGCATAAGATTATCCACCACAGCCAATGTTTCGTTCTTATGCATTCGGAATAGTATGTTGACGAAATTGATTGATCAAACGTTATGTCCTAAAAAAGCCCTGATTTTCTTAATTTTTTCTTTTCCAAGACCTTCAACTTCGAGTAATTCATCTTCGGTAGCCAAAACAACATTCTCGGGTGTTCTGAAACGTTCAAGAAGGGCTTTTGCCGTTTTCTGCCCAACTGACGGCAGTCCCTGAAGAAAATATAACGCTTGATCTTTTGTCCTTTTAGGTTTTCCGGTACGTCGTAAAAAATACAGGTTGTTTTGCAACAATTGGTTGGCTGACATGATCAATACCCGGGCTGTATCCTCGTGGCCCGAGGTGTATACAATGGGTATCTGCCACGATAACGACACCGAAAGCAATGCCCCCTTTACCGCGTTACGGTCAATGTTGTGGTTGCTGTGGTATGGGTTTCCCTCAATTAACAGGATGGAGTGCATTTTCGATTTCCGCAGCCTCGAGCATTGGGCAAAAAGCCGGTTTTGAATGATTGAAATAATAAAATCGTCGCGCGATTTCCGTTCAACCATAACCGTATTGTTGATAAGATAATCGCCGGTTTTAAGGTTCTTTAATTCAACAATTGCGCCCTTCTGTTTTAATAAATCGGGTATTGCCGAGGCGACTTCCCGGTAATCGGCAATAATCCGGACCTGTTTATCCGTAACAAGCAATTTTACTTTTTTTATTACTTCTTCGATGCAGCATAACGGGCATTTAACCCATCCAAAATGTCTTTCGTGATGTTAAATTGCTGTTTGCCAACTATAATGTTCCCGTTGTTACTGAAAATGTAAGTATAGTTGTGTTTCTTGTTGTATTCTTTTACAAAGTTTACAATGCTGTCGGTTAGTTGTCGGTTAATACCGGCTTCCATTTCACCAAGTTTCGTCGACAGTTCATAATCAAGCTGTTTCATCTCTTCTTCCATTGCCATCAACTTGTCCCGCTCCCTTATTGCCCTGTCTTCGGTAAGAAAACCACCGCGCTGCAATTTTTCCTGAAAGGCTACAGCCTGATTTTCAAAATCTTTTTGTTTTGCCGAAAAATCGGAGGTGTATTGTTCTTGTTTGCTCACAAAACCGGCATGAAGGTCGCGGGCCATCTGATAGTTTACCAGTACCGAATCGGTTTGTACATAAGCTACTTCTAGTTCCGATTGAACGGTCTCTTTTCCGGTATTCAGTTCTTGCGGTTCATTATTAGTTGGTTTCACCAAAAAGAGAATAAGTAATGCAATGACACCAGCAAGTGAAACAATGCTTAACAACAATGGTAATTTTTTCATTTTAAATTTTTTTTTCGATAACGATGACAAAGATAATTTTTCTGTTTGTAATTGCGGCAGAACAATGCGAAAAATCATAACATCGGGCTGATTTACATCATTTATCCGGCTGATTGTTCATAGTAAATTTAGATCAGTATTTTTTCAAACAATAATGAATATGTTTAATAAAATTGTAGCAGACACGCTGCCTTACATGCCAAAGAAATTAGTATGGATTTTTTCCAAACGATATGTAGCCGGCGAAAAAATTGAAGATGGCATAGCCAAGTCGAAAATGTTGAACAGCCAAAATATGGAGGTAACGGTTGATTTGCTCGGGGAATTTATTCATACCATTGAAGAAGCCGAAACCAATAAAAATGATTATCTGAACATTATTGAACGTTTCACAGAAGATAATGTAATGGGCAGTTTTTCGGTAAAGCCAACCAGTTTCGGCTTGCTCGTCGATAAAGAAAAATGTTACCGGCTTATCCGCGAAGTAGTGGAAAGTGCTGCTAAAAGGAACAAATTTGTGCGTATCGACATGGAAGATTCGCAGTGCACATCGTCCGAAATTGAACTTTTTAAACGCTTACTCGCTGAATTTCCCGACCATGTTGGGTTGGTTTTGCAGGCCTACCTGCGGCGTACACGAAACGACATTATTGACCTGACAGCATATTCAAAGAAAAACGGTCTTCCGCTAAGCATCAGGCTTTGTAAAGGTATTTACATCGAGCCCGAAGAGATTGCTTACCGCGATTTTCATCAGGTACGCCACCATTTCCTGAAAGACCTTGAACTGCTGCTGCAAAACAATGCTTATGTTGGCATTGCAACCCACGATCCATTTCTTGTTAACGAATCGTACGAATTGATAAAGGAATACAATAAAGGCCCGGAAGATTACGAGTTCCAAATGTTATACGGTGTTACGCCAAACCTGCGCGATTCGATCATTCAAAAGGGACACAAAATGCGGATTTATGTGCCTTTTGGTGTCGACTGGTTTGGCTACTGTTCACGCCGTATTAAGGAAAACCCCAAAATGGTGAGCGACATAATAAAAGCCCTTTTCATAAGGGGTTGATATTCGAATAATCGCGAACCCTGTAACCTTAGGCAAATTTTTGTTTGTTGCATTCAACTTTAAAAAATTGAAAGCAATTGTTTAAGGTTTGCTCTATTCCTGGCGCTCAACAAAACCGCCAAAAATCCGGGTAAAGAGGAAAATAGCCAGTATCCCAATCAGGGTATGCAAAGCAAGCGTGTACATAATGTACTCGGGATGTCCGGCTGCTTCATATTTTCCCATAATCCAGGTATAAACACCACTGGTTAAAGCCCCAATACAGGTTGCCAGGAAATTGGTCCCCATATAAAGCCCGGCTTTCTCCTTGGGAGCAATCCACATGATGTATTCCTGAATGCGTGGCGACGATATCATTTCGCCAATAGCAAAAAGGAAAACGCCGAGGAAAACCAACCCGTTAAACGATGTTACAGAAAAACCAAGTATAACAAATCCCGATGCAGCAATTAACAATCCCAAAAGGAAGGAGGGAATGGCCGATCGCTTTTCAAAAATTCGGGATATAAACAATTGAAAAACAATGATGATGTACCCTGTATGCGAGATGGCTTCGGCATTGATGCGCCAAACACCATCGACCTCGCTGGCGATAAGGGCTTTTGTTATGCCCTCGCCTATAACGCCCGAAACGCCGTCAAATAGTTGGGCTGTATTCATATAATCGTTAATATAAACGGCCAGTATATTAAAGAAAGCCCAGAAAGGCAGCCAAAAGAAAAGACCCAGCAAAATGAGGAAAAAAAGGAATTTCATATCGGAGAGGGCTACACCAATTTCGATGAATTTTTGTCTGAGTGTTGCCGTTTGGATGTCGCGTTTCGGTTCTTTAAAAAACAACAGGGTAATGATAAGCATTAATCCAATAGCGCCGGCTGCCGTGTAAAACACATAATCCCAGCTCATAGCCCTAAGTTTGCCCATAACCAGCGGACCGGCCGATGCGCCCAGGTTCACCATCATGTAAAAAATACCAAACCCCATGGTTTTGTTGGTCGAATCGGTTGTTGCACGTACCGTTGCCGAGATGAGGGGCTTAAAAATGCCCGCGGCAAAACCAATGGTGAGCATGGTAAGCGCGATGCCCGAAAATGTTTTAAAATAGATGAGCATTAAAATGGAGGGTAAATAAGCCAGGTACGAAATAATCAGTACCTTTTTAAACCCGTAACGGTCGGCAATAGTGCCCGAAAACAGCGGCATTAAATACGAAATGGCCAGGAAAATGCTTTGGATAATGCCCAAATCGCCTTTTGTATACCCCAGTTTTTGCAGGTAAATACCAAACCCCATGTAAATGCCGTAATAGGCAAAACGCTCGAAAACTTCAATTGAATTGGCCACCCAGAATACCCTGGGGAATGCGGTACGATTGCTCATGATATTTGTATGATGGATTAATATTAAACGTTCACAAAATAATGATTTTCTTTAATCCAAGACACATGATTTTTATCTTGTTTTCCATGCCGGGCTCTTTATAAAATATTTATACCCTCGCCTCTTTCTTTATAACTCTTTTATAAAAATGAAATCACCTTTGCAAGATGTTTTTGTGGTCCTAATAATGAATGAACAATTTCAGGTATAAGTTAGCATTTCAATCTGAATGAAAGAAATCATCAATTATAAAACAGTATTTAAAGTGCTCAGCAGAAGCATGCTAATACTGTCGCTTGCGCTGATTCTTTCAATGATCACCGCGTTGATCTATTCCGAAAGTATTCGCCCCTTTCTTTTTTCTTTTCTGATTATAACCTTTATTGGCGTACTGTTTTATTTTATTGCACGCGCTAAAACAGGTGAAATTGGCCTCGAAAGAAAAGAGGCCTATTTTACAGTAACGGTTTCATGGTTGTTGATGGGGCTTTTAGGGAGTTTGCCCTACATTTTTTCAGGTTCAATTCCGCATTTTATCGATGCATTTTTTGAATCGACTTCTGGTTTTACAACAACCGGATCGTCTATTTTAACCGACATTGAAGCCTTACCAAAATCGATATTGTTTTGGAGGAGTTTGACCCACTGGATTGGGGGAGTTGGGATAATTGTGCTGGTAATAATTGTTATGCCCTCGCTTGGCATGGGGAGTTACAACCTTTTCACACTTGAGTCGTCGTTACAGGAAAAAATCCATTACCGCATTGTTTCAACGGGCAAACGGATATTACTAATATATTTCCTGCTTACTATTGCCGAGGTAATCCTGTTATTAATTGGCGGGATGAACCTTTTCGAAAGTATTTGTCATGCTTTTGGCACCATTGCCACAGGCGGTTTTTCTCCAAAAAATTCAAGCATAGGGGGTTATTCGCCGTACATTCAATACGTGGTTATGATTTTTATGCTGTTATCGGGTATGAACTTTGTGATACACTACAACCTTTACAAACTTGATTTTAAAAAAATAACAAAAAACGAAGAGTTACGTTTATACCTAATTGTAATTTTTATTGCTGGCTCGGTAATTACAGCATCGCTGTTTTTCAACATGCATAAACCCCTTGAAGAATCGTTCAGGGAATCGTTTTTTCAGGTTATATCAATTGTAACGTGCACCGGTTACGCCACAGCCGATTACCAATTGTGGCCTGTTTATGCCTGGGGGCTAATTTTCATGTGCATGTTTTTTGGCGGAAGCACCGGCTCTACGGCCGGGGGAATAAAAATGGCCCGTCATGTTATCTTGTACAAAAACATTCAATACATTATTAAGCAATCAATTTTGCCCAATGCTGTAATCCCGCTAAAATACAACAACAAATCCCTGAGTGATGAAAACAACAGGTCTATTCTTTCATTCATCTTTTTATATTTCATAATTTTTATCGGGGGCACCTTTCTGTTGGTGTTAACAGGACTTGATGCGAAAACCGCTTCAAGTTCGGCCGCTACCTGCATGGCCGGCATTGGCCCCGGGCTCGGATCGGTTGGCCCTGCCGGTAATTTTTCCCATTTATCCGATGTGGCAAAGGTCATACTAAGTATGCTGATGCTTCTTGGCCGGCTCGAGATTTATACAATAATCATTTTATTTTCCCGAAAATTTTGGAAGGCATAAACACATTCTTTTGTAAAACAACTACTTTTGTGAAAATGAACATTGGTAAAAACATAAGCAACATTAAAGGTCCAAAGTTCAAAATAAGGATAAACCACTACCTGCTTTCTACCATTATTATTGGTTTAACGGCGCTGGTTTGCATCCCCCTTCAAAAAATGCAGGGCTACCATGTTGTTTCATACATTTTCCTTTTCATTGTTTCGATACTGGCAACCTTTGTGGGTATAGGCCCGGTTTTTCTTGCGGCAGCTTTAAGCGCACTGGTATGGAATTTTTTCTTCATCCCCCCGCATTATACTTTTCATATCGAAAAGGCAGAAGATATTCTCACCTTCGGTTTGTTTTTCATCATTGCACTCCTTAGCGGTATTTTCACCACCAGGGTAAGGCGCCAGGAATATTTTGCCCGCGAACGCGAGGTGAGAACCAACGCACTTTTTCAACTAACAAAAGAGTTATCGAAAGCAAGCGGAATTGACGAAGTTATAAGCGTTGCTATAAAGGAAATTCAAGAACACTTCGATGTTAAGAATCTTGAATTTTATTTGCAGGATGGGAACAATGTTTTATCGAATGTTGGAAAAATTAATGCAGAACCCATTACTTCCGAAGAGACAAAAATTGCCGAATGGGTTTTTAACCACGCGCAAAAAGCGGGGGCAAACACCGCTAACTTCAATTCAATTCCTGTAACATTTTACCCTTTGCCCGGGACGAGGATTGTGCCCGGGATTGCTGTTGCCAGGCATGAACAATCGTTTAACGACGACAAAAAAGTTTTTTGGGAAACATACCTCACACTCATATCAAACGCCCTCGAGCGCGAGTTTTTGGATGAACTTGCCCAAAAGGTGAAATTTTTTGATGAATCGGACCGGTTGTATAAAACCCTTTTTAACTCAATTTCGCACGAGCTGAGGATCCCCGTTGCTACCATTATGGGGGCTTCCGATACCCTTATCAATGCATCGCACCCGGGAAATGTGCAATCGGAACTTTTTACTGAGATACTAACGGCTTCGCTTAGGCTTAACAGGCTTATAGAGAACTTGTTAAATATGTCAAGGCTTGAAAGTGGCAGAATCTCTGTCCGACTCGACTGGTACGATATTAACGATTTGTTCCATAAAGTAAGCGAAGAACTTGCCAACGAACTCAAACCGTTTTCATTCAAAATTATTGTTCCCGAATACATGCCATTGGTGAAAATTGATTTCGGATTAATGGAACAAGTACTTTATAATTTACTTGTAAACTCAATCCAACACACGCCGGCATTGTTTGAAATCATTCTGCAATCAGATTATAAGAATGGTGAACTTATTATTCAGGTTTCCGATAAAGGTCCGGGCCTGCCCGATGAATTGCTTCCAAGGATTTTCAAAAAATTTACCCGGGCAAAAAGCAGCAAAACCGGCGGACTGGGGTTGGGCTTATCCATTGCAAAAGGTTTTGTTGAAGCCCATAAAGGAACAATAATAGCTGAAAACAAAAAAGAAGGCGGAGCTGTTTTTACCATCATTATCCCTTCGGAAAACCCCGGCATTGAGAACCTTCAACTTTAAATATCATGAACGAAAACGAGACAATATTAATTATTGACGATGAAATTCAAATCCGCAGGTTGCTCGACATTACACTTTCAGCAAACGGGTATAAAGTTATACAGTCGTCAACAGGCAAAGACGGCCTTATAGATGCAGCATCGCATCACCCGGCCATGATTATTCTTGACCTGGGACTTCCCGACATCGACGGGCTCGAATTGCTGAAAAAATTGCGCGACTGGTATTCAAAGCCCATCATTATACTTTCGGTGCGCCAGTCGGAAGAAGATATCATTACAGCTCTTGACCAGGGGGCAAACGATTACCTTACAAAACCGTTCAGAAGTGGTGAATTATTGGCCAGGATAAGAGCCGCTTTCCGTGCCACTGAAAATAAAAAGGATGCAGAAATCCTAACATTTGGTTCCCTTACAATCGACCTTGTCAACCACATAGTGCGTAAGAACAACAATATCATTAAATTAACATCAACGGAATTTTCATTGCTATGCCTCCTTTCGAAAAACCAGGGTCGTGTATTAACCCACCAGTATATTTTAAAAGAAATTTGGGGGTATAGTTATATTCAACAAACCCAGTATCTGAGGGTTTATATTGCACAACTGCGAAAAAAGGTTGAAGACAACCCTTCAAAGCCTTCTTTGATTATTACCGAGTCGGGTATTGGATACCGTTTTGGCGAATGAAAAAAATCACTTCCCAATATTGAATGAAAAAACTGATCCTTTTCCCGGTTCAGAGTTAACCTGAATTTTTGTGTCAAGCATGGCTGCATGTGTCCTGCAGATGGATAATCCAATCCCAACGCCTTTCATCATCGGGTTCAACTGGTGAAACGGGTCAAAAATTTCGTCATAATGTTCTGCTGGAATGCCAATTCCGGAATCTTTTACCCAAAACTTAAAGGCTTTTTGGTTTTTAACGTAGGTACAACCCATTGTTATTGCGCCTGAGGATGTAAACTTGAAAGCATTGGAAAGCAGCCTGTCAAACAATTGCCTTAAAATGTTTTTATCGGATATGATCTTTTCACGTTCAGCGGGAATTTCAACTTCAAGATTAAAACTCACCTGACCGGGACATTTAGCCTGCTGGATTTTAAAAATTTCTTTCAGTAACTTTTTTACATCTGCTTCCTGTTTTTCAACAACCCGGTTCCCCGACTCGAGCTGTGAAATTTCCATTATATCGGTAATAATTGCCAAAAGGTAATTACTGTTCGACTTTATCTCACTTTTAAGTTCGTTTTTAATTATATCATCAAATTCCTCTTCCATCAGCAGGTTCGAAAAACCGATAATGGCATTCATGGGCGTACGTATTTCGTGGCTCATGTTGGCCAAAAATGTCGATTTCAAACGGGATGCCTTTTCTGCTTTTTCCCGTGATTCAATCAATTCGTTTTCCCGCTTTTTCCTGTTGGTGATGTTGCGTACTACCACATAAACAAACTCTTCGTGGTCGGCAAAATAGCTCAGGTTCATTTCGCAGGGATAAGTCGACCCGTCTTTCCTGAACTGAACCGATTCAATGCGGACATTCTTTTGTTTTTTCAACTTCTCAAAAAGCAACACTAAATTTTCAATGCGGGGCAGCAGGTTGAATTTTTCAAGCGGTATTTTTTTCAGTTCGACAATGTCGTAACCCATGTTAACCGATGCTGCATTACTTACATACACGGCTTTCCAGTTTTTATCGAACAGCCAAAATTCATCGTTCGACTGGTTCATGGCAAACTGCACCCTGCGCAATTCCCGTTCTTTATCAACCAACTCGGTAATATTGGTGCGGATATCAAGTATATGGGTTATTTCACCTTTTTGGTTTAGCACCGGTTTTGCAGTCATTTCACAAATTTCACCGTTGGGAAACGATTTAATTTTCTTTTCGGTTTTTTTGCTGGTTAGTGCTTTTTCAACCAGGCAGCCGGTACATACATGGTGGCTTTTAAAACAGGCATAATGGCATTTATGTCCAATAACGTCTTCGTTTTTTACGCCATAGAGGTCAAGAAAATTTTGATTTACCCGCAATATTTCAAAATTTGGATTGACCAGCGCCATCGATTGTGGCAGTGTGTTGAAAATGAGATCGAGCTGTGTGTTGCTTTCAGTTACTTCGTTTTGTAACTCCCGGTAGGTTGTGTTTTGTACATTCATGGTAATAAGGTTAAATTGGTTAACCCATCCCTTTTACCAAATAAGTGTGACAAAAATAATCTCCAAAAATCTCCCGCTTCAAATGAAAGAATTATTGTTGTATTATCCAATTATCAGTCTTTTTTATCGATGAACTTAACGAAAAGAAAACATAAGTGTACAAGAAACACAAAGCCCTATAAATGCAGGATGAGTTCATCGAGACTGCGTTTGGGCACATGGTGTATTCCCTTTTCGTCGCGCCAGTATTTTATGTCGCCGTTTTTCACTTCCTCAACAACAACTTTTTCGGCAGGTTTTCCCAGGGCGATTACATTTAAAATTTTGTAACGGACGGAAATGCAGAGAAGTTCCATGAGCTTTGGTTTGTTGACTGATTGAAAAATACAGCCGCCAAAACCCGCTTCCACGGCACCCAAAAGGATGTTTTGCATGGCAATACCGTCGTCGCAATAAAACTTTTCCGAAATGTCTGTATCGAGCAACTGGATAATGTATGCCACGGGGCGTTCGCCTTTCACCGGGCCATCCCAATCCTTCAGGTAACCGGCCCATGCCAGTGTTGAAAATATTTTTTCATTTTTTGATTCCTCGGTCGAAAGAATGTATTTCAGGGGTTGCATGTTGCGCCCCGATGCTGCTAAGCGGGCCAGCCCGATCCAGCTTTTCAGTTGTTCTGAAGAAATTTTTACCGATTCATCGAAACGCCGGTAACTGCGGTTTTTTAAAATAAGCTCTCTGATCATGATGATTTATTTTTTCGGGAAAGATAAAAAAAGGATTGGGAGGATAAGGGTTTTGACCAACGATAACCTGCAATAAAACTTGAGAAACTTCCCAATCCTTGTTTCTAAAAAACGGGAGGGTGGGGGAATTATTGTTGTACCTGAAAAAACGATCATTAAATTTTGTTAAAACGTTATTCTTTCAGCTCGTTTTTATCAGCAGGCGGGTAAAGTTCGGGATATTTCAAGCCTGCCATGCGGGCAGCCCTTGCCGATTTTGTTGTTGTTGCAACGGGTACGGGCAAATCACCTGAATAATCACGAATGGCCAAAGCCAGGTCAACACCCAGTTTACGAAAGTTATTAGGTTCAACCCAACGCGGTGCATGGCCGGCCCTGCCGTAGGTCAGTTCCATGGTCATGGCCATTACCTCTTCATTGAAATTTGCCCACCACCAACTCTCGGGATAGGTTTTTGTAGCAAAACTGCTTCCCCCTTCTTCGGGTAGGGGTTCGAGCATATCTGCACCGGTATGGGCAGATAAACAGGAAATAAAACGAAGCTGTTTGTTCCACAACGATGCTTCACCGGGGGCATATCCCTGTGCTTCACTGCCAAAATGTGGAAAGAAGAAAGGGCGGATGTCGGGTTCGCTGTTCGACGCGTGCAGGTTAAGGGCGATGGAAACCGGCGGCCCCCCATCGGCCATTAGCCCGGCTGCAACCTGGTGTACAATACCAACTTCAACGGGTGCATCGCTTGTTAAAACAAGGGGGTTGTTGCTGTTGTAATACCACATTACCTCGAGGTTTTCCGATTTGGGTGTCGAGCGGTAATTTCCGGCTGTTACCCCGTCCACATTTTGCATGGGGAAAATGTAGAATTCGAAACCGGCCAGCATTTCATAAGCTGCTGCTTCGCCCGATAACAGAAAATTAATCAACCCCTCGAGCATAAACGACGGCGGTGTTTCGGCCGGATGGGTGCGGGCATGCATGAAAATTCTTTCTTTATCCGTAACCGGGATCAACGGATCGGTGATTTTCAATAAGTAAACTGGCTTCCCCTGCTGGGAATATCCCTGTACCTGAATGTCAAGATAAGGGCTTCCCTGAATGCTTTCAAGGTAGTTTTCAAGGTCGGTAAATGTATAGGGGTAGAACCGGCTGATCCAAACCCGCTTTTGTTCTGATTGTTTCGTTATAATTATTTCATTCGCCTCATTTTGATAAACTTCATCTTCGGCAAAATGGTGCCATGTTTTCTGATCGTATGTAAAAACAGGAATATAGTAATAGGGCCAGCCTGATTTTTTCAGGGTTAAATCAACCGGATTTGACAAAGGGGCGTTTCCCATTTTTACGTACCACCAGCAACGCCAGTTATCCGGAAGTTCGGGGTTGTCATTATCATCAGCAATGGAGAGTTCCCATATTCCGTCTCCGGTTTGTATTGCTTCACCAATACTTCCCGATTCGAAATTGTCAGAAATTACAGTATCTGACGGCAGGTCTTTACTACATCCTGAAAAGAATAAAGCGAAAAAAAGTAAAACAACGAATAAAAAATTTTTTATATAAATCATTCCATTCAGGTTATGTTACCTTAAAATTGTGTTTTGCGGCTATAGTAAATCGCTTGCCAGCTCGGCCAAAAAGCTCCGTTCGCCTTTTATCAGGTTAATGTGGGCAAAAAGCTCCTGTCCTTTCATTCGGTCGGAAAGGTAAGCCAGCCCGTTTGATTGCTGGTCGAGATAAGGCGAATCGATTTGGTGCAGGTCGCCGGTAAAAACCATTTTTGTACCTTCACCTGCACGGGTTATAACTGTTTTAACCTCGTGGGGCGTAAGGTTTTGTGCCTCGTCGATGATAAAATATGAATTCGACAAACTGCGCCCGCGAATGTAGGCCAGTGCGGCAATAACCAGCCGCTCCTGCTTTTCCATCTCCTCAATCCTTGTATGTTCCACGCTGCGCGGGTTATGGCAGTGTTTTATTACCGTCAGGTTGTCGAAAAGGGGTTGCATGTAGGGACGTATTTTTTCGTCGGCATCGCCGGGCAAGAAGCCTATATCGCGGTTGCTGAGTGCGACAATGGGTCGGGCAAGTAGAATTTGCTCGTACAGGTTGCTTTGGGCAATGGCAGCAGCCAGGGCTAAAAGTGTTTTCCCGGTTCCTGCTTTCCCGGTAACGGCCACCAGCTTGATTTCCGGGTTTAAAAGGGCATTCAGCAAAAAAGTTTGCTCGGCATTGCGCGGTTTAATCCCGTAGGCCGATTTCTTATCAACCCGCTCAAACCGTTTCGATGAACCATCGAAACGCACCAGCGCCGAGGTGTTGGCCCCTTTAAAAATGAAATAGTCGTTGGCATCGGGTTCGGTTTCGAAACCTGAAATATCATAAGGAAGGTATCGTTCTTCATACAAGCGGGCAATCAGTTCATCGTTGCACTTATCCCTGAGGGTTACCCCGCGGCTGAATATTTCAACATTGGTAACCTTGTCGTTTTTGTAATCTTCAGCATCGAGCCCCAACGATTTTGCCTTCATTCTGAGGTTAATGTCCTTGGTTATAAGCACCACCTTTTGCTTCGGGTTTTTGTCTTTGATGAATTCGGTAATTGCCAGTATGCGGTGGTCAGCAATGTCTTCACGAAAAGAAGCTTTCAGCCGGTCGGAGAAATTCTTGCCGGTTTCGATTTTTAGTTTTCCCTTGCCGGTGCCTAACGATAAGCCCCCGTTAAAAAGGTCGTCCTTCACCAAATCGTCGAGAAGCCTTACGAATTCCCTCGCCTGAAAGTTTAACTGGTCGCTTCCCCGCTTGAATTTATCCAGTTCTTCGAGAACGGTTATGGGCAATACAACATCGTTTTCCTGAAAATTGAAAATGCACTGGTGGTCGTGCAGGATCACGTTTGTGTCGATGACAAAAATTTTTGAGTGACGTAATGCCATGCCTGATACATTTATCGGGTTATTCACATCGAAATGCGTTACAATGTAGCCATTTTTAAGGCAATTCATTGTTTAAAAAACCTTAATTTTGCAGGATTTTAGTAACAACCGAATGTTAATAAAATGGACTATAACGAAGCCCTGAAATACCTCTATGAGCACCTGCCAATGTATCAGCGCACAGGACCTGCCGCTTACAAAAACAGCCTCGATAACACCCGGGTGCTCGATCGTTTTACCGGGCATCCGCACAAAACCTTTAATACAGTCCACGTTGCGGGGACTAACGGGAAAGGCTCTGTTTCGCACATGCTTGCTTCGGTGTTTCAGGAAGCCGGATACCGCACCGGGCTTTATACTTCACCCCACTTAACCGATTTCAGGGAAAGGATAAAAGTGAACGGAAAAATGATCGAACCCGGTGCCGTTGCCCGTTTCGTGTCAAAATTTGTTGCCGAAAACAGAAAACTCGGGCTTGAACCCTCATTTTTCGAGTTAACCGTTGCCATGGCTTTCGATTATTTTCGTGAAAACAGCGTCGATGTTGCCATTGTTGAAGTGGGACTGGGCGGGCGCCTCGATTCTACAAACATCATCACGCCCGAAGTATCGGTTATTACCAACATTAGTTACGACCACACCAACCTGCTGGGCAATACCATTGAGAAAATTGCCATTGAAAAGGCTGGCATCATTAAAGAAAACGTACCGGTAGTAATTGGTGAAACACAACCCGAAACCGAAGAACTTTTCAAAAAAATTGCCGGCGAAAAAAGAGCCCTCATAACTTTTGCCGACCGGGATTATTTGCCGGCTTTGCAACCCGATGGTTCCTTTACGGTGTCGAACTGTTGCCGTATTTTGTACAAAAACATCATTCCCGACCTGAAGGGAGATTACCAGCATAAAAACATGGCAACAGCTATTGCTGCAATTGAAAAACTCAGGCAAAAAGGGTACAATATTTCTGCCGGCCAGATAGTTAAAGGTTTGGGAAATGTTGTGAAAAATACCGGCCTTTACGGGCGTTGGCACGTTATTGGCCAATCGCCAAAAATTGTTTGCGATACGGCTCATAACATTGCCGGCATTAAGGCGGTTGTCAGCCAGCTTAAAAGGGAAAAAAAAGAGGGGTTGCATGTTGTTTTTGGAATGGTTAACGACAAAGAAACCAATGCAGTACTTGCCTTGCTCCCCCCAAAAGCTGTGTACTATTTTACAAAGGCAAAAGTTGAACGTGCGCTTAATGAAAAAACGCTGAAAGAAAATGCCGGACAACATTTATTGCAGGGAAATTGTTATCCTTCGGTAAAAGAAGCATTTGAAGAAGCATGCAAGAAAGCATCGGAAAAGGATCTTGTTTTTGTCGGAGGAAGTACTTTTGTAGTGGCCGAAGCATTGGCTGAAAAGTTGCAAAAATAACCATTTCAGGAAAATACGAGAGGAAATGAAACTGAACGTAAACCCGATATTTAAGTTAATTGCACAGGGAGAACACCAGCAACAGGATTTTAAATACTGCATTAACGACTCCCGAAAAATTGCAAAATCGCTGGTTGCATTTGCCAATACCGACGGGGGGCGTTTGCTGATTGGGGTGAAAGACAACGGCAATATTAAAGGGGTGCTTTCCGATGAAGAATTTTATATGGTTGAAGCTGCTGCCAACATTTACAGCAAACCAAAAATCAAATTCACTTCGCAGGAATGGAATGTGGAAGGGAAAATTGTGCTTGAAATATTTGTGGAAAAGAGTGCAAAGAAACCCCATTTTGCAGAAGATGAAACACGTAAATGGATTGCTTACATCCGTAAAGACGATGAAAACTTTATCGCCAACCCGGTTTTGCTGAAAAAATGGAAATTGCAGAAAAATAAAAAAGGGCTTCGTTTCCGGTACGATGAAACACGGGAGCTTCTTATTAGCTATCTGAATGAAAATGAAAATATTACGCTATCGAAATTCGCCAAAGTAGCTCAAATAACTCATATTCAAGCCGAAAACATTTTGGCAGAATTATTGCTTATTAATTGCCTGAACGGGCATTTTGAACAAGATCCGGTTTATTATACACTGAACAAAGATTTCGACATAAATAAAGCATATTAAAAGCGATTAATTTATCAGTAATTGTTACTTTAGCAGTTCTAAAAAAAATCAATTATGATCAATAAGATAAAATACATTTTAGCATTTGCATTTTTCGCTGGTTTGGCAGGTATGTTGCCTGCGCAGGAAGAATACATGACCATCAACATCGACACCCTAATGTATGAAGGCGGTGTATTGGAACACAAGGTAAAATATTACGATGAACCAAAAACGGACAAAAAACCCAAAAACGTGATTTTTCTTATTGGCGATGGCATGGGGGTAGCTCACGTGTTTTCGGGAATGGTTGCCAACCATGGCGAATTGTACATGAAAAATTTCAGGAATATTGGGTTCATCACAACCCATTCGCACGACAATTTTGTAACCGATTCGGGTGCGGGGGGCACAGCGCTTTCAGTAGGTGAAAAAACCTATAACGGTGCCATTGGTGTAAACAAAGACACCGTAGCCGTTGAAAACATAAGGGAAAAAGCCGAAAAGAAAGGACTGGCTACCGGGGTTGTTTCAACATCGTCGTTAACCCATGCCACACCAGCCGCTTTTGTTGCACACCAGGCAAAACGCTATTACTATGAAGCCATCGCTGCCGATTATTTAAAAACCGATATTGATGTATTTATTGGCGGTGGCCTCGACCATTTCACAAAACGGAAAGATGCAAAAGATTTAACAACGACATTGAAAGACAAAGGCTATACCGTTTTAACCAGCCTTAACGACATAGCTAAAGTGAAAAAAGGTAAACTGGCCGGTTTTACAGCTCAAATGCACAACCCTTCAATATTGGAAGGAAGAGGCAACATGCTGCCCATTGCCACAAAAACCGCGATAAATGTACTCGACAACGACAAGGACGGCTTTTTCCTCATGGTTGAAGGTTCGGAAATTGACTGGGGCGGCCACCAAAACTACACCGCCTACGTTACAACCGAAATGATCGATTTCGACCAAGCTGTTGGCGTTGCCCTCGAATTTGCTGCCAAAAACAAGGAGACACTCGTGCTTGTTACTGCCGACCACGAAACCGGCGGATTTGCTGTTGAAATGGGCGACTATAATTCGGGAGCTGTTTATGGCGATTTCACCAGTAGCAACCATACCGGTTTATTGGTTCCCGTTTATGCATTCGGGCCCGGCTCGGAAAAGTTCAGGGGCTTTCTCGACAATATCGATATCCCAAAGATTATTGGAGAACTGATTGGCGTTGAGTTTTAGCCATAATTTTTTTCTGATTTATCTGCAACAGATTTTGACAACTGTCGGGCAGGAAAGCCCGACTTACAGATTGTTAATACATCTTTTGAATTCCACTTATCACCAGATAAAAA
The DNA here is from genome assembly GCA_021740385.1 of Prolixibacteraceae bacterium. Taxonomy (GTDB): domain Bacteria; phylum Bacteroidota; class Bacteroidia; order Bacteroidales; family Prolixibacteraceae; genus DAIMEA01. The sequence continues at coordinate 21,751 of JAIOZY010000048.1, read as the reverse complement.
GCAAACCCCACCAGGAAAGTACCGCATACTGCAATTAGTATCCGGTATGTGCGGTCGGTAAACAGTTTTTTGCCTTTGGCAACGGCCATGGAGATGGCCACGTACCAAAGCATATCGCCGGCAATATGCCCGGTGTAAAACGAGGCAATGCCCCAAAAACCATATTCCTGCGATTGAATAATGTAACCAATGCCAATGGTAGCCCACCAAATGATCCAGTAAGGGTTGGCCAGGCTCATTAAAACCCCCGACAGAAGTAAATTATTTTTCCGTTTTGCAGTGCCATCTTGTTTAACGGTTAATGCAGGCAGTGATTTGAACATGCCCCAGGCCATCCAAAGCATGATCATCCCGCCGGCAAAAGCGATAATGATGAAAAATGTATCGTTTTTCAAAAGCGGTGCCAACCCGAACAGGAGGCCCACGAGCAAGGCCAGTTCCAGAATGGCATGACCGGTGATCAGCAACGGGCCGGCAACAGCCCCGCGCCGGGTCGACTCGCTAATGGTAACCGTTAGCAAAGGTCCGGGCATCATTGCCCCCGATAAAGCAATTACAAGCGATGTGAAAAAAAGGGTTACAAAAATCATCATAGAAGCGCACCGCGGTTTCGTTCAAATATTTCCCGGTCGGCAGCCGACCATTTTAAATCACAAAAACGTTCAACGGGTTGCCACCTAATTGTATAGTGTTCAACGGGAGAAGGATTACCGGCATCAATACGGCAAAGAAAGGGGATGAGCCGTATGCTTAACCTGGGGTAATCATAATCGATGGATTTCAGCTCTTTTAAAACACTGATTTCAACTTTAAGCTCTTCCCATATCTCCCGAACAATGCAATTTTGATAACTTTCGCCGCTTTCAACTTTACCCCCCGGGAACTCCCACTCGTAAGCATGTTCGGAATGGGGCCCCCGCTGGCATGCCAGCAGTTTTCCGTCTTTCATTATTATTGCACAGGTAACACAAATCCGGTTCATAAAAAACAATATTTATGCTGCCAAATGTACAAAAAGTATTTTTTTGGTTTTAATCCTTCGTCTGGTTCGTCAAAAAAATGTATTCAGAATAGAAAGTTTCTGTTATATTCGCATTACAATTAAAAAATGGCATTTAAACCGGTTATTTGCCGATAAAACATTTGTTCAAATTATTCAAAAATGAATTTCAAGAAACTGAATATCATTGCAGGCTGGGTCACATTTACTGTTGCAGCCGTTGTATATCTTATGACCATTGAACCAACAGCCAGTTTTTGGGACTGTGGCGAATTTATCACAACCGCTTTCAAGCTCGAAGTGGGACACCCGCCCGGCGCCCCCCTGTTTATGTTTCTTGGGCGCTTTTTTACACTTTTTGGCGATGCCTCAAATGCCGCTTTGCTAATGAATATATTATCGGCACTGGCCAGCGCTTTTACTATTTTGTTCCTGTTTTGGACCATTACCCACCTAACGAAAAGGCTCTTTGTCAAAAACGAAGAACTCAAAACCGGTGAACTGATTGCGGTTATTGGAAGCGGAATTATTGGCGCACTGGCCTATTCGTTTTCCGATACTTTTTGGTTTTCGGCTGTTGAAGCTGAAGTTTATGCTACGTCATCCCTTTTTACGGCACTGGTTTTCTGGGCCATCTTGAAATGGGAAAATATTGCCCATGAAAAACACGCCAACCGCTGGCTCATACTTATTTGTTACCTTGCCGGCCTGTCAATTGGGATTCACTTGTTAAACCTGCTTGCCATACCGGCTATTGCTTTCATATATTATTACAAAAAGTACCCGGTTACCAAAAAGGGTATTATTGCCGCATTGGTTATTTCGGCTATTTTTCTTGGGGCAATTTTATACGTTATTATGCCCGGTGTAATTGAGGTTGCTACCCTGTTCGAACGCATTTTTGTTAACGGTTTTGGGGCACCCATCCACTCGGGGGCATTCATCTTTTTCATCCTGCTTGCTGCACTAATTGCATGGGCCATTTTTTATACCCATAAAAAAGAAAAGGTATTGGTTAACACAATTATTGTTGGAGTTACAGCAGTACTGATCGGGTTTTCAACCTATTTTATTATCCCCATACGGTCCAATGCACATTTGCCCATGGACCAAAACAGCCCGAACAACGTTTTTGCCCTCAAATCGTACCTGAACCGTGAACAATACGGCGACCGGCCATTGTTTTTCGGACAATACTACAATTCACCTGTCGACAGGGAAGAACAATCGGTTGTTGATAAAAAAGAGTGGCGTATTAAAGACGGTAAATACGTGGTGGCCAATGTAAGGTCGAAACCCAATTACGACAAAGATTTTTGCACCTTCTTTCCACGCATGTGGAGTAAATCGGACCCACGACATGCCGATGAATACAAAAAATGGGGGAAGGTTAAAGGACATAGAAAAACATACCGCAACCCCTCGGGTGAAAACGAAATAATTGTGAAACCAACCTTTGCCGAAAACCTGCAGTTCTTTTTCCGATATCAGATCGGGTTTATGTACTGGCGCTATTTTATGTGGAATTTTGCAGGGAGGCAGAACGATATTCAGGGGCATGGAAATGTAGTTGACGGCAATTGGATTAGCGGTATAAAATTCATTGATGAAGCCCGGCTTGGTAACCAGAATAACCTGCCAGTAAAATATGCCGATAACCCCGGAAGGAATACTTACTATTTCCTCCCGTTTCTATTGGGCTTACTGGGCATCTTTTTTCAGTATAAATCGGGCACTCAGGGCAAACGCGATTTGTGGGTAGTGTTCCTGCTCTTTTTTATGACAGGAATTGCTATTGTTATCTATTTGAACCAATACCCCTTGCAACCGCGCGAAAGGGATTACGCGTTTGCGGGTTCGTTTTATGCCTTTGCCATCTGGATTGGCATGGGGGTGGCCGGTTTGTACAACCTTATAAAAAAATACCTGCCTAAAACACTTGCAGCTTCATTGGCCACGGTTATTTCACTGGCCGCAGTGCCTGCTTTACTGGCTGCCGAAAACTGGGACGACCACGACCGCTCGGGCCGTACTTCGGCACCCGATTTTGGCCAAAATTACCTGGCAAGTGTTGAAGAAAACGGCATTGTTTTCACAAACGGTGATAACGATACCTACCCGCTATGGTATTGCCAGGAAGTTGAAAGTATTGGAACATCGAAAAGGGTTTGTAACCTGAGCTACCTGCAAACCGACTGGTATGTGAATCAAATGCAGCGTAAATATTACGAATCGGAACCCCTGCCCATCAGTTTTGAATACGACCAGTATGTGCAGGGGAGCCGCGATGTGGTATACATTATGGAAAACCCGCGGTTTAAAGGTAAAAGCATTGAACTGGGCAAAGCGCTCGATTTTATTAAAGACGATGACCCGGCCACAAAAATTTCCTATGCCGATAATGCAGCATACCTGCCAATTCGTAACCTGTACATGGTTGTTGACAAGCAGGCCGTTATCGACAACGGGGTTGTTGCTCCCGAAGAATATGACCAGATTGTTGACACCATGTTTATTGAACTTACCGGTAGCTATATTGCCAAAGACCAGTTGATGATACTCGATATGCTGTACCAGAACAATTGGAAACGGCCCATTTATTACGCCATATCGGTAGGTACCGAAAAATACCTTAGCCTCGATAAATATTTCAGGCTCGAAGGGCTAACATACCGCATTGTGCCTGTCGAGACACAATCATCGGGCTATCAAAAGGGATTTGTCGATACCGAGAAGATGTACGATAACGTGATGAACAAATTCAAGTGGGGCAACATTAAAGAGCCCGGTGTATATGCCGATGAAAACAACCGGCGCATGCTCACCAACATGCGTAACAACATGAACCGGCTTGCCCTTGCACTTCTTCAAGAAGGCGAAACGAAAAAAAGTATCGAGGTTATTGACAAATGCTTTGAGGAAATTCCGGTTGATAAAGTACCGTACGACTTTTTTGCCGTTCAGAATACAAAAGTTTACCTCCAGGCCGGAGAAACCGAAAAAGCCGAAAAACTGATTGAAGACATGTCAAACAACTTCTTCGATGAATTAAGGTACTATTTCGGGTTTGATGCGAAGCGCATTTCATCGCTCGACGACGACATCAGGAACACCCTCTATTTCCTGAACGAGTTAATGGTAATGGCCAGGCAAACAGGTAACAATGAATTGTTTGAAAAAATTCAAGCCGATTTTGAATCGTATTATAACATGCTGGTATCGATGCAGTAGGCACATTGCTTTATTGTAAAAAAAAAGAATTGTTTTTATGAGTAAGCCGCTGAATATAAGGGTTCATTTTCCTGATTGGCTAACACGAATGTTCCCGCGTTTGGTGTGGCGTATGCCTGCTTCTGAAAAGAAAGTATACCTTACATTCGACGATGGGCCGGTGCCGGAGGTCACTCCCGATGTGCTCGAAATCCTTAAAAAGTATAACATAGAAGCTACTTTTTTTTGTGTGGGCGAAAACGTGATGAAATACCCGGAAATTTATCGCCAAATTATTGAAAACGGTCATTCTACGGGCAACCATACTTTCAACCATATAAAAGGGTTAAGCAGCTCGGTAAAATATTACATCGAAAATGTTGAAAAGGCCTCGGAATATATTCGGTCAAATATGTTCAGGCCGCCTTACGGATTGATGAAACAATCGCAGTTTAACAGGCTACACAAAAAATACAACATCATTATGTGGGATGTAATCAGTTGCGACTACGACCGGGGGCTTACACCTGAAAACTGCACCCAAAATGTGATGTGTTATGTAAGGGATGGCTCCATCATAACTTTTCACGACTCGCTAAAAGCAAGGAAAAACGTCCTGGAATCGTTACCCCGGGTTATCGAAAATTTGGTTGATCAGGGGTATTCGTTTGGAAAAATTGAAATACCTGAAAAACAAAAAAACACAATACCCCCATGGATGAAACAACTGCAAAAAGCACGTGATAATTTTAATAAGCGAAGTAACAGGGCATAAACTTTTTTATAAATGGATTTATTAATTATCGGATCGGGCGGACGCGAACACGCCCTGGGCTGGAAAATAAAACAAAGCCCAAAAATTGACAAATTGTTTTTTGCACCGGGAAATGCCGGTACCGGCCAATTGGGGATAAACCTCCCACTTGGGGTTACCGATTTTGAAGCCATAAAGCAAGCCGTTATTTTAAACGGTATCGATATGGTACTGGTTGGCCCCGAAGTGCCGTTGGTAGAAGGTTTGGCAGATTTTTTCCTTTACGACAGCGAATTAAAAAACATTCCCGTTATTGGTCCCACAACAAAAGGCGCCATGCTTGAAGGCAGTAAGGATTTTGCAAAGGCCTTTATGACAAAATACGGCATACCTACTGCCCGATATAAAACATTCACAGCCGGTGAAACCGATAAGGCTAAAACATTTATGCAAAACCTGAAACCGCCATACGTTTTAAAAGCCGACGGGCTGGCGGCCGGTAAAGGGGTGCTCATTATCGACAATTTTGATGATGCTCTGGCCCAGCTCGATGAAATGCTGAATGGCAAATTCGGAAAAGCCAGCAGTAAAGTTGTAATTGAAGAATTCCTTTCGGGCATTGAATTATCGGTTTTTGTAATTACCGATGGGAATGACTACAAAATACTGCCCGAAGCCAAAGATTATAAGCGCATAGGAGAAGGCGATACCGGATTGAATACCGGCGGCATGGGAGCCATTTCACCTGTACCATTTGCCGACGATGTTTTTATGCAAAAAGTTGAAGAAAAGATCATAAAGCCCACCATTAAAGGACTTCAGAAAGAAGGAATTGTTTACAAAGGGTTCATTTTTTTCGGACTCATTAACTGCGGTGGCAAGCCCTACGTTATTGAATACAACGTACGCATGGGCGACCCCGAAACGGAGGCTGTTGTGTTGCGTATAAAAAGCGATTTAACCGATTTGCTCGAGGGTGTTGCCCAAAACAACCTCGGCGAAAAAGTAGTGGAAATTGATGAAAATGCAGCTGCCACAGTTATGATGGTGTCGGGCGGTTATCCCGGAAAATATGAAAAGGGACTGATTGTTAAAGGAATTGACAGCGTAACAGGCAGCATCGTTTTCCATGCAGGTACTGCATTGAATAAGGACAAAGTAGTGACTTCAGGAGGAAGGGTGCTTTCAATAAGTTCGGTTGGAAGAACATTTGCCGAAGCACTAAAAGTTTCATACTCAAACGCGGAAAAAATCCGTTTTGGGAAAAGCTATTTCCGAAAAGACATTGGATTTGACCTTTGAAAAAGCTTTTGATTACGGAATAAAAATGGCATACCGAAATGTTATTAAGGATTTTCAGGACAAACAGCGTATACAATTTTATCCTGGTACCGGTTACCGGGATGTTGTTATTGCTGGGCTCCCTGTTAACCCCCGACACGTTTCCGCCTAACGACTGCCTGGTATGTGCCCCGCTGTTCATGCCCCTGTTCAATGCCGGTATTTCGCCCACGGTTGCCGTGATTATCAATTTTGCACTCATTATGGTCATCTGCTTTCAGCTTTTGTCCATAAACTCACGGTTTAATTTTATCCGCGAACGAACGTTTCTTCCGGCTTACCTTTTTATGTTTGCGGCACTGGCACTGCCGGGCCTGCATGTAATACAGCCGGTTACATTTTCGGCAATTTTCCTGCTTCAGGCTATAAAACGCCTTTTCGATGCTTACGATGCACGCAAGGCCCACAGCCATGCTTTCGATGCCGGTTTGCTAACGGGTATTGCCGGTTTGTTTTATCTTCCTGTAAGCCTGCTGGTTTTACTGGTACCCATAAGTTTAACCACGGTTAAGGCCCGAAATAACTGGCGGGAATTTGTGAACCCCTTTGCCGGTTTGCTGTTAGCCTGGGGTTTAACCATTTCGTACTATTACGTTTTTCAAAATACCGCACAACTTTGGGATATTCTGGCCAATGTTTTTCAAAAGAGGGAAACAACCATTTTACAGCAATGGCCCGTGCAGGCTTTTTTTATTTACCTGGTATTGATTACCCTTGTTTCGAGCTTTTTTATACTAACCCAATACGATGAAAAAAAGATCAGCAGCCGCCGGTATTTCAAAATTTTATTCTTCTATTTCATTTCTTCGTTAATATTACTTACTTTTCCGGTAGTTTCGTATGAAATAGTTGTGATTTTAACCCTGCCCCTCTCTTTTCTAATTACGAACTATCTCACGTTTATGCGTCGCCGTTTTTGGGCTGAATTGTTTTTTGTAATATTGATTGTGATTTCAGTTACAATACAATTTTTTATTAAATGAACGAAACAAGGGCAACTTTGGGAATTTACGGTATACAAGACAGGCTCGACTCTGAATGGCCTCAGTACGTTCACGATCACGGTCTTGCCTTGCTTAACCAGGGAGCCGTAGAAAAATTTATTCAGCTCGAACGCATTACACGGCGCAAAAGGGATAACAAACTATACAAATACCTGCCCGAACTCATAAGGGAAGCAAAACTGGTTGATAAAGACATTGACGTTATTTTTACCGACAACGCTGTGGGGCGTGCATTTATAAGCTCAGACGGGCAAATAAGGTTTGAAGCGCCTTTGATAAACCGGCTTACCAAAGACAGCGAGAAGGGCCGTCTTTGGTGGTTCGACCGCGAAATTGACGGTTACATCCTGAACCACGAGCTCGCACACGTTTTTTCATGCCTTCCCTTTTTTGGCGGGTTTGAAGAAAACAGCCTGCTTGTCCATTTCGATGGCGGGGCAAGCCTTTCCAATTTCTCGGCATGGATGTACCGCATGGGGAAAATTGTTCCGGTTGAACACCACTGGGAACTGAAAAACTTCACATCGCTTTACAATGCAAATGCCCTTACATTTGGCATTATCGGGGCAGGCATTGAAGAACAAAACAGTGTGCCGGGCAAACTGATGGGGTATGCTGCCCTGGGTAGCTACAACGAGGATATCGACTTCTGGCTTAGGCAAAACAACTGGTTTGGCGATATTTGGGGAAAACGCTCGGTGTTCTTCGAAAAAGTAAAAAGCGATTTTGGTATCGATATGAAATCGTTTGACCAGCATAACACGTTTTTACAGGATGTTGCCGCCACCATACAGGAACTGTTCATGCGCGAAACCCTTTTGAAGCTCGACGATTTGTATACCCTCACCGGATGTAAAAATCTTTATTACACAGGAGGTTGCGCGTTAAACATAACCACCAATTCGGCCATTGTAGATAGCGGCCTTTTTGAAAAAATATTCATCCCGCCTTGTCCCGATGATTCAGGCCTTGCACTCGGTGCGGCTGCTTTTGGCGAGTGGAAAAAGGGGCATAAAATACTGAAACACCACCCGTACCTCAACAATTGGGGGTTGAATAATATTGCTCCCGGTTTTTCGGACGAAGACCTGCAACAGGCAGCAAAACTTCTTTCAGAAGGAAAAGTTATTGGCCTTTGCAACGGAACAGGCGAAGCCGGACCCCGTGCACTGGGAAACCGCAGCTTGCTGGCACTGCCAACAAAAGCCCTCGCCCGAAAGGTAAGCGTAACCCTGAAAGAACGTGAATGGTACCGCCCCGTTGCTCCCGTTATGCTCGATAAAAATACCCGTTACTTTACCGGGCTTAAAGAGGTACATCCGCTAACCCGTTTCATGCTGCTCGATTTAAAAATCCCCGAGAAGCAGCAGACTGAAATTCCCGGTGTTATTCATGCCAATGGCACTGCACGTATACAAACCATTTTCAGGCGGGATGAAAATCCGTATTTATTCGACCTGCTTTCATTACTTGATGAAAAATACGGAATTAAAGCCCTTATCAATACCTCGTTCAATGCAAAAGGCGAACCCATGGTACATACCGAAACCGATGCAATAAACTCAGCCAAAAAAATGGGTGCCGATGCCGTTGTGCTAAACGGGAAAGTTCACTCGGTTAATTATTGAGAAATTCCATGGCAATTTCTCGAAAGTCATTTGTCAGTAGTTGTTTTAGGAAAAATTGAAACACTAATAGTGACAAACAAATTGAATCTTTCTGAAATGGTTTTATTCCGTTAAATAGAAACCACATCAATTAAAATCGAAGCTGGAAACGTACATGGGTTTTTCGATCATCGATTTCCATTCGGCTTCGGTCAGGTTCTCGCCACGCACAAGAATGTCGCCCCCGCCATTGGAATTGATCTTATCCATTAAACCAAGCTTGCAATTTTTCCTGATGCATTTTATTAGGGGGCTTTGTACATCGAGCCATATCAGGGCCGTGTAGTTCCCCTGAACAGCCAGTACCGACTCGAACAATGAATTAAGCACCCATTCGAAACCCGGTTTGCAAAATATGCCTTCAAAGGCCGAAAAAGAGAACCGGTTAGGGTTAATTAAGCGTTTCAGGTAAGGGACACGGGGTAGGGCCTTTAACAATATTTTGCCGCTAAATCCCGGCAAATTCCTGAAAGCCCAGCACATGGGATTGGCTTGTACACCGGCAACAATTTCGCCATTTAACTTATATACAAAATAATCGTTGTTGTAAAAAACATGTTCCAGGTTTACAAAATTGTGACCGGCGTTTTGCTCCAATATAGCTTTTTGCAACAGGTTATATTCTGTTTTTTCGGCGTGCCTTACACTTTCATGCTTTTTGGGTGAGAACCTGCTGAAAGAAACCGTTTCCATGCTGCTTACTTTCTTAAAACCAAAGTGGTTACACAAGCGGATTGATTGTTCATTTTCGGTTTCAACATACGCATAATAAACCGTTTTAGCGAGATTCTGGTTTAAAACTTCTGCTGAAGGGCCAAATTTGAAAACCTCCTCCATAAACCGTTTAACCAAACCCCGAGAACCATTCAAACCGGTTACAAGCTTCCGTTTTCTTTTCCCGTTTAAAGAACTATGGGCAGCGAGGTAACGCACGTAATGACTTTCGAACAACGTGTTTTCAATATTCACTTTTCGCCCGGCGAGGCATAGGGTGCACAAAAGCCTGTTGTTTCTTTCGAGGCTGAAAAATTGCGGTGAGCCAATATCGAAAATGGTTTTTTCGGTTTCGATGTGCTGGTATTGAGTAAGGCCGGGCGTACCCCACAGGGTCGATTTCAGTAAACGGATTATTTCGGGCGAAACCATCGGGCTTTGCTTTATACATACCGAAGATGAAAGTTTTTTCTCCATGCCTGATATATTTTGTAACGTACCGGGTTGTTTAAAGTATTTTCTGCAACAGGTATTCCCCTTCCCAGCCCTTGCCGGGAATTTTTAGCCAGTTCTTTTTCAGACCGGCAATTTCAAAACCCATTTTTTGAAAAAGCTTCAGACTGGGCTCGTTGCTTTCGGCAACATTGGCCCAAAGCTGATAAATGCCCAATTCGTTTAATGAATAATCAATTAAAAATTCAAGTGCAGCAGTTGCAATTCCTCTTCTACGTTTACCTTTTTCAAAAACGATAATGCCAACGCCTGCCCGCATATGAAATGGATCAAAATCGAACAACTCAACCGATCCATACGGCTCACCTTCAATGCTTTCAATAATAAGCCGCATTTCCCTGCTTTCCCAAAAATCTTTGTCGCACGATTTAATGTAACTTGCCAGCATAAACTTTGAAACGGGTCCACGGGTGCTGCTAACCTTCCATGTTTCAGGGTCGTTTTCCCATTTGTAGAGTAGCTCAACATCATCGGGTTCAAGCGCCCTCAGGGTTATATCATCACGGTTAATCATTCTTTTTGCCCCAGTTTTTTAAACGATTTCATTACAATTTCAATATCCTTCATCAGGTTATAATCGCGTGCATACAACATGTTCAGGCGGTCGATCACTTCGGGTTTTTCTTCGATAAAATCGAGGGCATCGGTTGTCTTCAATATGCCTTTTCGGATAACCGGCAAACCAAGGTAAAGTTCCGAATTTATTTCGTGATACCCTACCCATGTGCGTTTTCGGCTTAAAACGTTAAAAATGTTGGTTAGAACGCCGCCCCGTTTTTCGATAAACCAAATGCTAACGGGGTAGCTGATAAGCAACGCCAAAGAAAAAACCCAGTCGAACAAACGCTTGTTACGCCTGTTTTTCTCTTTCGATATCGCGTTCACGTTTACAACGTATAGGTCGCCGGCGGTATCGATTGAGTTACTGCCAATAATTGAAACACTTTCGGGAGGTGCAATTTTGTATTCAATGTTAAAATCCGAAAGGCGCAGCATTGTTTTAATCACCTTTTGCGAACTTACGTTTTCCGAACAAAATATCAACTCATCAATGTTGTTTATTTCAACTATTTCCCTTATTTGCCCCAATGCACCCATGTAGCGGGCAGATCGGGCTTTATGTTTTGGCGTTATGTAACCAACAATGTTGGTAACAATGCCGGTTTGGTTCAGCAGTTCCTTTACGCGCCTGCTCTCTTTTTTCAACCCTATAATAGCGACCCTTTTAGGCTTGCGGGCACCGAGGGAAAAATTGTCCCTTGAAAAAAGATGGAGCAACAACCTCGCCAGTGTAACAAAAATGATTGAAAAGGTGGCACCCATAAGGATAATGGCCCTTGAAAAACGGGCTGAATTGGGCAACAATGAATAAATGACCAGTATAAAAAGTGTGCCGGCTAAAATGCCGCGGATTATCTTAAAGAGGTTTACCGGTTTTTCGTAGCCTCCCGAGTAATATATGCCTGTAAGCCAAACAACAATGTAGGCTGGGATAACTACAAGTAGCAGCTCGGGCGGATAATAACCGGGTTCGAAGCGGTAGGCTTCCCAGTGGGGCAGGACGAAAAAAAATGCCAGCCAAACCATCAGGAAATCGAGTAGTGGGAGCCACAGCTTTTTAGCCAGCCGGGCAAGGGTTGCAATTGCTGCCCTGAAATAGATGGCCAGATGGATAATGAATGAGAACCACCCGGCATACTGCTTTGAAAAATGTTTACGCGCAAAAATGATCATGGCATTGTAGAAAATGCGCACGTAATTGAGGCTTCCTTTTTTGGTGCTTTCCCCTTTGTAGTGAATGATTGTTGTTTCGGAGAAATAGTAGTTTTTATACCCGCCCCGGGTTATACGGTACGAAAGGTCAATGTCCTCGCCATACATGAAAAAGGTTTCGTCGAGCAAACCGACCTTTTCGAGGGCTTCGCGGCGCATAAGCATAAAGGCGCCCGCCAGCACATCAACTTCGTGTATTTGGTTCTCGTCGAGGTACGAAAGGTGGTAACGGCCAAAAACTTTCGACTTTGGAAACAAGGCCGACAATCCGAAAATTTTGTGAAAGGCCACCCACGGGGTGGGCAAGCCCCTTTTCGATTCGGGCAGGAATTTCCCTTTGCCATCGATCATTTTAACTCCCAGTCCCCCGGCTTCCGGATGATCGTCCATGAAAGCAATCACCTTTGAAAAAGTTTGTTCTTCAACCACGGTATCGGGATTGAGCAGAAGGACATACTCGCCGGTTGCTTTGCGCATGGCCTGGTTGTTGGCTTTTGAAAAACCAAGGTTTCGCTTGTTGAGTATCAGGTTAACATTGGGGAACTTGTGAATTAACATGCCCGTGGAGCCGTCTACCGAGTTATTGTCGACCACAAATATTTCGGCATCAATGTTTTTGCATGCTTTCTCGACCGAGTGGAGGCACTGCTCGAGAAAATGCTTTACGTTGTAATTCACTATGATAACCGATAATTTCATACTGGTTGCTGGTTGCTGGTTGCTGGTCACTGGTTGCTGGTCACTGGTCACTGGTTGCTGGTCACTGGTTGCTGGTCACTGGTTGCTGGTTGTTAATTATTATTTTCATAATGTTTTGTTTACAGGCCTTTTTCTTTACCACAACCTTTTTTATTTCAATTTTACTTTATCGTTTCCAGAACGGTTTCTTCTTTTTTGGTTTTTCCATTATTTCCTGCCCGCTTTCTTCGGGATGTAAAAAATGGTAAATTTCGCCCCACGAGGGCAACCCGCCAATGTTCCGGTCGTCGATGAAATAATCACAATCGATTTTCCGGCTCATGGTTTCATCAAAAACCTGCCCGGGATAATCGCTGTTGACGGCATAAAATTCAATTCCGTTTTCGCGGCAAAAATCAACGGCTTCGTCAAGAAGCCTTCCCGAGCGGTAGGTCCACAACACCAATAAATGCCCCTTTTCCTGAAGCATTTTCAGTGTTTGAAACGCGAAAGGCCGCACTTTGCCAATTTTTGGGTATTCGTGTTCAACAATGGTTCCATCAAAATCTACTGCAATCTTCATCCGCTATATGTTTACGTTCCGTTTATTTTATTGTATCGAAATAATTTAACCTGTTCATGATTGAACGGCCAAGGGTTATTTCATCGGTATATTCCAGCTCGCCGCCAACCGACACGCCACGTGCAATTGTTGTTAGGTTAACATCGGTATTTTTAAGCTTTTTGTAAATGTAAAAATTGGTTGTATCGCCTTCCATGGTTGTGCTTAAGGCTAAAATGACCTCAATAACTTCACCGGTTTTTACCCTTTCTATTAACGATTCTATTTCCAGATTATTGGGGCCAATTCCGTCCATGGGTGAAATAATGCCGCCCAGCACATGGTAGGTGCCGTTATATTGGCGGGTGTTTTCAATGGCCATCACATCGCGAATGTTTTCAACCACACAGATTACCGAGCGGTCGCGCGCCGGGTTTGAACAAATGGAACAGGTTTCGGTATCGGAAATGTTGTGGCAAACGTTGCAATGTTTAACCTCCTTCCGGAGTTGTATAATGGCCTGCCCGAATTCTTCAACCTCGCTTAATTCGCAACGCAAGAGGTGCAAAACCATTCTTAAGGCTGTTTTCCGGCCTATGCCCGGGAGCCTGGCAAATTCATCAACTGCATTTTCAAGCAGTTTTGATGGGAAATGTTCGTTCTGCATTCATAATTTTTAAAACACCCAAAGGAAGAAAATAAAGCAGAAAAAAGCAAAACGGTTGTAAATAAAACCGTACTTCCTCGTTGAATGTTTGAAAGCACTTCGAAAATTTGACAATGGGTATGACAACAATATTCGGAAAAAAAGATTTTATGCTGTACATTTGAACAGGCCGGAAAAAATTTATTTCACATGAAGCTTGCAAGATTCCTTTTTTTGGTAGTGATCATTGTTGGTTCGTCGTACCCGCTGTTTTCGAGTAACGAAACCGAAAAGCTTTTAAAAGAACTCGATACGCATCTTGCCAACAGGCAGGATTATTATAACCAAAAATTACAGCGAATTGAATCGCTGACACGCGAACTTGAACTGGCCGAAAAATCGGGCAACACGCTTTATGCCTACGAACGTTGTAATAAACTGATTGATGAGTATGAATCATTTTCATACGATTCGGCTTTTGTGTATGTAATGAAACTGAACAGGCTTGCCGGTGCATCGGGCAATCCCGGAAAAATTGCTTATTCGAAAGTGAAGATGGGATTCACGCTTCTCTCGTCAGGTTTGTTCAAAGAGTCGCTCGATACCCTGAACAGCATAAACACCCAACTGCTTAACCGTGATCAGAAAAACGAATATTTTAACGTGATTGCCCGCACATATTACGACCTGGCCGATTACAACAACGACGAATATTTTTCGGGCATGTACCGGCGTTTTGGAACAACGTACCTCGACTCGGCCATTTCACTCTTAAAAGAAGACAGCAGTGAATACTGGGCAGCCATGGGACTGCGCCGAATGAAAGTGGAAGATTACGAAGGCTCGGCCGATGCTTTCAATTTCCTCATCAGCCAGTTCGACATCTCGGACCATACGTATGCCATTGCCACATCGAGCCTGGGTTACCTGTACGGGCTGCTGGGGCGCGAAAACGAAGCCATCGATATGTTGATACGGGCTGCCATTGCCGACATCAAATCGTCGGTAAAAGAAACGGTTGCACTGCGAAACCTGGCGGTGCACCTTTTTAACCAGGGCGATATAAACCGGGCCTACCGCTACATTAAAATTGCACTGGCCGACGCCACCGAGTACAATGCCCGCCACCGTAAGGTGGAAGTAGGGGCTGTACTTCCCATTATTGAAGGCGAAAGGCTTGCCACCGTTGAAAAGCAACGCAAACAACTGCTGAATTATTCGCTTGTGGTATCGATGCTTTCGGTGCTGGTTATCTCGTTTTTCGCCATTATCTTTTTCCAGTTCCGCAAACTGAACAATGTGAAACAAATGCTGCAGGATACCAACAACAGTCTGCGCGAAATGAACAACAGTCTGCGCGAAGCCAACAAAATTAAGGAAGAATACATCGCCTATTTTTTCAACGTCACATCGGGCTACATCGAACGCATAGAGGCTTTTCAAAAAACCATTCACCGAAAAATAATCTCGAAACAATTCAGCGACCTCGACAACATCATCCGCAATGCCGATTTGAAAAAGGAGCGCGAAAACCTCTACATCAATTTCGATAAAATATTCCTGAAAATATTCCCCAATTTCATCAACGACTTTAACAAACTTTTTAAAGAAGAAGACCGCATCGCTCCCGAAAAAGAGGAATTGCTGAATACCGATTTGCGGATTTTTGCCCTTATCAGGCTGGGGATAACCGACAACGAAAAAATTGCTAAATTCCTAAACTACTCTGTGAACACCATATACACCTATAAAACAAAAATTAAAAACAAGGCCTTGGTCGAGCGGGATGATTTTGAGGGAAAGATAATGGATATCAGGGCATTATAGGGCTTTCTTCTTTCGTTATAAAATCTAACTATCAGATTAATAGAGGTTTTATTTTGGAAAAAAACTTTTTTTCAAAAAAAATATTATTTAGTTTAGTCGGATAATAACTATCAAACTTAATTCAACATGAAAAAAATCGTATCCATTCTTGCATTATCTTCAATTCTTATTTTATCAGCAAACGTATTTGGAAAAAACAACAAACCAAGATTTGGTAAAATAAATAAAGAAGAATTAAAAACAAATGTTTGCCACATCGACTCAAACGCTCATGCCTACTATATTTTTGATATTGGTGAAAGTGATTTTTCGTACAATAATTTTGATGGCTTCATTATTGAATACAACAGACATTTTCGAATCAAAATTGTTGATAATGAGGGCTTGAAAGAAGCAACCATCTCCATTCCTTATTATGAGTACAGCAAATCAAAAGAAAAAATATATGGCATTAAGGCTTATTCTTATAATCTTGAAAAAGGGAAAGTTGTAAAAACAAAATTGAAACGAAAAGAAATTTACGATGAGCAAACAAGTAAATATTGGAGACAAGTAAAATTTGCTATTCCAAACGCGAAGGAGGGCTCAGTTATTGAAGTCAAGTACAACAAAAAATCGAATATGCTTTGGTCGTTGCCCGGTTGGCAATTTCAACATTTTATTCCTGCTCTATTAAGCGAATATGAAGTTTCAATACCTGAATATTTTCATTACAATCAATTTTTTCGTGGTCAGTATATTCCTGTAACAAAAAAAGATATAGAAATCAATTCAATACCCCAATCAAACAATAAACCGATAAGCTACCAATGTACTTCTTTTAACTATAAAATTGAAGATGTACCCGCCTTTCCGGTTGGCGAAAAGTTAACAACGCCGCAGAATTACATCAGCAAAATTGAATACGAAATTGCATCTCACCATTTCCCGGGTAGTTTATTTAAAAGCTATACAAGAACCTGGCAGGATATTGATGAGTTATTTTTAGATGACGATGATTTTGGCGTAAAGTTAAAAATGGATGGTTTTCTGAATAAAACTGCCGAGACTATATCTTCTTCTGAAGGGAATGAAAAAGATAAAATGATTGCCGCTGTTAATAAGATGAAGAGCACAATTAAGTGGGATGGACGGTTGAGCTGTCGGGCATCAAAAACACTCAGAAGAACTTTCGAAACCGGATCGGGAAATTCTGCCGATGTTAACCTTAACCTTGTTGCCCTTCTCAAAAAACTTAACCTCAAAGCATATCCTGTTGTTTTAAGTACGCGGAAAAACGGAATGATCCACCCAGCATATCCATCAATTAACCAAATGAATTATGTTATTGCGTTATGCGATATTGCCGGGGAACATTTTTTGCTTGACGCAACCGAAAAATACTCCGAAATAAATGTTTTGCCCGAAAGATGTCTGAATGGTGAAGGAAGAATAGTTGATAAGGAAAAGAAAGGCTGGATACCACTGCTTCAGGGAAACGTATCAAAAACAACAACCCGGTACATTTATTCGTTCGTTGATGATAATACCATTGAAGGAGATGTTACATCAACGGAACATTTTTATGATGCAGTAGAAAAAAGGGCAACCGTGAATGATTTTGAATCTGTTGATAAATACATCGAAAAATTGGAAGAACATATTCCCGGTTTAAAAATTAACGATTGCCAATTTACACATCTCGATACCACCGATATTGAATTAAAATGTAATATGAATGTAACAATCGACAAACAAGTAGATGTTGCCGGGGATCTAATTTTTTTCAAGCCCCTTTTGTTTGATTGTTATGAAAAAAATCCCTTCTCGCTTGAAAAGAGGGAATACCCAATCGAATACCCCTATCCATTCAGTGAAATTGTTATTTCAAAAATTGAAATTCCGGCCAATTACAAATTAGAGTCCAGCCCTGAATCAGTTAAAATTACTGCTGTTAATGGAAAGTGCCAGTTTATGTACAATGTATCAACCTTAAACAATATACTTTCAATAACGAGTTCAATTTCTGTAAACCAAACTTTAATACCCTCTCAATATTACAACGAGATTAAAAGTTTTTTTGAAAAAGTTGTTGAAAAACATCTTGAGCAGGTTGTACTCAAAAAAATTTAAGCTAAAGCCATGAAACAATATTTTCTGATGGCAGCATGTGCAATATTTATAAGTACAGGCCTATATGCCAGAAAAACTAACGATATTGATTTTAATATTCCCGATTCGCTTTTAGACGAATCTAAAGCTGTCTATCTTTTTCACAATACAACTTATACCCGTCAGTCAAAATCTGTTTTGATTGAAGAATGTCATTTTGCTGTAACAATTTTATCTGACAGGGGAGATTATTTTACTGAATTTGAATACATTTACGACAAGTTTTCTGCCATTAAGAAAATTGAATGCTCAATATATGATGCATCGGGAAAACACGTAAGGAAAATTAAAAACAAGGAAATAAAGGACTATTCAGCCTACGATGGTTTTTCTTTGTTTAGCGATAACCGCTTTAAGGAATTCAAAGCCCTTTATCCATCATATCCTTACACAATTGAGGTAAAAATTATTAAAAGGCATGACGGATTCATTGGTATCCCATCGTGGTACCCCTTAAAGGGTTATCATCAGTCGGTTAAAGAAACATCGGTTACTTTGAAATTTCCTCCTGAATTACCCATAAAATTCAAGGAGAACAACATCGGTCGAACCGTAAAAAATGAATTTGACGAAAAAAAAATCCACGGCATCACTTGGAAAGCAACGGGATTAAAACCAATAAAACCTGAAAAATTCAGCCCCGCTTTCTTTAACCAGGTTGCATCGGTATCATTTGCACCTGGGGAATTTGAATACGACAACAGCGAAGGATCGTTAAATGACTGGAAATCATTCGGGCTTTGGAAACACTCGCTCCTCGATGATGATTTTTCTTTATCGCCAAAAACCATTGAGAAACTTGAAGAATTAAAAGAAAAATACCCCGGTAAAAAAGAACTTACAAAACAGGTTTTCAAATACATGCAGGGCCGTACCCGGTATGTAAGTATTCAATTGGGAATAGGAGGTTTTAAGCCTTTCAGCCCGGAAGTTGTTGATGACGTTGGCTACGGCGACTGTAAAGCATTAAGCTATTATACCAAATCGTTGCTTGGTTTTGTCGGAATCCCTTCAATATATACAACAATTGGTGTGAACAGCAGAAAAATTGTGTTTGAAGATTTTGCGAATGTAAACCAGTCAAACCACGTTATTTTGTGTGTTCCTTTTGAAACGGACACGGTTTGGCTTGAATGTACAAGCCAAACCATTCCTTTTAATCACCTTTTTAGTGGAGAAACTGGCCGAAAGGCCCTTTTAATCAAACCAGAAGGGGGCGAATTGGTTTATATTCCTGAACCCGTTGAAAATAAAAAGAAAAATATTGCGCTGATAAAACTGAATGAAGATGACGAATTTATATGTGAAATATCAACGCATTTAACGGGTTCGTTTTACGACGATGAATTTAGTTTATTGCAACTCTCCGATAAGGAGTTAAACGAAAAACTTACAAAAGAATCGGGCATTAGCGACATCACCTTATATGATGCTGAAGTTGTTCAAAATGAAAATATTCCTGAAATAACAATTACCAAAAAATTCCGAACAAAAAATCTTGCTTCGAAAGCAGGTTCACGTTATATATTAGATATCAGCCCGTTTTTACCGGTAAGTAGCTTTGCAGAACAAAGAAACCCCCGCCGAAATCCAGTCTATATTAAAGAAAAACTTGATTATATTGACGAAATAACTTTTGAAATTCCGAACACCCTTTCAGTGGAACATTGTCCTGAAAATAAAATTGTTTCAAGTGAATTTGGCAGTTATTCCACGCAAATTTCAGTTGTTGAAAATACCATAACACTTCAACAGCATTTTACACTTTTAAAAGGGAAACACCCTGTTGAAAAGTATACCGATTTTATTGATTTTATCAATCAAATAGCTGAGACATCCAACTTAAATATCATATTAAAGAAATAACATCAAAATTGAATTGCGAGGTCAAACTCAATCTTTCACACAACGAACACTCAACCCATGTGCTTTTCTGCCTTGATATTCATACGAACGAAAAATTCCGGAATCATTAAATCCCAGTTTACGGTACCATCCATTATTGCCTGATTGTTCTGTTGCTGTCCAGAAATAGGCATAATCTTCCTGATGCAGGGCCGTGCCGCCATCGCTCATGTAACCAGCCGGAAGTGCCGTAAAACCGCTCGAATTGGTTGCCCCTTCATTGGGAGTTGTCCAATGGTTAAGACCGGCTTCTTTTAATTTTCCTCCTTCGTCGGTGCCCCTTGCAACATTTCTTTGATCTTTGTCGGATTCTTCCCGGTTCATGCCCAGGCACATTTCAAGTTCTTTCCATTCTTCATCGCTGGGTAAATGCCATCCGGTGGGACATACCCCCTGGACTTCACTCGGATTAGAACTGCTACCTGTACTGCCATTCACTGCTGCTGACCAGGTGTAAAGAATGCCATAAATTTCTCCATTTTCAGGATCGTTTCCGAAAAAGCAGTAGGCTTTATCACTGGGTTCAAGATTTCTCCAGTTGGTTTCAACCAGAGGAATTTCTGTACCATCGGAATAGTGGGTTGTTTTTAAATTTTCGGCCATCCACGTTTGGTCGCAAATCGTAACTGTTTCGTAGGTGTTACCATCGTAATCGGTGAGCGTGCCCGTGCTACTCTCGCTAAAAGTAATACTGTCTATTATACTGATTGGAACCTGTGAGTTGGTCCCGTCTGATTTGTGAATATGCATGTATTCCTGTGCATTCAGCATGCCCGCTGAAATAAAAAGCAGAATGAGTGTAAAAATATTTTTCATTCGTTTAAAATTGTTCACTTTCAGCGGTAACTCATGTATCTCGCTTTTAATCATTCTCCTGTGTGGCAAATTTTGTGATGCTTGTTTCATTTGTTTGTCCTCCCGGTTTTATTTTTTGATGAATTGTTTTGTGGTTGAGAAGTTATTGTTTTTGATATGGCAGAAATACAGTCCCTTTTTAAGGTGAGAAACATCCAGTTGATGTTTCTTTTTGCCTTCGGATAAAGAGAATTTTTCGGTGAAAATTTTTCTTCCGTCAATTGTTATGATTTTTAGTTCACAAGGTTCTTTTATCAGCGAATTGAACCGAACATTCAATTTATTATCAACAGGATTGGGAAAAACCACCAGCTCACCCTGTTTTTGGTTCATGTGAAATTCCATGCCGGAATTTGAATCCACAAATATTAAATGGCGGATTTCAGTTAATTGAAAATCCATCGGGCTCTCACTTTTTCGAATCACGTTTAAGTCTCCGTTGGAGAATGTTAGTTTTTGAATGGTGCTTAACCCAATATCCGACTGATTACCTGAAATCTCATTAATATACAATGTTTGAGCCGTTGTTTCATTTATAAACATAAAAAACAGAAGGATCAGGTTCCCAATAATTACGGAATAGTTAACGGCCTTAATTTTATGGATTTTCCCGCCTTCATTTTTACTAAGCATCATATTTGTGTCTGTTTGTTAATCTTTGTTTGTTCTAATTATTAGCCCCATTATCCTTTGTAAATGTCAGAATAACATGAATGGAGAAGGGTAGATATTCTGGATTTAGCAGGCAATGTTAAATGTGCTTTTTCATGCATCATTATGATTCATGATTTTTGTATATGCTCAAAAATTAATAATATAAAAGCAGAAATCCAAATACTTGCTTGTTAAAATCAACGAATAAGATTTTTATGTGGAAAAAAAGGTGGAAATAAAAAAGAGCGACAATCATTAAAATTGTAACTCTTAAATAAGGGGTGGGCCCAGCTGCCCCGATATGTATCGGGGTGAACCAGCGACCCCCTGTTCCGATAGCTATCGGAAGAGTCAGATGTGTAAATATTAATTAGGAAGTAGTCCAAATTTCAATCGAAAAGTATACCACTTATTATTCACATAAGAGCGGTAAAAACTGTTCTTTTAAAAAATGATAAGTATGTATACAAAACAAGAAATTATCATTAAAAGTTACC
>JAIOZY010000047.1 GCA_021740385.1 Prolixibacteraceae bacterium | reverse complement strand
TAGCCCGTTGGTATCCCTCTGTGTCCTGACCTTATTAACTTTATTTCAGCCATCATCCGTGGTCGGTGGCAAAATAAGGTTGGGTGTGTGGAGGGTGTGCGAGTTTTTACGAAGGTTTAAAACCGGTAAATAAGGTTTGATTGTAAGAGGTGTATCCATTATTACGAAGGTTTGAAATCGGGAAATAATGTTTGTTACTGCACCTAAAATGATTTCGTCCATGACCGGATAAAACCTTATTTAACATGAGAACCCTTCGTAGCCCGTTGGTGTACGCACAGCCCCAACCTTATTTACCTTATTTCTTTTTCAGCGTATCCTGATAAAACTTCAAAAACGCTTCATACTCTTCCTGAAAACTATACCGTTTATGATGTTGGGGCTGGTTCAAAATATATTTACAAACCCTGTCAACATCTCCCTTCGATACAGAAAACGCTGATGCTGATTGCTGCCACCGAAACTTACCAATTGCCAATTTGTTCTCGTTTATAAAAGCTTCAGAACTATCGGCAATAATCGTAGCCATGTCTTCAACCGATAAACCCGGATTAATTGAAACCAACAAATGTAAATGCTCAGGGTTGGCATATATGGCATATAATTTAGAACTGTTGTTGGTAACTATACCGGTAATGTATTTCTCAATACGGTTACGGTTTTTCTCGGGAATTATCCTCAAACGCTTATAGGTGCAGAGGACAATGTGTGTGTAAAGGTTGTCATATTCAATTTTCATCTTCAATACGTTTTAAAAGGTCGGAATTAATCAATAAATTATCAATGACCTAAAAATACAATTTTTTAAACAAACCGCTAAAATTTTAAAAGTATTACTATATTTGCATAAAATTGCAAAATATATTAAGCATAATATTATGGAACATATTTTAGCCATCAACGTTAAAGACCTTCATGAATCGCCTTTTCAGGGGCGTTTAATGTTAAAAGGAGACGAAGGTATCCGAAATAAAGAATTAGAAAACCTTAAAAGGAGCATTTCCGAAACGGGTTTAATCAGCCCGGTTATTGTTCGAGCCAAAAATGAAGGTTACGAAGTTATCGATGGTCACCGCCGTGTTGAAGCTTACCGCCAGCTTGGCCGCAAAACCATTGAATGTATCGTGAAGGAATACAACGACAGGGAAGCACAGGCCATGTCGGTAGCCGCCAACCTTCAGCGTGAAGATTTATCGAACATCGAAAAAGCCCTGGCGTTTAAAAAAGTGCTTGAACAGGGGATTTTCAAAGATAAACGTGAACTTTCAAAAGCCATTGGGAAAGACGAAACCTACGTGGGCGATTTGCTCAATACGGTTAATATGGACCAACGCATTATTGATGACCTGTTGAAAAACAACACTACCAATGATGTACGTTTGTTACGTATTATCCGTAAAGTTGAGAAAGTTGATGAAAACCAGGTTTCTGAAAAACAGTGGTTAATTTATCAGCAATTCAAAAAAGAAGGATTATCAAGAATGGAAGTTCAGGCATTGGTCAAGGCCGAAAAAGGGCAGCCCGAAAAGCCTTACACGGTAATTTTATCTGCCAACAAATTTCACATTGAATTGAATGAAAAGTTACCAAAGAAAAAACGGGATAAAATCAGGGAATTCCTTGAAGAAAAAATGGAAGAAATTTTAAATAGCCTTTAATCGTTGCCTTCATTTCTTTTTTCTCTCATTCAAATATTTAAGCTCCGCCTTCCTTTTGTGTGGGTAAAATAAGGTTGGGTGTGTGGAGGGTGTGCGAGTTGTTACGAAGGTTAAAACCGGAAATAAGGTTTGTTTGTGCACCTGAATAAATTTCGGACATGGCCGGGAAAACCTTATTTTTCTTTCTTTAGCCTTCGTAACCAGTTGGGAAGTGCGATTTTTAATCGCACGGTAATCGGGCGAATGCAATACGCACGTCCCATCTCCCTCCTTAGGGAACCAAATCCCATTGTTCCCCGGAAGAATTAATTATAAAACGTAAAATCCCATTTTCCTTGTTGAAGTATACCCTGGAAATATTGGCCGACTCGGGTTCCATGTTCCTGAATTCGACTACGTCTTCATAGGTGACAGCCCCAATGGTAAGGGCAGAATGGTAGGTGAGGTGTTCCATCTGGTTGATATACGGAAGCTCGTTTCTAAAATCGAATTCAAAATAAAATCCCCTCAGGTTGTACTTGAAATATTGCATGGTGGAAATATCCGATTGTTCCATTTTCAGAAAGGTGTAGGGAACGTTGTTCCGGGAATCGGTAGCCAGGGCCTCGGCTGAGTTCAGACATGCGCAAACATTGTACATCTCCTGGCATTCAAAAGAATAGGGTTCAGATAGTTGAATCTCGGAAATGAAAATCAGAAATTGTTCTTGCTGGTCATTTTCAAAAACAAGGGTATCGGCAACCGGGTAGGGGAATTCAGAAAGATCGGCCGGGTCAAGCCCCGGACAGTTTTTTTCCTTTTTGCAGCCGGTGAAATTGCTCAGCATTAACGCGATGAAAAAAATGGAAATCAACGGTTTCATAAAGTGCTTTTTTGATAACGTAAGGTAAAGTTAGGCTATTTTGGAATTGATTGGATGAGTCAGGATGAAAGAATACTGTATTTTCTTCTTTTAATCATTCATGGTTGTTAGTTACGAGTGCAGGCTTTTATCTAATTTTTTGTAATAGGGTGCATTGTTTCTTGGTTGTGTGACAATTTGTTGCGAAGGGCTAAAAATCATAGGAGTTTTGGTTCGATTTGGATATATTTGTGAAAAAAAGAAAAATGATTATTGAAAGAACAAAAAAAGAGGTTATCATAAGGTTGGAGCCAACAATAAACACTGAAGAACTTCAGGAAATTGCCAATATATTCAGATATAAAGAAATAACATCTAAGTATAAGACTCCACAACCAGTTGTAGATGAATTGGCTTCGTCTATTAACAAAAATTGGTATAAATCGAATCGTAACAGGCTATTAAAATGAAGATTATTGTTGATACAAACATTGTATTCAGCGCAATCCTTAATTCTCAAAGCCGTATTGGGCAATTATTGTTGCATTCCGGAAAATCAATTCAATTTTATAGCCCGATATACTTACAAAAAGAACTGTTTCTTCATTCAGGAAAAATCAAAGAACATACTCTTCTAATTGATAGCGAGATTGATGAGTTGACTAAATTATTCTATTCAAAGATTACTTTCATCTCTGAGGATTTTATTCCAAAAGAAATTTTAAGAGAAGCTGAAAAATTGACAATTGGAGTCGATTTTGATGATATTATTTTTGTTGCGTTGGCAATTCATTTGAAATGCAGGCTTTTAACAGGAGATAAAAAGCTGATGAAGCATTTATCACAAAAAGGTTTTGAAAGGCTAATAACTTTTAATGAATTATATACTCATATTAAAAAGTAAAAAATGAAACTTCAACCTGCATTTATTCTGATACTTGTGACTTTTGCCTGTACAAGTGAAAAAACACAGCCACAACCGGCCATTATTCCACAACCCCTGCAAATGGAAACGCCACCGGGATTTTACCGGTTGAGTGAAAAAACCCGCATTAACTACGATGAAGGGCTCGAAAATGAAGCTTTACTGCTAACTCAATACATTGCCAACCAAACTGGTTTTATGCTTGAGGCAACAACTGAACGAAACCAACGAAACGTTATCAGGCTGGAACTATCTGAATTGGTTGATACACCTGAGGGATACACCCTGCAGGTTGACGGTAAAAAAATACGGATCAAAGCACAAACGGCAGCCGGACTGTTTTACGGTATCCAGTCGTTGAGGCAGTTAATGCCTGTTCAGCAAGGAGAAACAGTTAAAATTCCGGCCATAAAAATTACCGATGAACCGCGCTTCCCATACCGGGGCATGCATCTTGACGTTTGCCGTCACTTTTTTGAAGTGGATTTCATTAAAAAAATGCTTGATGCCATGGCGGCACATAAACTCAACCGTTTTCACTGGCACCTGACTGAAGACCAGGGCTGGCGAATTGAAATAAAAAAATATCCCGAACTGACCCAAATTGGTGCCTGGCGCAACAGCACGCTTATTGGTCATGCAAGTGAACGTCCCGAAAAATTCGACTCAATCCGTTACGGCGGATATTACACGCAGGAGCAGATAGCCGAGGTGGTTGAATATGCTGCAAAACGCCATATTACTGTTATTCCCGAAATAGAGATGCCCGGTCATGCCCAGGCAGCGCTGGCAACCTATCCGTGGCTGGGTTGTTTCGATCAGAAAGTAGAGGTATGGAACAAATGGGGCGTTTCGGAAAATGTGTACTGTGCCGGTAAAGAAAGCACGTTCGAATTTCTCGAAGATGTGTTAAGCGAAGTGGCTGATCTTTTCCCGGGCGAATACATCCATATAGGAGGCGACGAATGCCCGAAAGCCAATTGGGAAAAATGTCCGCATTGCCAGGCACGTCTTAAAACAGAGGGGTTGGCCGATGAACATGAATTGCAAAGCTACTTTGTTCAGCGCATCGAGAAATACCTGAATGAGAAAGGCAAACGCATTATTGGCTGGGACGAGATACTTGAAGGCGGACTGGCACCGAATGCAACCGTGATGTCGTGGCGTGGCGAAGAAGGCGGCATAGCTGCTGCCCGGCAACAACACGATGTAATTATGACGCCCAACGATATTTGTTATTTAGACCACTACCAGGCTGGTCCCGAAGGTGAACCTCTCGCTATAGGTGGAATGACCACAATAAAGGATATTTACACCTATGATCCGGTTCCCGGTGTTTTGGATGAAGAAGAACAAAAATACATTCTGGGCACCCAGGCCAATGTTTGGACCGAATATATTCCAACACCCGAACATGCCGAATACATGATTTTTCCGAGGCTTTGTGCCATGTCCGAAGTTTGCTGGACAGCCCCTGGAAAAAAGGAACTTTCAGGTTTTATGAGAAGGTTGGAAAGACATAAAACGACATTAGAACTTTTGGGTATGAATTTCAGACCGTTTGAATAAAAAACAATCGAATCTTTTAAGGGGGTAAAATAAGGTTAAATGTGGTAGTTGGTGTATATATTTTACGAAGGTTGAAATCGGGAAAATAAGGTTTTGCCATGTATGGGGACGTGATTTGGGACATGCGATTTGGGACAGGCGAATTGCATTCGCCCGAATATCGTGAGCTTAAAAATCTCACGTCCCAATTCGCCCGTCCCAATAAAATTAATTTTTGACTTTCAATACTTTTGTTGTATAATCTTTTCCCAACGTTGAAATCCTTAGAAAATAAATGCCTTCCCGTAAGTTTTCAACCGGGAGTTTAACCGTTTTCAACCCGGCAGTTACTTTTTCAACCTGAGTGGTTTTCACAAGTTTCCCCATCATATCGTATAGGTAAATTGAACAATTCAAATCGTTTTTATCAAGCCGCAGGTCAATGTTTATCATGTTGGTTGCCGGAACCGGGTAGACTTTTAAGTCAAAATTGGTTGTGAGCAATGGCGGCGACGATACGGTTTCTTCTTCGCAATACTGATAGGCTGTTCCTGGAGAACCACCAACGCATCCTCTGAACCAAGCACTTGGTTGATCGGGGTTTGCTCCCGGTGTACGTAATTCAAGTGTGCGCCCGTAATCATCGTTACATAATGCCCAGGGATAGTGGTCGGAATAGCGGACCGATGCAACCGGTTCGCCTGTTTTGTTGTATACATTAATTTCGTCCTCGGGCGAGGCAAGCCCAAAGTTCATTTCTTTAGCATACAATGCCACGCCCGGATAGTTTTTCCTGAATTTATCTTTTTCGTCGGTTATTATAATCCGCTGGCCGGGGGCCATGATGAAGTCATCGCTAAAAATAAAAACATGTTCCGGGTTATCATCGGTTATGTACCAGTCTTTTATGTTCACTTCGGCAGGCCCGAAATTGCACAGTTCAATCCAGTCGGGGTTATCGAGCCCTTTGCCCGGCTTGTAGTTGAATTCGCTGATTGCTATTCCCTCGTAACTGTTTGCGCTTTCATCGAAATAAGCGGTGAAATTCAAGGCAGTGCCTGTGAGTTCCCCGGTTTGGCAGGCATTGGCAATATCATCAATAAAAGTGTTATTTCCCCATGCTGCAAAAACGTACCCGGGATTCGGAATTGCCTCAATTTCAATGGGTACATCGGTGAAGTAAATTCCCTCCCACGGATAATGAACCGGTGTAATGGTACTGATTTTTATACTTCCGGCACCGACTGGTTCTACATCGAGGGTAACGGTTACCTGGTGTGAAAGCCCGTAGTGCGACTGCAAATGTCTTCTTACCTGCGGCCCCCTCCTTTCCAGTTCGCTGCGGAAAGTATCGTGGTTACGGGTGAAGGAGTTCATTTGGGCGGTAATGTTCGAATTTCCCCATTTTTCGAATTCGCCGTCCATCTCAGGATAAATCTCGTTGAACATTTGGTTTTCGAGCGGCCCGATAACCGAGAAGTGGTAGCTGGTGTTCATCAGGTCGGCAAAGCGGTTGATAAAATAGGCTTTGTAATCGGGGTTCTGCATCATGTTGTACCAGTAGCCGGTGTAGTAATTCCATTGTCCCTGCTCAATCATGTACTCAATGTGGTCGAATGAAGAGGTAGTCCAGCCATTGGGATTAAGCCCCCACTCAAGATCGTTTATTGCCCACTGCCAGCGGTAACCCGTACTTTGGCACCTGAATAGTTTGATGTTGTTGTAAGGCCAGTCGTTATTTGCTACCCACGATTCGGCAATAATGTAATCGGTATAACTTTTAATATCGAGAAATTTGTCAACTTCATCAAGATAATTGTCAGCATGGATATTCATATCCTGAAACCGGTTAAAGTCATCAATAAACGGATCGATTGATCCCCGGAGTGCTTCAAGCTGTTGCCCTTTAAAATAACTGACACCCAGGAAATCGAGTGAATCGATGTTCATGCCGTAGTTGTCTTCAAGAAAATCGTCGTTGATTTTTTCGCGGAGTTCATATACGCCGAAATATTCGCCGTTTATGAAAACTACAATGGGTTGATAGGCTGAATAGTACGTGTAGGTATTCCTTCCCAGTGCTGTAACCTCCAGCCCATCTTTGTAGGGCAGTGTGAGGTATTGGTTGCTTCCGTTGCGCACATAAAATGAGGGGTAATTATCCCGGTTTGGCCGGCGGTGCATCAGTTTGTACTTCAGGTCGCCATCGCCAAGGCTGCGGTTGCCGGGTTCAATGCGGAACGAGTGTTGCGGGTGGGAGCGGCTTCCACCGGCGCCACCATCAACCTGCATGCCGACATCCTGGCTGAATGCAAGCGAATTATCGTTTTCGAAATATTCTGCATAGGCCGGTATGTCCCACGTGTCGTTGTAGTTGGTAAAAATGCCCGAAGCGCCAAATATCTCATCATGTTTGGCAGAGACTGATAAAACAGGTAGTGAAAAATCTTCATTGATAAGGTAGGTGGCAACAGTTGTTTCGCCCGGTAATTTATTGTTGGAAAAGCAGCGTGCTTTCAGCGTGCTTGTGGTGCTTATGCTAACCGGTACGGAATAGCGGGTTGAAGCAGCAGTTGGCTCACTGCCATTAACCGTGTAGCGAATAATTGAGTTTGGTTCGCTTGTTGAAATTGAAACACTGAGCGAGGCATTGTAAAAACCGGCCTCGAAGCTAAAGGTTGGTTTGCCGGTATACCCGTTTGTGTTTGCCGAAGAGGTGTTATTGCTTGCTCCAGGTGTTGCTTCAATAAAAATACCTGTTTGACGGGCACCATTGGTAACCCTTCCAAACGACTGATCGACAAATATTTTAGGTACATCAATGGAGTCGATAACAACAGCGCCTTTTGAAAGAAAAAGCTCTTCTCCTTTCGTTTTTAATTTGAAGTTAGTATGCAATTGCGCGGCCGAATTCCCATCGAACCATCCGGGTATGGGTTGAAAATAGGATTTTCCCTCGGAAAGTGAAAAGGAGAGAAAAGGTATCAGTGTTAAATCGGACGAGGTATTGCTCGTGTTGTGAACCTCAATAGCCAAAATGTTTTCTCCTTCAACAAGTATCGAGTTCAGTTCTTCCTGATCGATTTCAAATACCTCGGGGCTTCCGCCGTTGTACATGGCAGCTTCATGGTTGCCGTTGGTAAATGTATTCCAGTCGGGATTCGGGTTGATGTTAGCCCGGGCAACAATTTGTCCGTTCAGGTAAGCGATGAAACCATCGTCGTAATCAACATGCAGTATTGCGCCGGTGATGGCTGTTTTGTCGGGAACATTGAATTTCTTGCGAATGTATACCGAAACGGTGCCTGAGGGGACGGTTGTCTCGTCGTCGTCGTCGCCATAGCCAAAACCGGCTGAACCCGTTTGCCACGATGCATCGTTAAAACCCCGGGTGACCCAGTTTGATGGAATTGCTGAATTGGGGACTTTATAGGCAAACACATCGGAAGGGAGCACAGCGCTTTCCCAATGCTGAGATTCGCCAAGCACTTTCCGGTCTTTTCCCGAGGCATGTATCAGTAAAAAACCGTTTGCAGGAATGGTGGCATTCCCGAATTCCCATTTTGCCATATTATCCGGGTTGTCGCTCAATGTCCATCCCGACAGGTTTATATCAGAAGCGCTTGTATTATATAATTCTATCCAGTCGTGATACTCGCCGTCTTCATCAGTAATTTGTGAATAATTTCTGTTTGAAGCTTCGTTAATGACGACCTGTGCAGGTAAGGCAAAGACGATGGAAAGAAAGATCAGCGTAAAAACGGTTTTCAGCATTATTCAATCGTAAATAAATTTCCCGGGGTGCTAAAGTAATGAAATGCCGGTTGATTTGAAAACGGGCTTTAAAAATGTTGGTTGATACAACAATGGCCGATACAACTTTGTCCCTTTTGCGAAGGACGGTTGATCGGCCATGATGTGTGTCTTTTCCCCGGCACCCCCGGGTTGAACAGGCTGTGTGATAATTGGCTGTCTATGAATTGCCGATAAATGATGCTGATCAGCACAGGGCTCAACTGCTTGAAAAAATGGGCTAAAGCCCGGTTGTGGTGTAGAACAGAATTGCCGTCGGATTTATCCGACGGCAATTCATATTGTAGTTTTAATCACTTTTAGAACAGCCTCTTAGAAAGGAGGCCTACCTTACCACCACCTTTCCGTTATACACGGCCCCGTTTTCGGGTTTAACGCGCACAATGTACATGCCCGTTGTGCTCACAGGTATCCATAGTTCATTGGTTTGCACATTAGCACGGTAAACCACTTGTCCGCTGGCATTAAGCACGGCCACTTCGCTCGCGATATTGCCCATGCTGCTAACAACAATGCTTTGGTTTTCGGACCACAGGTAGAGGTTGTTTCTTAACCATTCATCCGAAGAAACCGTTGAATTGGAGAACCCGAGTTGCAGTGAAACGGTTTCGCCTTCCGAAGCTTCAAAGTGGTAGTTTTCGCTTTGCAGGTTCACGGTTTCACCGGTAGCCGGGTTTTTCAGAATCAGCGGGTACGGGTAATTATAGTTGCTGAGTTCCGACAGGGCAACGGTATGCTCACCGTTGGTTTTGACCATCAATTCAAGTGGAATGATCAGTTCTTCATCCACCTGTGGTATGGAGTTGATGGAATACTCATCGCCGTTGTACGCGCTGTAAAGTTGCGGTGTAAGCGTGTTTGCTTTCAGTTTGTACGCATCCATTTGCCCGTCGAACCCGTTTGTTGCCGTGGTTTTAATGCGGATGACAGTTTCATCCTCAAACCCGTTGGCATCGGATGTCGCAAGGCGGATGATGCTTTGCAGGCTTTCGCTTTTAAAAGTAGAAGCTTCGGCCGTTTTGGCATCGTTGGTAAAGGAGACCGAGCCTGCGCCGGTGTTGCCTTTTACAAAGAAGCCCTGCATGGGGGCAATGTATTGTGTTTGCCCGTTTGTGCCGGTACCGTCAATATAGGTTGCATAGGTTCCGTTTCCGCTGTTCAGGGTTGGATCCCACACGTAAATGGCATTGTTTACATTGGCGAGGTTGCTGTTCACCACGCCCCAGTCAACGGTGCAGGGGTAGGGGTTGGCAATAAAGTTCCATCCTTCGTTAGTGAAGGAGGTATTCACTGCTTTTTCGCCGGTAACCAAGGTTCCCAGCATCATGAAATTTGTGTCGAGGTCGTGGTAAATGGCATAACCGTTCCCGGCCGATACCTGGTCGAGGTCATCTAAGTATGCCCATCCCGATTCACTTCCATCCGAGGCTGATGCTTCGTTGTTACTCATGGCCCACAGTCCCGGGAATGCAGCATCGGCATTGTGTGAACCGGTGAACGGGATCCCCATGTAATGCCACTGGTTGGCCACGAGGTATTGTTGCACTTTGGCCGGTACTCCCACCGTGTTGTTCTTTAGTTTACCGGTGCCCGATACGGTCGATTGCAGTAACAGCCCGTCGTTACCGGCATTGTTGGTCAGGGTGCCGTCAACAGAAAGTGTTCCGCCGGGGTCAATGGTTAATACAGCACCCGATTCAATGGTGAGGTTGTTGCAACTTTCGGCGCTGCTAACAATCGGGTCGTTACTTACATCGGGAATGGTAACATCGTTTGATGCACCGGGAACCTGTGCAATGTCCCAGTTGCCGGCAATGTTCCATGCCGTGCTGGTATTGCCGGTCCAGGTGGCAACAGGGTAAAAGGGATCTACACCGCTGGTCCATTCGTAGGCCCCCATGTCGATGGTGCTTTGTTTCCGGGCCTGGCCGCGTATATCGGTTGTTTCGCTGTTGTAACTGTTGTTACCCGTATCAACGCAAGGTGAATTTCCGTAAACGCGATAGTCGCTGTTTCCTGCATCAACAAATTGGGGATTGGACGTGATGTTGTTGTTTGTTGTAGTTAAATACCAGTCATCGTAAGTATCATTCGAACCGTTTGAGTAGCAACAATAATTGAGTGTTCCTTTTGCCGTAGAATAACCGGTTAAGCTAATTTGATGACCCTGGTTATTTGCGGCTTGATTGCCATAGATAATGCAATTGTTAAAATCGGCATCTGAACCGGATGCAAAATAAATGCCCCCGCCACCATCATAAGTACCTGTGCCTGTCGTACTGTTGTTGCTGATGGTTGCATTGTTAAATACGGGTGAACTGGAAATGTAAATTCCTCCGCCCATTTCTCCGGTAGTGTTGTCGCAAATAAGGGCATTTGTAATTACAGTTGACGACGAACTAATATAAATTGCCCCGCCATTCTTGTTTGAAGAATTCCCGGTGAAAGAACAATTGGTTATTTGGGGTGATCCGCCATCTATATATAAAGCACCTGCATTCATACTATAGGCCGAGTTATTTGTAAATGTAACATTTGAAAGGTTTGGTGATGCATTTTCACAACACATACCACCTGCTTCAAAAGCCCTGTTGTTAACAAATGCAACATTTCGTATTGTAGGGGAATTGTTTTCGTTGATCATTCCCCCTCCAATCATGTCATACCACCAAGAACCATTAGCATTTCCGCCTGTAATGGTAAATCCATCAAGAATGGCCGAATTGGTTAATCCATATCCATCGATATGGCAAAAAACATTGTAGCAGTTATCGGAATTATTGCCAACTGTGCCAATATCACCGCTTAAAATGGTTTCGTTGGCTTCGCCCACGCCAAAATTATCCCGTTGACTTACCTCGGTTTCCGTTCCGTCGAACCCGCCATAAATAGCTGCACCTTCAATCATTTGAAATGTTTTATAGCGTGATCCCGCACCATAAACCGTATTCGTTGTGGGTGTATAGGTTCCGGCGGCTACCCAAACCTGTTCGCCAGCTACGGCCATATCGAGGGCGGCCTGAAGCGTTTGCTTGGCCGTTGCCCAGCTAAGGCCGTCGCCGCTATCATCGGCCTGGTCGGCATCGGCATAAATGATTGCAAAATCGGGATCGGTACCCGAGGTCCATTCATAAGCACCCATGTCGATGGTGCTTTGTTTACGGGCCTGACCACGCAGGTCGGTTGTTTCGCTGTTGTGGGCATCGCTGCCGGAATCGACACATGGTGATGTTCCGTAAAGCGTGTAATCGCCACCTGCTGCATCGTTAAATTTCGGGTTGTTCGTGATGCTGTTTGTGGCTGTAAGCGTACCGGTACCGCTGTTGTCGTTAACATCGCCTGTTCCGTTTGAATAACAGGTGTAATCGAGGGTAACGGTTGCCGTGTGAATGTAAAACTGTTTCCCGTAGGTAGCGCTGTTACCCCATACAATACAATTGTTAAGAACCGGAAGTCCATCAACGTAATTGTACAGCCCCCCGCCTTCATCGGCAGCAGTGTTTCCGGCAATGGTAACGTTGGTAAGGGTTGGTGTGGAATGGGAGTTATAAACCCCGGCACCGTCGTGCGTAACGGTATTTGATGCTATGAGTGCGTTGGTGATAACCGGTGACGAATGATAGTTGCGCATGCCGCCACCACTCATGGCATTGTTTGATGTTAAATACACATTTGTAATTGTTGGGGATGAATTGCTGATATAAATACCACCGCCGCCCAACGCACTGTTTGAGGTCAGATTCAGGTTTTCAAGAGTAGGGGAATTGTTGTCGTTATATATACCCCCACCTGAGCTGTGCGGGGCCGAACCATCGGCATTCCCGCCGGTAATGGTGAAACCGTCGAGTACGGCAGCGCTTGTTAAGCCCAGTCCGTCGGGGTTGTATAACACGTGGTAGCAGTTATCGGAATCGTCGCCACCGGTACCAATATCGCCGCTTAGGGTGGTTTCGTTGGTTCCGCCGGGGCCAAAGCCGGTACGTTCGCTCACGGCGCTTTCGGTGCCGGCAAAGCCGCCGTAAATGGCAACACCTTCAATCATACGGAAGTGATAATCGCGGTCGCCTGTTTCAGCAAGGTCGTACGCGCTGGAAGGCGTGTATGTGCCGGAAGCTACCCAAACCTGGTCGCCATCGTAAGCTAAATCGAGCCCGGCCTGCAGGGTTTGTTTGGCGTTACCCCAGCTAAAGCCGTTGTTCGAGTCGTTACCACTGTTGGCATCGACATAAATGATGCTGTTTTCGGGATCGGTACCCGAAGTATATTCGTAGCAGCCCATGTCGATGGTGAAGTTTTGCACGCGGTCTTCGCCCCGCAGGTCGTATGTTTCGCTGTTGTAGCTGTCTTCCCCGGTATTTACGCAAGGTGAATTTCCGTACAGGGTATAGTCATCGTTGGGGGCATCGACAAATTTGGGGTTAGCGGTAGTGCAGTTGCTAACAGTTGGTGTACCGGTTATATCACCGCTTTGGTTGGCATAACAACAATTATTCATTGTTACATTGTTGCTTGTACAAATTTGATCACCATCATTATAAGCAGTATTTCCCCAGATAATACAGTTATTAAGGGTTGAATATGCTAATTGTACATCGTGGTTTTCAATGCCACCTCCATCATTAGTAGAAAGGTTTTCAACAATTGTTGTATTTGTTAATACCGGGTGAGAACTGGATCTGTTAAAAATACCCCCTCCTCCCATGCCGGTATTTGAGGCTATTAATGTGTTTGCGATTGAAGGTGAAGAAGAATATCCATTATACATTCCTCCTCCCCAGTTATCGGCAGTGTTTGAGATGATTTTTGAATTTGTTATTGATGGTGAGGAATAATAATTATGTATTCCCCCGGCTTTGCCTGCTGTTGTATTTGAAACAATGGTAACATTTGTAAATGATGGGGAGTTGTGATCGTTGTAAATGCCCCCGCCATTGTAATGTTTATAATCGAGGCTTCCTGTAGTGTAATTTGCATTTCCCCCGGTAATGGTGAAACCATCGAGAACGGCGGCACTGGTAAGTCCCAGCCCATCGGGGTGGTAAAACACGTGGTAGCAGTTGTCGGAATTATCGCCCTCGGTGCCAATGTCGCCGCTTAATATTGTTTCATTGGTTTCGCCATGGCCAAAACTGGTCCGTTCGCTCACGGCGCTTTCCGTTCCGGCAAAGCCGCCGTAAATTTCCACGCCTTCAACCATACGGAAGTGGAAATCGCGGTCACCGTCAACGGTTTCATCCCATGGACTTGTTGGTTTATACGTGCCGGCAGCTACCCATATCTGGTCGCCCGATGTTACATATTCAAGGGCTGCCTGCAGGGTTTGTTTGGCCGCGCCCCAGCTCAAGCCGTTGTTCGAGTCGTTACCGCCATCGGCATCAACGTAAACGATGCAGTTGGCCGGGTCGGTCCCACTGGTGTATTCATAGCACCCCATGTCGATGGTGGTATTCTGCACGCGGTCTTCGCCCCGCAGGTCGTAAGTTTCGCTGTTGTAGCTGTTGTTACCGGTATCGACACAGGGCGAATTCCCGTAAAGGGTATAGTCACCATTGGGGGCATCGACAAATTTGGGGTTACTTGTGATGCTGTTATTTGCTGTAATATAGGTCGAAGGGTATTCGTAAACATCACCGCTTCCGTTTGAATAGCAAGAGTAATTGAGGTCTACTTCTATCGAGTGAGTCCAAAGCTGGTTGCCGTCATTATTAGCGCTGTTGCCCCATACGATGCAATTGTTCAATGTAGTGGTACCATGATCGTTTCGTTTCAGATTGTACAGGCCACCTCCATTAGTACCAGCGGTATTACCGACAATAGTAGCGTTGTTAAGTGTTGGTGCGGCAAAGTTGTTGCAAATCCCGGCACCATTGTACGTAGCTGTATTCGATGCAATAAGTGCATTGGTAACAATTGGTAAAGATTCATCAACATAAAGGCCACCACCATAAACAGCACTATTTGATATAATTGCTACATTGTTTAATGTTGGCGAACCGTCGATGAACATGCCACCGCCCTTAGCTTCATGACTGTTAATATCTGCACCGTTAGCATTTCCCCCGGTAATGGTTACCCCATCGAGTACGGCATCATTTGTTAAACCCAGGCTGCTGGTGTTGTAAAACACGTGGTAGCAGTTATCGTCGGTGCTACTTGGAGAGCCCAGGTTCCCGCTTAAGATGGTTTCGTTGGTATTTCCGTATCCGTAATCGGAACGTTCGCTCACGGCGCTTTCGGTTCCGGCAAAGCCGCCGTATATTTCCACGCCTTCAACCATTTGGAATGCATAATAACGGGTTCCTGTGCCGCCCACAGAAGTTGTGGGATAATAATACCCATCGGCAATCCAGATTTGATAGCCGCTGTAGGCCAGGTCGAGTGCTGCTTGCAGCGAGTTTTTAGCAGTTGCCCAGCTATACCCGTCGTCGTTGTCATCGGGTTGGTCGGCATCTACATAAATAATGGCAGCAGCCGGGTCGGTTCCCGAAGTGTATTCATAACATCCCATATCGATGGTGGTATTTTGTATGCGGTCTTCGCCCCGCAGGTCGTAAGTTTCGCTGTTGTAGCTGTTATTTCCGGTATCGACACAGGGCGATGTGCCCAAAAGCCGGTAGTCGGAATTGGTCGGTGAAACAAACATCGGGTTGTTTGTGATGCTGTTTGTGGCAGTAAGTGTACCGTTACCACTGTTATCGTAAACATCACCGGTTCCGTTTGAATAGCAAGAGTAATTGAGCGTTACAGTTGCCGTTTTAATATAAAACTGGTTTCCGTTTGTTGCAGCACTGTTGCCCCATACAATGCAATTGTTGAGTACCGGAAGACCATCAAAATCATTGTACAGGCCCCCGCCTTCGTCGTCAGCAGAATTTCCGGTAATGGTAACGTTAGTAAGGGTTGGTGAGGAATACCAGCTGTTATACACCCCGGCACCATCTTCGGTAACGGAATTTGATACAATGAGTGCGTTGGTAATAACCGGTGACGCCTCATAGTTGCGTATGCCGCCACCAAACTGGGCACTGTTCGACGTTATGTACACATTTGTAATTGTTGAGGATGAATTTTGGTTATAAATACCACCGCCGCCATACGCACTGTTTGAGATCAAATTCAGGTTTTCAAGAGTTGGAGAATTGTTTATGTTATGAATACCCCCACCTAAGCTGTGCGGGGTCGAACTATCGGCATTTCCGCCGGTAATGGTGAAACCGTTAAGTACGGCAGCGCTTGTTAAGCCCAGCCCGTCGGGGTGGTAAAACACGTGGTAGCAGTTGTCGGAATTATTTCCTTGCGTGCCAATATCGCCGCTTAATATTGTTTCATTGGTTTCGCCGGGGCCAAAGCCGGTACGTTCGCTCACGGCGCTTTCGGTTCCGGCAAAGCCGCCATATATTTCCACGCCTTCAACCATTTGGAATGCCTGGTAACGGCTGCCTGTACCGCCTACTTCAGTCGTGGGGTAGTAGGTGCCGTCGGCTACCCATATTTCATCGCCGCTGGTTGCCTCGTCAAGGGCATTCTGGAAGGAGGTATAGGCATCGGTCCAGTTTTGGCCGTCATCATCGCCGCTGGCATCGTCGTCAACATAAATAATTTTCACACTTGGGTCGATAGGATACGTCCATTCATAGCATCCCATATCAATGGTACCGTCTTGTACGCGTGTTTGGCCTCTGAGGTCTTCGCTTTCGCTGTTGTAGGTGTTGTTACCGGTATCGACACAGGGCGATGTGCCGTGCAGGGTATAGTCATCACCCGCTGCATCGACAAATTTGGGGTTTTCGGTGGTGCAGTTGTTTGTTGCATCGAACGTTCCTGTTTCGTCAACTACATCGTCGGTGCCGTTCGAGTAACAACTGTAATTAAGGGTAGCAGCGGTTGCTGAACTGTTCATGAAAATTTCATTTCCGTCCCTTCCTGCACTGTTTTCCCATATAATGCAGTTGTTGCAGGTTAAGCTTCCGCCAATAACAGCAATTCCCCCTCCATCGTCAGTGGCTTCATTCGATGAAAATGTTGTATTGGTGATTGTGTATGTCGAACCCGATAAATAAAAAGCACCCCCTTGCGAAGAGGCAGTGTTTGATGTGATTAAGGAGTTGCCGATTTCAATATTTGAAGAATTTTTAGTAGAGACAGCCCCGCCGTAGTGAGCCTGGTTTTGGGTGAAAGTTGTGCTTGTTACTGATGCAGAACTGGTGTTGTTGTTATATATGGCACCTCCTTCATTCGTTGCTGTATTGTTTATAAATGACGAATTTGTAATGGTGGGATCAGCGCTTTGATTATTACACATTGCCCCGCCATAAGAAGCATCATTCGAAATGAAAGTTACATTGTTTAAAGTAGGAGAGCAACCATCGTTGTACATACCGCCCCCAAATAAATGATCGCCGGTACCATCGGCATTCCCATCGGTAATGGTTACACCGTCGAGAATGGCCGCGCTGGTAAGCCCGGTACCGCTGGGGTGGTAAAACACGTGGTAGCAGCCTGGACTGTAATCTCCACTTAAAATGGTTTCGTAGGTTTCGCCGTGGCCGTAATTAACGCGTTGGCTTTTTGAAGTTTCGACGCCTCTAAACCCGCCGTAAATACCAACGCCTTCAACCATTTGGAAAGTTTTGTACCGGTAACCGGTACCGCCAATTTCATTTGAAGGTTTGTAGGTTCCCCATGAAATCCATATTTCATCGCCGCTTATTGCATCGTCCAATGCATACTGTACTAAAGAAAAGGCATCGGCCCAACTGGTCCCGTCGTTCTTTCCCTCGGCAGAGCCATCAACGTAAATAACTTTTGCTTTACCCTGAATGCTTATTCCCAAAAACAGGAACAACATGCTGAAAAGAGTTATATATTGTTTTATTGTAAAATTTCGTTTCATGATATTATTTTTTATTGTTTGAAGAGGGAAAATCGTATTTCCGGTCCCGTAAGAGCCGTATAACTGCAAAAAGCAGAAAGAGCATAATGGCAGCAATGCCAATCCAGTAATCGTCAACCGGTGTTGGATATCCGGATGGAGAGTCTGGAGGTAAAGGTTGAGCAAAACTAATTTTGAAAAAATTCAAAATAAGGATGAGTGTTAACAAGAAAACTTTTTTCATAATCGTTGTATTTTAGGTTGTTATTAATTCATTTTTTTGTCTGATTGTTTTCAAAGGTTGCTCCCGGTATTCGGGGGTTTACGAAAAACCGGGACTTGTATTACCCGTAACAATTGTGTTCGTCATCAAAAATAGGTTGCAAACCTGGGCGCATCAATCGGTGAAAACACCCATTTTGTTGTAGGTGATTTCCACATTGGGCGGTTGGGTAATATTTATTTTCATGCATATACATAATGGTGTTTAATGGCAAAGCAAATCAGCTCGGGCACGGTTTTCAGGTTTAATTTTTTCAGGATGTTTGATTTAAGCCGTTGGGCCGTTTTGTTGTTGATGGACAACTTTTCGCTGATCTCTTTTGTGCTGTTTCCCCGGGAAAGGAGTTTCACCATTTCAATTTCCTGCTGGTTTAAGCCGGGTATGTTGTGTTCCTTGTCGCGCATTATGTTGGCGTACGACCGCAATACTGCGGGCGTAACCGATGAACCAAAAAACACATCCCCTTCCATAACCTGGCTAACGGCTTTTTTAATCTCTTCTTTCGATGTGTTTTTGTGCAGGTAGCCATCGGCACCGGCTCTTAGCGCGGCTGTTATGGTGTATTCCGATTTATCGCCGGAAAGCATGATGATTTTAATTCCGGGATATGAAAGTTTGATTTTTTCGGTGAGGCTGGTTCCTGATATTTCCGGGAGTTCGGTGTCGATAAACAGCAAATGCAGTTTTTGGTGGTTCAGTATGGTAAATATTTGGTCTGAAGTAGCTGCTTCGCCAATCAGTTCAATGTGTGGGTCGCCGGCAAACAACGATTTAAACCCTTCGCGAAAAAATCCCAGGTTATCGACGTGTACGGCTTTAATCATTCTTGTTTTAGGTGCCATGGGTTATTTGAATTTGAAGTGCGTCCGGTAAATAAAAAAGGTTGTTTTTTCCCCTGTGGGAAATAAAGTTTAAAGGAAAAAAGAATGGGCAGGCAGGTCAATCGGGGATATTACCCATTTTGGAGTAGGTGATTTGCACATTTAGGGGAGTTGTTTTTGGGCTGAAGCCGACAGCTTGTAGTAAATGAATTGGAGGGTGTCTCAAAAGCTGATTTTAAATATATATTATTTGCATTTTGAAAGTTTAAGCCTGAAGGGCTTGGTCATTTCAGCCCAAGGCATCGCCTTGGGTAATTGATATCCCATCCCAATAGCATAGCGGGCTGAAAGCCCAGTTTAATTAATTCATAATAAATTAGATGCCCTTTCAGGGCGCAAAATTATTCTTCCTCTCTGTACCCAATGCGACTCCCGGTTTTACCGGGATTGCATTGGGCTGAAATAAACTGGGCTTACAGCCCGATAAAAATTATTGGTGTCTTACAAATTGTTAGTAAAGAAAAAAGGAGTCTGCTTTTTGAGACACCCCCATGAAAAGATTTCAAAATATTTCATGGGCTTTAGCCCAATTGTATTGTTTACTAATTTGATCTCTTTATTGTTTTCAAACACTGATGTAATTGTGTTTGATGGCGAAGCAAATCAGATCGGCCAGGGTGTTCAGTTCGAGTTTTTTCAATATTTTGTTTTTATGCGATTCAACCGTGCGAGTGCTGATGAACAGTTTTTCGCCAATTTCTTTGTAGGTGTTCCCCTGGGAGATGAGTTTAATGATTTCGATTTCACGGTCGCTTAACACGGTGGTGTTTTGTTCATTATCCCTTACCCGGTTTGCAAAACCCCTGAAAACTGACGAGGCAACCGATTCACCAAAAAATTGGCCTCCGTCCAAAACGGTTGTTATGGCATTTTTAATTTCCTCTATTGATGTATCCTTGTGCAGGTAGCCATCGGCGCCGGCTTTAATGGCAGTGGTAATGCTGTATTCCGATTTATCGGCCGACAGGATGATCAGTTTTATCTCAGGATACAATTTCTTTACTTCTTTTGTGATTTCGATGCCCGTTATTTTGGGCAACTCGATATCAACAAACAAAACATCGGGTTTTTCGTATTTAAGCTTTCCATACAGTTCTGTGGCCGAAGAAGCTTCGCTGATAAATTGGTAGCAGGCTTCGCCAATGAACAACGACTTAAAGCCATCGCGGAAAATCTGATGGTCGTCAACCAGCGTTATTTTTATTGTATCCATACAGAAAAGAGAAAACAGTTGCTCAAATGTAGCAAAAAAAGAGGGGGTTACGAAAATTTTTCAAGGGTGAACGAAAAAGTGCACCCTTTGTCCGGTTTGCCGCTTACCCATATTTTTTGTCCGTGTTGTTTAATGAATTCCTGACACAGTATGAGCCCAAGGCCTGTCCCTTTTTTGTCGGGGTCGTTCCCAATATCTTTGTTTTTGACATCAATTCGGAAAAGTTTTTTTTGGTCTTCTTCCGATAAACCGGGGCCCGAATCGGATACGCTGTATTGAAATATCCCTTCTTTTTCTTCCGAAGCAATGGTTATTGTACCTTCTTCGGGTGTGAATTTGATGGCATTCGAAAGCAGGTTTCTAAAAACAGTGGCAATCATGTTTTTATCGGCATAAACCCACTCTTCTTCATCAAGGGTGTTTTTCACGGTAATTTTTTTCTCGTTTAAGGCCGATCCCAACAGCGATGTGCAATGGTTCACTGTTTCGGAAGCATTGATTTTGACGGGATTGTAAATGTCTTTTTTTGTTTGTGTTACCGACCACTGAAGCAGGTTGTTGAAAAGGTTTACAACGTTTGAAGCACTTTGGTTGAGTTGGGAAATGTAATACTGAAGTTGGTCTTTGGGAATTGTTTCGATGTTTTTTTCAAGCGAACCCGATATTTTTTTGAAAGATATAAGTGGTGTTTTCATGTCGTGTGCAAGAATTGAAAAGAAACGGTCTTTTGTCTGGTTTAACTTTTGCAAAGAGGCTTCCGACATTTGAAGTTTGACGTTTTGCTGCTCAAGCATTTCTTTTTGCTGGTTTATGTATTCGTTTTGCGTGCTGATTTTTTCGTTGGCCCGGGTAAGTTTGTGATTTTTTTCGCTAATAATGAGGTTCGTTTCCTTTTTTTTGCGATAGCTGCGGTATATCAAAAACGAAGTGATGAGCAGTAACAAAACGCCGGCTATGAGGCTGTTTCGGAGGATGTTTCCCCGTATGATCAGCTCTTTTTGAAGTGCGATTTGATTTTCCTTCTCGCGGGTTTGGTATTGAACTTCAATTTCGGCAATTTCCTTGTTCCGGGCATTATCGAACAGGCTGTCGGAGAAAGTTTTGAAAAGTGTGTGGTAATGAAGGGCCTCTTTGTATTTGTGTTGTTTTTCCAAAGCGTTGTAAAGGTTATGGTAGGCGTTTTTTATCTCTTGTAAAACGTTGTGTTCTTTGGCAACTGTTAAAGCCTGTTTCGCATAATCAACCGCTTTTTTTTCATTGTTGGTTTGCAGGTGTAAAGCGGATATTTTGTTTAATATTAATGAAATGCCCTCTTTGTCGTTAACTTGTTCACGTAATTCGAGCGATTGTT
Source organism: Prolixibacteraceae bacterium (assembly GCA_021740385.1). Taxonomy (GTDB): domain Bacteria; phylum Bacteroidota; class Bacteroidia; order Bacteroidales; family Prolixibacteraceae; genus DAIMEA01. Next base: position 17,902 of record JAIOZY010000047.1, on the reverse strand, counting down.
CGTAATGGGCTTTTGCCGTTTCAAAATTATTTTGTTTTTGTTCTACCTGCCCCAGGTTGCCCAACAGGTATGCTTTCATGTAACTGTTATTGGCCGAGTCGGAAAGTGCAATCCCTTTTGTAAAGCAATCAACGGCTTTGTCAAAATCGCCGAGAATATCGTACACTTCACCAATGTTGTTTAGTGCATATGTTTTCTCTGCAATGTTGTCTAATTCATTGGCTGTTTGGTAATGTTTCTGGTAAAAACCGAGGGCATCTTCATATTCTTCCCTGTAAAAATAAATAATGCCGATGTTGTTGTAAGCCTGTCCTTCGCCATGGAGAAATCCAATTTTTTTGCTGATTTCCAAAAACTTATAAAAGTTTTCAATCGCGTTGGTATATTGCCCCATTTGCATGTAGGCAAGGCCAATATCGTTGTATGAATTGCCAATGCCCCTTTCGTAACCTATCTTTTTATAAATTTTGAGGGCTTCCCTGTGCAGTAACAGCGCTTCTTCATAATTGCCCAGGCCGGTATTTGTTACCCCTTTAAAGTTTAACGATTCGCCGAGGTAGCGGTAGCCTTTGTTAGTCAGGTCTTCTTTGTTTGATGCAATCAGGGTTTTCGACAATTTTTCGGCTTCACCGATGAGTTTCAATGCCGAGTCGGGATTGGAATACCTCAGTTTATCGATTTTTAAAATGTGGTCTTTGATAATCCGGGTTATTGAATCGGGTTTAAGTTTTGCGTAGGGGTCGGTATTATCGCGGTACCCTTGCCGGTTGCATGAAACAACCAAAAGCAAAAGCAAAAGAATCATTACCACGTATCGCTGCATTGTACCCTTTTTGTTCGTTAGTAAGTTTTTATAAAATAAAGCACTATTGGGCAAAAATGCAAACAAACAGGCCTTTCGTTCGTCAATCCCCGCTTTTCCGGCGAAGCTTATATGCCCCGATACTTAGTCCTGCAGCAGCCAAAAGGCTTACGGCAATGCCCACGGGGACCTTATTACCATCGGGTGCAGTTGGTGGTACCGGCTGTGCCGAGGCTGCCAGTTGGAACGCGAAGATGATAACGAGGGTGGTTATGTATTTAACCCCCAAGCTCCTTAGAGGGGTGTTTTGGGGCACTGTATTATTATGTTTTTTCTTCATTTCTTTAATTTTTTATATTATTTCAATGCAAAAATCCTTCAAACCTGGCAGTTGCCTACTCCCCCTTTAGGGGGTTGGGGGGTGTTTTATCTTACCACCACTTTCCCGTTATAAACTTCCCCGTTTTCGGGTTTTACCCGCACAATGTACATGCCCGTTGCGTTAACGGGTATTGTTAGTTCGCTGGTTTGCACCTTTGCCCGGTAAACCACCTGGCCGCTGGTATTTAGTACGGCCACTTTGCTTGCGATATTGCCCATGCGGCTTACTGTAATGCTTTGATTTTCCGACCACAAGTATATGTTATTCTTTAGCCATTCATCAGAAGAAGTTGTTGATTCGGAAAATTCAAGTAGCAGTGAAACGGTTTCGCCTTCCGAAGCTTCAAAGCGGTAGTCTTCGTTTTGCAGGTTCACGCTTTCGCCGGTTTCCGGGTTTTTCAGAATCAGCGGGTACGGGTAATTATAGTTGCTAAGTTCCGACAGGGCAACGGTATGCTCCCCGTTGGTTTTGACCATCAGTTCAAGCGGTATGATCAGTTCTTCATATACCTGTGGTATGGAGTTGATGGAATACTCATCGCTGTTGTACACGCTGTAAAGTTGCGGTGTAAGCGAGTTTGCTTTCAGTTTGTAAGCATCCATGTGACCATCGAACCGGTTTGTAGCAGTGGATTTAAACCGGATGACCGTTTCGTCCGTCCGCCCCTCTGTATCGGATGCGGCAAGGCGTATAATGCTTTGCAGGCTTTCGCTTTTGAAATTTGAAGCTACGGCCGTTTTGGCGTCGTTGGTAAATGTTACCGAGCCTGCTGCCGTGGCTTTTACAAAGAAGCCCTGCATGGGGGCAATGTATTGTGTTTGTCCGTTAGTGCCGGTACCGTCAATATAGGTTGCGTAGGTTCCGTTCCCGCTGTTCAGGGTTGGGTCCCACAAGTAAATGGCATCGTTCACGTTGGAGAGGTTGCCGTTTACCACTTCCCAGTCGATGGTGCAGGGGTAGGGGTTGGCAATAAAGTTCCAGCCCTCGTTGGTGTTGGTTGTGTTTGTGGTTTTGTCGCCGGTGAGCAGGGTGCCGTAAAGTGTCACTGTTGTATCAGCATCGGCATCGGAATAGATGCCGTAACCTTTTCCCGGAATAACTACACTGGATGTGTCGAGGTAGCTCCAGCCGCTTTCGGTATTGTTGGTAGCCGTTGCTTCATCATTTTCGGTAACCCATAAGCCCGAAAGCACCGATGCTTTGGGCGTTTCGGTAAAGGGTATGCCCATGTAGTGCCAACCGTCTTTTACAAGGTATTGTTTCACGGTGGCCGGCACACCGGCGGTATTGTTTACCAGCCTCCCCGTTTCGGTGGCAGTGGAGTTAAGCACCAGCCCGGTGGTATCGGCATTGTTGGTAAGGGTGTTGTTTACAGAAAGTGTTCCGCCAGCATTTATCGATACGATGGCATCGTTGTTAACCGTAAGGTTGTAGCTTTCGGCATTGGTGGCTATTTCCGGGTCATTGTCCACGTTGGGAATAACGACATCATTGGTATTTGTTGGAACAGCAGCAATGTCCCAGTTGGTGCTTGTTGCCCAGTCGGTATTTGTGGCGCCGGTCCAGGTGGCAAGCTGATAATAGGGATCGATCCCTTCGGTCCACTCGTAGGCTCCAATATCTATGGTACTTTGCTTTCGTGCCTCCCCTCTTATATCACTGGTTTCATTGTTGTAGGCGTCGTTTCCTATGTTAACACATGGAGAAGAACCATATAATGCGTATGGATGGTCAGGGTTGACATCTGAGCCTACAAATTTTGGATTCGCAGTAATGCAATTTTGAACAGTTGACACATTCATCAAGGCATCAGGTTCATCGTTGTAACAACAATTATAGAGATGGATTTCATTGGGTAGATAGTTTGATATGTCATTATAGATTAGCGCAAAACTGCCTGCATTATCGCTCCAAATGATTGAGTTTTTGCAGGTCAATGTCGAATACCTTTGGTTATAGATGGCACTGCCATCCCTGCCGCTTGTGTTTGAAACAAATGTAGTGTTAATGATCTCGGTGTCAGAATAATTATAATTATAAATGGCACCTATCGCGGATGAAGTATTTGAGATAAACAGGCAATTGATAACTTTTGTTTCAGAAGCATTGAAACGTATTGCATTGTTCGAGTTGGAATGGAATACGGTGTTTTCGATTATTGAATGGGTATTATAGCAATAATAGGCTGCAGCCTCATAACCCGATGAATTGTTCGCGAAGCGACAATTATAAAAGTTGGTCTGTGCTCTGTAAGTTCCGTGATTATTCGTAAATATACCACCGCCACTCCAACTGGCATTATTGTTTGTAATTTTCACATTTTTAAAAGAAGGTGTTGATGAGTAGTTATACACTCCTCCCCCATATGCATGTACATCATCCCCATCTGCATTTCCACCGGTGATGGTTACCCCGTCAAGAATGGCACTGATATCAAGGCCAAGGCTTGCAGGATTATAAAAAACATGGTAACAGTTATCGCTATTAGTTCCAACAGTTCCAATATCACCACTAAGGATGGTTTCGTTGGATTCATAATCACGATCGTTTATGTCGAATGTTTCAGGATCTTCAGTGCCTGCAAATCCACCATATATTTCTACGTCATTAAACATTCTGAAATGATAATAGCGTGGGGAATTGGTCAGGTCATAAGCCGATGTTGGGTAGTAAGTTCCCTTTGCAATCCAAATAATCATTCCGGGTGCTGCGTTGTCAAGCGCTGCCTGCAAGGTTTTTGTTGCAGTTTCCCAAGTCATGCCATCGCCGTTATCATCAGCTTGTGCTGTATTAACAAAAAACCTGTTTATATCAGGATCAACCCCTTCTGTCCATTCATATGCCCCCATGTCGATTGTTGTATTGAAAATACGATTTTCACCACGTACATCAAGACTTTCACTGTTGTAATTATTTAATCCGGCATTGATACAGGGTGAATCTCCGCTGATTCTGTAGTCGCCAAAAGAAGAGCGAAGAAACCGGGGATTCGTTGTAATATTGTTGTTGCTTGCTGTAAAGGTCCCCCGAAGATTATCAACATCATTTGACTGATTGGAATAGCAGCAGTAGTTTAAGGTAATATCTCCTTCATACAAATTAAATTGATGACTTTCTGATATGGCTTTGTTGCCCCAGATAATACAATTATTCATAGTGAGTGAACCTTGAAAGTTATTAATTCCTCCACCGTTATCATCATCTGCCGAATTGTAACTGACGGTACAGTTTGTCATAAATGTTGAAGATGAACTTACTGAAATACCTCCTCCGTTATTGGCTGCATAGTTTTGGGTAATAACACAATTTATCAATGTGTCAGTACAAGAATCTTTTTCATATATAGCACCTCCTCCTGTTCCTGCTGAATTGGATGAAAATGTACAATTTGTAATGTTTAAGGAAGTACCTGATTCGTTGTACATAGCTGCCCCTGCCCAACCAGATGCGTTTTCAGTAAAATCACAATTCATAAAAATGCCATCTGATGAACCAATATTGTACATTGCCCCTCCGTGATATGTGGAGCTATTTGATTTGAATGAGCTGTTGATTATTTGAGGACTGGATTCATAATTATACATTCCTCCCCCGTTGTATTCAGACGAATTTTGTGTAATAATGCTGTTTTTGATGGAAGGTGAAGAACCTTGATTATAAAAACCTCCGCCATAAGAATGAGGATAACTGCCATTTGCATTACCTCCTGTAATTGTAAAACCGTCAAGGATTGCATTGTTGGTGAGGTTAAGAGAAGAACCGTGGTAAAAAATTTGATAACAGTTATCAGATTTATTACCAATGGTACCTATATCACCGCTGAGGATCGTTTCATTTGTTTCAAAATCCCGGCTTGACAAATCATAAGTGCCGGGATCTTCATTTCCGGCTAATCCACCAAATATTGTTACGCCTTCTATCATTTCAAAATGATAATATCGTGGGGAATTAGTCAGGGAATAGGATGACGAAGGATAATATGTACCGGCGGCCACCCATATTTCATCACCGGCAATGGCATCATCAAGTGCCGATTGCAGTGAATTGTAAGCATTCGACCAGCTTGTCCCGTTGTTGTTCCCCGTGGCATCGGCATCGACATATATTATTTGTGCTGAAGTTAATGCGGGTGTACTAATCAGCAAGAAAAACAGGAATCCAAGTTTCTGCATTTTTCATTTCTTTTTGGTTTCCCTTTTAAAAAAACACTTTTAGTTAAAAATCCAAAAAAAACATGTTTTTAATCCCTTAATCCCCGCTTTTCCGGCGGAGCTTGTATGCCCCGATCCCAAGCCCGGCCGCAGCCAAAAGGCTTACGGCAACGCCCACGGGGACTTTCTTCCCATCGGGTGCAGTTGGCGGTACCGGCTGTGCCGAGGCTGCCAGTTGGAACGCGACGATGATAACGAGGGTGGTTATGTATTTAACCCCCAAGCTCCTTAGAGGGGTGTTTTGGGGCGCTGTATTATTGTGTTTTTTCTTCATTTCTTTAATTTTTTATATTATTTCAATGCAAAAATCCTTCAAACCTGGCAGTTGCCTACTCCCCCTTTAGGGGGTTGGGGGGTGTTTTATCTTACCACCACTTTCCCGTTATAAGCTTTCCCGTTTTCGGGTTTTACCCGCACAATGTACATGCCGGTTGCACTAACCGGAATCAGTAGTTCGCTGGTTTGCACCTTTGCCCGGTAAACTACCTGACCGCTGGTATTGAGCACGGCCACTTTGCTTGCGATATTGCCCATGCGGCTAATAACGATGCTTTGGTTTTCAGACCACAGATACAGGTTGTTTGTCAACCATTCATCCGAAGAAACCGTTGAATTGGAGAACCCAAGTTGCAGCTGAACGGTTTCACCTTCCGAAGCTTCAAAGCGGAAATCTTCGTTTTGCAGGTTCACGGTTTCGCCGGTTGCCGGGTTCTTCAGTATCAACGGGTAAGTATACCCGTAGTTGCTGAGTTCAATGAGAGAAAGGGTATGTTCCCCGTTGGTTTTAACCATCAGTTCAAGCGGTATGATCAGTTCTTCATCTGCCCGGGGTATTGAGTTTATCGAGTATTCATTGTCGTTGTACACGCTGTAAAGTTGCGGTGCGAGCGAGTTTGCTTTTAGTTTGTACGCGTCCATATTTCCATCGAACCCGTTTGTTGCCGTGGTTTTAAACCGGATGACCGTTTCGTCCGTCCGCCCCTCTGTATCGGATGCGGCAAGGCGGATGATGCTTTGCAGGGTTTCGCTTTTGAAATTTGAAGCTACGGCTGTTTTGGCGTCGTTGGTAAAGGAGACCGAGCCTGCTGCCGTGGCTTTTACAAAGAAGCCCTGCATGGGGGCAATGTATTGGGTTTGTCCGTTAGTTTCCACACCATCAACATAGGTTCCATACCTGCCGTATTTATTTGTTCCGCTCAAATCGGGGTTCCAAAGGTAAATTGCATCTTGAATATTGTTTAGTGTTTTGCCTCCGCTTGCATCCCAGTCGATGGTGCAGGGGTAGGGGTTGGCAATAAAGTTCCAGCCCTCGTTGGTGTTGGTTGTGTTTGTGGTTTTGTCGCCGGTAAGCAGCGTGCCGTAAAGTGTCACTGTTGTATCAGTATCGGCATTGGAATAGATACCGTAACCTTTCCCGGGAACAATATCACTTGTTGTATCGAGGTAGCTCCAGCCGCTTTCGGTTTCGTTTGTTGCCGTACCTTCATCGTTTTCGGTTACCCACAGTCCCGAAAGCACCGATGCTTTGGGCGTTTCGGTAAAGGGTATGCCCATGTAGTGCCAACCGTCTTTTACAAGGTATTGTTTCACGGTGGCCGGCACATCGGCAGTATTGTTTACCAGCCTCCCCGTTCCGGTGGCATCGGAGTTGAGCACCAGCCCGGTAGTATCGGCATTGTTGGTAAGGGTGTTGGCAACCACAAGCGCGCCGCCGGGGTTTATGTTGAGGGTGGCATCGGGTTCAATGGTAAGTTTGTGAACATTTGCCAAAGATCCAATTACCGGATTGTTTGAAACATCGGGGATTCTCACATCGTATAAAGGGAGTGGTATGGTTCCAATATCCCAGTTACTGGCTGTTCCCCAGTCGGTATCTGTTGCTCCGGTCCAGGTGGCCAAAATATATACCGGGTCATAGGGATCTACACTTGAAGTCCATTCATAAGCCCCCATATCTATGATGTTGTTTTGAATTCGTGCTTCATCCCGTATATCGGTGCTTTCTGAATTATATGAATTTTCTCCGGAGTTGGCACAAGGAGAAGAACCATAAATGCGATAGTCGTTATTTAGTGCATCAATAAACGAAGGATCAGTTGTAATGCAATTTTCATCAAAATCGAATGAAGCCGTATAGTAGATCTCGTTATCACCGGTTCCATTTTCATAGCATGTATTTTTTAACTGGAACGTGGCATTGTAAATAAACATCTGGTTACCTCTTGATGCAGCACTGTTTCCCCATATTATTGAATTTCTGATTACCGGGGAGCCTGAGCCACCGATTCCGCCCCCATATTGATTCGATGTGTTGTTTACCACTGTAGCATTGTTTATTTGTGGATTTGATGAATAACATTGTATTGCGCCACCGAACTCATCACATTGATTATTATAAACAACGCATTATTAACTGTAGGACTGGAGTTATTGCAATATAACCCCCCGCCCCCATAAGTTGCAGTATTGGAAAAGAACCGGGCACTATTAATTGTTGGTGAAGAATAATAGCAACCCATTCCCGCCCCACTGCGTTCAGCAGTATTTGAAATAAATTCAAGATCGGTTAAAACCATGCCGTTACAATAGGTATTAAATAATCCAGCACCATCATAAGTGGTGACCACATTTTCAATGAATTTTACATTGGTAACCGATGAACTGCTTACATAACAGCGCAAGCCTCCTCCGTATCGATATGCTGAATTATTTTTAAAAATCAAATTTCGCAAAGTTGGATTGCCCCTGTGCGAAGCCATTCCTCCTCCTTCTTTATCAGCGTATTCATCGCCATTAGCATTTCCACCTGAAATTGTAAATCCATCAAGTATGGCCGTGTTGTCGGCTGAAAGGCTCCCTGCACCCGGATCGGGGTGATTGATAACGTGGTAACAATTGTCATCACCTGTTGTTCCCTGGTACCCGCCGTTAGCTGCATCAAAATTATCGTCCTGGTTTAAGTCGCCGCTTAGAATTGATTCGTTTGTGGTAAAATCACGATTATCGAGGTTGAAACTTGCCGGATCTTCATTTCCGGCAAAACCACCGTATATGGCTACGCCATTTTTTAAATGGAATGCTTTAAAACGGTCTCCGGTACCATCTATTTCAGCAGAAGGAAAGTATGTTCCGGAGGCCACCCATATCTGGTCGTTGCTCACAGCTGCATCCAGCGCCGATTGTAAAGAGGTAAATGCATTTGTCCAGTCGGATCCGTCGTTATTGCCTGTTGCAGATAAATCGACAAAAATTTTGTTTTGCGCAGAAACCGTCTGTACATGGAATCCCGTAACGATGAGAAAAAAAACGATGAAAATTTTGATTGGGGTTTGTCGGAAAATCTTTTTCATAATATCTGTCAGGTTTAATTAGTGACAACCTCAAATGTTGCATTAATTTTTCTATTTTTGGAAATATCGCCGGGACAAAAGCGGGACATTGTATTAAGTTGCTAATAGATTGATTTTTGCAAATGAGGGGTATTGGTAGAAGATTGAAATTAACATTTTTCTTTGCAGCAGGGCTGGCCATCGTACCTGCACTCATCTTTTCCTTTTTCGGAGAATTGAAAACCACCCGGCATGATAAAGAAAAGGGTGGATTCCTGGTTTATGCCGGTGAAAATCCCGAAGGCTTTGTTTTGAAGCTGAGCGGTGAAATGGAGTTTTACTGGGACCAACTGCTTACACCCGATGATTTTTCTAAAAAAAATATTCAGCATACTAAAACCGAAATTGATTTTCCCAAAACCTGGAACGGTAAAACGGTTAACGGCAAAAAACTGCCGGGCAGGGGCTGTGCCACTTATCGTGCAACGCTCTGTTTCGACACGATATGCCCCATGGCCATACGGGTTAGCGATTATTGCAACGCATACAAAATGTGGATGAACGGCAAGTTGATATCCGAAGCCGGAAAACCCGGTAAAAGCAAAGCCGAAACAGTACCCGTAAAGATTAATGCAATTGCAGGTTTTACACCGCTACCCGGGACAAACGAGCTGATTTTTCAAACAGCAAATTATAATGAAAAATACGGTGGTTTCAGGCAGCCTTTTTTAATCGGGACTTTTGATGAAATAAAATCGACCGACAATAAACGCGTGGTTATTGATGCTTTTGTGCTGGGTTTGCTTTTGCTTACTTTTCTTTATAATCTTGGTTTTTATTTGTTTAATCCCCGGAAAAAATCATTTCTCTTTTTCGCGTTATTGGTTTTATTTCTTTTTTTACGCCTGGGGCTTATTAGCAACATAAAACTTTTCGATCATTTTTTTCAGCAACAAATTTACTTGTACCTGAAAACAACCATTGCTTTGGCATGGGTTTCTTCGTTAATGCTGTTGCAGTTTTCCCGTGCATTTTTCCCAAAAATGGTTTCAAAAAAACTGGCAAATATTTATGCCGGCTGGGTTGTGTTGGTTTGCCTGTTTGTTTTTGCAGCCCCCTATTATTATGTGTCGGTTGGAAACCAATTGCTTCAGTATGTAATGCTGGCAATGCTGGCATATTTATTCATTTTATTGATGAAAGGTTTTTTCAAACGTAATAGCGAAAAGTTTTTAATTGCCACCGGTTTGGTTTTATTCATTTTGTTTGTTGTTGCAGAGGCTTTAATATACAACCGGCTATACTATTCGGGCTACGTGTTGCAATACGGTTTGGTGTTTTTTATCCTGTTTGAATCGTATGCGCTGGGCGTCGATTTTTCAGCCACTTACAGGCAGAACATGGAACTTACAAAAGAACTGGAGACACAAAACCTAAACCTTCAGAATATGGTTGAAGAGAAGACAAAAGAAGCCATTGATGCCAAAGAGCGTGAAATGTTATCGACGATGATCCAAAAGGCAAAATCGGATAAACTGCTTAAAAAAGTTTCCAGTCAGATTGGGTTGTTAAAACTCGATAATAAAAAGAATAAGGCGGTTGTTAATGAAGTAATGGGAACCATAAATGCATCGTTTGCCAGGGATGAAAATGAACAGCAATTTCTTCATTTCAGGAAAGTACATCCCCGTTTTTTCGAGATTTTGCAGGCGAAGTACCCTTTTCTTTCGCCGAATGAACTTAAATTGTGCGCATATATAAAGTTGAACCTTAGTCAGAAAGAAATTGCCGATATTTTAAATGTTCAGCCCGAATCGGTACGGAAATCGAAACAGCGTTTGCGCCGGAAGATGGGATTGTCGTCTGACAAAGATCTTTATCAATTGCTAATACGCTTGTGATTTTAACCGGGTTCGGAAAAATTACGATTTGACCTTTTGGGGTATCGAGAAATAAAACGTGCTGCCTTTTCCAACTACCGATTCAACCCATACCTTTCCGCCGAGTGCTTCAACGTAGGCTTTAACAATGGCCAGCCCCAGCCCCGAGCCTTCCTGGGTGCGTGTGTAACCGGTATTTGCCTGTGTAAAGCGTTCAAACATGGTATCGATCTGGTCTTTGGCAATGCCCTGCCCGGTGTCTTTCACATAAAATACGATTGAATCGTTTTCAGGGTTAAATCCAAATTCAATTTCACCTTCCGAAGTGTATTTGATGGCATTGTTCAGCAGGTTTGTTAATATGCCGTTAAGCTTGCTTTTGTCGGTGTAAATGTGTGTTTGGGCATGGTGCTGTTCTTCATTAAGTTTCAGTTTCAGACCTTTTTTGGCTGCTTTTTGTGAAAAGAAATCACGATGAAATGTCATCGTTATCGGGATATCAACTTCACTGAAGTGGAGGTCAATTTGCATCGATTCAATTTTCGATATTTCAACAATACCGTTAATGGTTTCGAGCAGCCGCTGTCCGCTTTGTTCCATAATATCGAGGTACATCCCTTTTTGTTCTTCTTTTAGGTCGGGTTCTCCCAGCAGCTCGAGAAAGCCAAGGATACCGTTCATGGGTGTGCGTATTTCGTGGCTGATGTTAGCCAGGAAGGCCGATTTTAACCGGTCGCTTTCTTCGGCTTTTTCTTTGGCCGCAATCAGGTCGTTAATCATCTGTTTGCGTTGAATAACGATGACCAGCTCGTGTGCAATCATTTCCAATAAGCGGGCGCTGCCTTTGTTGTAGGCGTTCGGGTTGTTGTAGCTTTGTAAAACAATTACGCCCAAAATTTTTTCTCCATCAATTAGTGGTACGCCCAGCCAGCATTTTGATGTAGCAAAGCTTTTTTGTTTTTTGAAACGGACTGCATGTTCTTTAAGGTCATCTTCGTAAAGCAATAATGTTTTTTGTGTCTTGATGACCTGTCCCGATAATGTGTTTTTTGTTTCCCATTCATCAATGTCGAATTTTTCGTTGATGAAAATGATTTTTTGAAGGGTATCGGCTTGGAGATTGTAACGGGCTACATAAAAGTTTGTTGTGTCGAGCACTTTGCTTAATTCCCCGCGAACGGTAACAAGCAATTCTTCAAGGCTTTTTGATTCCATTGAAGCCCGGACAATCTGATACAGGATTTGTTGCACGTTTTCATCGTGTTTCTGGCGGGTAATGTCGCGGCCAAACCCGACTAACCCGGTAATTTCGCCCTTTTCATCGAACAGGGGTATTTTTGAAATGGTGCGCCAGTGTTTTTCCCCGTTTTCGGTAACATACGAATCTTCTTTATTCAGCATGGGTACGCCCATTTTTATTACCTGCATGTCTTCGTCGTACCCGTTGGTGCCAATTTCCATGCCGTAAATCTCGATGTCGTTTTTCCCGATGATTTCCTTTTCCGAACTGCAGCCCATCATTTTCAAATCGGCAGCATTGGCGGCCAGTTTGCGCCCTTTGTTGTCTTTAACGTAAATGGCATCGGGCAGGTTGTCAATCAGGGTGCGCAGCCTGATGCGTTCTTCGCTGATAAGTTGTTCGGCTTTTTTGCGTTCGGTAATATCGCGTGCAATGCTTAAAATTGCTTTCTGGCCCCGGTAGTTAATCAGGCTTGAATAGACTTCAACAGGTATAATTTCACCACTTTTTTTACGGTGTGTTGTTTCAAAAATCTGGATTTGATCTACAGGCATTGTTTTAGTAAGGCCCTGTATCGCTTCTTTTTTCAATGATGCGTCTATTCCGTACAAACCAATTTCTAAAAGTTTTTCTTTTGAATAGCCAAGTAGTTCTGTAGCTGTACGATTAACATCGAGCAGTGTGCCGTTGAAATCGATGATCCACACCGTTTCGTTCATGCCATCGATCAGTTCCTTGTAGCTTTTTTCGCTTTCGATCAGCGCTTTCTCTTTTTCGCGTTGTTCTCTTTGGTCGCTGAATACGATTACAGCGCCCAGTATATTCCCTTTTTGATCTTTTACTGGTGTTGCGCTGAAAATGACCGGGATTTCGGTATCATTTTTCGATACAAGGGTTTTTTGCTGAGAGATTACGGCATACTCACTGCCTTTTAGAATTTTCTTTACAATTTCTTTCTCTTTTTCACGGGATTGTTCATCAATAATGCAAAAAACATTTTCGAGCAATTCCCCTTTTGCTTCATGCTCAATCCAGCCTGTAAGAATTTCTGCTATGGGATTTATTTGCGAAATATTTCCTTTGCAGGTAGTCGTAATAACCCCATCGCCCATGCTGTAAAAAGTGGCCTTAAATTCTTCCCTTGCTTGATAAAGTAATTCTTTTTCAATTAAAAGTTCCCTGTAAATGTTTCGCTGTTTGTAATGGTAAAATAATAAAGCAAAGACAATGAAAAGCAATACGGCCAGGAATAGCAGGATTATCAGAAATGTTAATGTTGTGTTTAATCCAGAAAAAGCTTCTTTCCTATCGATTTTCGAGATGATATGCCATGAAGTGCCTGGTACTTCCAAAACTGACGCCAGCACACTTTCACCTCGATAGTCTTTGCACTCAATTATGCCATCGTGCCTCTGCAACAGAATTGAGCCAATTGATCCTGGTTGTAAAATGCTACTGAAAGAACGAAGCGGGGGAGCTGGCGAAAACCTTAGCGGGCTCAGATATTGAATGCTGTCACCCATCTGCCTGACAATGTATGTTTCCCCGGTATTGCCCGGGGTAGGCCACTCCGTAATCAGCGGGTAAAGAAAATCATCGGGGTCTACAAGGAATATCAATGTTGCAGCTACCTTTTCTTTTTCAAAAACCGGGGCGATTAATTCTAAACGAACATTTTTATGCGTGTTGCAATAATAGAAATCACGGGAAACAATCTTTCCTGATTGAAATGCTTTTGCAGAAAAACGTATAGTGGCTGTATCGACCGAAGAGAAACCGGATAGAACGCTAAACAGCAATTTCCCCTCTTCATTCAGCATGAAAATGTTTTCGTAGCGGTTGCCAGACATGATGTGTAACAATGATTTCCTGAAAATGGAGTCTTCATCGTGTTTGCCATGCAAAATATTCAGGGCATAACGAATATATGGCTGATTGGTTGTAAAATATAAAGCCTCCGAAAGCCTTTCTTTATGCCATTGGTTTAACTGGTTGGTTTTGAGTTGTGCAATTGCACGCAATTCGTTGTATTTGTCTTTTTGGCTGGTTTCTTTTTCATGTTTGTAATACATGTAACCGGCAACGATCAGAAAGACAATTAATACGATAAAGAGAAAAAGTAGCAGGTATTTAAATCTGTTAAATTTTGATATAACCCCTTTCCGATCTATTGTGTTTTTTCCATTCATAAAAAAGAAACCCATTATAACCCTCTAATTTAGAAAAAATATTGGTATGAGATCAAATAATGTTTTTTCTGGTTTCAATTTCGTGTTTCCGCAATTGGTCTTTGTATTCATTGTTTTTATTGATCCGTTCAATGTCAAGGTTCATATCAGTATTATCCTCCCAGCGGCGGCAAAGGTAAACAGGCTCATAAATGCGGCCAATTTTGTAAGTGCGGCTAAGGGCCAGGGCAACGGCGTAATCTTCGCCGTAACTCACGTTTGGGAATCCAATTTTTCTGATTATGGGAGTATAAAAAGCCCGGGGGGCGCCCAGCCCGTTAATGCGTAAGGCATTATTCGGGCCGTTTTCGGGGGTCCATTCCCGGTGGTCGATTATTCCGGGCGGAATTTCTTCAAGGTTGAAATTTACCAACCGGTAACTGCCAATAACCATGGCGCATTTTTCTTCATGAAATTTGTCAACGGTTTTCTGAAGGGTGCTTTCGTCAGCGTAAAGGTCGTCGCTGTCGAGCTGGATGGCAAAGCGCCCGCATGCCGGGTGTTGAATGGCTTCGTTCCAACAACCGCCAATGCCCAGGTTTGTTTTTTGGGGTATGAGGTGAATGATACGATTATCGCCGTTTTTTTCAATTAACTCGCCGGTTTTGTCGGTTGAATGGTTATTGATCACAATAACATTGAACGGAAAAGTGGTTTTTTGTTTCAATGCCGAAGCAATGGCATCGGCAATAGTTTTTTCGCGGTTAAGCACCGGGATGATCACACTGGCTTCGGTTTTAAAATCTGTCTTTGAAAAATCGACCGTTTTAAAAGGCGGGTACACTTTTGCACCGGTTTTTTCAAGGTGGCTGGTGGCAGCTTTTTCCATTTCAATTTGCCGATCCCGGTTCCGCGGGTCAACATAATCGAAGTGCTTTTCGCCCGAAATGTGCAAATCGGCTTCATCGTAATGATACGTAAATTCTGGGTATTGCATAATTGTTCCTTCCCTCGCAAGAAACAACCTGAAATCGTACCATCCGGCAAAGTGGTATTCATCGGGGGTGTTTTCAATGTAATGATTTAATAAACTGCTTTTGATTAAAACCATCGGGCCAAAGTTGAAATCATCGCGGATACTGCCTTCGTAATATTGAATTGTCGGTACTGCTTTAATATCAGCCCCTTTTTTTTCCTTGTAATTGGTATAACATAATGCAGTTTTGTTAACCAATGCAAACTCCGTCCATTTATAAATATCGTTTTTGTTAAATGTTATTTTTCCGGGTTTTATTTTTAACAGAAAAAAAGGAGCGGTTAACTTTTCGGCAATTTCACGAAGCATGCCGGTCGATTCGGGTTGGTTGGTTCTAATGCTTCCCTGAATTATTTCGCTTTTAAATATTTGGTATAACGCTACTGTTTTCATTTTGGAATGTAAATGCTTGGTCCTTTAACTGGTTCCCCTTCGTTATAGTGTTTGTCGATGGCTGTTACCCATAAAAAGATACGGCCTTTTAACGGGAAGTTGTATTTTCTTATTTCGATGAGGTGATTTCGCGAGAAGCACAACAGGTTTTCGTTCGTTTCAATGTTGACCGAATCCCTCGTTGGGGAAAAATAAACCTGGTAACCCAGCAGGTCGTTATCCGGTTCTGTATTATGCCTGTATTTTATAAAGAGCTTGTTAATTTTAAAAAAACCACGTGGCCTTACCTTAAAAGCTGCTGAAGGTGGTTTGCTGTCAATCCATGCCATTTGGGGCAGCGATGCTTTCCAGGTGTATAGTTTGTTGCTGAAATTCTCCTGGATTTCAAGCGGGTTGTTCATCAAGTAACTTATTCTGAAAAAAGCATTCCCTTTTACTTTTTTCATTCTGCGTGAAATCGAAACCTGTTCGGGTAGTTCCTGCTTATTGGCCCAGGCTGAAGAAATACCTTCGTTGAGTTTGTAAAGTGCGTGCCCAATGTATACATGCCGGCCAAAAGCCCGTTCGTTCCACCAGTTGCAGAGCGTGATGTAATCAACTGCCGGGTGCCCGATTTCCCAGTATAGTTGCGGGATCATGTAATCGATCCAGCCCAGGCGCTGCCATTTGAGCACATCGGCATAGAGGTTGTCGTAGTTGGTGTTCCCGGCACTGGTAACCGAACCGGCAATTTCGTCATTTTCATCGTAGTTTTTCCAAACCCCAAACGGGCTGATGCCGAATTTTATCCGGGGCTTTATCTGCTTGATGTTTTTACTCAGCATTTCAATAATCAAATCGACATTTTCCCTTCGCCAGTGTTCGATATCATTTAACGCATGGTTCCTTCTGTATAGCCGGAAAGAGAGGGTGTCGGGGAAATTTTTCCCGGCAATGGAGTAGGGGTAAAAATAGTCGTCGAAATGAATGGCGTCAATATTATAGTTTTTGACCACTTCTTCTACTACCTTGTTGAGGTAATTCCGTACCTCGGGCAAGCCCGGATCAAGGTATCGTTTATTCCCATAGGTAAGCACCCATTCGGGTTGCCTGTTTGCAATGTTTTGAGGCGAAAGAAGGGAAATTGTATCCATGCTTAACCTGAACGGGTTCATCCAGGCATGGAGTTCTATGGCCCTGTTGTGACATTCTTCAATAATGAATTTCAGTGGATCCCAGTTTTCAGGCGGAGGGTTACCCTGAATGCCTGTCAGCCATTTCGACCAGGGCTCATGTACCGAATTGTAAAATGCATCGGCTGCCGGGCGTATTTGAAAAATTGCAGCGTTAAAATTCAATTCATCCAGAACATCAAGCATGTCGATGAGTTCCTTTTTCATCGCTTCAACATTTATTCCCGGTTTCGAAGGCCAGTCGAGGTTATTCACTGTGGCAATCCAAATGCCCCTGAATTCGCGCTTTGGCGGTTCTTGCCCGTTTGCCGTTAATAAACAGGAACATAAAAACAGGGTAATACAACTTATTCCAATATTTTGCAGAAATGTTTTCATCTTTTCAGCGTTAAAATTAGAAAAATCCTGCGATTGCTTTTTACTAAAGGAAAACTTATACTTGTACAATAACTTATTTTTTTAGGATTATGAAGGAGAAAATCGAAGTTATTGTAGGTGATATTCAGTATGAAGAACACGCTAATGCAATGCTGAATCAACTTGATTTGTACATGCAGGATCCCATGGGAGGACAAGGGAAACTGAGTAGAGAATTGGCTTCAACCATTGTTGAAAAATTAAAGGTACAGTCGAACTACCTTTTCTTTTTGGCAAAAATCAATGGGAAATATGCGGGTTTTGCCAATTGCTTTATCGGGTTTTCCACTTTTCAGGCAAAACAGCTTTTAAATATTCACGATTTCGCCGTATCGCCCGTTTTCAGACGTAAAGGAATCGGTGATGCATTAATGAAGGCAATTATTGATTATTCGAAGCAGAACGATATGTGCAAAATAACCCTCGAAGTAAGGCAGGATAATCCGGGTGCCCGGTCGCTATATAAACGCAATGGTTTTTCCGAATGTGCCCACCCGATGTTTTTTTGGGAGCGTTTAATTTGATTGTTCTTTTTTTAAGAAAATCCAATTTGTACGGCAATAATTTTGTATCTTAGCTATCCTTTTTTTGCAGAAAAATTGGTTTAAAAAACTTCATTAGAAGGCACTTGTATTTTTTGGTGAAAGCGGGGTAAAAAAAAGTTTTAAAAAAGTTTGTTAAAGCGGAAAAGAAATATTTATCTTTGCAGCCGCTTTGCGAGAAATCAAGGCGAACCCCGTGAAGGGGAAGTTCATTGAGAGATTGAAAAAATAAGGACAAGACAAGCACCAAGCAAATTTTATTGAGTTTTATCGAGGGCTAAGGAAATTAAACAAATTTATACTTACAACGAAGAGTTTGATCCTGGCTCA